>JAZLHK010000021.1:0-22091 GCA_045616805.1 Fibrobacter sp.
TTGGAGAACTCACGCCAGGTAAACCCATGGCGCAATTTCTGCTCTTCATAGAAGTCCAGCATGAACTTTCGAAAATCGGTGTATTCAACGATAGGTTTCATCACCTAAAAATATAGGCTTATGCAACAACTTTTCAAATAACTCTATGCATCAAAAATTTGATTTTTTAACTAAAATTGCAATTTTTATAGAAAATTTTTCAGAAAATTCTTTCATATACAACAATCTGTTGCATATATCCCAAACCCATTAAACAACAGTCCAAGCACAATGATGCTCAGGGCAACTGTTCCGAAGAAAATCAGCAGAAGCTTTAGTGACATGACTTTCTTTAGCATCATGGCTTCGGGTAACGAGAGTCCCACAACAGCCATCATGAAGGAAAGCGCAGTTCCGATGGCAACGCCTTTGGACACAAGCACTTCGATAATCGGCACGACGCCAGCCGCATTGGAGTACATGGGGACCGCAAGGATTACGGCGAGGGGAACAGCATACCAGTGGTCTGCGGAAAGGTAATTTTCAAAGAATCCTGTAGGAACGTAGCCGTGCATGGCGGCGCCGATTCCAATGCCGACGATCACGTAGATGATGACTCCGCGAACGATTCCGAGGGAGCCGCGGGCGATACCAGGCAGGCGTTTTGCAAAGGAGCGTTTTTCGATTTCATCGGCTTCGTCGCTGGTCACGTTTGCTGCGGTTTCCTGAATCTGGCGCACCCAATCGCTAAGCAGTCTTTCTAGCTTAAAGCGGCCTAGGGCTGCGCCAAGGAGCGTTCCAAGCATTACTCCGCAGACCACATAAATCACGGTCACCTTCCAGCCAAAGGTTGCCGCAAGCATGGCTACCGCAACCTCGTTGACCAAGGGCGACGTAATCAAGAAAGCAAATGTCACGCCCAGGGGAATTCCGCCTTTCACAAAGCCGATGAACAGCGGGATGCTGGAGCAGGAGCAGAAGGGCGTCACCGCGCCAAAGGTTGCCGCAAGCAAATACTGCAATCCAAAAAGTTTATGGCTGTTCAAAAAATTCCGAAGGCGTTCCACCGGAAAATAATCGTTCACAATCCCCATCAAGAAGCTGATGACAAAAAGCAACAGCACAATCTTGATGGAGTCGTAAACAAAGAAGTTCAGCGCAGCGCCCAAACGAGACGCAGCATCCAAACCACACACGCTATAGATAAACCAATCGGCAAACTGTTGAATCATTTTTTACCTCATGCTCTTACGCCTTGCGTTTTTTGATTTTCGTCAGGTAAAATTCTTCCATCTTCATCTTTATTTCATCACGGACGCGTCGAAACTCCGCGAGCATTTCTTCTTCTGTTCCCTTGAATGCATCCGGATCGTCAAAGCCAATGTGCAGGCGTTCTCCAACCTGCCCAAAGAACGCCGGGCAAGTTTCCTTGGCACCACCGCAAACCGTGATGACATAATCCCAAGGTTCATTCAAATACTGATTCACGTGTTTTGGAAAATGCTTTGAAATATCGATTCCAATTTCCGCCATCACTTTTACGCCTAGCGGGTGGACCTCTTGAGCGGGTTTTACACCTGCAGAACACACGTTCAGCGATGCATCAAGATTTTGAAGAATGCCTTGCGCCATCTGGCTTCGGCAACGATTTCCTGTACAAAGGATTAGAATTTTCATAAGTTAAAATCCTGCGAAAGTTTTTAGAATTCCGACAAATAAAAAAAGTACCGCAACAATTCGATTAAACCAAATTTGAAAGGTCTTTATTTTCCCCATAGTTTGCCCGAGGCGATTTATGCAGAAGGCAAGAACAAAGGCGATTAGGACCACAGGCAAAGAAGAGGCTACGCCAAAAACAATCGGTAAAAAATATCCCTCAGC
The DNA here is from genome assembly GCA_045616805.1 of Fibrobacter sp. GTDB lineage: Bacteria > Fibrobacterota > Fibrobacteria > Fibrobacterales > Fibrobacteraceae > Fibrobacter. The sequence goes on from JAZLHK010000021.1 coordinate 1,861, forward strand.
ACTAGTCACCGACATTGGAATCAGCATCCCAAAATAAAGCATGCCGCTTGTCGGGCAAAAAGCCATGGCGAAAAGAATGCCAAGCAGCAATGCGCCGAGACCGTTGTTCAACCGGCCAGAAAATTTGCCTTCGTCAACCCCCTTAAATCCAAAGCTCGGCAAGGGAATAAAATGTCCAAAGAGCATGAACAAGCCGATTATAATCAAGGCCGGCCCAAGCGCAGTTTCACCAAAGTGGCTTACCGCTTTTTGAATGTCAAAAACATCACCACCCTTGCGAAGGATCGCAATCAAGACAATTCCAAGGAAGCTGTAGCCAATGGTTCTGCCAAGAGCGTAGCAAAGGCCCCTTGCAAGAACCGCACTAGATTTTTCAACTTTCTTGCTAATGAATCCTACTGCGGTAACGTTTGTCAATAGCGGGCAAGGCGACACCGCTGTCAACAATCCTAAAATTACCGCAGTAAAAAAGGGAAGCTGACTGCTTTCAAGAAGGCTATTTAAGTAATCCATCCACGATCTCTATAAAGCGTTTCTTAAATTCTGTCGGCTGATTTTTGGCATAGGTAAAACCTAGCTGCGTCAGATTATTTCTGGATTCCTTAGCACCTTCCCACTTGTTCACGAACAAGGAAGACCACGTTACCTTGTAATTTTCGGCTATTTTTTCACCTTCTGGTTCTGAAATGTCAACCACCTTAAAGGCAATTTTACCCGACTTCATTTCCTTTGAAAAGTCCTCGCGTAAAACTTCGCCAACAAGTTTTTCTATGCTGCGGCAGGTGATACAGCGTTGCGCTCCGTGAAAGTAAAGCACTTCTACGGCAGGGCCCTGAGCAAAAAGTACCGAGGCAAAAAACAGGAGAATCAAAAGGAGTTTTTTCATAGATGACTCCTATCCAAGAACTTTGCGGATTTCGTCTTCGCTGATGTTGCCCTTGGCTACAACTTTTTCGTCAACGACAATGGCGGGCAAAGTCATTATGTTATACTGAAGCATCTGGAGAATGTTGTCGATGCGGGTGACGTTTGCCTCGATGTTCATTTCCTTGATGACACGTTCCACAGTCTCGGCAAAAGACTGGCTGCACTTGCATTCCTTGAGGAGAATCTTGATGTCTTTCATTTTGCGTTCCTTTGCGGCGAGCCGCTTTTTATGCACATTTAAGTGCGATTTGATTAAGTTCGTTTTTCGTAAAACAACGAACAATAAGGTTAAAAATTTATCCCTGCCAGGCAGGGACTTTGACATTTTCAATTTACTTACAGCAAGAATTTTTCTTGCAAAGTTTCATATTGAAAAAATCCTTGAAAAGTGCTTTGGCAAGGTTCCAGTTTTCTGGATCGATGCAGTACTTTACCTTAGGCGTTTCGATTTCGCCCTGGATTAAGCCCGCCTCCTTCAGCTCTTTCAGATGCTGGCTGACTGTCGCCTTTGCTATGGGCAATTCCTCGTGAATATCGCCAAAATAACAGGTTTCACGCTTGGCCAAAAACTGCATAATGGCAATGCGTGCCGGGTGTGCAAGAGCCTTGGCGATACGTGCCAGTTTTTCGGTTTCTTCACAATACTTTTTTTGCGCCATACCAAAATTTCTTAACAAGTTTTTTCTTCTGTTCGTAAATATACGAACATTAAAAACGAAAAACAAGGGCGAGAATAAAAAAAAGTCAATATTTTCATCTTTTATGTAAAAAACCGAGGCAAATGAAATCGCGAAAAACAGGCTATCTACCTAACCTTCTTTTCGATAGACTTAATCGAATTCAAGAAGTCACTTTCAACAGACGACAAGGTCTTTTGTTGAAATTTCCTATATTCGTCGGTTGCCTTTTCTACAGCCTGTTCATGGGATATTGTGCCATTGCCCTGCAAGAGCTTTTCCCCACCCGCTGTCAAAATTTGGTCAAGATGTTTTGACCAGTCTGCCATAGTCATAGGTTCTTCGCGCTCTGCCTTGCGTTCTGCAAAATCAAGATAACCAGATACAAGTTGTCCCATTATGCGGAGTTCTTTTTCATTCAAATAGTTCTTGGCTATCAAAGCTTCTTGCAAACAGGGCTTATTGCCCGAAAACGTAGTAAGTCCCATAAACGCCTTTTCTGCGTCGGCACGATTGTAAATAACCTCAGCGGCGGTTTGCCCATGCACGGCAAAATGCATCTTGTTTTGGACTTTCTTGAAAAATTCCAAAGAGATTTTTGAATGAGCATCGTAATCAATACTCGTTGCATAAATATCTAGAACCTGGCGGTAGAATACTTTTTCACTTGCCCGAATGTCTCGAATGCGTTCAAGAAGTTCCTTCCAGTAACCGCCTCCACCCAGTTTTTTCAGGCGTTCATCGTCCATGGTAAAGCCTTTGCGAATGTACTCGTTTAGGCGCTTCGTCGCCCACTGCCTAAATTGGGTGCCGCGCAAGGATTTTACACGATAGCCGACGGAAATAATAACATCAAGATTATAGAAATTGACCTCATGTGACTGAGTTTTCCCTTCCATGGCACCATGCTGAGTGGTGATTCGGAATTTCCGAACAGCCACATCTTCCATGAGTTCACCTTCCGAAAAAACATTCTTTATATGCTCATTGATGGTCGATTTAGCCTTTCCAAACAATTGAGCCATTTGGTCTTGAGAAAGCCATGCAGTTTCGTCTTCAAAAAAAACTTCAACGTTGATAGATTCGTCATCGGTCTTGAAAACGGCAATTTCTTTTTTATTATCCATATACACAAATGTACACTAAACTTTAGATTGTGTCAAGTCGTTGTACACGATCGAGGTGAGATTATATTCCCTAGTTTGACAGAGCCATTTTTATAAAAAATGGGCAATAAGGGCGCTGAAAAATTTTGAGTGACACCTACTGACATTCAGGAATAGTTATATTTTTACTTGTAATATTGAGTTTTTGCTCTTGTTCTCCATCTGGAAACTAGACACTTTCATGAATACGGAGAATGAGGCGAACGCTCACGCTTGCTATTAGGCTTTGCTTAATGGCATCGTTTTGCTATATGCATATTTAGTAGATCTGCCTGTACGCAATGCGACCCTTTAGATGCTTTGGCGTCTGCTGCCGAGATTTTCGGTATGCTTTTGGGGCGTGGGTTGTTTGCGCTTGTCGTATTCGGGCAGTCTAGGCCTCCAGATGGTAAGTGCATTCAACCTCACGCCTTTCTTGTTTTCAGAAAATACGTGAAAGAATGTATGACAGGAGTTGAAACTCGTTGAGTTTTACCCTTATTCTTCACCTGGAAACTAGTCTCTTTCACAAAATAATGCCTAAACGTAAAAGTAAGAAAAAGCGTCACTTAAGTATTGCCGTGATTGACGCAGATTTGTTAGGGAGAACAAAGCATAGGTTCCCCAATTTGGTGTGTGAAAAGATTTCTGCGTATCATAAAAATAAAGGTGACACAGTCGTTCTAAAAACAGATTATGAAAGGCTAAATACATACGACAAAGTTTATATTTCAAAGGTATTTACCGATACCATATGTCCTCCTGAAGTCTTGAATATGCCAAATGTAGAGTATGGGGGGACAGGATTTCATTTTGACAAAGCTCCGAATTTACCGAAAGCAGTAGAACACGTTTGCCCAGATTACCATTTGTATGACAATTGGATTGCTGAGGAAGTTGAAAAAGCAAAAAATCTTGCGGAATCAAATGGGGACGAATTCAAAAAATCAAATTTTATGGCCCAATTCAAGGAATATACCGATTATAGTATCGGGTTCCTAAGCCGAGGATGCTTCCGAAAGTGTCCATTTTGTGTGAATCAAAAGTATGATCATGTATTTTGTCATAGTCCATTAGAAGAATTTCTTGATAAAGACCGTAAGAAGATATGCCTTCTCGACGATAATTTTTTAGGCGGGCCTAATTGGAAGCAGTTGCTTGAGCAATTAATTGCAACGGACAAGCCGTTTAAGTTTAAACAGGGACTTGACGAACGCCTATTAACTGATGAAAAATGCAAGATTCTATTTAATGTTAAATATGATGGTGACTATACCTTTGCATTTGACAAAACAAGTGATTATAAACTGATCGAATCGAAACTGAAAATGATTCGAAAATATTCAGATACAAAGAACATTAAATTCTATGTACTGGTAGGTTTTGAAAGTACAGATGAAAAAGATATTGAAAACATTTTTCTTCGTATTGAATTGTTGATGCGATATAAATGTTTGCCGTATATTATGCGCTATCGAAACAAAAATGACACACCATGGAAAGTATCTCCATATAAAGGCATGTATGTGACAATAGCCAGATGGTGCAATCAACCCAGTATTTTCAAAAAAATGAGTTTTAGACAATTTTGCGAAGCAAACCAGAAAAGACATAAAACAAAAAAAACATTATGCTCCGCAATGGCCGCTTTACAAGATTTCGAAAAAAAGCATCCCGATATCGCCCAAATGTATTTTGATCTAAGCTACAACAATTACAATCTTTGATTTTTTCATTTGTTTTAACAAATAAACGAGTTCTGCTGTATGAGAGAAACAAATCTTATCCGTAAATTAAATCGCCTGAGTCGAGGCTCTCAGGAGGCTGTTCAGAATGGAAATAGCCTTAACGAGTTGGATTCGTATTTGCACGTCAAACGTCCTGTAGAGGATGTGATAAAAGAAAATCTTAAAGACATAAACTCATTAAATGGAGGTCTGTTATTGCTAGTAGGAAGTGCTGGCGATGGTAAATCTCACATTATCAGCCAGTTACGCAGTGAAAAAGCATTTTGTGATTTTAATTTTATCAATGATGCGACAGAAGGGTGCTCACCAGAAATGAGCGCTGTTGATACGTTAAAATACAATTTGGAAAATTTTTCAGATATTTTGTTATCCTCTGAATGTGATGATAAAACCGTCATCGCAATAAATCAAGGTAAATTACTGGACCTTATAGAAGAGGAATCTTTTGGAAAAGACTTCAATCAGCTTAAAGACCTTGTAGAAAAAAACTTCATTGACGGATCTGTTGGTAACGGAAAGATAAGAATTATTTCTTTAGCTCATCAACAGTCTTTTGAACTCAATTTGAATGCGACAATAGAGTATCCAGTTAATTCCTTTTTCATGTCACAAATACTGCAAAAGATTACCGTGGCCTCGGAAGAGAATCCGTTTTATTACGCTTATAAAAAAGACTTAGAACTCTCTGATCCTCATTCAATTGACCCTGTGCAGGTTAATTATGAGATGCTGCGCAATAAGGGGATTCAAGAAACCATCGTAAAGCTTATTATTGAAGCCATTGTCAGATTTGATTTAACTATAACTCCGAGAGAATTTCTTGACTTCATTCATTCCATTTTGGTGTTCCCAAAATGGCGTAGTTTTAATGAGCAGGAACACATCTTCAATTCTTTGTTGCCGACGCTAGTTTATAATTCTTCTGAAAATAAGGTTCAGAAAGCATTGTCTGCATTAGATCCATTAAACACCAGTAACGTTGAACACGAAAGAACACTTTCGTGTTTGCATGCGGCGTCTTCTTTAAATGATTTGTCTCTAAATCTAGAGTATGTTAGCTCTGATTTAAAACATAGACTAGAAATGTTGTTGACAAAATGTTTCAATCAAAAGCAAACTGTTGAGACTTCTTGTTTGATTTTCAGAATAAAACATCTGCTTGAGTATCACTCAGAATCATGTGCATATAAGGATTTTCTAAAAAATTTAGTTGGATACTACAAAAACGACAATCTCACATTTGAAGATTTAGAAACTCTTGTTCGCGATGCTATTCCACGGCATTACGGATCGTATTTTTCGGAAAGTAACTGCATTCCTCTAAATATTCAAGGGCGTAAGTACAAAATTTTTGCATCCATTGATTTTGAAGAACCTGATTTTGATCCTAAATTCGACTCGGAAAAACCGCATTTGTTCGAACGCAAAATAAAGATGAACTGGATATTTAAGGGTGAGGAGGTGCCCCTAGGTATTGACTACCATCTTTTTGAACATTTGTGCGAACTAAAAAGCGGCAAGTTGGCGACGACTTACGAAGGTGAAAAAAACTTGTCATTTAGCAATTTTATCCGGAAGATTTCTCAGTATAGTTCGGCTGATACGAAAGTTTTCATTATGGACAATGAAAATAAGAAAACGACTTTTAGTATGAAGAAAAGTGGTCTATTGAAGATGGAGTAATATGAATTTTGATGCTTTAAAAGAACGATATGAGCAAAATGGAAAATTCGTCGACCGTTTTCGCGAATCAATTGACATACTTCCATTTACCTCAAATCCGTCGACATCTAACTTTGATAATTCCTGTAGTCTAAAAGGCATTACGGGTGAATTTTTCCGTTTGTGCGAAAAATCTAATTGTAGACCGATTCAAGATTACGAGAATGACCTTGAAAAACACGTCAAAGAACACCTGCAAAAAAACCAGTTGACTCCAGAGAAAATTTCGAAGTTTGCGGATATAATGCAAGATTTGATGAATGCTCAAGGTACATTTATTCCCATTGATACATCATTTTTGAAGTTTATTCCCTTGCAGACAAAAGCGAATAAGTCGACTTTAAGCAAATACGGTGATGGTCAGAAAAAAATAGCAGAGTATATTTTTTCAATGAAGGACCCAGAGGTATCTCTAAAAGCAAGGGATGCCAAAAACAATTTATTCAGCAGATCTATTCAGGAAGCTCTTAACTCAAAAGACTTTACTAGCGATGGTAGTAACCCCAACTACTATATTCTTCCGTTTGTCAAAAAGCAGTTTAGCGCAGATATTCAATGGTTTACAAGTAAAGAAGATTATGTGATACTGAAATACATAGATCTCTTCTTGTATTTTTATGCTTGTTATTCAATTGTCCAAACCATTATAAAGCTTAACGCTGAAAAATTAGATGCCGATTTAACAACTCCGGAGCCCCTGTTTTTTATTCTTAGTAAGGAATCTGCATCACAAAAAAGAGATGTGATAACTCAGGGCTGGAGTGCAAAAATGTCCAAACAGTATGTTGAAAAACTATTTGGACGATTGCAGTGTGCGGATATGCTAAATACCTTGGTAAAGCAGGATCATGAACCAACAGGCTTATATGCCGATATTTTAGAAGAACTGAAAAAAGTTTCTTTTGATGATCATCAAAAGAAACAATGTAAGGAAATTCTTGATTACTACAAAGACAAGAAGGTTGAACTGATTAACAATCGAGAAACCAGCAAAAAAATCTCTGACGCAGACCTTCCTGACACCAATGTTGATTCTTATGAACCCTTTGTGAAAACCTTTGAAAAATTGTGCAAAAAATTGCTTTCAAAGGAATATGAAGGAAAAATGCTGGGACGAGTTAACAGTTTGCTAAAAATCAGACTTTTGCAGATTCGACAAGGGCGAGGCTCTTCGGTTCTTGTTCTTGATAATGAATTGCTTACATTCCTTATCGCAATGGTTTCAAAAGAAGAAAGAATAAAACTAAAGGACCTTTATTCAAAATTTAGAGAATATGGTATTTGTTTTGATCTTCATACAAAACAAGCTATTGAAGATGAACTTTTAAAATTAAACATTCTTGAAAGAAAAAGTGACTCGGGAGAAGCCCAGTATGTCCACATCATTTTATAAGTACATTGTAGATAATATTCTTGTAGACTATTTCTCCGAGAAAATAGCCAAAGCCGGAGAACATTACAGTTTAGTCATTGAAAATAACGCACACAGAAAGGGTATTGTTGAGGCTTTTGCCGCATCTCCTCATAGCAAGAAACTGGTTGTTTCTGGTATTTATGAAGGTAGAATGAAAAATGCTGAGATTGATAGGTATGAAACGTCAGAGTTTGATGCGGATGATGATGGCGATTCTGTTCCTTTAATTATTGCCGATGTTGACTCAGGAAAGGAGTATTTACCAACAATAAGAAATAGCGTAAATGCAGGGAAGAAGTACGAAAAATACGCTACATTGTTTATTCTTTCAAATAATGCGGCCGTTGACACTCTCTCTACTGCGAGCGTCAACTTAGAAAATGCTGGATATCCTTTATGTGCAAAGGAAATAAAGAAATACATCAATAAAAAACTTAACTCAATAAGCATTCCTAGATACGAGAGTGAATACATTAAGAAGACCCTTGATAAAATTGCTACTCAAATAGAGAACGAAAGCTGCGATTTGTTTGATTTTGAAGACGTGCTGAATGTTTTGGAGTCTGAAACTATTAAGGGCTCCTTTAATAAGCTCGAGTATTTTAACGATTCGGTGATTTTTAAAAGTGATTTCAAAGATACACAGATCAAAAAAAGGATTGAAGAAAATCAGTATTATTACAGCGTTGTAAATACTATTATTTCAAATCCTGATGACGATGATAAAGAAGAATCGCTATGCAAGTATTTCGATGAGAAAATGTCAAGACATATCGCCGCAAATCCCGATAGTTGGCAAAACATTGATTTCTTTGACATCAAAAAAAGTGTTGATAAGAAAAACGCAACCGCAAACTTAGCGAAATTAAAGGTTTCATTTTTTGACCAAAGTGGCAATGAACTTTCTGACGACCATTATTACTACATCCCTGGTCCAAGTAGTAAGAAAAAATCAACAAGCTATTATATCATTTGCCATAATGATACGACCGTATCCGCAAAAATTGAATTTAATAAGGTTGTCAAAGACAAAATCAGCGATAATAAAATAAAAACGAGAGATCGTTCTGCTTTACCATCCATAGGTGATAAGGTTGTGAACTTTTTTGTCGGAGAAGGCGATAATAGGCATTCTTTTTCCTTTCTGAAATTGCCTGTAAATAAGTCTGTTTTCGATAATGTTGCGAAATATACGAAAATTTCTGCTAAAGGAGATTTGATTGTAACTGTTCCTGAGGATGTTGATTCATTGGCTATAGGAAATGGATCGTCAGATTTTGTTAATCCAAAAGAAGAAATTATATGGGACGATGATTGCAAAATAATTCTTCAAAATGATGACATAGAAGATACAAAGAAAAATGTTGATGTTGATTTTGGTGGCCGAAAGATCAAAATGACTTTTAATTTTGACAATGCAAAGGTCCTCCCGAAACAGCCGTTAGACTTCTTTGAATATGTTTGGACAAACAAGGAGTCTTTCTTTGATGCTCGAAATCAAAATTACTCAGTCCTTTCCAACAAGTCGAAAACAATCGAGTATTCTACATCGGAAGGTCGTTTTAGAGATTTGTTGGTTTTAGAAAATAGCATCATACAGGATAAAGCTTCGTATATAAAAGACTACAGCGAAAATAGTTCGTATACCAAGGAAGAATTGGATCTTGATGGTGAGATATCTAGTTGCCTTAATAAGATTTATTCATACTATCAACGTGTTGGGACGATTCCTTCATTGTCATATCTAGATGATGAAATTGCATCATTGTATAAAGAATATTTGGATGCAGTGCTTCATTCTGTTTCTGAAATAGAACCAGGCTCTAATGTGACAAAAAAGCAACATTCAATTACAAAATTGGGTGTTGTGGAGTGCGCGAATGGTGATGTGTGGTTGTCTCCGTTACATCCGATTAACGTTGCCTTTATGCTTTCGTTCAGAGATAATTATGATGGAAAAGAGTCTCATAGAGGCATTTTAAAACTTGTCGGTCCTTATTATCTGATCCCATTCTTGTCGATTAATGGTACCACATGTTGTCCGCAAATGGATGAATGTGCGGAAGATTTTAAAACATGGCTTTTTTATGGTCGTGTAAAGAACTTTGATCAGAACCATACGTATAATATTGCTACGCAAATGGTCAAAGACAAACTGAATGCTTTTTTGACACAGTTTAAATATCTGTTTAAGAGTAAGGAATGCCCCATAATACTGAATACCTTTGGAATTTCAGATGACACCAATATTATCAAGGGGATAATTCAATACATTATACAACAATGTCAAAATGACAATGGCAATCTTGTCCAGAAAATCGAGCTTCACGAATATGTAAAGAATATATATAGAGAGTCTTTTTATGAAAAACTAAACAGGTTAGGCTCTGATGATTACATCGTAAATGAGCTTCAACGTTTGAAAATAAAAATAGACGGCAAGGAAAAATATACCAGCCGTGAAATTATTCATATTCTGTTTACTAGAGTGTCCTTCTTTAAACACGAAATAAAGGATTCCGTAGATGAAAATGATATAAACTATAGCCATATCGCTTTTTATCAAATGGACACAAATAGTGAGTATTATAGCCACAATGACATCATTGAATCATACCCCAATACGGAAACTCTTCGTACGGAGCTCTCGTTAAGTGGCTTGATTTCAATTCCTTCAACCAAAAATGAAGGCTCTCAGTATATTTTGGGCTATGGAACAAAGGGTGTACGAAATAACCATTCCGTTATATATGATGTTGCTAAGGCCATGAATGAAATGTACACTGTTGAAAAACAGAATGGTCTTCATATGGGTTTTCAATTTAATAGATGTATTGCAAAAGTTCACAAGTTTGATGATAAAAAATTGTTGCAAGATGTCTATAGAACGTCTAACTGGGTAACATTCCTGAATCCAGAGGTTGATCTAGATTTTTTCTACAAGCAAAAAGATGTATACATTATTCACTATACAGACCAGTATACAATAAATGCTAAGTATGATAGCATAACAGTAACCACTCATACTGACCGATATAATGAACTGATCTATAATTCTTTTGACGAACATCTAAAGAGTTCTATCGACAAAGAAAAATTTGCGGCAAATATGTTTGCTTGCTTCAACAGCCTCAATGGAAGATGGCTGATGAATGTTGCAAATGAACAGAAATATCAAGTCCAAGAGAAGATAAGCCTCGTTGCTACCGTTAATGTTATGGGCCTTTTCCTTAAGGGAAATAAAGGCATTGTGTGGGTTCCTGTGTCGTTAGATGAAATTCTTCGAGTTTCAGGTTCAATTGGGCTTCCAAAAGAGTACATATTTACCGCTAAAGGACTAAATTCTAAAGGTCCTCTGTCGGATGATCTACTGATGATGGGTTTAGACTATTCGAGTGAATCACCTTGCTTATATTTCTATCCTGTTGAAGTTAAATACGGCGACTCAAATCTCTCCGAAAAGGGAGAAATTCAAGTTGCAAATACTTACAATTTGTTAAGAAAAAAACTATTTGGGGAAGAAATTCATTTTGTAAAGAAGGTTTACAAGACGTTCTTCGCTTCTCAATTCTTAGCAAATGCAGAGAAACTCAAGGCAAACAACCTTTTGTCTGAGGGTGATTTTAAGATAATTGAATCGTTTAGGTTTGATCTTTTGAACGGAAACTATGTTATACCTGAGAAACTTCCTAACGAAACATCAGGTGTCGCTGCTTTGGTTACGTTTAACTCTGACGCAAATCATATTCAAACAGCAGTGATTGATTGTGTACCTATTAGTCACATCAATTTGAATAAAAATGAATGTTTCAAATTTGTTGAAGGCTTGCCATTAGAAGAAGATTCGTTCTTATCTAAGGAAGTTGATGCTGATGAAGAATTTCATAATTGCTTCAATAACATAAGCAAAAACATTCCTGATGCGGAATTATATCTTGAAGAAGATGAAGATGATGATACTTTAGTTCCTTCATTTAATGGTGATTCACAAGAATCGCAGGCAGAAAATGAAGAAGCTGAGGATATTGTGTCAGGAAGTTCAATCATGAATAAATCCCCTGATAAAAATGGACATGATTCAGCAGATAGTGACGTTGTAAAAGTTTCGAAAGATGAAAATGTCGCTGATAAATCTCAGATTGAGAAATATGGAATTCAATTATTGATAGGCACTCCATTGAAAGGAAGTGGAAAGATTTTCTTATATCCCAATGACACCAGCAAAGTTACTCATCCTAATATGGGTATTATTGGTACTATGGGTACGGGAAAAACACAATTTGCTCGATCTGTTATAGCTCAGTTTAGTAAAGAGTCTTCTAATAACGTCAATAAGTCTCCCGTCGGAATGTTGGTGTTCGACTATAAAGGAGACTATAATGATGAAACTTTCTTAAGTAAGGTTGGTGGTAGCTGCTTTAAGTTTAGTTTCCCGTTCAATCCGTTGAAACTAGTTGTTACTGAGGACAGCAAATCAATGAATCTACCTGCGAGAACCGCAGGGACAATTGCTGATTCTATGGCAAAATCTTTTGGTCTTGGAGATGTTCAATCTCAGATCATTAAAGATGCAATAAAAGCCACGTATGAATCCGTGGGAATTACTAAGAATTCTTCAACTTGGCATATTAATCCTCCAACTATGCAGGATGTTGTTGATTATTATCTTGCAAATAATGACGCAAAGGATAAAGCCTATAAAATTTTTAGTACGCTAAATGACTATCAGCTGTTTACAGATGATGCTTCGAGTTGCGTTTCGCTTTTTGAATGGCTCGATAGAGTGAGAGTTATTGATCTCACGTTATACGAAGATAGTGTCAAAAAACTCATTGTTTCGTTAATCTTGGATTTGTTCTACGCAGAGATGAAACAACTTCGAGAAAGTGCTACAGAAGGTGAATTTAGACAACTTAGAGCGATGATTCTGGTTGATGAAGCTCATCAATTTATGAAAATGAAATATGATTCGCTTAGGAAGATAATAAGCGAAGGCAGAATGTTTGGTGTGGGAATGATACTGTCTACACAAAACCTTTCTGACTTCAAGGCTGATGAAGATTATTCATCTTTTATCAAGAGTTGGGTTATTCACAATGTTGGAACTGTAAAAAATGCCGATATGAACTCGATTTTTGGACTAGATCCCGATAACGACCGATATCAAAAATTTATCAGCCAAGCCAATAAATTTGAAAGCATCTGTAAGATTGGAACATTTTCTCCGGTTTTTATGAGAGATATGCCGTATTATAAATTGATTGAGGAAGATGAACGATTTAAATAACCAAGGTTGTTTTTTTAATCTGATTTTGCGTTAGGGATAGTTACCCGTATGGGCGGAGACTTGCAAGGCAAGGCTCCGTGAGCGAAGCGAGTATAGCCCGACCCCGGCGGCGGGTCCTTTGTACAAGTCCCGGGAGCCGGGGGAACGCCCATACCAAAAATCTTGATGCCGAGCCTTTTTATATATTTCCCGTAAAACAGGAGTTTCTATGCGTAAAGATCTTGGCGTCAAGCCTTATTTGTATCCCCAGCCTGTGCTGGTTATCGGTACCTACAACGAAGATGGTTCCGCCAACGCCATGGTGGCCGCCTGGGGCAGCGTCAGCGACATGAACCAGATTGCCATCTACGTGGCAAACAGCCACAAGACCATGGACAACATCAAGGCCCGCAAATTCTTTACCGTCAGCATGGCTACCGAAAAAGACATCAAGGCCATTGACTACCTGGGAATCGCCAGCGGTCACAAAGTTGCAGACAAATTCGCCAAATCCGGCCTCACCGCCGTCAAAAGCGAACATGTGGACGCCCCGCTCATCGCAGAACTACCCCTGACTCTGGAATGCAAGTTCGTGAGCTACGCCGAGGAGCCCGAACTTTTGCTGGGCGAAATCGTCAACGTCACCGCCGACGAATCCATCCTGGATGTAAACGGCAAGGTGGATGTGAAAAAGCTGAACCCCATCTGCTACGACACAGCCAATCACGGCTACTACTCCATCGGAGAGCGCATCGGCAACGCCTTCAGCGACGGGAAAGCGATAAAGTAAGAGCGGGTAACTCCCTTTACCAGTGAAGTTTATCCGTCACAATGCGAATGTAGGTCATGCCGTTTTCTTCGTAGGTGGTGAATTTTCCAGTCAAGGAAATTTTACTTCCTACCTTTGGAAAGTCCTTTGGATACTTGTGTCCGGTCCACTCGAATTCCAGACCCTGCTGGCAACAGGCGGCGGCATCGGCAATTAGAACAGCCGTGTAATAAGTTCCGGTGTCTTCATCTTGTGCAACGGCAAGGACACCTTTAACTTTTACAATTTTACCGACATAATCTTCGGGCTTTGAAACCATGTGATAGACTTCCGCGTAAACCATGGTCTTGCTCAATTTCGTCAAGTCCACGTCGATTTTTTGGGCTGCATAAGAGGGCGTCGCCAAAAACGGCAGCGCTACAAATAACGCAGCTGAAAGGCCGAGCGTCAAGCCGACTTTTTTAGGCCCACGAGCCAGAAGATGCCAAAGGCAATCATGTCGATGGCTACGATGGTCGCCCCCACAGGAGTTCCTGCGAGAATGGAAATGATGATTCCAGAAGCCGCGCAAACTACGGAGAATATTGCTGAGCATATTGTTACCGCCTTGAAGTTTTTGAAGATTCGCATTGCCGATAGCGCCGGGAAAATCACCAGCGCAGAAATCAGAAGGGAGCCCACCAGATTCATGGCAAGGACAATGATTGCCGCAATGATTATGGCAATGAGCAGGTTGTATTTTTTCACCTTGATGCCAATTGCTTCTGCAAAGTTTTCATCGAAGGTGACTGCAAAAATTTTATTGTAGAAGAAAAGAAAAATTCCGACAACGAGAACAGACAAAACAAGGCAAAGCCACACTTCGTACTGTTGCAATGTCAGAATGGAGGTGGAGCCGAAAAGCGTGCTGCACACATCGCCCGACAAGTTTGCCGAAGTAGAAAAGATGTTCATCAAAAGATACCCTATCGCAAGGGAACCCACAGAAATCATGGCAATGGCTGCATCCCCTTTTATCTTTGCATTCTGCCCGGAACAAAGGAGCAGCACCGCAAAGAAAATCGTCACGGGCAGCACAATCAGCATGTTGTTGGTCAAGTGGAAAATTCCGCCAATGGCCATGGCGCCAAAAGCCACATGGCTAATACCATCGCCAATATAGGAGTACCTTTTCAAGACCAGGGTCACGCCCAAAAAAGAAGAACACAGAGCAATGAGAACGCCCACAATCAAGGCGTAGCACACAAAGGGGTAGCTAAAATAAAGCTGGAGTTTTTCAATCAGTTCAATCAAGATTCAACTCCCCGAAAAATTCGCGTGAAAGGAACTGGGGCTTTTCCCCGATTTTTAAAATATGAGAGCCCATGGACTTCGCGGCAGAAATATCGTGAGTCACCATGACGATTGCCACACCATCCTTTTCGTTCACAGATTTCAGAAGTTCGTAAAAGCGTTCCGTCATTGTGGAATCAAGGCCCGCCGTAGGTTCGTCCAAAAGCAAAATGCGACGGGTGGCGCAGAAGGCCCTCGCCAAAAGCACGCGCTGTTGCTGGCCGCCCGAAAGTTCGCGGTAACAGCGTTTCTGCAAATTTTCTATCCCAAACTTTTTCATGCAATCAAGCGCCATCTGCTTTTCCGATTTATTGAAAAACGGACGCAATCCCGTGCGGGCAATGCATCCGGAAAGAACCACCTCCTTCACGGATGCAGGGAAATCCCGCTGAACAGGAGTTTGCTGAGGAAGATACCCAATGCCACTCTGGTCCGGTTCGCGTTCTACAAATACGGTCCCGCCCATTACAGGATGCTTCCCAAGCAGGGTCCTGACAAGCGTTGACTTGCCCGCGCCATTCTTCCCCACGATGCAGAGAAAATCACCCTCGTTAACTGAGAAGTTCAATGGCGGCGTAACAGGCGTTCCGTTAAAACCATAAACCAGATCTTGGCATTGTATTAAAGGCATCTTTCCTCAACTTTTTACTTCAGGGCTTCCTTGAGAACAGCCAGATTGCTTTCCATTAGCGACAGGTAAGTTACACCGTCGGCAACATCCTTTGCGGTCACGGACTGCATGGAATTCAGGGCGAGAATCTTCTGGTCCTTGGCCTTTGAATTCTGGACAATAGTACTTGCGATCTTACCGTCGGACTTTTCCAAGGTCATGACATTCTTGAGACCCAGGGAATCCACCTTCTTGGCAAGGAACACGATGGTTTCAAAGCTGGCTTCGCTTTCGGCAGAGCAGCCGGCAAAGGCGGCGAAATAAGTCAAGCCATAGTCATCGGCAAAGTAGCGGAAGGGGAAACGGTCGCCAAACAGAAGAGTCTTGACGCTAGCGCCTTCCACAACCTTCTTGAATTCGCCATCCAATGCGGTAAGCTTCTGGATATAGGCTTCGGCATTTGCCTTGTAGGTGCTTGCATGGGCAGGGTCAATTTCAGAAAGCTGCTTTTCGATGACCTGGACTAGGACAACTGTATTGCGCAGAGAAAGCCAGACATGTTCATCATATTCCGGGCCTTCTTCGTGATGATCGCCATCATGGTCACCATCGTGATGTTCTGCATGATGGTCACCATCGTGATCATCGTCATGGTCGCCGTGATGCTCATGTTCGTCGGCTTCCATACCTTCCACAAGGACTTCTTCCTTGGCCATGGAACCCAGGGATTCCACAAGGTTGATTACCTTGCGCTTTTGACTTGCGGAGTTTTCCAAAGCCTTTTCAACCCATTCGTCGGATTCGCCACCCACGTAAATAAACAGGTCGCTGGCTGCAATCTTCACCATGTCATCGGCAGAAGGATTGTAGCTGTGCAAGTCGGTTCCCTTGTCCATCAACAAGGTGACTTCCACATTTTCAGTGGCACCGGCAATAGCACGAACCCAGTCGTATTCCGGGAAAATGGTAGCCACCACCTTGATTTTTGCCTGTGCAGAAGGAGTTGCAGAAGCTTCCTGCTTCTTGGAATCGCAAGCACTCAACATGCAAGCGAAAAATACCATGGACAAAGCCATGAGAAAAATCTTTTTCATTTGTAGAACCTTTTTTGAAAAAACAAATACACCCCAACATTCATTGGGAGTTTTTTTGCGCACAAGGTTCTATGGCTAATTATCGAGGCGAACTTTTTTTGATACCAAAGTAGAAGCGGCTACCGGATTCGCCCAAAGGCTTGTCGCAGCAAGAATTGCAACAACCGCAAGGAACAGTACCACACTTGGGGCAGCCCCTGAATTCAGTTGCTGGACATTCTGTTCCGCTACATAGATAAGGGCACAAACCGGGCAATCATCGCCAACGCAATCATGATTATATTCCTGCAGCAAGTAGAAATTCGAAAAAAGCGATATTGCCAGGAACAAGATGCAGGCCGCAAGTAGCAAACCGCGCTTACGCCGAACATTTCTTGTAATCGCCTGCATGATCATGATGCAAGTAAATATAGTAAAAAGACCGGCTCCTCTCGGAACCGGCCTTCTGTTTTTTTCAGCAACTCAGCTTGCAGTCTTCTAGCTTACAGCCATTTGCCAAAGCGGCGGATGTACCAGGTCTTTATCAGCTGGGTCAGCACGCAGTAGCAGCCAAGAATGCCGATAAGCCACGGGAAATAGCTGAGGGGCAGCGGGACAAGGCCGATGTATGCGCCGAAGGGGCTGAAAGGAATGGCAACGCCTATAGCCATAATGACCATGGTCATGATCATCAGAGGCTTTGCAGCTGTGCTCTGGAAGAACGGAATGCGACGGGTACGGATCATGTGGACAATGAGTGTCTGGGATAGCAGTCCTTCGATAAACCAACCGCTCTGGAAAAGGGTCTGAGCTTCGGGAGACTGGCATCCAAATACATACCACATCACAAGATAAGTCGCAATATCAAAAATGCTGGAAATCGGTCCGATAAAAATCATGAAGCGGGAAAGATCCGAACTGTCCCATTTGCGGGGCTTCATCAGGAATTCCTTATCCATGCTGTCGAAGGGAATTGCCGTCTGAGAAATATCATAAAGCAAGTTCTGCACGATCAGATGGATCGAAAGCATGGGCAAGAACGGCAAGAACGCAGAGGCCGCAAGAACCGAGAACATGTTCCCGAAATTCGATGAGGCAGTCATCTTGATATACTTCACGATGTTTCCGAAGGTTTCGCGGCCAGAAATCACGCCCTGTTCAAGAACCATTAAATCCTTTTCTAGCAAGATGATGTCTGCGCTTTCCTTCGCAATATCCACAGCGGAATCCACGGAAATACCAATGTCGGACTGGCGTAGTGCTGCGGCATCGTTAATGCCATCTCCCAAAAAACCCACGGTGTTGTCGGCGTCCTGCAGCAGCTTGATAATTTCAGTTTTCTGGTGAGGCGTAAGCTTTGCAAAAACCTGGTTGTAATTGACTGCAAGAACCTTCTCCTCATCGGTCATCTTTTCAAATGCAGGGCCCGTAACGCAACGCAGTTCCTCACGACCATTTCCACCAGGAGTCTTCAAGCCCACCTGCTTTGCAATGGTGCGCACAACCGCATCGTTATCGCCACTCAGCACCTTCACTTCTACGCCGCACTGATTCAACTGTTCAATAGCAGCGGCAGCGGATTCCTTGGGCGGATCCAAAAAAGCCAGGTATCCAATAAGGACCATTTCCTGTTCATCATCCACAGAAAATTCACCGGCCTTTTCAACGAAGGACTTCTGTGCCACGGCAAGAACACGCATACCGTTGTGATTCATCTCGTGGACAATGTTCATGGCCATGGTGCGCATATTGCCCGTCATAGGAATAATCTGACCATCCAATTCGCAGTGGGAGCAGATGCTGATCATTTCTTCCACGGCGCCCTTGGTAATAATCTGGCGCTTGCCCTGACGATCCTCCACCACCACAGACATTCTGCGGCGTGTAAAGTCAAAGGGAATCTCGTCCACCTTCTGGTAATCTTCCACAAGAACATCCAAGGGCTTGCCCAGTTCATTGACATGCTCCACAATGGCCTTGTCCATCAGGTTCTTGATACCCGTAGAAAAATAGCTGTTAAAGAAAGCATGGCGCAAAATACGGCGGGCCTTGTCTTCCTTGCCATCGGCATTGATGTAACGGACCAGTTCCACCTTGTCACGGGTCAAAGTTCCCGTCTTGTCGGTACACAGAATGTTCATGGCCCCAAAATTCTGGATGGCATTCAGGTCCTTCACAATCACCTTCTTCTTGGACATGCGAACAGCACCCTTCGCCAAGTTCGCCGTCACAATCATGGGGAGCATTTCAGGCGTCAACCCCACTGCAATGGAAACTGCGAAAATAAAGGCTTCGAACCAGTCGCCCTTTGTAATTCCGTTCACCAGGAAAACGAAAGGAACCATCACCAGCATAAAGCGGATCAGCAAAAGGGAAACCTTCGAAATCCCCTTGTCAAAAGCAGTCTCAGCGCGATGCCCCGCAATGGACTTCGCGATGGTCCCCAGGTAAGTTGAATTCCCCGTGGCATACACAATACCGATTGCAGTTCCGCTCACCACATTGGAACCCATAAAGGCAAGATTCTGCAAATCAATTACAGAGCCGTTGCCCTCCTCGTTATCCGTACGGGAACGCAAGTCCGGCACCTTCTCGATGCTATCGCTTTCGCCCGTCAGGCTAGACTGACTCACAAAAAAATCCTTGGCACCCACAATGCGCAAATCCGCAGGAATCATGTCGCCAGCAGAAAGCCACACCAAATCACCAGGCACCAGCTCCTCCACAGGAATCTCGCCACCACCCGGACGCTCCGCATAGCAAGTATTCGTCACCATCTTCAAAAGCGCATCGCTACTGCGCCCCGCCTTCAGCTCCTGAACAAAACGCAAAATGGCAGAGAACATCACCATGGTCGTGATGATGATAATCGTCGTCCAGTCCTGCTCACCTGCCTCCGCCATCAGCACGTCAATCACAAACGAAATAATCACAAGAATCGTAAGGATTCCAATGAACGGATTGATGAACGCCGAAATAAAAAGTTTTGTTGGATTCGTACGCTTTTCATGTTCAATGACATTCTTGCCGTACTTCTTTTGACGGTGAGCCACCACCTCGGCAGAAAGCCCCTGCTTCGAAGCCTTCAGCTTATCATAAACCTGCTCCAGGGAAATGTGGGAAACATAGCGAGCGTATTCGCTATTGTACACGGCCCTCTTCACAGGCGACTTGCGAAATCTGAAAAGTTTCTTCATCGTGTCCTTCCTTTTTTGGGATTGAATTTTGGACAGGACAAAGATAGAGAGGAGCCTCAAAAATTCCCCTTATAGAACAATTAAGGATTCATTAGAAAATCCTTTAACATTTTTCTAATGAAATTCTAATAAAAAGCCATGGGCGTTCCCCCGGCCTTGTGTCATTGCGAGCGAAGCGCGGCAATCCAGCAGTATGCTCGCTCATGACAGGCCGGGGTCGGGCTGTATTCGCTTCGCTCACCGAGCCGCGCTACGCGAGTCTCGGCCCCATAAAGACCGTTCGGCTTTCGCCTCACTTTCGCCAACACAACTTGTTAATACAAGTTGCTTTTGGCTCACGGGGTAACCATC
>JAZLHK010000022.1:0-4775 GCA_045616805.1 Fibrobacter sp.
GAACTGTTCCGGTTAATTTACGATAGACAAGAAGAGATAAACTCTTTATAATATTTCAGAACTTACTAAACTTTTAAAAAGGAGGACAATCGAATGTCAGGACATTCAAAATGGAGTACCATCAAGCGTAAAAAAGGAGAAAAAGACAACGCTCGTGCCAAGGTTTTCACAAAAATCGGCCGTGAGCTTGCCGTTGCTGTAAAGGCTGGTGGCCCTGATCCGTCCTCTAACTCAAAGCTTAAGGACGTAATTGCCAAGGCAAAGGCTGCCAATATTCCAAATGACAACATTGAACGTGCAATCAAGAAGGCAGCAGGCGACACAGATTCCAGTAACTACGAAGAAATCGTATACGAGGGTTACGGCCCATCAGGTATCGCAGTTATCGTAGAAACACTTACTGATAACAGAAACCGTACAGCAGGTAATGTTCGTCACTACTTCGACAAGTACGGCGGAAACATGGGTCAGACAGGTTGCGTAAGCTTCCTCTTTGAACGCTATGGCATCCTCGCAATTGAAAAGGAAGACGTAGATGAGGAAACTCTCATGGAAGCAGCTCTTGAAGCAGGTGCTGTTGACTTCCTTTCAGATGATGACGATGTATTCGAAGTAAGAACAGACCCTACAGAACTTTCAGCAGTTCGCGATGCACTTGAAGCTGCAGGTTATACTTTTGCAGTGGCAGAAGTACAGTCCGTACCAAGCACATATACAAGACTTGAGGATGAAGATGCCATCAAGAAGATGTCTACAATGCTCGACATGTTTGACGAGGATGAAGATGTACAGAATGTATGGCATAACTGGGAAAATCCTGAAGACGCTGAATAATTGCAATGCAAAAGGCTCGAGACCACCCGGTCTCGACCCTTTTTTTGCGCCCGCGGGCAGGCGTGACCCGCACTCCGGGCGGGGCGGGCGAGGTGCTGGCGTGGCATTGCGATTTTGGGTTTTGCACGCAGGACTTGGGCTGAACGTGGCTCCAGGCTGCGTGCTTTTTTGCGACTTTTGGGTTTTGCACGCAACTTTAGAACTGAAATCTAATCCAGATTCCGCTTGCTCGCCCGCAACTGCCGCACAGCCGCACCCGCCGCCACCGCCACTATGCCACCGCACCCGCCGCACCGCCTCGCCAGCCCCGTGCCCGCCGCGCTGCACCCGCCGCACCCGCCGCACCGCCTCGCCGCACCCGCCGCACCGCCTCGCCGCCGCGCCGCACCCGCCGCACCGCACCCGCCGCCTCGCCGCCAGCCCCGCAGTTTCGTGCTGGTTTCTGCACGAAATGGGAAATTTGCGATTTGTGCAGACAATTTTGCGTAGATTGCGCGACGTTTTCTGCACGAAAATGAAAAAGTGAAAAACGTGCAGAAAAACTCGGCGGCAATTCATGATTTTTTCTGCAAAAAAACGAGAAAGTGGGATTTTTGCAGAAATTGGGCTGTGAGAGACACGATTTTTTCTGCATAAAATTTGAAAAGTCGAATTCGTGCAGAATCCGGATGTGAAAAAGCGTGATTTTTTCTGCAAGAAATAGAAAAAATTGGATTTGTGCAGCAATTGGACGCGAAAAGGGCAAAAATAGCCTGCACAAAAGAGCTTTTTTGCAATCTGTGCAGAAACCAGCGCGTGTGTGGGGCGATGTGTGTCAGTTGCGGCGGGGAAGCGGGTCTCTAGCAGGGGCGTGATGGCTGAAGCTGGCTTGCAAGCTTTGAGTGGAGCGAGTTTGAGGTTTGTCCTGGCTTGCAGGTGGCGGGCGGGTAGGTGAAGGGCGCAAAAAGTCCGCACGATTTGTGGAGTACAAGTCGTGCGGACTGTGTTTTGGCAATCAATATATTTAGTTGTGCTCTTGCTCTACTACGCAGGTGTTTTTGATTGTTCCAACGAGGGACTGGAGGCAGTCTACTACGTGTGGACGGATGTCGCCGCCGATGAGAACGTACATGATGTCGTCTCCAACATTGAGTTCGCCTTCTGCAAGCCAGGTGCGGATATAGAAGATACCCGGCATCTTGTATGCTTCTTCGATTGCGGCGTCTACTTTTTCCTTGTCATAGGAGAAGTACATGCCGGTTACCTGTGGAGCGTTCTCATCTCCAAAGCGAACCTTCGCTTTGGCGTCTTCACGTACAACGCCGTTGTGTGTAAGATACATTCCGCATTTTGGTGCGGATTCGTGTGCTTTGGCTTCTTTGAGCCATTGGTCCATTGATGGAATATTATTCATTGGTTTCACGCTCCCTGGGATTATTAAAAATATTGTACACGAAAGCCCTTACTGATACAATTATTAAGGTTATTCAAAAACATTTTTTCGGGGTTTTCAATGAATAAGGTAAGGGATTTCATAAAAAATGAAACCGTGCTTACGGTTTCATTTATATTGGCACTGATAAGCTGCTGCTTTGTGCACCCGGATGCCGAGTACCTGGGCTATTTTGACCTTCGGACTCTGGCACTTCTTTACTGCCTGATGGTAGTGGTTGCGGGTGTTCGCAGAGCCGGCGTGTTCGATGCACTCGGACACGCGCTTTGCTCGAGGGCTTCCAATGTGCGCGTACTGGGAGCAATCCTCATTGGACTTTGCTTCTTCAGTTCCATGCTTGTCACCAATGACGTGGCTTTGCTTACGTTTGTACCTTTCACAATAGCCGTACTCGGCATGGCGGGGCAGACAGGCAGCATAGCATGGATAGTTGTGCTTCAGGCGATAGCCGCCAATATGGGAAGCGTGCTTACACCTGTGGGCAATCCACAGAACCTGTTTCTGTTCTCTTATTTTGATTACTCCGTTTTTGATTTTATCAGGGTTACACTTCCAATCTGGCTTGTCTCGCTCGGGCTGGTTGCCGGGTTAACGGCAGCAATTCTCCCGAGGGAGGAATTGCAGGTGTACCTCGGCGAGAGGCCCGAGCCGGACAGGCGCGACATGTTTGTTTACTTTGCGCTGTTCGTTGTGTGCCTGCTCGTTGTTTTCAGGGTTATTCCATGGTGGGCAATGCTCATCGCTGTAATAGCCGTATTACTGGTTTATAAGCGAAAAATGCTGCTTAAGGCAGATTTTGCACTGCTACTGACTTTCGTATGTTTCTTTGTATTCTCGGGAAACATGTCGCGCATTGACGCGGTGGCCACCGCGCTAGGCAGCGTCGTGCAGGGGCACGAGCTGCTCATTGGCGCCGGCGCCAGCCAGGCCATAAGCAACGTGCCTGCGGCACTGCTCCTGGCCGGCTTCTCAGCCGACGCAGACGGGCTGCTGCTCGGCGTTGACATCGGCGGCCTTGGCACGCCGATTGCCAGCCTCGCCAGCCTCATCGCGCTGAAGATCTTCAGCGCAGGCAAGGACCTTGCCGGCAAGCCGCTCCGCGGCATATGGCCGAAGTTCCTTGCGGCAAATATTTCAATTCTCGCCATTCTTCTTTGCATTGGCGAAGCAATAAATAGATATTACATTCATTAACAGGAGGAAAAACAATGAACGAAATCTATGAACTTCTCAAGGAAATGGGTCTTTACTACCTTGCAACAACAGAAGGCGACCAGCCACGCGTAAGACCTTTTGGCACAATCGACCTTTTTGAAGGCAAGCTTTACATCCAGACAGGTAAGGTTAAGGATGTATACAAGCAGCTCATCGAAAACCCAAAGGCAGAAATCTGCGCATGCCAGGGGATGAAGTGGGTTCGTGTTGCCGGCACACTCCAGGAAGACGATCGCTACGAGGCAAAGAAGCATATGCTCGATGCATACCCTGAACTTCAGAGTATGTATTCAGCTGATGATGACAATACAATCGTATTTTATTTCAAGGATGCAACTGCATCTGTCACAGTTCTTGGCCAGGAGCCGGAATACTACAGTTTCTAATCAATAATTATCGTCGCTAAACGGCGTACCTGCGCCGTTTCTGACGACTGAAAAATAGCAAAAGACAATTAAGTAAAGGGGAAATACTTTACAATGAAGAAAGAATACCTGTATGCACTGGTTTCAGTGCTGTGCTGGGGTACAATTTCATCAATATCAAAAGGGCTATTAAGTGGCGTAGATACGATGTTTACACTGCTTCTGTCCCTCGGGTTTGCAACCGTTTTCCTGCTCGTCTTTCTATGGAAAAAAGGCAAACTCAAAGACATGGCAGAGCTTTGGAAGGATGATGGCGGAAAACTCATGATTCTTGCCATGACGGGGATCGGATCACTGGGCGTTCTCTTTTATAATCTCTTCCTTTTAAGCGGTACAAAACGCCTTCCTGCACAGCAGGCATTTGTCATCAACTATCTCTGGCCGGCACTCATAATTGTGCTTTCCAGCATTATTCTGAAAGAACGTTTCACCTTTCCGAAACTGATCGCCGTTCTGTTTTCGTTCGGTGGTGTTATGGTCGTAACCACAAACGGAAGTATGGAAGCGTTCAGGAACACAAGCGTAATCGGTATCATTTTCTGTGTCCTTGCCGCTTTCAGCTATGCGTTTTACAGCACTCTTGGAAAGTTTGCTGAGAAAAAGGCAAAAAAGGCAGATAAAATATACGATTCGGATATTGCCGTATTCATGGCGCATGCTTCCGGCTTTGTCGCTGCAGGTGTCTATGTTGCCGTGGCGGCCGCCACGGGGCACATGGAGACACCGCTCATGACAGCGCCGATTCTGGCAGGTATGGCGGCATACGGCATCGTATGCAATGCCTTTCCATACCTGACCTGGGCAATGGCGCTATCGCGCGGCAATACGGCTGTGGTAGCCAATCTTGCCTACCTGACGCCGGTCATCTC
>JAZLHK010000023.1:0-59109 GCA_045616805.1 Fibrobacter sp.
CAGGGCGCGGCTCCCGCCCCCGCCTGCGGCTCAGTGCCCCCCCCCCTGAGGAATCAACCTCGATAGGGCTTTTTTTATTTTATCTGTAAAATTTCACTTGCCACTCCCCAATGCTTTTTGCCATATTGTAGGGCATGCGAGGGGATATTTCGTTTCAAAGACTGCAGAATCTGCGTGAGGAGATTTTGCAATTAGGGATGTATCTAGGTGGCTATGAGGCTCCTAGAAAAAATTCTAACAAGGAGACGCTTGATCTCCTGTGGAATTCGCGTATTCTTGCCTTTGAGGAAACTAACAAGTTTTCGGATACTCGTGTGTATCTACGTTCGTTGTATAAAGAATGGGAATCTATTCGAGGATTCCTGGCTGAGCGGTACATTTATCTTGTTAAGCAGATGGCCCGAAAATATGGACATTCTGCTCTTGAACAGCGGGATTTTTTTCAGGAAGGTGCCATGGGCTTACTTCGCGGTATAGACAGCTACGAAGTTGAATATGGCGTTCCCTTTGAAGCCTTTGCGCGTTTCTGGATTCGAAAGTACCTGAGTCATATGATCGCTGTTGGCGATTTGGTCCGTGTGCCTGGTGATTCTTCCGCTTCTTATGACAGTACCGTGGAGAATATTGCAGATGGCTGTTGTGAGTCTGCATCAGACCGTTTTATGCGGGATACTATGGAATGTTGCCTGAACAAGTGCCTGGCTTCTCTGAACTCAGCTCAGCGGGAGATCTTGAACTTACGGTATCTAAGCGATGAAAGCCGGCTTCTTACGCTTGACGAGGTAAGCCGTAAGTTGGGCTGTTCTCGGGAATCCGTTAGGACTCTTGAGTGCCGCGGATTAAAGCGTCTCAAGTGCATGCTGAATAGTTAATGACGCGATGGCTTACTGGGCAAGAATCTTTTCGTAGAAATTGCGAACATCATCCCAACGGTAGAAGGGTGCTGCTGGGCACTCTGACTTGATCTGCTTCTTTTCGCCGGCACTTGCGGCATTTGCACAAGAAACGGGTATTGTCACTTCCCTTTCGTTATAGAGTAACTTGACGAGAATCGGGGCATTCGCCTTTCCCTTCTTCTTGTAGAAAACCATTTGCAGGTTTGCTGCCATAGGAATCACGCGGAAATCATTCCATTCTTCATGGAGTTTTGAGAGATCGCTTACTTTTGCATTTGCTATGCTCAGCTGCATGAGTCCCGCAAGAGGTAGTATGCCAGTATCATGACCGAATCGTAGTGTGGCCACTGTTTCTGACTTGTCATTGGCTATGGCCCTATTAGCCTCGCTAAGAATATTTTCCAGTGTATTTTTGGCAAAGTCAATGCCGTGGGTGGTGTTCTGCAAAGGGCTTGTTCCAAGAAGGCTGTACCACCAGGCATTTTGGGCCTGCCAGCGTACGATGGATTCGTCTACTGTAAAAAGACTGTCCAGGATATCATTGCACTTGCTGGTGGTGATATCGCAAAGATTGGCATGGATCATGTCCTTGATCGGGGAATCCATTCCCATCATACTGCCCGTAATTTCGAAGAGTTTGTTGTAAAGACTGTTGGCGTCGACGTTTGCTGCAACATAGTTGCTATCGCTGAAAAGTTTTTCCATTAGAGGCTTGGGGTTGACTGCTGCCCATAACTTGTCGCTTTCGTCAGTATATGTCTTTGCTTTCGTATATTCCAGATCGTTCCAGTCAAAGGGGCAGATAAAATCCATTAGGCTTTTGCCAGATTCGTAACGGATGTTCACATCGGGCGCAATTGCGTTTAGGCCTGCCGCGAATGCAGACATGCTGACGATGCAGCGGCCTGAGGTACTTGCGTAGGCGTCAATATGAGGAATTATTTTCTGACCTTTTACCTTACGTACTTTAAAGAGTTCCGGAAAATTTTTCACCATCCGCTTTGCGATTCCCTGGTGCTGTGCAGCTCCTTTTTGGGTCAGGTCGCCCGCTCGGGGGGCTGCTTTCTGGACGAGGATTTTCGAGGCGATAAGGAGATATTTTCCCTGTTGGGTCAGTACGCCTGTGCTGTCGGCCTTTGACAGAGTTTCAAGGATATACCTGTAGTCATCGGCGCTATGATGGTATCGGCTGCCATGTCGTCCGTAGTGGCTGATGTAGAATGGCTTGTAGCCTGCAGGAGCCTTGATGTATTTGACGCTTCTGTCCGGTTCTGGATAGGGGAGGTAGCCGCTTGCTGTATATTCGGGGTGAGCCTTCAGTTCTTCCATGGTTGTCTGTGCCTGGGAAGATACGGTTAGGCTGCAGATGGAGAAGATGACAAGTACGGTAATAGAAAAAATGCGCATAGTTGTTCAATAATTATGAAAAAAACTCTTTGCAGGAAAAGATAGATTTTATTCCTTTTGTTTTTTATCTTTGTCCCATGTTTTTCCGACACATACTTGTCCTGTTTTTCCTGGTTTGCAGCTGTGCGCTTTTTGCTGCAGAATCAGAAGTTGGCCAAGGGACCGGTTTGGATTCGGTTGATCATTTGCAGATTTCTGCTGATGTTTCCGGCATGGATGCCATTACGGAATTCCAGAGGAGTTTTCCTTTACGATTTCTTTGCAATTACAATTTTCTTTCCCTGTGGACTAGCGAGCATCGTGAGGGAGCCTTGATTTCCAACCGACCGGTAGATGTTGGTTTAGGTTTTGGCTATAGGGATCTGTACCTTGATTTGATATACGCCCTGCCTTTTACCACGGCGAATAGCCAGTCTGAATCGATTGCTTTTGAAACGGGGCTGGATTTCTTTCCGGGAAATTGGTGGATTCAGGGAAAGTATAGGCGTTACAGCGGTTTTTCTGTCGATGTTGATACCAATAGCGTATTTGTTGACTTCTGGGAACGGGATGTTTATCTATCTGCGCTCTGGATGGGAACAGCCAATGGCCGGTTTACTCCTCGTGCGGCTTACTTCCTGGATCGTAAACAGAGATACTCTGCAGGAAGTCTTATTATTGGCGGCCGCGTCCAGCACAACAGGGCTGTTGATAGGGATTCTTTCCTGGTATACTACCAGGAACCTCGCCAAATTTTCAGCACCTGGGCAGATATGGGTTATACCTACACCTGGGTTTATGGCAATGATATGTTCCTGAATTTGTGGGGCATTGCAGGTGTTGCTGTCAGTGCGGAATCAGAGTCCAAGGATTTCTTTATGCTTCCGGAAGTGGATGTGAAGGTAGCGTACGGGTATATTGCCGATACCTGGTCCTGGAACACCGTAATGGAAATGGAATACCTGCCAACTATTTTCAATGACCACTGGGAACAGAAACTGGTCTGCGCCTATAAGATTCTTATTGTCCGCCGTTTTTAGGGATGTTTTCCTGTTTTTCAAAATGCAGCTGGATTGTATAGTGTAATGTACTTTTGTGCACTTATTTTTTAGTGCGTGTTTTCTGCCATTGTTTCACGTTGCAACTTTTCGGCCATGGCATGAAAGTTGCTAAATTAGACCGCGTAAAATTTAACAGTGTCCGCGGGCGAAGCCCCCGGCGGTAAAAAGGAAACAAAATGAGTATTGTAGATACCGTCCTGCATAAGATTTTCGGTACACCCCATGAACGTAAGGTGAAGCAACTGCGCCCTGTGATTGCTCAGATTAATGCAGCCCGTGAGGCCCTGGAGGCTCTTGATGATGCTGCCCTTGCTGCAAAGAGCGCAGAACTCCGTGAAAAGCTGAACAATGGTGCCACCCTGGATGATATCCGCGTCGAGGCATTCGCCGTCTGTAAGGAAGCTTGCGACCGCCGTCTCGGTATCTTCAATATCTTCAAACCGGAAAATAATTTCGATTTTAGCAAGCTGGGCGAACTCCAGCAGTATACCGATGCTGCCAAGGCCGAACTTGCCGCTGGTAAGAACGAATGGGAAGTTTACCTGCCCGCCTCTGTTTATGCAAAGGTCCGTGAACTCTATCCGAATTCAGTGAAGCCTTTCCGCATGATGCCCTTCGACGTGCAGATGATCGGTGGCCTCGTGCTCCATGAAGGTGCCATCGCTGAAATGGCAACTGGTGAAGGTAAGACTCTTGCTGCCGCACTGCCCGTTTACCTGAATGCCCTCTCCGGTAAGGGTGTCCATGTGGTGACTGTGAATGACTACCTGGCTGGCCGTGACGCCAAGCAGATGGGTATGGTCTATAAGTTCCTGGGCCTCACCGTTGGTCTTATCGTAAATGGCCTCGGTCCTGAGGAACGCCGCGTAAGCTACAACTCTGACGTGACTTACGGTACCAATAACGAATTTGGCTTTGACTACCTTCGTGACAATATGGCTGTGGATCCCAGCCAGCTGGTCCAGCGCGAACTGAATTTCTGTATCGTTGATGAAGTGGACTCCATCCTGATTGATGAAGCGCGTACTCCGCTTATCATTTCCGGTCCTGCTGAAGATGCTACCGACAAGTATGCCAAGGCAAACGAAATTGCCCAGAAGCTTGTGAAGAACAAGGACTTCGGTGTTGATGAGAAGGATAAAGTTATCCAGCTCACTTCCAAGGGTGTAGCCCATGTGGAAGAACTTCTGCAGGTCAGTAACCTCTATGGTGAACACGCAGACTGGGTTCACTTTATTGACCAGGCTCTTAAGGCATGGCATCTCTACATTAAGGATGTGGACTATATCGTACGCGATGGTGAAATCATCATTGTTGATGAGAATACAGGCCGCCTCATGGAAGGCCGTCGCTATAGCAACGGTATGCATCAGGCTATTGAAGCTAAGGAAGGCGTTCAGATCCGCCGTGAAAACCAGACGCTCGCTACCATCACCTTCCAGAACTACTTCCGTATGTATCATAAGCTGTCTGGTATGACCGGTACTGCTGAGACGGAAGCTACGGAATTCATCAAGATCTACAACATGAACACCTGGGTGATTCCGACGAACAAGCCCTGCGTCCGTAAGGACGAACAGGACCTGGTCTACAAGTCTGAAGATGCCAAGTGGCGTGCTATCGTTGCAGAAATCAAGGCTCGCCACGAAAAGGGTCAGCCCCTCCTCGTGGGTACTGCTTCCATTGAAAAGTCTGAACATCTTCATGGTCTCCTGGAAAAGGAAGGCATTCCTCACGAAGTGTTGAATGCAAAGAACCATGGTCGTGAAGCTGAAATCATCCAGTACGCCGGTCATAAGGGCAAGGTGACCATTGCTACCAACATGGCTGGTCGTGGTACTGACATCGCCCTGGGTGAAGGCGTAACTGAACTGGGCGGTCTCCATGTTCTTGGTACTGAACGCCATGAATCCCGCCGTATCGACAACCAGCTCCGCGGTCGTTCCGGCCGTCAGGGTGACCCGGGTTCCAGCCAGTATTTCCTGAGTCTGGACGACAACCTGATGCGTATCTTCGGTGGCGACAACGTCAAGAATCTCATGAGCCGTTTCGGTGTTGGCGAAGACGAAGTGATTACCCATCCTATCGTATCTCGCTCTATCCGTGGTGCACAGCGTCGCGTGGAAGGCCAGAGCTTCGATATCCGTAAGCACTTGCTGGACTACGATAACGTGATGAACGAACAGCGTAAGGTGATTTACGGCCTTCGCCGTCGTATCCTGAACGGTGAAGACGTTAAGGATGAAATCAACAACCGTATTGAAGATGCTCTCGATATCAAGGTGAGCCAGTACATTGTTGCCAAGAGCTATCCTGAGGACTGGAATCTGGAAGGCCTGCACACTGACTTGCAGCGTACTCTTGCCATGGAATACAACCTGACTCTGGAACAGGCCATGACCAAGACTCCGGAACAGGTTCTCCAGGAAGTGATTGACCTCTGCAAGGCTCGTTACGAAAAGCTTGGCAAGATCATTCCGCCGGCAGATTTCAACAACATCGAACGTCGTTTCCTCCTCATGACCATCGACCAGGTCTGGAAGGAACATCTGTACGCCATGGACCAGCTGAAGGATGCAATCCGCTTCCACGGATACGCCCAGAAGGATCCTCTGATGGTTTACAAGAACGAAGGCTTCAAGATGTTCGAAGGCTGCATGGAAAAGATTGCAACCCTCACTGCAATGCGCATCCTGAACATTCGTATTACGATTCCGGGTCCGGGTGGCCAGCAGATTACGGTTTCTCCGGATCAGCTGCAGCTTAAGAGCCAGGAAGAAGTTGAAGCAGAACGCGCAAAGATTGAAGCACAGCGTGCTCAGCAGGCACAGAATGCCGAAACCGAACAGTCTGAGGCTCCGGCTGCAGAAGAGGCTCAGGAACAGTTGAGTGCAGAAGGTGCAAAGGCTGCAGGTCTTGCAGGCCAGGCCGCCGAATCTGAAACCAACGCTATTTCCGAAGAACAGCAGGCTGCTCAGCCGATGCCCGCATCTGCTTTGCCGGGTGCCCGCAATGCCGCTGTTCATCGCGCATATGCTAACGCAGCCGCCCGTCGTGCTGCAGCCCAGGCTCCTAAGCTTGGTCGCAACGATGTCTGCTGGTGCGGTTCCGGCCTCAAGTACAAGAAGTGCCACGGTAAGGATCTCGCCGACTAGGTTATAGGATAAAGATTAAAGGATAAAGGGGTGCAGGAATAGTTCCGCATAGCCTTTATCCTTTATGTTTTTCGTTCTACGTTATATGAAAACTGCAAAGCGTTTCTTCTCTCTGGAAGGCATTGATGGATCTGGCAAGTCAACGCAGATTGACATGCTGATCCGTTCGCTGGAATCCGAAGGCTACGAAGTGGTAAAGCTTCGTGAACCTGGTGGTGCCCGCATTTCCGAACGGATTCGCGAACTGCTGCTGGATCCCGCTTTCAAGGGTGTCATGGCAGATGACACGGAATTGCTTTTGTACAATGCTGCCCGTGCCCAGGTCATTGCGGAAATCATTCGTCCTGCATTGGCTGCAGGCAAGGTGGTCATTGCGGATCGCTTTGCCTGGAGTACCTACGCCTATCAGGGTTTTGCCCGCGGTCTGGGTGCTGAAAAGGTTCAGCGGTTGACGGAACTAACCTGCGGAGATTGCTTTCCGGAACTGACGGTAGTGATGGATATTTCCGTTGAATGCAGTCGTACACGTACCGCAAAGCGTGGCGAGGCACCTGACCGTCTAGAAAGCGAGAAGGCAGAATTCTTCGAGAGGGTTCGCGAAGGCTACCTCTCTGCTGCCCGCGAGTATCCTGATTGCGTTGTTGCATTGAATGCCGAACGCACTCCTGACGA
This sequence comes from Fibrobacter sp., assembly GCA_045616805.1. Classification (GTDB taxonomy): domain Bacteria; phylum Fibrobacterota; class Fibrobacteria; order Fibrobacterales; family Fibrobacteraceae; genus Fibrobacter. The sequence goes on from JAZLHK010000023.1 coordinate 7,171, forward strand.
AATTTTTGCAGACCTGCTGAAAGTGGTGAAGGCAAAACTGGCGGAAGCCTAGGATTCGCCTATGCTGACGAACGATAAGAAAGTTGCAGTGCTGCTGTCCACGTATAACGGGGCGCAGTATTTGCGTGAGCAACTGGATTCCCTGTTTCAGCAAACCTGCAGTGACTTTCATTTGTATGTTCGTGATGACGGTTCCTCTGACGAAACGATTTCCGTCCTTGAAGAATTTTCTGGCCGCTATCCGCAGCAGATGACTGTTGTGGCGGATGCATGCAAGCGCCGCGGTGCTGCAGGTTCCTTTTTCTATTTGTTGAAAGAAGTGGATTCTGCCTACTACATGTTCTGCGACCAGGACGATGTCTGGCTTCCGGAAAAGATTGAAGTCTCCCTGTCTTCCATGGAACAGGCGGCTATGCAGTCTCCTGGTGCAAATCTTCCCGTGGTAGCCTTTTCTGATTTGAAGGTTGTAGATTCCTGCCTTAGTGAAGTACATCCGTCATTCAATGCAGTCAACCATATGGACCGCTATGAACGTAATCCAGAAACTATTCTGGTACATAACGTGGTGACGGGCTGCGCCATGATTTTCAACCGCGCTGCCAAGGAAGTTTCGTTCCCGGTTTCGACTTTTGCACATATGCATGACGAATGGATTGCCCTGTGCGTCTACTTCAAGGGCGGTCGTCTTTTGCCGATTCCGCAGGCGACTATTTGCTATAGGCAGCATTCCGAAAATACCATTGGGGCAAGGCAGTACAGTCTTTTTGAAAAACTGAAGTCCGTTGTATGGCATCGCCAGCTTCTGCGCAAGGCGAAAATGCTAAACTCTGCCTTTGGTATTTCTTACATCAGGTTCATTCGACTGAAAATTCAGTTTGCGCGAGGCGGTAAATGAGAAGTATCTGCATGGGTACGTACAACGGGGCCAAGTATATCCGCGAACAGCTTGACAGCATTCTGCCCCAGCTCCGTGAAGACGATGAACTGATTCTTTCTGATGATGGTTCCAGGGACGAGACTCTGGAAATTGTCCGTTCCTATAATGATTCCCGCATTAAGATTTTTGAAAATGAAAATCACGGCGTTGCCCGTAATTTCGAAAATGCACTGAACCATGCGTCCGGTGATATCATCTATTTCGCTGACCAGGATGATGTATGGCTTCCTGGCAAGCTGGACAAGATGGAAGCCTTCCTGCTGGAAGGCGGCTACGATGTTATCCTCTGCAACTGTTCTTTGACGGATGGCTCCCTGAATATCACCAAGGAACGCCACTACAATGAGAAGTGGCCCATGAAGAAAAGTTTTCTTCAGAACCTGGTGAACAACTGTTGGCTCGGCGCCTGCATGGCATTCACAAAGCGTGTGAAGGAAGGATGTGACCCCTTCCCGAAGAATGTGGTGGCCCATGACTTGTGGATTTCACTTTTCGCCCAGCTTCATTACAAGTGCGGTTATCTGGATGAGGTTCTTCAGCTTTACCGTCGTCATGAGAACACGGTTTCCTTTACGGGTGGCAAAAGCAGGAACAGCCTGTACTTTAAGATTTCCTATCGTGCCTACCTGGCCTGGCATCTGTTTATCCGTTCCTTGACTTTCAGGGCGAACTGATTACACAAAATAATGGCTTGATTGCTTGTGAACGGAGGTCTACAATGGCTTCTGTGGTCTTAATTTCGTATATTATGCGTCATGTCTAAAATCTGCATAGTTCTTGCGACTTACAATGGCGAAAGGTACTTGCCCGCCATGCTGGATTCCCTTGTGGTCCAGAGCCGCCCTGCTGATTCCGTCATCGTGGTGGATGATGGTTCCAAGGACAGTACATTGCAGATTCTGGAGCAGTATAGGGACAGACTGCCCCTGCAGATTTTTCCCAGCGAGCAGAACCAGGGGCATCGTGCCGCATTTTCACGTGCCCTGACCATTGCAAGGCAGCAGCTTTCCGCAGATGACTATATTGCACTTGCTGACCACGACGACGTATGGCTTCCGGGGAAATTGGAAATTCTGGCTGCAGCCCTCGATAGGGAGCAGGATGGTCGCAAGCTGGACTTGGTCTTTGGCGATGCTGAAGTTATTGATGGGGAAGGTAGGTCCATTGCTCCTTCCTGGCGCAAACTTTCCAAGATTCCCGAGCACCTGAGTTTTCAGACCCTCTGCACGGGTTTCAGTAACGTGACAGGTTGCCTTTCCATGTTCAGGGCAAGCCTTCTGGATGTTGTTCTTCCCATTCCCCAGGATGTCTACGTTCATGACCAGTGGATTACCCTCTGTGCTTCCTTCCGTGGCGGTTATGCTCCGGTGAAGGAGCCGGTTATTCAGTATCGCCTTCATGGAAGCAATGCTATTGGCCTTGGTAATAAGTGTACCTGGAGCGGCAAGCACCAGTTGAACCTGAATTGGGCGAAAATGCTCTCCAAGACCGCTCTTTTTGAAAGTTTTGACGAAAAAGACAAGGTTTTTGTCCGAAAATACATCAAATATATGGAATCTAAGTTCAATTCCTACCTGATTCCTCAGTATTTACCCTGGCTTTACGCAAATTCATTTGCTCTTTACCCCCACATTCATGGTTTTTGTGGAAAAATTATGAGAGTTTTGTTCGGAATGGCAGGAATTCCCTTCGCTGTTCGCTTTATGGGCAAGAAATAGGCTCAGAAATTCGGTTGCTGTAAAATAAGTGCAAAGAATATTCAAAAATGCTACCTCCAGCATTTGAAAATGGATATATTAACTTGCGAAAAACATTAACCAAAATTCACAAGGAATAAAAAATGAAGAATTATTTCGATCTCTCCGGCCAGGTTGCAGTTGTTACTGGTTGCTCCACTGGTCTTGGCGTTCAGATGGCCAAGGCTCTCGCTAACCAGGGCGCAAAGATTGTTGCAATCGCCCGCCGTAAGGAAATGATTGACAAGGTTGCTGCCGACCTCACCGCTGAATTTGGCGTAGAAGCCATCGGCGTTCAGTGCGACATTACCGACACCGCTAAGGTCGAAGCCGCTGTTGACGAAATCCTCGCCAAGTTCGGCCGCATCGACATCCTGATCAACAACGCCGGTACCGGCGCTGTTGCTCCGGCAGAAGACATTACCGACGACCAGCTGAACCACGAAATGAACGTGGACCTGGGTGGTACCTTCAAGATGGCTCGCGCCGTCGCCAAGAAGGCAATGCTCCCGGCAAAGTACGGCCGTATCATCAACATCGCCTCCATGTACGGCCTTGTTGGTAACAAGATCTGCGGTTCCGCTCCGTACCACGCAGCCAAGGGTGCTGTCGTGAACCTGACCCGCGCTCTGGCCGCTGAATGGTCCAGCAAGGGCATCAACGTGAACGCAATCTGCCCGGGTTACTTCTACACCCCGCTCACCAAGGAAACTCTGGATTCCGACTTCTTCCAGGCAAATGCCAAGACTATGATCCCGGCAGAACGCTATGGAAACGAGGGCGAACTGGACACCGCTGCAATCTTCCTTGCATCTAAGGCTTCCAGCTACGTTACCGGCATCATGGTTCCGGTTGACGGCGGCTACACCTGCATGTAGTAGACACCTTGGTGTCATCCTGAGCGAAGTCGCATAGCGACGAAGTCGAAGGATCTAGCTCAAAAGACGCTCCCAGAAATGGGGGCGTTTTTCGTTTCACTTATAAACGCTGCAGCTCGGTAATGCAAAAATACAAGTGTTTTTGCGCAACGCTCGCCTTGTGCGTTTTTTTTTGCTTCACTTGTAAACGCGACGGTTTTTGCCTTGAATGGACGCTCCATTTTTTTTATATTGTTGCCTAACAACAGGTTAGACAGTTCGAAAACCTCCTGTCTTAAAACAAAACTAGGAGCAAAAATGACCGATAAGAATTCCGGCCGCACCGACGCAGAACTTGAAGGCGTCACCCTGCTTGGCAATCAGAATACCAAGTACAAGTACGATTACGATCCTGACGTTCTTGAACGTTTTCCCAACAAGCATCCTGGCAATGACTATATGGTCATGCTGAACTGCCCGGAATTTACGTCTCTCTGCCCCAAGACCGGTCAGCCGGACTTTGCAGAAATCCGCATCAACTATGTGCCGGATCAGTACATTGTGGAATCCAAGTCCCTGAAGCTGTACCTGTTCAGCTTCCGCAATCACGGTGACTTCCACGAAGACTGCGCCAACATCATCATGAAGGATCTGATCAAGCTTCTGGATCCCAAGTACATCGAAGTGGAAGGCATCTTCACCCCCCGCGGTGGCATTTCCATCTACCCCTTCGCCAACTACGGCAAACCGGGTACCGTGTACGAGCAGAAGGCTACTGATCGCCTGTTTGCAAGCATTGACCGCAGAAACTCCTGGAAATAATTAGTAGGAAGTAGGAAGTTATTAGTAGGAAGTTCACTGTCTACTGTCTACTTCCTACTGTCTACTCCCTCCCCAAAACACTTATGAAAAAAGCAATCGTCCTTTCTTCGGGCGGTGTGGATTCCACCGTCTGTGTTGCCATGGCTGTAGGCATGTTTGGTGCCGAGAACGTGGCTACGGTTTCCATCTTTTACGGGCAGAAGCACGATAAGGAAATGGAGTGCGCCCGAAAGGTGGCTGAATACTATGGCCTCAAGCATTATGAATTTGACTTGTCCAGCGTCATGCAGTATTCCAACTGCTCCCTGCTGGCACAGTCCACTCAGGAAATAGAGCACAAGAGTTATGCGGATCAGATTACTCCCGTAAATGGAAAGGTTTCTACTTACGTTCCTTTCCGTAATGGTCTCATGCTCAGTGTCTGTGCAAGTCTTGCCCAAAGCATTTTTGAAAATGAATTTGTAGATATCTATCTGGGTGCCCACGGTGACGATGCTGCTGGCAATGCCTATGCTGACTGTAGTGAAGATTTCGTGAATACCATGAGCAGGGCAATTGCCATTGGGACCTATCAGCAGGTGCGTGTAACCGCTCCCTTTGCAGGCCTCAGCAAGGTTGATGTGGTCCGCAGGGGACTTGAACTGAATGTTCCCTTCGAACTGACCTGGAGCTGCTATGAGGGTGGCGAAAAACCCTGTGGTGAATGTGGTACCTGCATTGATCGCGCAAGGGCATTTGCTGCTAACAACGCAAAGGATCCGGCCCTATGAAAAAGACTACAGAGAATCTGATTCTTCTGAACATCATGTTTACTGTTGGCCTGGTAATTTCCAATGTGGTCACTGCCAAGCTGATGTACACGGGCCTTAGCCTTTTCGACAATCCCATTACACTGCCTGGCGCAGGCGTGTGCTACGCCTTCACTTTTCTTGCCACTGACGTTATCGGTGAATTGTGGGGCAAGAAGGAAGCAAATAAGGCCGTGGTCTTTGGCTTGGTTGGACAGGTGTTTGCAACGCTTCTAATTCTGCTGACAGAAAAGCTGCCTGCGGCAGATCCCGCCATGCAGGAAACGTATGTTCGTCTGCTGGGACAGAACTGGATTTTTGTGGTGGCAAGCCTTGCGGGTTACCTGATTGCGCAGAAGTGGGATATCTGGATTTTCCATAGTATCCGTACCCGTTACATTGCAAAGCATGGCGACACAAAGCATCGCTGGATCTGGAATAACGCCTCCACCATGACAAGCCAAATTCTCGATACCATCGTTTTTATTGGTATTGCATTTGGTATTGGATTTGGATGGCTGTTCCAGGCGGAAATGCGCCCAGTGCTGGCTTCCATGATGGTTGGCCAGTACGTTTTCAAGATGCTTCTTGCTGCCTGCGATACGCCGATATTCTATCTGCTGACTCGCAAGTCTAGAAGTCCGGAAATTGTTTAGAGGACTTCCTTGATTGCTTTGGCCAATTGGTCTGCGCAGGAGGTGGACTTGCCGTTGCAGGTATTGCCATCCAGGATGGCAGCAATTTCTGCCATGTCCTTGCCTTCGCAAAGTTTGCCGATGGCCTTCAGGTTGCCGTTACAGCCACCTACAAACTTAAGGTTGTACATCTTGCCGCCTTCGTAGTCGAAGGTAATGAGTTGGGCACAGGTGCCGCTGGTTCTGAATTCTTTTGTCTGCATGGTGCAAATATACAAAATAAAAAGGGCGGCTCCAGAGGAGTCGCTCCCTAATTTTGGAAAGTCGCGGGTGCGCGGCATTCGCCTTCTAATAATTCTCAGCGTTGACTTCGAAGTAGGACTGGGGGTGTGCGCAGGTGGGGCAGACTTCGGGAGCCTTGGTGCCGACTACGATGTGACCGCAGTTGCGGCATTCCCAAACCTTGACTTCGCTCTTTTCGAACACGGCAGCAGTTTCCACGTTCTTGAGGAGAGCGCGGTAGCGTTCTTCGTGATGCTTTTCGATGGCGCCTACCAGGCGGAACTTCTTTGCAAGTGCTGCAAAACCTTCGGCTTCGGCGGTCTTTGCAAATTCTTCGTACATGTCGGTCCATTCGTAGTTTTCACCGTCGGCAGCGGCCTTCAGGTTTTCTGCGGTATCGCCGATGCCGTTCAGTTCCTTGAACCACATCTTGGCATGTTCCTTTTCGTTTTCTGCAGTCTTCAGGAACAATGCGGCGATCTGTTCGAAACCGTCCTTCTTTGCCTTGGATGCAAAGTAGGTGTACTTGTTACGGGCCTGGGATTCGCCTGCGAATGCGGCTTCGAGGTTCTTTTCGGTCTGGGTACCAGCGTACTTGTTTGCCATAATGTCTCCTTGTAGAAATTGGAATTTATTCTCCGCGTTCTAATATATCAAAAAAGTGGCGGAGAGTTCCATGTTTATATCTCTTTTCCGTATACATCAAGAAATTGCAACAAAAAATACATGGATTTGGCACATTTCCAAAAATGTAAAAGCACATTTTGCCAACGAGTGTTTTTCGTGCTATATTATAGGTGAACCTTTATTTCGGAGTTGGATGTTCTTAATCCATAATTTCGGCTTCGGCCGAACTCAAAACTGGGACATTGTTTAGCGCGGGTTACGCCGGGTGGCGTGACTTGCCCTTTTCGTGAACTTGCGGACGTTACGCTTTTACGGAACGCCGCCAGCATGCGGTAGATAAAACGCCGCAAAAAAAAGGAAACAAACAATGTCTAAAAATTCTGAATACACTATCCGACAGGAACAGCCTGCCGATTTTTATGCTGTGGAAAATTTAACCCGGGAAGCCTTCTGGAACGTTTACCGTCCCGGATGTTCTGAGCATTACGTGCTGCACTGCTACAGGAATCACCCGGATTTCATTCCGGAGCTCTCTCTTGTGTTGGAAGGGCCTGCGGGTGTGGAACCGCGTCGCGAAATTCTTGCCCACGTGATGTTTGCCTGGAGCGAAATTCTGGTGGACTCGGATGAGTCGCAGACAGGTTCCGCGCAGGACCAGCGCCACCTGCGCATGATGACCTTCGGGCCTATCAGCGTTCGCCCCGACATGCAACGCAAGGGCCTTGGCAAGATGCTGCTGGACTACGCCCTGGAACGAGCCCGTGAGATGGGCGCCGGATGTATCGCCATGTGCGGTAACATCCAGTTCTACGGCAAGTGCGGTTTTGTGACGGCCACTTCCAAGGGAATCCGCTACGCCGACGATCCCGATGGCGACGCGCCCTACTTCCTGATTCGGGAATTGGCGCCAGGCTTTCTGGACAGCGTCCGCGGAACCTATCGGGATCCTGCACCCTATTTCGTTGACGATCGTGACGTAGACGAATTCGATAAGCAGTTCCCGCCCAAGGAAAAGAAAGTACTTCCCGGACAGTTGGGATAGTACTCGCAAAGTCCTTGCCCCGTTGTGTCATCCTCGCGCAGGCGAGGATCTAGCATCGGATGTAAAAAAGCTACCGAGGATTTCTCGGTAGCTTCATTGCATTTTAATATTTCCTAATAAACTTCGCACTTGTCCACGTATTCGTACTTCGGTCTTTCCTTGCGAATGCAGCCATTCACTTCGTCCTGCATACTAAAAGGTCTGTTACGACGGCGTGGAGGAACTTCAACATCATTTCCCTCAAAGTCCTTGAAGTGACAAATGGCCTTGCGCACCCCGTCTACCTCGATAACCTGGTAATCGCGAATTGTGATTTCATCTTCGGAATATTCCTTGAAGTAAATCAGTTTGCGCCTGTATCCTTCTAGGTAGTATTCCTTTTGAATCCAAAGTTTACCGCTTTCGTAAAAGTCAGTTTCCTTTACCAGACTATCTTGTTTTTCAGAACTAAAAATTAGGATGCCATTATCGGAATAGATTCTTTTTTTCTGAATGGGTACCGTCGCGTTATCGATTCTTCCTTTTTCAAAGAATTCGCTTATGATAGCGCCTTTTGCATTGGTGCATTTGCCTTTGTATTCGTTGTTCAGGGAGTCTTTCCAGGATTCGCATATTTTGGAGGAATCGTTCCAATCCCGGTCTATCCAATGTACAATCCCATTTACGATTTCTTTTTTTAGCGATCCATCCTCGTTATATGAATATTCTCCTGTGGAATCTTTTAGCGATTTTAGGTTTCCGTTTTCATAGAAAAATTTTTCGGTCAAGGAATCCTTGTAGTATTTAAGATTTCCATCTTCGTCAAATAATTTATGGTAGTAGGTATCATAGTGGTTGCCTGATTCCGAAAGGTAAATGACAAAATCATTTCTAAGATTTCCATTGCGATAGTATTCTCGTTGAAACCCTTGTTGGACACTAAAGGCAAAAATCCTTTCGGCATTTATTTTACCATCAGTTGAATAACTGAACTCCTTTCCTACGGAACGTCCTGCAATAAAAATTGCCTTTCGAGCCAGCATCCCATTAGAATGAAATGAGTAGCTTACATGAATATTTGGTCTTGTCTTTTGATTATTCGAATTGCTGCCGTTACTTTCTTTTGACTCAGTTTTTATCTGACCATCTTTGAAAAAAATCTCACGGGAAATTTCGTGGTCATTTTTGTACTTGCATCTGTATTGTAACCTACCATCCGGATAATTGCTGATGAAGTCTCCTTCCACTTTGCCATTTTCTATAAAGTATTCTTGAAGTAGAATGCCTGATTCGTAGAATTGCTTTACATGACCGTCTTCACTAACAGAAACGTGCAATGCTCCCGATGGGAAATAGCAGAGAAAGTCGCCTTGTTGGATTCCCTTCGCGAAAGAACCCTTGCATTCCATAGAACCATTTTCGTAGTAGGTAGTGATAGTTGAGTTGCTACGGTCTGCCCCATGAAATTCATTGTGCTCCATAAGGGCGCCGGAGGGGTAAAATTTATCAACGCCTTCCACACCATTTTCTTTGAAACCCTGCTGTACTAATTGACCATTCGGGTATTTTCGAATACCTGAATTTGAACAAGCAATCAAGGCTAGTGCAATAAGAAAAAGAATGAATTTCATTTAAGCCTACAGTTTTTTAGGAATATAACAAATTCCCTGATTGCGAATACAGTGTGTTCGCAATTGAACTGGTCCCAATATAAGTTATTGATCTCCATTGAAGATGCGGATAAAAGAGAGTATTACCAGCTTGAATCCGTGAACAACGTCTGGACAAAACGTGAACTTGAGCGCGAGATTCACTCGCAGCTTTACGAGCGTCTGCTTCTTAGTTCCGACAAGGAAAAGGTTCTGGCGGTAGCCCGTAAGCAGCGGATTCCCGAAGTCAAGCAAATCTAGGAGAAATTTGAGAATAGAGGGTGAAATAATTGATTCTGTTCCTTAGGGAAATAGGCTGGTCATCATAAAGGAGATATATGCTATGGCTTTTTTATCTTGTGAGCTTGCTCTAAAATTAAAATGTAATTATATTGTAGTTATACAGCGAGGTCTATTATGGAAATAGATTTCGAGTGGGACGAAAAGAAGAATGGTATAAATCAAAAGAAACACGGCATTTCGTTTGAAGAGGCAAAGAGCTGCTTTGAAGATGAACATGCGAGAGTTTTCTTTGACGTAGAGCATTCTAGAGATGAAGATCGTTCAATTCTTATTGGTCTATCTTCTGAGTTGAGAACTTTGGTTGTGGTTTACACAGAACGGGTTATTGCTGACAATGACGTAATTGTAAATCGAATAATTAGTGCTCGAAAAGCGACAAAGAAGGAATTTCAATATTATTGGAATGCTCGCAAAGGAGATGAACCATGAAAAAAGAATATGACTTTGAAAAAATGAAGGCAGTAAGGAATCCTTATGCTGCAGCCTTGAAAAAACAGATTACCATTCGTTTGAATGCGTCTACTATTGAGTATTTCAAGAAAATGTCCAAGGAACAGGGAATTCCTTATTAGACTTTAATTGATTCTTACCTGACAGATTGTGCTGCAAAGAAAAGAAAGATTTCCATTGAATGGAAATGATTTTTTGTTGAATAAAAAAAACATGGATGATCCTAAGTAAATGATTTGCCACGTTCTATCCATTTATCCAGAAATTCCATTTGCTCATCGGTGTGGAACCAATGTTCCCCGCCTTCCATAACGGCGAGAGGTGCGTGAATCCTGCCTGCAAATTCAGTAATCGTTTCTAAGGAGACAAGGTTGTCTTTTGTGCCGTAAAGAATCCGGGTGGGGATGGTCCAGTGGACAGGATTTTCGCGGACGTAGCTTAAGTATTCCCAGGAAAGTGTTTCGCCGAAATTTGTCGCGATGGTTTTCTTTTCACGAAGTTCATTTTCGGAAACTCCCGCCCACATCATCATATCGCAAATCAGCTTTTCCATATTCACCATGGGCGAAATAAAATAGGCCTTGGCGATGCGAGATGCGCCAAGGGACATCATTGAAAAGTAAGCGCCGATGCTGTTGGCGACAAGATAGACTTGATCAAAGCCTGTGGAGACGGAATCAAAGAATTTGATAAATTCGTCCTTGGCAGCCCAAGGAGTTTCTGCCTTATAGTCAAAACCCATGACTTCAAAATTCGGAAACAGGAATTTATAATGCTCCGCTTCTGAAGCGTTGCCGCCTTTCCCGTGAATGTAGATGACTAGGTTTTTCATGTTGAATTCAAGGGCGATATCGGATGCAGTCATTTCAGAGGAAGTGACCGCGATTATCCTAGTGCAATCTTCTTGATGATCTTCACCACGGCTTCCATGGCTTCCACGGTCACATGTTCGAAGGGTCCATGGTAGCCGTAGCCGCCAGTACCTAGATTCGGGCAGGGTAGCCCCATGAAGCTGAGCTTGGCGCCGTCGGTGCCGCCGCGGACAGGTTCGCTTACGGGTTGCAGACGGTTTTCTGCCATGCCAAAGATTTCTGGTCTTGTGCGGGCCAGTTCGTCGCCAACGGCTTCAATAGCGGCACGGGCGCGCTCCAGAACTTCGGGGCATTTTTCGATGACCTGCAGCATGTTGCTGTAGGAATGCTTGAGTTCGAGGGAGACTACGGTTCCGTTAAAGCCGAAAGGAGATCCCGGCTCAGTGGCCGGGATGACATTTCCGCCGAATTTTGCATTGTACTTCGCTGCAACCTGGCGTAAGAATTTCTGACGTTCCTCAAACTTTTTCTGGTCGTGGTCGCGCACGATGTAGCAAAGAGTCGCCTCGCTAACGTCGCCCTGCATGTCGGTCAGGTGGTAGAATCCCTGGTGGCCTTCGGTCATGGCGGGAGTTTCATCGGCGGGGAGCGCCATGGCAATTTCTGCAGCCATGAGGCTTGCGTTTTTCATGATGCCCTTGGCTTCGCCTGGGTGCACGCTCTTGCCGCGAATGGTGAACTTGGCGCTGCAGGCGTTGAAGTTCTCGTAGGCGATGTCACCTTCGTAGCCGCCGTCCACAGTGTAGGCGTACTTTGCCTTCATAAAGTTCAGATCCACAAGGTCTGCGCCGCGGCCGATTTCTTCGTCGGGCGTAAAGCAAACCCAGATGTCACCGTGACCTGCCAGGTTTTCATAGCCGCGGCTTTCGGCGTGGCGGTCGGTTGCAGCCAACTCTTCCACGGCGGTAACGATTTCCGCAATGCCTGCCTTGTCGTCGGCGCCCAGCAACGTGGTGCCGTCGGTGGTGATGAGGGTGCGGCCCTTCAAGGTTTTCAGCGTGGGGAAATCGGCGACCTTCAGCACCATTTTTGCATGGCCCTGTTCGTCGTGACCGGCGCCCAAAAGTTCTACGTCGCCGCCGTCATAATTTTCAATAATTTGCGGTTTCGGATCTACGCCGGAAAAGTCTGGCGAAGTATCCATGTGGCTAATGAAGGCGATGGCGTCGTCATCTTCGTGGCCAGCGGTAGCGGGCAACAAACCGTACACATAGCAGTGCTCGTCGATCTTTACCTGCTGAAGGCCAATGTCAATTAGTTCCTGCGCAAGGTACTCGCCCAATTCGAACTGCTGCTTGGTACTGGGGCAGCTTTCGCAATTCTCGTTGGAAGTGGTTGTAAAACTGACGTACTTTAAAAAACGATCCTGGACTTTCATGATGTGCCTGACTTTGCATTTTATCCTTACACATATAATTTATCTTTTTTATGATGTCGGAAATAAAGAAAAAGCGCAAGGGTCGCAAGCGTAAGCCCATGACACGCTCTCAGATGATGAGTGCGGTTCATTCCGAAGATACAAAGCCGGAACTTTTAGTGCGCAAAGCTCTATTCCAGGCTGGTTTCCGTTATCGCCTTCATCGTCGTGATTTGCCTGGAACTCCAGATATTTTTGTGCAGAGGTATGGCGTGGCTATCTTCGTCAATGGTTGTTTCTGGCATCAGCATGGCTGCAAACTTACCTCCCGCCCTAAATCCAATCCAGATTTTTGGAACAACAAGTTCGATAATAATATTGTTCGGGATATTAAGACCCAGCACCAACTTTCACTGATGGGCATTCGTGTGGCTGTTGTTTGGGAATGTTCTCTGCGTCCGACGCACGCGGGTTGTTCACATCCCGATTCGGAGTCTTCTCAGGCTTCTGCTGCGATTCAGGTTGCCGCGGTTTCCATGAGCCCGAGCCTTGTTCTGGAACGTCTTATGGATTTTATCAAGGGTGATGAAGAAACTATCGAATTATAGAACCCCTTCAATACATTTTGTACATTTGCAGTCATGATCAAGATTCTTTTTGTGTGTCACGGAAACATTTGCAGAAGCCCCATGGCGGAATTCGTCATGAAGCACAAGGTAGCAGAAATGCTCGGTGCAAACCGAATCCGCGACAATCGCGATGCTGCGCAATCTTGCGGGGGCCTTACTGCAGCAGATTTTGAAATTGCTTCCGCCGCAACTTCTACAGAAGAAATTGGTAACCCAGTTTATCCGCCGGCACGCCGCCTGCTGAATTCAAAGGGCATTGACTGCAGTGGTCATGCGGCCCGTCAGATGACCCAGAGGGATTACGACTACTATGATTATATCATCCTGATGGATCATAACAACCTGAGGAATCTCCGTTGGAATATTAGTGCGGCAGATTATGACCGTGAAACTTCCCGTGAAGTCACAGTGACATCTGCTAACGTTGAGCATACCCGCAAAAAGATTTCCATGATGATGGATTGGACAAGCCGCCCGGGCGATGTGGCGGACCCCTGGTATACCGGAAATTTTGACGCTACTTGGCGGGATGTGAATGAAGGCTGCGACGGCCTTCTTAGGCACATTCTCGATGAGGATAAACTTTAACGTTTTTCTTTTGCCCATTGGATAATGGGAATGAGATAGAGATAGGCGGCGAAGACAATGCTTAGGGTTGGTGCACCCATGGCACCGAGCGGGACGAGGCTTGCCATGCTCCAGGGGATTAGCCCTGCAATTACAACAGAAGAGTTCTCGATAAGGAGGGCTCTTTTATTTTTATCTGGAACAACGCCTGCGCACATTTCGTTTGTGAGTACGATACTCATGGTCTGATTGCAACTGGTCATGACCGTAAGAGTTGCGGTTAGTAGCATGCAGCCAAAAGGCGATACACGATGGCTCATGCGGAATATAAGTGATTTCACTTTTTCCATTAGCCCTGTGCCTTTAATCAGTCCCACAAAACTGAGGGAAATGAGAATTGTCCCGCACATTTTAATCATTCCGAGGAGACCGCCGCCAGAGAGCATTTGTGAAATTTCTTCGGGGGCAGAAAAGCCCCAAAACATGGTCTCGCAAATTTTCTCAAGAGTCATTCCCTGGATTTTCCAGACGAGAACAATGGATAGCAAAATGCTTACAGCCATGTTCCATTTTATATCTATGCGGATGCATGCGAGAATCAGGATGGTTGCTGCAGGGACTAGCAAAATCCAGTGAAGGTTGTAGAACTTGCTGAAAAGTTGATTTACGTTGATATCAGTAGAGGTGCCTCCCATCCAGTATCCAAGAATTACAAAAATCCCTAGGGACAGTATGAATGGGAGAATGCAGGTTCGCAGCATTCCGCGGATGTTGTCATAAATGTTCGTCTCTGTCACTTGGGCCACCAGGAGGGCGCTTGTAGAAACGGGAGAGCATCTGTCTCCGAAAAATGCTCCCGAAAGAACGGCCCCGCCACACACCGCGGGAGAAATTCCCATGGTGCATCCTACGCTCATGCAGATGGAGCCCATGGTGGCTGCAGTTCCCACAGACGTTCCCGTCAGGGCAGAAAGCATGGAATTGAGTACGAATGCTGCTGGCAGAAAAATGGCGGGTTGCAGTGCTTCGGATGTCACGCTTACGATGTAGGCTACTGTTCCCGAGGCTCGCCAGAGGGCCGTCATGACGCCTACCATGAGCATTACGACGAAAACGTTCCTTGCAACGCCAATGCCGGAGATGCCCATGCGGAAAAGTTCTCGCAGGCCAAACCCGCGGACCAATCCATAAATCAACAAGGCAATCAATATGACAAGAAGTGCGTATAACATTTTTCTACAGATTTGCGGAAATTATTAATCAGCGTGTCATCCTGAACAAAGAGAAGGATCAAAAAATTTTTTTGCGAATGAATTTTAGTAAATTGGCAGTATGATGTTTTTTATGATTATTCCCTTTGTGGCTATTCTTGTTCTGTACCTGAATATTCGCAAGGTGGCCGATGGCACCAAGGGTGTGCTGATTGCCGGTCTTCCCATTATCCTGACTTTCGGCAGTTTCTTTTTGGCAAGGCATAATTCCACGTTCTTTTCGTGGATTCAATGCTTCATGGTAATCTGGATTTGTCAGGCCCTATGGATGTATATTCTGTGGAGCCTTTTTCTGGGGCTGCGCGCTATTTACCGCAAGACGCTTGGAAAAAAGCCTGGACGTCCCCAGTACAAGACGAACTTTGCACGCAATGGTGCGCGTGCTATCCTTGCCGCAACAGTGCTGCTGACCGCTGGTCTTCTGGCTTATGGCATCCCCAATCATTACGATTACAAGACCCGCACCTTGGATGTGGAATTCAAGATGACGCCATACTCTGCACCTGCGGAAAATTCCTTTGTAGAAGATTCCACGGCGAAAGGCCCTGTTACTGTGACCTGGGTGGAAGCCCATCGTGATTTCAAGGCGGTGTTCTTCAGCGACCTTCACATCGACCCGCTTTTCAAGCAGGAAAAGTTGGAGCGCCTTATTGCCCAGTGCGATTCCGTCAAGCCTGATTTCATCTTGTTTGGCGGTGACATGGCTGACGTCCATGATTCCGTCTTGACTGCCCAAGGCTACGACAAATTGATGCAGCGTCTGGCCGCCACCGCAAAGGTTGCCGCCGTTGGCATCAACGGAAATCACGAGGCCTACATGGAACGCTCCGGTTCCGATCCCGAGGGTTTCCTCCGTAGGGCCGGCTGGATTTTCCTGGATGATTCCACTGCCTGCATTCCGGCCGAGGCTCCCGTCGCATGTTTCACCGGTCGCCGTGATTTCCAGAAAGCCCGCGTCTTTGAGGAAGATCGCAAGAGCCTGAAGGAATTGACGGCTGAAAACCCTGTGGCTGCCCGCCTCACCACGAGCGCTCATTCTGTCCCCTGGATTGTCCTGGATCATCAGCCCAAGGGTGTTGATGAGGACTTTGGGGAATTCCGCCCTGACTTTGCCCTTTCCGGCCATACCCATGATGGGCAGTTCTTCCCGGGCAATATCCTTATCAACTGGATCTGGCCACTGGCCTATGGTGAAGGCTTCCTGAATGACATTCACTGGCTAGTCAGTGCGGGTGTTGATTCCTGGGGTCCGCCGGTCCGTGCCGGTTCCGACACCGAAATCTGGGTTATCAATTTCAAGGTGAGCGGATTTAAGAAGGTGAGGATGGCATCCGCCGAATAGCTTTAATCCATATGTATGAGCAATCCCCCTCCAGGGGGGATTTTTTTATTAAAAGTTAGCCATAACTAAAAAATATTGGAAAAATTAGTCTTGACTAATTAGCCTTGGTTAACTAAATTTAGTCTTGCCTAATTCAATTAGGCTTGTCTAAATATGGCTAGCGCGCAAATAAAGCCGTATTTAAGCAAGGTTCGAACTAAAAAGAGGTAACAATGGAAAACGAACACATTAAGCTCAGCCAGAGCTTGGAAGATTACCTGGAAATGGTGCACATGCTGCGCCTTGCCCATGGTATCGCTCGCGTAAAAGATATCGCCGCTGCACTGCAGGTAAAAATGCCCTCCGTGGCAAAGGCCATTCTGGAATTGAAGAAGCTTGGCTTGGTCACCCAGGAACCCTATAGCGGCATTGAGTTGACTGAAGCTGGCCGCATGGCTGCCAACGATGTGCTGAATCGCCATATCCTCCTGAAAGGTTTTTTAATTCGTCTCGGTGTCTCTGAAGCTATTGCTGATAAGGACGCTTGCTGTATGGAACATATCCTGTCGGCAGAGACTCTGTCTAAAATTGAAGACTTCATGAAGCCTTCGGAAACTGTAATCACAACTGTAAAGAAGTTGAAGGTTGCAAAGGGTAACAAAAAATGAGCTGTAATTGCGGCTGTGGCTGCGACGGAAAAACTAAAAAGTGGAACGTCGAGCCGAAATTCTCTGAACTGAAGAAGGGCGACAAAGTCGAAATCGTTGGCTACAACGATGGCGATGCCCGCTACAAGTCCAAGTTGCTGTCCATGGGCCTTGTCCGTGGTGTAACTCTGGAAGTCATGCAGGTGGCACCTCTCGGTGACCCCATTGAGGTGAGTGTTCTTAGCTATCGCCTTTCCCTGCGTAAAAATGAAGCTGAAGTTCTTAAGTTGAAGAGGATCTAATGTCTCCCAAGCCGTTTACTATTGCTATTGCAGGTAACCCGAACTGTGGTAAAACTGCTCTGTTTAACGCCCTCACTGGCTCTCGTCAGCATGTGGGTAACTGGCCTGGCGTTACCGTCGAAAAGAAAGAAGGCTTTTTTGATTTAGGTGATCGCCATATTCGCGTGGTGGACCTTCCGGGTACCTACGCTCTCTTCGCCAATGCTGAAGATGAACGTGCCGCTGTTGACTTCCTCCTGACTCGCGAAGCCAACTTGATCGTGAATATTGTTGACGCTACCAATATTGAACGCAACTTGTTCCTCACTTCCCAGATTGTGGATATGCAGCAGCCTATGGTTATTGCTGTGAACATGATGGATATTGCTGAAGCTCGCGGCCTCAACATTGATTTGGAAGCTCTTTCCAAGCGCTTTGGTGTACCGGTAGTACCTCTTTCTGCTGTAAGCGAAAAGAGCATTACCAATTTCATTAGCCAGATGACCCATGTGATTTCTAGCGCCATCACCATTCCTACCGCTCTTACTTATGGCGAAAAGGTTGAAGGTGTCGTTAAGGAATTGGAGCCGGTCGTTTCTCCGGTGGCAAAGCTCTTGGATGCTGAATCCCGCTGGGTTGCCCTTATGTACTTGGGTAACGAAAAGAGCTACGCAGATAAGTTTGCAGAAGCAAAAGTAACGCTGAACAAGGCTGACATCACCGCAAAGCTGGGCGAAGAATCTGAATTCGTTTTGGCCGATGCTCGTTATAGCTTGGCTCACGAAATTGCTGGCGAAGTTCTTGTTGGTGATCGCAGCAAAAAGACATTCTCCGACAAGCTTGATTCCATCCTTTTGAATCGTTGGCTCGCCTTGCCGATTTTCTTGCTGATCATGTACCTGGTGTTCTGGGTTGCAGTGACTATCGGTAGCGCATTCATCGACTTCTTTGATATTCTCTTTGGTGCTGTTTTTGTAGACGGCCTCGGCTACTTGCTCACTGATGTAATCGGAGCACCCGCTTGGATTTCTGCAGTTCTTGCCGATGGTGTTGGCGCTGGTATTCAGACTGTGTCTACCTTTATTCCGGTGATCTTCTTCATGTTCCTCTGCCTTACCTTCTTGGAAGACTCTGGTTACATGGCTCGCGCCGCCTTCGTGGCAGACCGCTTTATGAGATTCCTGGGCCTCCCTGGTCGTGCATTCGTTCCCATGATGGTGGGCTTCGGTTGCGGCGTTCCGGGTATTATGGGTTCTCGCGTTCTTGAAAGCAAGCGTGAACGCTTCCTCACTATCTTCCTGGTTCCCTTCATGAGCTGCGGCGCTCGCCTTCCGGTGTATGCATTGTTCGCTGCTGCATTCTTTGGCACTCAGGCTGGTACTGTTGTGTTCGCCCTCTATTTGGCAGGCGTTGTCTTCGCAATCTCTTACGGCTTGTTCCTGAAGAAGTCTCTCTTCATGGGTCAATCCAGCAACTTTGTGATGGAACTTCCCAATTACCATTTCCCGAAAATCAAGTCCCTTCTGATCCACTCCTGGCTCAAGCTGAAGGACTATGTGATTCGCGCTGGTAAGGTGATTACTGTTGCCGTGGCTATTCTCGGCTTCCTCAATGCCTTTGGTATCGTTGATAAGCTCTATACAGACATTGACGGCAAAAAGACTGAAATCGTTAAGACCGAAGAAGGCTACTCCATGGTGAAGGAAACTGAAGAAGGAAAGACTGAAGAAGTTGCCCTTCCTGAAGGCTTCGTTGTGGACGAATCCAAGATTGTGACTGAAAGCGAATTTACAACCGGTAATGGTGACTCCGAAAATAGTCTCCTTTCAGTAATCGGCAAGGCCATTACCCCTGTGTTTGAACCCTTTGGTGTCGAAGAAGATAACTGGCCGGCCTCCGTTTCCCTCTTTACCGGACTCTTGGCTAAGGAAGCTGTCATCGGCACCATGAACT
The DNA here is from genome assembly GCA_045616805.1 of Fibrobacter sp. Classification (GTDB taxonomy): domain Bacteria; phylum Fibrobacterota; class Fibrobacteria; order Fibrobacterales; family Fibrobacteraceae; genus Fibrobacter. Next base: position 26,176 of record JAZLHK010000023.1, read on the forward strand.
CTCTGTACTCCATGGCTCCGAAGAGTGAAGCGGTGGAAGGCCCTCAGGCTGAACCCGCTGCACCTTCTGAAGCCGCAGAAATTGTCGCTGAGGAAGCCCCGGCTGTTGAAACTGCCCCAGCGCCTGAAGGTGAATCTGTGGCCACTGCCGACAGCATTGCAACTCCGGTTGACTCCAGCGTCGTTTCGAGTGAAGAATCCAGTGCAGAATCTGTTGAATCCCCTGCAGCCGAAGCCGCTGCAGTTGCAGAAGCTCCCGCTGCTGAAGAAAAGCCGCTCATCGCAGGTGTTGATGAATGCCCTGCTGAAGAAGAAGAAGATGGTGGTGCTCCGGATATCAAGGGTGCATTCTTCGAAGCTCTTGGCTCCATTCCTGAAAAGCTTGGCGAAGTTGTTGGTTCTCTCACGGATATTCTTGGTACCTCCGGCGAATTGGAAGCCCAGAGTGCTGCAGAACTGAAGAAGGAAACCTTGGACAAGATTCTCGATGCTAAGGTTCTGACTTGCGAAGAATATGCCGCCATCGAAACCTTTGGTGAAGATGAAGGCGCTGAAATGACTCGTGAAGAAGTCTTTGCAAAGCTCTCTGCTGCTGGTGTTGAACTCGATGAAGACGCCATGGGCGCTCTTGAAGAAGGTGACCTCAGCGAAACTGCTGACATCTACGCCAACCTTCGTTCCTACTTCCATAACGGTGGTCACGACGGATTCAACTGGCAGGTATTTGCCTTCTTGATCTTCATCTTGCTCTATGTGCCGTGTTTGGCTGCTATGGGCGTTGTGGTTCGCGAAATTGGTCTTGGTCTTGGCGTGCTTATGGCAACTGTTCAGACCATCCTCGCTTGGGCCATCGCTGTGCTCATCTACCAGGTTCCTGTGGGCGGAAGCACTGGTTGGGTTATTGCCGCAGTCGTCGTCCTCATCGGTACTGGCGCATTCCTCAAGCTCTTCGGTATGAATGCTAACAAGCAGAAGAGATTTGAAGACTGATGAGGTTCCAGGTTCGAGGCGCGAGGTTCCAGTTTTAGAAATTGTAATGTAGCGTTCGAAGATGGAAACGAGTGTGAATCGAGAAACACAAAAAACGTAAATCGGGGCCGTTGGAACGTGTCTCCTCCAACGGCCCTAATTTACAAAGTCTAAGTTAGCTTTATCTAATAAAGTTTGTGCTGGCTAAAAATGTACGGCGATCATCCATTAGATGATGGCGATGCCTGGCACAACTCTCCAAAGATTATAACAAAAAGAAAAAAGGAAAAATAATGAAATATAATATCGCATTTGGTTTAATGACTGCATCTCTACTCGCTGCAAACGTTTTTGCAGAAGAAGCTGCTCCTGTCGGAGCTGCCGCAGAATCCAAGGGTCCTGAAGTCGCAATCTCCGGCGAGGTGGAATTTGACGCATACACTGGAGACCTTATCAACGACGACGAAGTTACCCATAGCTACGCCTCCACCTTTGATTTGAATTTTGCAGTAAAGTTCAATGATCAGTGGTCTGCGGAAGTCCAGTTGGAAGCCGATGGCGAAACAACAGACCCTGCGGCGATCTATAACGGTGCTTTCGTTCAGTATACAAAAAGCGAAAACTTCGTGATTAAGGCAGGTGACCTGACTTTCTCCGAAGGCGCTTTCCTGAACTACTATGGTTATGATGATCCTGCGGATAATGCTGCAGGTATGGCTGAACACGACATCCGAGGAGTTGAAGTTGATTTTAATGGCTTTATTTTTGGCCTTGGCTTTGGTCGCGGCGACAACGACAATCAAGTATGCGTTGAAGAAGATGGTGAAGAATCGTGCGTAGGCGTTGCATACAACGCTCACTTGGCCTATGAATTGGGCTTAGGCGAACACACGGTTCGCCCCTATGTGGATTACAAGTCCTATCAGGAACCGAAGCATAATGAACTTCACGCGGGCTTGGATGCAAACCTGAAGTTTGGTGGTTTCGGTTTCCATGCGGTTTATGGTCTCCATGCCGATGCCCTCGGAGAAGATGAACCGGGCGCAACACACGCCTTCCTGGTGGAACCCTCTTTCGAAGTGGGTGACTTCAATATCAAGGCTTCCGCGTTCTATGCAATTATGGATGATGATGCTCCCATCGATCACGGCGAGGAAATTCCGGAATACATGTTTGCCTATGTGGAACCCAGCATGAATCTCTTTGGATCGCTGACTCTTGGCATTCCGCTGGAATATCATACTAATACTTTGGACAGTGATGATGAACTGGAATCTTTTGCCGCTGGTGCCCGCCTGTACTTCGCTCCGGTGGAAGGTCTGGAAATTACCGGTTTTGCCATGGTCAATGTGCCGCTGGGTGACGATTACGGCGATAACGATGATGTGGGACTGAACCTTGGACTGGAAACCGTTTTCGCCTTCTAAAAATATGCCATAAAACCTCCGCCAGCTTTAAACGTTACCTCATAAAGCTGGATGGGTTTCCCGCCCCGGCGAATGTCGCGGGCGGGATATATTTGAATCTTTTTAAAACTTAGAGTAGGCTAACTATGGCAAAAATGCTTGATTCCTGTCTTGTTCGGCAATGCGCCCCTACACTCGCTGGAGTAAAAGTGGGCAGTCTATTCTGCTTAGAAATTGCAGATGGTGTGTTGCTGTGCAATATTCTTGCTCGCTGGAACAAGGCCTTGAATGTGAAAGGTGTTTTTGCTCGAGTTCTGGCTGAAAAGAATGGCCGGTATTACATCTATGTGTATAGAGATTGCGAATTGGAAAGACTAAGCAAAATTGGTGAAGTGCAGTCCTTTTTAAAGGGCTTTGGCTATGTTGAATTTGATGTAGAATCTTTGCTGAAGTTCTTTAAAGTTCGAATGGCGAAGTCAGCCTGTTTCCCTCACGAAGTGGGCGTTTTTCTTGGTTACCCTTTAGATGACGTTCGTGATTTTATTGTGTATGGCGGTAAAAATTACAAGCGAATCGGCTGTTGGAAGGTGTACAATGACGTTCCCAACTCTATGCATATTTTTGAAGTCTATAAAAAATGTCAAAAGATTATGGCGGATATGTTTGAACGAGGCGTTTCATTGGAACGCCTAACTGTGGCAAGTTAACTGTTTCGCGTCATTCTGAGCGAAGCGAAGAATCTACAAAAGGAAAAATAAAATGAGCAAAATTGCAATTGTCTACTGGTCTGGAACCGGAAACACTGAAATGATGGCTAAGGAAATCGAAGCTGGCGCAAAGGCCGCCGGCGGTGATGTTTCCATTTTTGCCACTTCTGAATTTACCGCTGATTCTGCAGCTGTCTTTGATAAGTTTGCTTTGGGTTGCCCGGCTATGGGCGCCGAAGAACTGGAAGATAGTGAATTTCTGCCTTTGTATGAACAGCTGAAACCGTCTCTTTCTGGAAAAAAGGTCGCTTTGTTTGGCTCTTACGGCTGGGGCGGCGGTGAATATATGACTGCCTGGAAAAATGATGCAGTCTCTTCGGGCCTTATCTTGGTGGATGATCCCCTGGCTATTGAAAATGCCCCCGATGATGATGGCAAATCCAAGTGCCAGGAATTGGGCAGGGTATTGGCTTTGGCATAAAAGGTGATGCTGGCCTTTATCAGCATGATTTAAGAGTAACATCCTGGATTTATTTCTGGGGCGGTAATAATAAAAATAACAAGGAAAATAACATGAAACTTTTTAAATCTTTTGTATTTGTAACAGCATTCTCTCTTGTGTCGGGATTCTTTGCTGCTTGTTCTGACAATTCCAGCAGTTCTTCCGGTAATGATTCTGTGGAGGTCGATAGCTATCTTTCGAAAATTCAGGGCAGTTATATTGAACTTTTCCCAGAAATGGAAAAGGAAGAGTATCGTGACATCTGGATTAATGAAATACAGAAAATCCATCCTGACATGAGCAAGGAAGAAGCGAATGCTTCTACCGAAATGATTATTGGCATGATGGAAGGAGACATTATTGGTGAAGAGGCTGCTGCCAAATATGATATGTCGACGGGCGACTTTGCCTTCAATTGCTATTTCTTGCATAAGGTTGCAAAGCTTACCGTTAAGGGTAACATCATTTCTGGTGTTGACAAGAATGGAAAGCAAATCTTTAGCCACAGCTATTCCCTAGTTAAGGAAGTAAATGACTCGTTCTTTGAACGTCTCTATAAGAGCGATGATGAAAATTCTGGTGAATTCACTTATTTCATTTTCACGGGAGACACTCCAGAAGAGACTTTCCATTTGGAATTCCGTTATGGAAGTACAGATGAAAAAATCGGATTTGACGGATTTAATACCGGCTCTTACGCTTATTGGATGGCTGCAGCTATTCAGGCAGATTATGACGACAAGGTGATGGATAACGTGATTCGTCTTTTCGTAGATGAAAATTTTGGCGATGAAAATGAATAAAAAGTTAGCATAACTAACAAAGTTGGTTAGTCTAACTTAGTTCTAGACTAACTAACTTAGTTCACCCAATCCTAAGTCCTACCTGGTCTGGAAGTTTATAACTTACTTTGTATGTAAGTTATGTTTTTGCGTTTAAAACTCTAAATTGTAACTCAAGCGGGAATTGTCCTGCGAAAAAATAAGGAGAGTTCTTATGTCCATTTTCAAAAATGAAAAGTTCTGGTTGGTTGTTGCCGGAGCCGTTGGTTCCGTAGTTACAAAGAAGGTTCTTAAGGCCAAGAAAACTCGCGAACTTGCGGTGACTGGACTTGTTCATGGCATGAAGTTCACTGCCGATGCAAAGGCTGCCTTCCAGGATATGAAGGATGAAGCTAACGACATTTGCAATGACGCCAAGGCCGAAGCTGGTCTCGATAAGTAGTTCCTAATCACCAACCTTATTTTTCATGAAATTCAAAATTAAGTACGATCAGCCTGGCCGCATTCGTTTTAACGCTGGCCCCTACGCTTTCGAACCCGAATTTGAAGCACGTATTCACAAGGCTTGTGTCAGCTTGCCTTGTGTGGAACGAGCTGTTGTGCGTAGCGTCAATGGCGGTATTCTTCTGGAATACTCTGCTACCGACGGGGATTTTGACGTAAGTCGAAATTCCATTCTGGATTTCATGAAGGACCTGGTGCCCAATACCCTTCCCGAAGCAGATGGTGAAACTGAATTCCAGCTGCAAAAGCTGGATGACAATTTCCAGAATAGTCTATGCGCTATGATCGCTCGTCGTTATCTAGTGCGCTGGTTTGTTCCGCTGCCCATACGTACGGCCATTACGGTTTTCCGGGGGCTCATGTATGTTACGAAGGGGCTTTCTACACTTGCTGACGGTCGCTTGACCGTTGAAGTTTTGGACGGTGCAGCTATAGGTGCGTCCATGTTGCAGAAAAACTACGACTCCGCGGGTACGGTCATGTTCCTGCTGGGTGTTTCTGGCCTGCTGGAAGATTACACCAAGGCGCGTACCCGTACAGCCCTTACAGGAAGCCTTGCTGTAAAGGTGGACCAGGTCTGGGTAGTGAAGGATGGCGTAGACACATTGGTCTCTTTGAAGGATGTTGTGCCTGGTGACCTGGTAAGAGTCCGTTCCGGAGCCATGATTCCTGTGGATGGAACAGTTGTAGAGGGCGAAGCTTTTGTGAACGAATCCACCATGACGGGCGAATCAAAGGCTGTGTTGAAGAATGCGGGAAAGACAGTATTTGCGGGCACCCTCCTAGACGAAGGTTCCATAGTCGTGGAAGTCCGCGCGGTGAATGACAACACCAAGATCCAGAAAATCATCGAGCTCATTGACCATAGCGAAGATCTGAAGGCGGGCATCCAGAGCCGTGCGGAACATCTGGCTGATAGCATCGTTCCCTTCAGTTTCCTGGGATTTGGTCTTACGCTTTTGCTGACACAGAACATTTCCAAGGCAGTTTCCATCCTGATGGTGGATTATTCCTGCGCCATTAAACTTTCTACCCCGATTTCTGTGATTTCTGCATTGCGCGAGGCGGCGGATATGAATATGACGGTGAAGGGCGGAAAATATCTAGAGGAATTTGCCTTGGCAGATACTATCGTTTTCGATAAGACGGGGACGCTTACCAAGGCGGAACCGAAACTTCAGAAAGTCATTGCCTTTGGTGGTCGTTCCGGAGAAGAAATTTTAAAGATAGCGGCCTGCATCGAAGAACATTTTCCCCACAGTATGGCCCGCGCCATTGTAAATGGTGCTGCAGAGCGTGGCATTGACCATGCGGAAGAACACGCGGACGTGAAGTATATTGTGGCTCACGGAATTGCCACAACCTTGAATGGTGAACGCGCTGTTATCGGTAGCAGGCATTTTGTCGTTGAAGACGAAAAAGTTCTCGTAACCGAAGAACAGCAGTCTGTCATTGATACGGAAGGCGGTGCCGCTTCTGTGATTTACTTAGGAATTGGTGGTAAGTTAGCCGGCGCCTTATGCATTAGCGACCCCCCGCGAGAAGAAGCTGCTTTGGCCATCAAGCGTCTTCGTGAAACAGGAATCGGTAACGTGGTGATGATTACGGGCGATAGTCAGAATGCTGCAGCACGAACTGCTGAAATTCTCGGCATAGACAAATTCTATGCGCAGGTCTTGCCTGAAGACAAGCACAATTATGTGGAATGTCTGAAAGCGGAAGGTAAACGCGTCATTATGGTGGGGGATGGCATCAATGATGCTCCCGCTCTAGCTGCGGCTAACGTTTCTGTTGCCATGAGCGATGCTTCCGATATTGCCCGCGAAACTGCCGATGTCACCCTTCGCAGTGAAAATCTAGAAGATTTGGCAGAACTTCGCGTTCTTAGCCAAAAGTTGATGAATCGAATTCAGACCAACTACAAGTTCATCGTCACCTTCAATACAGGGCTTTTGCTGGGCGGTTTCCTTGGATTCCTTTCGCCTACAACATCAGCGTTCCTGCACAATGCATCCACTATGGCTATCTGTGCAAAAAGCATGACTAGGTTGAAGGCTTCATAACACAGTTTGTTGTTCCTGCAGCAATCAGCTCCTCCCAATTATCCATAGCGACTTTAACTACGTCGGGATCGTACATGATTCCGGCGTTCTTTTTTATTTCTTCCTTGCAAATGGAAACGTCCAATCCCTTGCGGTACGGACGGTCTGAAATCATGGCGTCGATGGAATCTGCGATAGCGATAAGTCTTGAACCTAGGGGAATGCTGCTGCCAGACAATCTGTCGGGATATCCCTTGCCGTCCCAGCGTTCATGGTGACCGCGAACAATGACGGCTACTTCTTCAAAGAGTTTCGCTTTCCGTAAAATTTCATAACCTTGCATGGAATGGGATTTCATAATTTTCCATTCTTCGTCGTTAAGGCGTCCTGCTTTCAAAAGAACATCGTCACGAATCCCGATTTTACCCACGTCGTGCAGATGCGCGGCAATGTGAAAAAGCTCTTCCTGGTCGCCGGTTATGCCCATAAACCTGCATAGGGCTTCCACCATTTCTGCCACGCGGGACGAATGAAAACTGGTATAGGAATCTCTTGCTTCTAATGCGGATACGATGCATAAGATCAAGTCGTGATATTGTGATAAGACTGACATTTATCCTCCTACTTACTCAAATAAAGTTAGACAAATCTAATAAAAGTGTAAATGGGCTTGAGACGAAAAATGAAGAATAAAAATTATAATGAAACCTTAATCTTTTATATATTATCAAACGATGAAATCACCCATAGCCACATTGTTAGTTGCATTGTTGCTGCTTTGTGCGCAGTTCTCTTTTTCTGCAGTCACAAAGAAAAAGTTTTTTGTGGAAGGTTCAACGGCGTCTATTAAAACCGTTGAATCGACGACGCTCTCCGATTCTGTTGCGCAAGACAATCAGTCTGTTGTGAGAATACATGATTCTCATGTCTTTTGCCTAACGGAAGGTTTTGCAGACCAGCAGAAGAAACTTCGTGAAAATATTGCCGCGAAAATCACTGCCATGAAGAATGGAGAATCCGGCATTATCTGGACCTTTCTTCTGATTTGCTTTTTGTACGGAATGCTTCACGCCTTAGGGCCTGGCCACGGAAAATCCATTGTGGTGGGATATTTCCTTGCGCGAAAGGGAAAGTGGAAGCATGGTGTTGCCCTCGGAGCGGGAATAACCTTTACCCACACTTTAAGCGCGGTGATATTGCTTTTGGGCTTGTACGGGATTTTGAAGGCTGCTGTGTTCCCCTCTTTTGAATTGGGGCGCCAGGGAATTGAAAAAGTAAGCTATGGGCTGGTTTGCTTTACAGGTCTTTTGCTTATAGGGATTGCCATCCACGATTTAGTGAAACTTTTGAGAAACCGACGCGCTCGTAAAAATACCGGAGATGAAAATAAGGCTGGCGAAAATAAAGTCGGCGAAGTTGCTACTTCAAAAAATACCTCCTGGAAGGAACTGATTGGGGTCGCCGCGGTAACGGGAATTGTGCCGTGCCCTGCTGTGGCCTTGATTGTTCTGTTCTGTCTCTTGAATTCCATGGTGGCTTTGGCCCTTGCTTCTGCAGGAGCTGTTTGTGTGGGCATGACTGTCACCAATATGCTGTTTGGAATTGCTGCCGTTGCCTTGAAAACGGGCATAGACAAGGGAGCCGCCAAAACCGGATGGCTGGCGGCCTACATCCACATTGTGGCTTCCTTTGCAGGAGGCCTTGTGGTGTTCCTTGCAGGATTGTTTATGCTGTCTTAGGGCTTAGGAATACCCCATTTGAGGGTAGCCATGGTGTACTTTTAACTATATTTGACGGACTATGGCACTTTGCTTAGAATCAGATCAGCTGGAAACAGTCCAGCGCATATTGGGTCTTCATTTCGAAGGCCTGGAAGTTTGGGCGTATGGCGCCCGCGTGACGGGTGTGGACCTGACGCCGGAAACGGAATTGGAACTGGTGGTGATTTCCGAAAGGCCCCTTTCCTTTGAAGATATGACTGCCGTGGAAAAGGCTTTCGCTGATAGCGGACTTCCTTTCCGCGTGGATGTCATGGACTGGCTCAAGCTTCCAGAATCCATCCAGAAACAAATCAAAAAAGAACACGATGTAGTTCAGGCTGCTGCCGAAGGTTAGCACGGTAAAGTATGAATCGTATCCTGCCTTTTATTCTTGTAACTCTTCTTTCGACATCTCTTTTCGCCCAGGATGAAATTGCCCAGGCCAAGTCCATGATCCGCAATGGAAAGTGCTCTGATGCCGTGGCTTCACTGCAGAAGCTTTCCAAGTCCAAGTTCAAGAGTCGTGCTGGTGCTCAGGCTTCCGTGATGTTGGCTGAATGCTATCTCCGCGAAAACAAGCGTGACGAAGCCCTTCAGCTGACGGAAAAATTCCTGGAATACCATGTAACTTCCGAATATCGTGAACGCATGGAACTGGCTCACGCCATTGTCCTTGTGGAACAGGGTTCTGTGTATGAAGGTGTGGAATCCATGCTCCGTATTCTTGCCTATACCAAGAATCCGGCTGCAAGGAGCCGTACCAAGGAAGTGGCAGTCCAGACTCTCGCAGCAAGTCTGCTGAATGCGGAACAGCTGCAGGGACTTCTGGAAAAGTACCCGGTGGATAAGGATGTGGTTGGCTGGATGCAGCTTCAGCTGGGTCGCGAGTACCAGAACATCAAGCGTTACCGCGCTGCCCGCTATTGGTACAAGAAGGTGCTGAATGGTGAAACTTCTGAAAACCTCTCTAACACCGCCCAGAAGGGTCTTGAATCCCTGGAGGGTAAGGGCGCTGGTAAGCCCACGGTCCTGGTGTTGGCTCCCCTGTCCGGTGACTTTGCCGAATTTGGTGCCGCAGCCATTCAGGGTGTGATCCTTGCTCAGGAACAGGCCGGTCTCCAGAAGAAGGTCAATGTCCGAATTGCCGATACCCGTGCCGATGCCGCTCTCGCCCTTATGCGAACTCAGCAGGCGGTGAACCAGGATAGCGTCATTGCCGTGATCGGTCCTATCATGAGTGCTCCGGCTGCTACGGTGGCCGCATGGCTCGGGAGCAACTTCCAGAATATTCCCATGCTGACTCCCACTGCCACGGATGATGGTATCGCCAAGCTTGGCCCCAACATCTTCCAGGTGAACATTACCATGGATAACCTGGCCCAGAGCATTGCTGACTTTGCCTCCAAGTGCCTGGACATTCGTGAATATGCAATTTTGAGTCCTCTGGGTGATTACGGCGCTTCTATGAGCCAGAGCTTCACCCGCGCTGTGGAACGTCGTGGCGGAAACATCGTCGCCTTCCGCAACTATGAAGAAGGCCGTCCGGACTACAAGACTGAATTTGACCTCCTTCGTGACGTTCGCTTCAAGCAGGACAACCGCCGTCGCAATATTGCCCGCGGAGCAAGCGACCTGGATGCGGTAAATGCCAAGGAACGCAAGTTCTACATGAGCGACTCCACCTTCAAGATTCCGGGTATTTTCATTCCGGCAACCAATCCGGGTGATGCTGGCGCTATGGTGAGTCAGGTTGCCTTCAACCGTTTCTCCGGCGTGATGCTTGGAACCTCCGGTTGGTATGGACGTGAGCTGCTGATTCAGGGCAAGCGCCTGGTGGATAGTTCCTTCTTCAGTGTGCCTGCTCTTGATATGAGTGGCGACAGCGATGCCTTCAGCAAGTTCTCCAAGGCTTTCCAGGAACGCTGGGGTGCAGAACCGGGTGAAGACAAAGTAAGCGGCCTTAGTTACGATGCTGCAAATATCGTGTTCTCCACCTTGGCTCAGAATCCTTCCAGCCTTACCAACGCCATCAATAATACTGCTAATTTCAAGGGCGTCTATGGTGAAGTCAAGTTCAAGCGCGGAGCCAATAACAACACAAAGATCGTGACCGTGCAGAAGGGCAAGTTTGAAACCCTGGACGGCTGCAAGATACCTAGCGTCGAAGCTGCCAAGGCTGAAAAGGAAGCCGAAAAGGCCAAGAAATAGTTTGGCTTTTTACCTTGGTTGTGCAAACGGCTGATTTGCAAAAAAGGAAACCCCGTAGCCATGAGCTGCGGGGTTCCTGTGTTTTGAGGAGAATAAGAGTCTTTAAACGGCGTCGGCGTATTCGTCGTCATCGGAATCGGAGCAGGGGCCAGTTATGGCTGCGGCTACGAATTCCGGAGAATCTCCGTTGCGATAGTAGATGCAGAGGCAGTCATCGTCAATGACATCTTCTAGCTGCAGTCCGGAGGATGTGTTCAGAATGGCCTGGAGACGTTCCTTGAACACCTGGAATCCGGAGTGGATCAGGCGCAACGAAATGGCAGGATTCTTATGTATAAAGCGCATGTTTTCCTCCAAGTGTTGACGGTTTGTTCGGTCTCTTACCTTATTATACGATTGAGCCCGTTTTCTAGGCAAGTGACGGATATCATACAGGCCTTGGGGCGGGCGTTTTGCTTGGGCCGGAAGTGCCGTTTCCGTGGAGGCTGTAAGGGTTAGATGGAAAAATGTAACCTGTTGATTTTAAAGGGGTTGAACTATTTGATGGCCCTGTTGGATTGTGGGAAAAACGCTGGTGCTGTAGATATTCCATTTTGGAGTGATAAAATCTCTCCTCATTTTGTATCTTTACCCCTAATGATTCGTTCCCTGTTGATATTTTCCCTGGGTCTTGCCGCGGCCGCTTTTGGTGAGGGAGGCTCCCTTGCCTTGCCGGATTCTCTGATGAATCTTTCCAGCAAGGTGACTGCACTGACTATGGCTTGCAATTATGGTGATGCCATGAAGACCGCTCAGAGGCTTCGCGCTGCCAATGAATCGGTTGGCTGTGTCATCGAGAATATTGTGCGTGTAAGTCGCTACGATGACCTGGGAGATACCGTCGCCCTGCAGAAGGCTGGCTCAGAACTGGAAAAGTGCCAGTCCGAAGGTTTGTGGGATGCCCTTCGCCTCTTTGAGTTGGGCTTTGTTCAGAGTGAGACGGGACACTCCGTAAAGGGAGCTCTCAAGACTCGTTCTGCAGCTAAGCTGTTTGAGGATTCTCCAGAACAGGAAGCACGTGCTTTCTTTGCCATTTACGCATATTATATTGACAAGAGTTTTAGCTGGGTTCCCTTCAAATCAGATCACCGCAACGAGTATTTGGCTGTACTCGATAGTGCATCTAGGAATTCAAAGCGTTTTTGGCCTCTGTTTATTACACCATTGATTTGGATGTATTACGATAAGGAAGACTTTGCAACGGGCCTGAAGCTTTCTGAGCGTGCACTGTCCATGGCGCCGAAGCATCCAGTGATGCTGCAGATCAAGGCTGATATGCTCTATCGGCTAAAAAAATACAATGAGGCAGCTGCCATATACGAGCAGAGCGCTGCAGATTACAAGAAACGTCAGGGTGCGTGCATCCGTTACTGGTGTTCTGTTCTAAATCTCATTCGCATTTATCATGATGCAGGCAACGAGGCAAAGGCTGCGGAATGGCGCGCCAAGCTGAAGGATCCCGCCTACGAAAAATTGAAGGGATGGATGCCTGGTTCGCTGATGGATGATCTGAAAGGGCGCAAGCTTCTCTAGAACAGACTTTTAATTTGTAAACAATTTTTTTAGGAACAAAGTGGACATATCTCCGTCTTTAGGATAGACACCTTAATAGATGGAGTGTACATGTCAAAAAGGAAACCTCTCCGTGTAGCTTTGTTTGTTGATGGCTACACCCTAAAAAAAGTAAATGAGTATTACCGTTATTTTCATCCCTACCACACGCGCTTAGACTTTCGTGGAATCAAGAACTGGGCAAGGCGCGAGGCCCTGCGACTATTTTCTCCGACGAGCAAGTATTGCATGATGGAAGCCCACTATTACCACCCGTCAAGAAAAGACGAGTCCTATGGTCTGGTTGGGCTTGAGCGGGAACTGAACCATGCGGGTTTTAACGTTCACTATTCAGATTGTGTAAATTCGGAAGGCCCTTCGCCGAATCTAGTCCTGATTGAGGATGCCCTTACCTTTGCGTCTTTCAAGCGGATGGATGTCGCCGTGTTGCTTAGCACCCAGGGCCAGTATTCTCCTTTTCCTGACCGCCTGAAAATGCATGGTATCCCGACATTACTTTTGGGCTGGAACTTCACTTATCCTAAAGCCAACCGCTGGGTATGCTGGAAGACGGATACGGGACTTAAGGAAACCTGCGATTACTATGTGGCCATGGAACGGGTGGCGAATAGTCATCCGCCCTCAACGGGAAATCTGATTGGACTGTTCCAGCAGCATGGCACTCCGGAGTATCCCCTGATGCGGGCCTAGGATTCCGATGTAGCGGGCTTTACTGGGATAAAAAAAGACCGTGGTTCCTGCCACGGTCTTTTCGTTGTTTAAGCTTTTGGATTAGAGCTTGTTCTGCTGCTTGTCCTGCCAGTCGCTGTGGAAGATCCAAGTGAGGCGGAGACCGACGAACCAGGTGTCACCGACGTTGTCGGTGTTGTAGCTGCCGTGTTCACCACCCTTGTTGACCTTGGAGGTTTCAACGAGGCTTGTGCCTTCAACATCGAGTTCGTTGTAACGGGCATAGCGGTAGCCACCGTATACGCCGATTGCGAACTGGCCCAGCTCAAGGCGGAGTTCCAATTCAGTATTGACGGTCGTTGCTATGGTGCTGTAATAGCGGTCACGGAGGGTAACACCTTCGGCCATGTCAAAGTTGGATGCCAGGTGGAAATTGATCAGGTTGAAGCCGAAGCCCACAGCCGGGATCAGGTTGATGAAGGTGTGTTCGCCGAAGAGCTTCCAGCCGAACATCCAGTCAGCACCATAGGCAAACCATCTTACGTCGTAGAGGGGGAACTTTTCGCCACCTACGGTATAGGAGTTGCCACCATTGCTTTCAGAAACCTGGGAGGGCATAAAGTTGATATCGAACCAGGTGAGGAACTGCTTGTACTGGGCACCGATATTCACATGGAAGCCCAGATAGTAGTCGTCGAACTGGTTGTAGTTCAGTCTGCCGAGCTTGTGTTCGGTTATGGCTTCTGCTTCACCTTCTCCATCTGCTGCGGGGGTAGTTTCGATATCATGACCGCCATTGTAAAAGGCTGTCTGGTTCACATAGTTCTTGAATTCGGAGAACATGCCACGGTAGTCACCGCCGAAAGAGATGAATCCGCGGATATGTTCTTTGGCGTAGAAGCCGGCTTCGTCATCGGCGAAGGCGCTGGTGGCAAAAGTCATGGAGCACACCAAGGCGGCCAGGAAAATTATTTTTGTCTTCATGCGAGACTCCTAAAAAGGATATTCGGGTATATAAAATACATTTTCTTTGGGCCTTGTGTAGGGAAAAAGTTCATAAGATGTTAAAAATCAACACTTTACAGCGTTTTTTGAGGTCGCTCCTGGGGGTGAGGATGGGTTTCAGGTCTTTTTTTTCGCTCTGCTTTCTGCTGGGAATCTGCTTTTTGGGAGGGTGCAAGTCCGAAAACGGGGCAAGCCAGTCCGCTGAAAGGGGATGTGGCGACCTAGAATCCCTAGTTCACAGTCGACTTTTGCGGGTGGGAAGGACCTGCAAGGGTGTGGAGGTGGAGGTAAAGTCCTTTGTGGGGACAGATACCTTGGTGAAGCACCTCGTTTTTGCGAAACCTCTTCAGCGGGTAGTGGTTCTTTCCTCCGCCCAGATAGGTTATATGCTTCGTCTAGGAATTGCCGACCGTATCGTCGGAGTGGGGGATGGCCAGTACATTGCGGATTCAGCCTTGTATGCTAGGGTGATTTCCGGGGATTCCCCTGTTGCCGTTTCGCAGGTAGGGAACGGTTCTACGCTGGATTATGAAAAGTTGATGGCGCTGAAGCCGGATCTTGTAATGACTTTTGCTACAGGCGGAAGCGAAGATGACTATGAACGTCTGGAGAAATTGGGGATTTCTGCCCTTCTGACGTCGGAGTGGCAGGAGGATTCGCCCCTGTCCAAGATGGAATGGATTAAGTTGTACGGAATGCTTTTTGACGATGGTAGGAATGGCCTTGCAGCAAGGGCTGATTCCATTTTTGCAGAAGAGAAGAAACATTATGAGGAATTGGCAAACCGCATAAAGGCTGGGAAAGACGAAGGCTTTGCCAGTTGTCCAAAAGTCTTGGCCGGAATGAACTATGGAGGCGTATGGTATGCTCCTGGAGCCAACAGCTACACTGCGCAGCTGATTCGGGATGCTGGAGGCTGCTATCTATGGGCTGCCGACACCAGTCGCGAACTGCGACTCACCTTGGAAGAGGTGATGGCCCTTGCGGATTCTGCTGATGTATGGATCAATCCCGGCATGTTCAGTATGCCGGAAGATATTCTTGCTGCAGAACCTCGTGCGGCAAAGATCAAGGCCTTTAGGGAGAAACGTGTTTATCAGAATGATGGCCGCAGGGGCCCTGGTGGCGGCAACGATTTCTTCGAGAGTGCTGTTGCCCGACCTGGCGAACTGCTGTGGAATTTGCAAAAGTGCTTCTCAACGGCTTTGGATTCTCTGAAATCGGCGGATTCTGGCATTGGCGCCTTTGAATGGTACCACAATATTTTCTAATATTTACAATATGAAACCACATACTGGTATAGGTGATTGGATCTCTTCGAGCTACGAATCGGGTAAGCCTTTTTTGCAACAGGTTCCCCGTGACTGTGCCGACTATTTGCTTTTGAATGCCCAGATTCAGGAATACGATGCTGGTGATATTATCATCAACGGCAATGCACCTGGGCAAAGTTTTTGCGTCCTTCAGAGCGGACGTGCCCAGATTTGCGGTCAGATTCTTCCGGATGGTCACTATAGCGTGCTCGCCTATGTAGAAAGCGGGGCCTGCTTCGGTGAAATGTCCATTATCTGCAACGAACCGACCAGCAATACGGTTATTGCTGCCGAAGATGGCTGCACCGTGCTCCTTATTCCCAAGGACGAGTTCGTAAAGTTCCTGGAAAAGAATCCGAGCATCATGGTCTATCTGTATAAGGTGGTGGCAGACCGTCTTCGTGCAAAGAACCAGGCATTTGACGAATTTGAACGTCTTTCCCTGCTTGCTTCCAGCAAGGTATTGCCCTTCATCGACTTTGCTCAGACCATGGAAAAGAGCCGCATTACGGGTTCCGTGATTTTTGAATGCAACGGTGAAAATGGCTTTATTGCCTTCCAGGATGGTCGTATCTGCTGTGCCAAGTGTGGTAAACTGGCAGGTCCGGATGCACTTGAGAAGATGCTTTCCTGGGGTGATGACGCCCTGTTCAAGTTGGATACGCACCTGATGCCTGGTATCGTGAACATCAACCAGATGTCCGATACTACGAGCCTTATCCTGGATGCGCTTAGAAATATTGATGAGAAACAAAGTGCTCAGCACTAGCTGGGCGATAACCCTGCCCCATGTTTGGGCAAAGGATAAAAGATGAATTACGCAGACGCTGGTGTATCTCTGGCCCGTGCAGACGAAGCAATGGTTGGAGTCAAGAAGTCCGTCCGTACCACCTTTAATGAAGGCGTTCTCGGTGACGTTGGCAACTTCGGTGGCCTTTTCACTCTGAACCACCTGGGCATGAAGGATCCCGTCCTGGTCAGCTCTGTTGACGGTGTTGGCACTAAGCTCAAGGTTGATATCGAAATGGGTACCCATACCCTGCCTGGCCAGGACATCGTGAACCACTGCTGCGACGATATTCTCGTCCAGGGTGCCCGTCCGCTGTTCTTCCTCGACTATGTGGCTACCGGCCGTCTGGAACCGGGTGTCATGGACCAGCTGGTTGCCGGTATGGCCAAGGCCTGCCGCGAAAACGGTCTCGTCCTCATTGGCGGTGAAACTGCTGAAATGCCGGGCTTCTACGGTCCGGGCGACTACGACATCTCCGGTACCATCGTGGGTGTTGTAGAACGTGAAAACATCATCGACGGCAAGAAGATCAAGCCGGGTACCATCATTCTTGGTCTCCCCTCTACCGGTCTTCACACCAATGGTTACTCTCTCGCCCGTAAGGTTCTCTTCGACGTTGCCGGTTACAAGGTGGATTCCCCGCTGGAAGGCACCAACATGACCATCGGCGAAGCTCTCACCATGCCGCACCGCAGCTACTACCCGAGCCTCATCGACCTCTGCAACAAGAAGATCATCCAGGGTCTCGCTCACATTACCGGTTCCGGCTACCAGGGCAACATTCCCCGTATCCTCCCGGACAACGT
The DNA here is from genome assembly GCA_045616805.1 of Fibrobacter sp. Lineage (GTDB taxonomy): Bacteria > Fibrobacterota > Fibrobacteria > Fibrobacterales > Fibrobacteraceae > Fibrobacter. Next base: position 43,249 of record JAZLHK010000023.1, read on the forward strand.
TGACGTTATCATCGACCGTACTTCCTGGGATCCGTCTCCGATCTTCAAGCTGATTCAGTTGGAAGGTCAGGTTGAAAAGGATGAAATGTACTCCACCTTCAACATGGGTATGGGTATGTTGATCTTCATCGACCCGGCAGACAAGGCTGAAGTTGTTGCCCATCTCGAAGCCAAGGGCGAAAAGTGGGTGCAGGTCGGCGAAGTTGTTGCTGGCTCCAAGCAGGTCAAGTTCAAGGACTAGTCGCGAGTTCTATCTAGGCCCCGCAAAAGAATAGGCAAGACACGCTACGTGTGTTTTGATTAGACGGCAGTATTGCATTTGCAATCTGCCGTTTTTCTTTTTTGGGGATGGGTGGCGCGAGGTGCCCTGTTTGAGTACATTTGGGGAACATTTTCATCTTTTAAAAAGGTGTCAAATGTTTGAAAATCAGGGACCAGAATATATTTTTATCTCTAGGTGTAAAATACTGTGCCGTGTTTGGGACTGGCACACGAAAGAGGTATTATGAAATTTCCCTTTTATAAAAGCTTAGTGGCTGCTGGCGCCTTGGCATCTGTTGGTGCTCTTGTTGCCTGTGGCGATGATGATTCTAGTTCTGGCAATCCTGCACAGCCTTCTGTAGGCTCTGTCTGTGATGGTGTGGTTGCTACCGAAGATGTTTCCGTGATGGATCTCGGCAATGGAACAAAGCTTGTTATCTACCCTGTGACGATTGAAGGTGCCGGTAAGGTTACCTTTGCTGATGGAACTCCTTTTGGCTCGTTTGATGGTGCTGCCATTTATGATGCTGCAGGTGTAAAGTTTGTTGATACCGATATCGAAATGCTTTCCAACAAGTGTCAGGCAACAGCAACAATTGATCCGGGTACAGGTGAAGTTGTTCTGAATTCTTCTGCAAGTTCGGCTGTTCCGGGTGAAGGTCCTGCAGCAGGCTCCAGCGCAACAGTCCCTGGCACTAACCCCGGTACCGATCCTGGTACTAACCCTGGCACCAATCCCGGTACCGTAACATCTAGTGGTTCGGCTGTTCCGGGTGAAGGTCCTGTGGCTGGTTCCAGCGCAACAGTTCCGGGTGACGAAACTCCCGAAAGTTCCGGCAGCGTAGAACCGGTTGTCCCAGGTTCTCCAATTGAAGCCTATCCTGTGCCGGCATTGAAGGACTTGTTAAGTTCTCATGGATCTGGTGAAGGTTGGAGTTCCCGTTATTGGGATGCATGTCGTTCTCACTGTTCTCAGATAACTGCAAGCGATACCTCTTCTCAAGCGGCCTATGAAGCTGCCGGGACTGTGGCTCGTACATGCAATATAAAGGGTTTTGAAATACCTGTATTTACAATTGATCCTGCCGCAATGAGTAACGAATATTGGACCGGTTGGAAAGTAGTTGGAAATAGCTGTAACTACAAGGATCAGGGTGAGGGTATTGCCAATCAGGAAGACGGTGCCTTTGTCTGCATGGATATGGCTCCTATACAGGTAAATGATACTCTTGCATATGCCTATGTGGCATCTGCCCCAGGAGCTACAGCTTGTGGTCAGTGCTTTCATTTACATTTTAATGGTGGTGCTGGAGAAAAAGGTGGAAAGTTCTATCACGATGGTGACCAAGTTAAGGCTGCCCATAAGGAACTTAAAGGAAAGCACATGATCGTGATGTCCACCAATATTGGTACAGATGTGGAAGTCGGTCAGTTTGACATGATGGTTCCTGGTGGTGGTACAGGTATTTTTGATGCATTGTCTAAGCAGGTTGGCGTACCTATGTCCAAGTTTGTTCAGTACGGAGGTTTCCTTTCTACATGCCAACAAGAAATTGGAAGCTATGATGCTCCTGCATCAGAATATCAGAGTTGTGTTAAGAAGTACTGTGCAGAAGTATTTACTGGCTTTGATGATTTGCTTCGTGGTTGTAATTGGTTTGCGGATTGGTATATGGCAGCAGATAATCCGAGTTATTATTGGGAGCCGGTGGAATGCCCGCAATACCTGACTGATAAGTATGGGTCCAACTATAATAAGACTCGTCGCAATGACTACAAGCCCAGAAGTTCATGGGCTAGTTATACAGGTACATCTCCTGATGATTTGGAAAAGGCTGGCAAGTACAAGGGCGATGGAACTAATTAGGTTCCTTCGGGAAATAAAATGATCAAGGTTCTGGAAGTTGAATCTTCCAGGCCTTTTTTGTTGAGCTTTATCCAACGGAGTCTTTAGAAAGTGTGTAATAATTTGCAGGTTCATTTGTTTTGAAAGTATTTTATAGGAACGATGCTGGATGGTGTGAGATTGTCGTTTTGGTTTATCAAAAGCATCGCGATGGAGTGTGTTTATGGAAAAAAGAATTTCTTCTGCAGTTCTTGCTGCAGGTGTGTTTGGTCTGGTGACGAGTGCCTCTGCCATTGTGCCTAATGCTCTTGTAAGTGGAGGTGTGCCGGCTGTGGCTGGTGGCTCAAATACAGATTACTTGACGGACGGCTACCTGACCAACTGGAAGTCCAGTACGGCAAAGGATATCGCCCTCAAGGTGGGCGAGGGGCCTACAAAACTTCGCATCAACTGGGAAAGTTTCGGTGATTGCGCCTGGGCGACCACCTTCACTTCGGGCTGTGGTCATAGCGGCACTCCCTTGGCTAATTTTAAAATCATGACCTCTGCTAATTCCACCAACGGGACTGATGGTGACTGGACCGAGGCTGCCGAAATCAAGGATAATCCGGTAATGGCCCGCGGTGTGGATATTGATTTTGCGGGCAAGTCCTGGTTTCGTTTTGTAAGCGAAGGCGATGTGGGGCAGATTCTTGAAATCGAGGCCTTTGACATGAGCAATGGCGGCAATGATACATGGTTCTTTATGGGAACAAGTATTAGCCAGATGGGTATCAAGCAGCAGGATACCGATTCCACTACGGCTCAGTTGATTCATGCCAGGTTCCCCGAATATACGCCTGCCATGATGCGTGGCGGCATTGGTTGCATCAACAGTTCTGAAATCGTAGCTCACATTAATGATTACCTGGCTTATGCGGGCAATGTCCATTTTTGGGCAATCGAAATGGGAACCAATGATGCATGGGGTGGTGGTGACTGGAATCTTCAAAACTATGTGGATAACATGCAGATCATTATTGATTCTGCCAAGGCCCACAATATTGTTCCTGTCATTGCAAGGATTATTGCTACAAATGAGGCTGCCGCTGGCTGGCAGATCAATCCGAAATTTTTGGATGCCTTGGATAGCCTAGTGAAAGTGAATGAACTGCCCAAAGGCCCGGACTTCTACAACTACTTCCTGGAACATCCTGAGTTAATTGCAAGCGATGGAGTTCATCCCAATGGAGACACAAAGGGTGGTCAGGCCATGCACCATTTGTGGGCAGAGGCGTTGCTTCCCCTGTATAAAGATGATAGCGGTAAGTTTGATACGCCGACAAGCAGTGAATCAGGCTCTGTCGTCTCAAGTTCTGGTTCTGTAGCAACATCTTCTGCAGACGTGGGGGACGTTTCTTCCTCTGGCAGCGGCGCTGAAACAGAAGTTGCTCCCAAAGCAATACAGAATGTACGTTTTGCAGTGCCTCAGATTCACGTAAGCGGAAAGTCCATTGTGGTATCCGGTGTTCAATCTGCCAAGATGACAATCATGGATGCCATGGGGCATGTGGTAGGCCGTCAGCAGGTAAATGGAGATGCCTTGGTATCTGCGGAGCTTCCTGCCGGCAACTATGTTGTCCTAGTCCGCGACAAGAACATTTCCTATAGCGGCAAGGTCATGGTCAAATAAAAAAGTGAATTTGATTCCGCGTTTTTTATAAGTGAGGTCCTGCAGAATTGCGGGACTTTACTTATTTAGCTTATTTCCTTCTGGTTTGACAGTACGTACAGATTGTGTTAAATTTTGTCCGGGTTATTAAGTTAGGAGACAACATGAACATCAATTTGAATAGAGTACGTGCAGCCGTAGTAGGTTGCGTTTTGGCTTTTGGACTTTCTGCATGTGGCGATAGCGACAGCGGTACAGATTCTTCAAAGTATGACGATGAATCTATGTCCTCCATGAGTGCGGACGGAAATTCCGATTCTAATGTAGAGTCGTCTTCCTCTGTCGATATGGGTTCCAATTCGGAAACGGCAGAGGAGTCCAGTTCCAGTTCAAAAATAGCAGAAGAAGCAGATTCCAGTTCTGATACCGTGGAAGAATCCAGTTCCAGCGAAGATGCCTGTAAGGTTTATGAACCTATTGCGGGAGAGCCTGTCTCCGATGAACCTGCTGCACCTGTGTACAAGATTGAAGAAACCTGCGAAGAGGTGGGTGCTTGTAATGCCATGGATGTTGACGATGTCTCGACTTGGCATTTTGTCCGCGAAGACAACTTTGGTGACGATGCGGAATACACTTATTCCGTCAGCGGTTCCAAATAGACTCTGACCATTGTCTATGCCGATGGAACCAAGGATGTCGATAGTGATTCCTACAGCTTCTACAATATGGACAAGGAATCTGGAAAAACTATGGCTTTCAGCGCAGTCAAGTCTACTTGCATTGACGGTAAAGGCAATATTCACAGGGTGGAGGTATGTACCAAGGACTCTGTATTGGTTGATAGGGTAATGCTGTTGCCTGAGTGGCCCCTTGACGATGTTGAAGCCGGTAGCAAGTACGATGCCGATAAGAATACTCTCACGGATCTTCGCGACAATCAGGTCTACAAGACTACGAAAATCGGGAAGCAGGTGTGGATGGCTGAGAACTTGAACTATGCATATTTGCAGAACTCAATCACTTATAACGCTAGGGGAGACATATCAGAATATTCGTATGATTCCACCAGTTTTTGCCACAATAACGTAGTTGCGAATTGTAAGAAATTTGGACGATTCTATACTTGGAGTGCTGCCATGGATAGCGCAGAGGTCTTTGAAAAGAATAGCGCTGGCTGTGGAACGTACGAAACCGCGGGACCGGGGTCTAGTCGCCCGAACACTTGTAAGCCGCAAGGGAATGTTCGCGGTGTATGTCCCAAGGGGTGGCACTTGCCTAGCAAGGACGAGTATAAGGAATTGCTGGCTGAGGTGGATAGTATTGTTGATCCAGAATTTCTTAACCGCTCGTATGCGGGTTACAGGCTGAAATCTGTATGTAGCTGGAGTGAAAAGAACGGCAATGATGCAGTTGGCTTTAACGCACTTCCTGCGTCTTCTGGAAAAATAGGTGATATTGCGTCGTTCTGGTCTTCTACTCAGTATGACGATAATAGCGGGGGGTTAAATCCTAGTAGTGCCGCCTATGCGTTGAGTATGCAGTACAACTATGACGATACTTGGATGCATGGATTATTCAAGTCCGGTAGTTCTAGTGTTCGCTGCGTAATGGATTAAAAGAATAATGGATTAAAAGAACGGTCCCCTAAAGGGACCGTTTTTTAGTGTTTTTTTGAACAGTTAGAAACTGTCTACTGGATAATGCTGTAGGTATAATAAGGATTGATTCTTGGCGAAATAGAATTCGTTGAAGTGAATTATTTCTTCAACTTCAGCTTTCTCAGTACTTTTCCAAGAAGTTCGTTGAGGATATCGCCGGCGTCCTTGCTGCCCAAAAGTTTCTGGATGAACAGGGTGACGCATAGCAGGATGACGCCTGCGGCACAGCTGTAAATCACTAGTACCATCAGGCTTGTACTGCGGACGAATTCGCCTGTGACGTGGTCAAGGCCAAGAGCTGCACATATCATGATGCCGAAGGCTACCAGGGCGCGGAACATGTTCAGCAATGCGTTCTTCATGCCGTCGGTTCCGTTCTTGCGGGCCCACATGAAGATCATGGAAATCACCTGAAGGATAGCACCGGTTGCACCTACGATAGGCACGCTCTTGATGCCCAGAGGTTCGGAGAGCACGATGTAGGCGGGAATGGTTGCTGCAAAGATTCCGGTGTTCAGAAGTGTGGGCAGCCACATGCGTTCTGCGGCGTAGAAGCTACGGACCAGAACTGCCTGCAGGCAAAGGCCAAGGGAAACTGGCAAGTACCAGCGGAGAATTTCGGTAATGGCTTCAGTAGTTTCGCGATGGAAGGCACCGCGTTCAAAGAGGATTCGCACAGCGGGGAAGGAGAGTGCCCACACGGCAACCACGGCGGGAATCAAAATGCAGAACATGCGAGAAAGGCTCTTCCAGATTTTTTCGTTTAGTTCCTTGATGTGGCCTTCCTTTACAAGGCGGGCCATGTCGGGGTAACTGGTGACGGAAACAGAGAAACCGAAGACTGCCACCAAAGTATACATCACACGGTAGGCGTAGTTCAGGCTGGAAATGCCGCTGCCCCCAAAGCTACTTCCAAAACTACGGATGATGAATTCAAGACCGAACATGGAGCCAACGCCCAGGGACATGGGCAACATCATCTTGAAATAGCGTACAATGTCGGGATGGGTGGGTTGCATGATCAGTTCGTACTTGACTCCGCCACGCTTTGCGCCAAAAATCTGCAGGGCAAAGAATCCGATGAAGGCGCCAACGGGAACGCCCCAGGCGAAACCTTCCAGGCCGTAGTTCACGCCGCTGTACTTACCGAGAAGAATTCCAAGCAGGCCGCCGCCAACGATTGCCACGTTGTAAATCAAGCCGGTGAGGGAAGGAATCAGGAACTGCTTTCGGGTGTGCTGCACGGCAACGAGAATGCTTCCCACAAAGATGAAAATCTGGCCTGGCAGAATAATGCGGCCGTAGTAGGTGGCGCGTTCAAGAAGTTCCGCGCTTGCTCCGCTTGTAGTAAGGAGTGTCAGCAGTTCCGGCATAAAGATGAAAGCGGGCACCACAAGCACCAGCAAGATCATGCCGAAGGTGTTCAGCACATTGCTAAAGAATTTCCAGCTCTTTTCCTCGTCGCCGGCAACTTTATATCCGGTAAAGATCGGGATAAAGATAATGCTCAAAAATCCGGTACTTACTACATGATTCAGAATGTCGGGAATCATGAAGGCCAGATCCAGGGCGTTCTTTTCGAGAGAGACGCCGGCGGCGTGGGCCAGGAGCATTTCACGGAAGATTCCCAGCACGCGGCTGAGCAACATACTGACAGCAACAATAATGGCAGCTTTATTCATGATGCAAAATATAGAATGGTTATGGGAGTGATAAAAAAAGGATAGGCGTAATTTTTATATTATGGACATGAAGAAGATTATCAGTGCAATCATTTCCGCGGCTGCAATTTCCTTTGCCGCCAATGTTCAGGTTCTTGAGCCCTCTGGAGCGGAATTTGCTCCTGACGCTCCGCAGATGGTCCAGTCCATATTGCGTGCGGCTGTGAGTCAATCAGGAAATACTCCGGTAACATCCTCTGCGGATATTCAGCTTCGCACTAGCCTTATGACCATGGGAAGTTCCATTGTTGTAGTTTGCGAGCAGCTGAAGAATGGTGATGTGGTTGCTTCTGGCAAACAGAAGGCTGGCTCCATCGATGATCTGGATGTAGCCATTGAATATGCCGCCTCTGCCGCTCTGGCTAACGTGAGCGCTGACGATAATGCTGCTGCGTATGCTCCTGCAGCCACAAGCCAGAACGATGGTCCAGAAATAGTTTATGTAGTTCCCGTTTCCCATGGCAATGGCGAAGATCCCAACGATCGTTTTGCCCATAAGCGTCCCACCCGCAATTACGTTAGTTACGGTCTAGGTACCGCATTCTGGCATAACTATAAATACGAAGATGAGGATTATCCTGCCTATAGTGTCAATATGTCATGGGAACAGGCATTTGTGTTCCATTATGCCCGTATTTTTGAAGCAACCCCCAATGGTGCAATTACCATCATCAATAACATGAATATTTCTTTTGGTGATGAATGGGAATGGCATGAAACATTTCTTATTGGCGGTCGTTATTTCTTTGGCATGAGTTCCATCTCTCCGTATTTAGGGGCAGGCATTGGTCTTGGCATTCAGACCGATGGTCATTACTATGAACAATCGGAAGCATTTGCAATTGGTATGGCTGGCGGTGTGGAGGCAGGTCTTGTGTTCTTCCGTAATTCCTCAACGCAGCTGGAACTTGGCTTTGCCTGGGATGCTCTGTGGGATGGCTTTGAAGCCTTTGACCGTCGCTTTGGTTCCGGCAGTATTTACGTAGCCATCAACTATTAATATTGTGTTGTATACAAATTAAACAGAGCTGTTTGTAAAAAAAGGAAAGGGATGCCTTAGGGCATCCCTCTTCATATTATGTCATTCTGAACTTGGTTCAGAATTTCCTAGCTGAAATTACCGTATTACACGTCCAGGTTGTAGGAGTGCAGGTACTTTTCCTGTTCGGCAGTCAAGACGTCGATTTCCTTGCCCAGGAACTTCAACTTCTTGAGAGCCACTTCGTGGTCCACTTCGCGAGGAACGTCGATGATCTTTTCCTTCAGTTCGCCGGCGTGTTCCACCAGGTACTTTGCGGAAAGGGCCTGGATGGCAAAGCTCATGTCCATGATTTCTGCCGGATGGCCGTCGCCGCAGGCAAGGTTCACCAGGCGGCCTTCGCCCAGCACGAATACCCACTGGCCGGTAGGCAGCTTGTAGCCCATGATGTTCTTGCGCTGTTCACGCATTTCCACGGCGTTCTTCTTCAGCCATGCCACGTCGATTTCGCAGTCGAAGTGACCGGCATTGGCGAGGATGGCTCCGTCCTTCATTACGGAAAGGTCTTCGGCATCGATAACGCCATCGCAGCCGGTAACGGTCACGAAGAAGTCACCGATCTTTGCAGCTTCACGCATGGGCATTACGTCAAAGCCGTCCATCACGGCTTCGATAGCCTTCACCGGATCCACTTCGGTGACGATGACGCGGGCGCCGAGGCCTTTGGCGCGCATGGCGGTACCCTTACCGCACCAGCCGTAACCAGCCACCACAACCTGCTTGCCAGCCACGATCAGGTTGGTAGTACGGTTGATGCCGTCCCATACGGACTGACCGGTACCGTAGCGGTTGTCAAAGAGATGCTTACAGTCGGCATTGTTCACGCGGACCATGGGGAACATCAGCTTGCCGGCCTTGTTCATAGCTTCCAGGCGGATGATACCGGTGGTGGTTTCTTCGCAGCCGCCGATAATGTTGGGGATGAGTTCCGGCATTTCGTTGTGGACCATGTTCACCAGGTCGCCACCGTCATCGATAATGATGTTGGGGCCGCACTGCAGAGTGTGATGGATATGGTCTTCGTATTCCTTGCCGGTAGCGTTGTACCAGGCGTGAACCTCCATGCCTTCCTTCACGAGGGCGGCAGCAACGTCATCCTGAGTGGAGAGCGGGTTGGATCCGGTCACGTACATTTCTGCACCGCCGGCCTTCAGCACCTGGCACAGGTAACCAGTCTTTGCTTCCAGATGGACGGAGAGAGCGATCTTCTTGCCGGCGAAGGGCTTGGTCTTTTCGAATTCTTCCTTCAGCATGCCGAGAAGGCTGCAGTTACGGTGAACCCATTCCAGTTTACGTTCGCCAGATTCGGCCAGGCTAATGTCTCTGATTTCACTTGCCATATTATTTTCCTTTTTAAAGGTGTCATTCCGAGTGTCGTCATGGCGGACTTGATCCGCCATCTCGCTCAGGATATTTGGTTTGTGTTATCACCGCGGTACTACGCCACGGGCCAGCCGAATTTTTAGGGATGGTCGTCTGTCCTATCATCCGTTTTTTCAAAAAATAAAAAATGCAGTGGTTTTCCGCGGTTTTAATCCCGCGGCGGACCCCTTAAACATATTCCTTGTGTTCCAGGCCCATGCGCTTGATGATTTCGTTCACCTTCTGGTAGACAAGCTTTTCATCGAGGGTCAGGACCTTGCGGCCTTCCATGGTCACCTTACCGTCGATAATCACGGTGTCCACTTCGCTTCCGTTGGCGGAATAGGAGAGGCCTGCGATCAGGTTGTTCTTGGGCATTAGGGAAGGATTGTTCAAATCAAGGATAGCGATGTCTGCCTTCTTGCCCACTTCCAGGGAACCGATCTTGTCTTCCAGGCAGAGGGCCTTGGCGCCATTGAGGGTGGCCATGCGGAACACGTCGCGGGCGCTTACGCACTGGGGGCTCTTGTGGGTACCCTTGTGGATCAAGGCCATGAGGCTCATTTCGTGGAACATGTTCAGGGAGTTGTTGCTTGCGGCGCCGTCGGTACCCAGGCACACGTTAATGCCCTTGGCCATCATTTCGGGAACAGGGGCGAAGCCGTTACCTAGCTTCATATTGCTTGCCGGGTTAGAAACAATGGACACGTTCTTCTTTGCCATGATTTCCATGTCGGCGTCATCCACCTGGACGCAGTGGGCAGCAATGCAGGGAACGTCGAAGAGTCCGTTCTTGTCGGCCATGACGATGGGGGAGTAGCCGTACTTTTCCTGGGTCCCCTGGATTTCGGCAACGCTTTCGGAAAGATGCACGTGAATGCCGATGCCCGCCTTCTTGGCTTCGTCTGAAACGCGACGGAAATAATCCTCGGTGCAGGTGTAGGGAGCGTGGGGACCGAACTTGAAAGTAATGCGGTCGCAGTCCTTGCAGAAATCCATTTCGTCGTAAGTCTGCTGGATTCGTCCGCCGTCGTCTTCGGCGCTGCCAACGAGGCCGCGGCACATGACGGCGCGCATGCCCGATTCCTTGATGGCCCTGGTAGTCTGCTTGATGTTCATCATCATGTCGTTAAAGCAGGTGGTGCCGCTCTTCATCATTTCGATGATGGCAAGGCAAGCGCCCCAGTAGGTGTCCTCGTCGGTCATCTTCTGCTCGATGGGATCGATGGTCCCGAACAGCCAATCCATAAAGGAAAGGTCGTCGGCTACGTTACGCATGAAGCTCATGTAGGAATGGGTATGGCAATTCACGAGACCAGGGATGGTCAGCTTGTCGGTACCGTCGATGACCTTGTCTGCCTTGAAGCCTGCGGGCTCCGCGCCAATGGCCACGATCCTGTCGCCTTCGATGTAGATGGAGGTTTCCTTGACTTCGTCCTTGTTGCCGTTCGCACCAGCGGTTGCTGCGACTGGTACAATTGCCAGCGTGTTCTTGATAACGATACCCATTGTGAATCCTTTCTATACGGGGGTTCAATTATTTACGAAGTATAAAATAGAAATTGAGTTTTGGGCAATAGGAAACTGTCCTCTACAAAATTTCAAGTTTCAAGAGTAGCGGCAGTTAATTCCAAGGTGGAATGTGGATTTCAAAATTTTCCGCGTAAATTCTGGTTTACGAAAATCGCGTTTTGTACCTTGATTATTGAAGCGACGGGGTTGCCGCTTTTGAACAGGCCCTGCGGCCGAAAAGGAGGCTCATCATGAAAACGCTGAAATTCACTCTGATTATTGCTCTTGTCCTGATGGTATCTTCATCCTTCGCTTCCAAGATGGTCAAGTCCAAATGGGGCGATCTGGATCTGATGGCTACCCAGGGCGGGGACAAGGTTCTTTGCACCATGGGGTTCAATGCAGAACTTGCATTGCTTCGTGAGGTGGGAGCCGAAGCGCTTGTAAAAGGCGATTGCACTGGCTGGGTCCAAAAGTCAAAAATCGAGTACGTGGCACAAGCTGCCGGTAACAGGAATATTGACATGGGCGAGGTCAATGTGGAAGCCTGGATTGACAATCCGTCTGCCATCTTCGTTCTTGAAAATGACGACCTTGATTTCGATGGTGTGGAAATTAACCGCGATTTCAAGGAATACCTGACTTATACTATTGACCGTGAGCAGACTGAAATGCGTAACGGTGAAAACTAGGTTTCATTACTCATCATCATCTCCTTCTAAACTAAAGGGCGGCTCGCAGTGATGCGGGCCGTCCTTTTTGGAGATTGCGCTGGCTACAGTGCGCAGGATTTCTCCTTAGAATTTTGAGTTTCTTCTGCCACGGCGATTAAGGTCCTCTACGACGGCTTCCTTCCAGCAGTCGCAAACGGTCAAGTTGTCGTTGTTGCGGACTCTGCTGATGAACGTGCTCTGGGCCTTGCACATGACATCAATGCCGTCGGTGTCATTGATGAATGTTGCGGCGCGGCTTTCCTCGATTCCGTAAGCGCGTGCGGTTTCCACGGCATCGATGTTTGCTCCCAGGAAAATGAATTCCCAGCCGTATTTCTGTTTCTGGTGCTCTACCATCTGACGAACTTTTGTGGCGGAATATTTCTGGCTGGAATTTTCATAGCCATCGGTAGTAATGATAAAGATGGTTTTTTCGGGACGATCTTCTTCTCTGGCGTATTTGTGCACATTGCCTATGTGGTGAATGGCATCTCCCATGGCGTCCATCAGGGCGGTGCTGCCCCCGACATGATATTGCTTTTTCGTCATTGGCTCAATGGTTTTCAAGTTCACTCGGTCGTGGAGCACTTTGGATGTGTCATTGAAAAGAATGGTAGAAACTAGGGCTTCTCCATCTTCGTCTTTCTGTTTTTCAATGGTGCCGTTAAATCCTCCAATGGTATCGGCTTCAAGACCCGACATGGAACCGCTACGATCCATGATAAAAACGATTTCAGTAAGTCCCTGTTTCATATTGAACCTTCTTTTGGTTTGCCTTGACGCGGAATTGCGTTTTGCTTGATAGGCTCAATATAGCCGGAATGAAAAAAGAAAAGGTCGCCTGCCAGGCGACACTTTTTCTGGGGTTATTTTTGCTTTCTGGGGAGAGGGGTGAGATGTCGGCCTGCTCCTAGGGTGTCGAGGTTATTGTCTAGAAGAAGGTCGTTTAGGATGGTGACCTTGTATTTGTCGTAATTGGGATTCGACCTATAGAGCAGTTCCCTGTTTTCCATAAAGAATTGAACCACCACATCAGACTTGCTGGCTGGAGAAAGTGCAAAGCCTGCAAAGGCTAAAAATTCCCGAGCCTCCTGATAGTTTAACTTAAGGCCAATTGCAAGCGCAATGACTGTGGGCTTTGTTGTCTTGTAATCCTTCTTGAGGACTTTCGAAAAAAGTTTTCGATCAATATCTGCATCGCGTTGAACTTGCGCAGGCGTTAAGTTTTTCTTGTTTATGATTTCACAGATGAGGTCACTGAAGGTTTTGCTTATTTCGGGTTTGATGAATAAGTCCTTGATCCCCTTTGGAAATTCGAGTGCATTTCTGCAAATAGCGGGGGCATCCTGTAATTTTTCAAGGGCCCTTTCGTCAATTATGCAATTGGATTTTTTTCCCGCGGAACGTGGGGTGTTCTCTTCTGCATATATCTGCGAGTCTACATCCAATACGATGGATTTTTTCTTAGACAGTTTGACTGAGCTTTTATCTTCTGCGTTAAAGAGAGGTTCTTCTGCGCGCCGCACGATGGAGGATTCGTTAGCTTGGTAACAAGCGGCTTTGCCAAAGTGTTCCGGTTTGTAGTTTTCTTCTATATACGCCTGAACGGTATTGAACAACCGTTTGGCGAAGAGAGTAGAATCATTGTCGTAAAGAACCAAGTCCACATTCATGGAGGATCTGTCAGGCATTCCGTTGTCGGCACCGGACTGTAAAAATTCCTGAATGGCGTATGATGCGATGGAAATGGCTTCCGGTTTTGGAAACCGATAAATTCCGCTAGAAAGGAGAGGGAACGCTATAGATTGACATCCCAACTTATAGGCTTTTTCCAGTGCGTTTTTGTAACAGAGTTTGAGAGCGACTTTTTCGCCAGAGCGGCCGTCGTTCCATCTGGGGGCGGAAACGTGAATCAGGTATTTGGCCTTCATGTTGAAGGCGGGAGTGTGTCTCGCCTCGCAAATATCCAGAAAACCGATTTTTTTTCGTGCTTCCAGTAGCTCATCAAAACCGGCCGCTTCATATATGAGGGATTCTGTACTGCCACCGCACACGGGGTAGGGATTTGCGGAGTTGACGATAGCGTCGGCCTCCACCTTGGTGATGTCGCTACGGATAATATTGAAACTCATGCAATCAACATACAAATTTTTAATGACAGAATTTGTCTAAGTCAAAAATTTTGAAAAAAAAAGATTGTGACACTTTTTGTCGCTGACGTGAGTGTATCTTTGTAGAAAAAAAAGAGAGGTTATTATGGTAAACGTTAAACTTGCAAAGAACATCCTTTTGAAAATCCTGCTGCTTTCGCTGGTGGTCTTTATCTTCCTTGCTTCTTCTGTTGCTTTTGGCAATGTGATCTTTGGCGTCCTTGCGGGGGCATTTTACATATACGAGGTCGCTCGCATATAGTGATACGTATATGCGTAATCTCGTGTAGGGCATTTTTCATAATGTAACCTCACTAACCAACAAATCCCCTGGGTGTCCGGGGGATTTTCCTTTATTTAGGGGGTAATGGGGTAGGTTTTGGCATTTTTATGGAATGAGTGAAAAAACAGAGGTGTTGATAGATTGTTTATAGATTCGACCGGGGAAATTGATGCTGTTTCGGGAGGAGGTGGATGGGGTGTGGCGCTGAAAAATGTGTCGTTGGAAAATTTCGAATTTGGGTTGAACCATAACTCGTTAAAAAACATCAAGTTGCGAAACAGAGAAATGTAAACTTATGTAAATTTCTTCTTTGTAAAAATCTTTTTACAAAGATTTTTCTGGAGGGCTGATTCCCTTTGGTGGGGATTACGAACGGTGTTTAAAATTTGTTGATAAGTTGGCGTTAGTCGTGGAGTAAATATGTTGAACTACCGAATTTTGTAAAAAAACGGCACTTTCTGATTTTGATTTCAGAGCTCGTCCCGGGGTGCTGCGGGAGGCTCTAGAGGGTGTGGATAAGTGCCAAAATTCCCTTTTTTGGCGAAAAAACAAAGAAAAATGCTTGAAATATTTATTGAATTTGCTAAATTTGTGCAGCAAAATTCGTAGAGTACCGCTTCCTATGCTCTGCGAAATAACGGGAATCCGGCTCTAACCCGCGCCGTTCCTAGGTTTCGAAGCGATAAACCTTCTGCTGAAGAAGAGGAATAAAATGGCAAAAGAACATTTTGACAGAAGTAAGCCGCACTGCAACATCGGCACTATCGGCCACGTTGACCACGGTAAGACCACTTTGACCGCTGCAATCTGCACCACCCTCGCCGCTAAGGGCCTGGCTGCTGCAAAGCGTTTCGATGAAATCGACAACGCTCCCGAAGAAAAGGCACGTGGTATCACGATTAACACCTCTCACGTGGAATACACTTCTGCTGCACGTCACTACGCACACGTTGACTGCCCGGGCCATGCTGACTACGTCAAGAACATGGTTACTGGTGCTGCTCAGATGGACGGCGCTATCCTCGTCGTCGCTGCTACTGACGGTCCCATGCCCCAGACCCGTGAACACATCCTTCTTGCACACCAGGTTGGCGTGCCCAAGATCGTTGTCTTCATGAACAAGGTTGACATGGTTGATGACGTTGAACTTCTCGACCTCGTCGAAATGGAAGTTCGCGATCTTCTCTCCAAGTACGAATTTGACGGTGACAACACCCCGATCATCCGCGGTTCTGCACTCAAGGCCCTCGAAGGCGACGCAGAATACCAGGACAAGATCATGGAACTCATGAACGCCTGCGACGAATACATCCCGCTGCCGGCTCGTGAAACTGAAAAGCCGTTCCTGATGCCGATCGAAGACGTGTTCACCATTACCGGCCGCGGCACTGTTGCTACCGGTCGTATCGAACGCGGTATCGTTCGCCTCAACGACAAGGTCGAACGCGTTGGCCTCGGTGAAACCACTGAATACGTTATCACCGGTGTCGAAATGTTCCGCAAGCTCCTCGACGACGCTCAGGCAGGTGACAACGTTGGTCTCCTCCTCCGCGGTGCTGAAAAGAAGGACATCTCTCGTGGCCAGGTTCTCGCTGCCCCGAAGTCTGTCACTCCGCACACTGAATTCAAGGCTGAAATCTACGTTCTGACCAAGGACGAAGGTGG
>JAZLHK010000024.1:0-3599 GCA_045616805.1 Fibrobacter sp.
AGGAACTCAAAAAATACATCGAGTACTATAACAATGACCGTATAAAACTGCGCCTAAAAGGAATGAGCCCGGTTGGGTACCGGACTCATAACACAGTTTTATCCTAACTTTAAACTGTCCAACTTTTTGGGGTCAGTTCACTGCCGACGGGTTTTTGCTATATTTGCACGTAGAAATTAAGACCCTCTTGGGAAAATGGAGAATATAATGGCTGCTTTGGCTCTTACCGCAAAGAATTTTGACGAAGTGATCAGTTCTGGTCAGCTGGTTTTTGTTGACTTCTGGGCTACCTGGTGCCGTCCCTGCATGATGATGGGACCGGTCGTTGACGAACTGGCTGCTGATTTTGCTGGCCGTGCCGTCATTGCCAAGATTAACGTGGACGATGAAGGCGTGAAGGACATTTGCGCACGCTTCGGTATCACCAATATTCCCAATATGAAACTGTTTAAGAACGGCGTTGAAGTGGGCAATGTGGTTGGTGCAGTTCCCAAGGCAACGCTCCAGGGCGTCATCGAAAAGAATCTGTAATTCAATGCAGATCGCTTGCATCGCAGAGTTTCAACGGGCCCGCTACGGCAGCGGGCCTTTTCTATTGGTGCTTTTTACTAACTTTGACGTATGCTCACAAAACGTTTGATTGTATGCTTGGATGTTCGTAACCGTATGGTCACGAAGGGTGTTAAGTTTAAGGGTAACATCGATATCGGCGATCCGGTGGAGATGGGTGCCCGCTACAGCGACGATGGCGTCGATGAACTGGTGTTCTACGACATTACTGCAAGCGCCGAAAACCGCCCCTGCGATATGGAAATGATCCGACAGATTGCCAAGCGTGTGTACATTCCCTTTGCTGTGGGTGGCGGCATCCGCAATCTGGACGACATGCACAATGCCCTTCTGGCTGGTGCAGAAAAGGTGAGCGTGAACAGTTTGGCTGTGCTCCATCCCGAAATCATTGCTGAAGGTGCCAAGGCTTTTGGACGTCAGTGCGTGGTGCTGGGTATGGATGCCAAGTTCGTTGGTGTCTCCGACAAGATTCCCAGCGGTTATGAAGTGTATATTCGCGGTGGTCGCCAGGCCATGGGCATTGACGCTGTGCAGTGGGCCCTGAAGGCCGAGGAACTGGGCGTTGGTGAAATCTGCCTCAATGCCATCGATACCGATGGCGTGAAGAACGGATATGAATTGAATATTACGGACCAGGTGGCAAAGGCTGTGCAGGTTCCTGTTATTGCAAGTGGCGGTGCTGGTACTCCTGCCCACATTGTGGATCTTTTCCGCAAGACTTCTGCTGATGCCGCACTGGTAGCTTCCATGGTTCATTTTGGCGACTACACGGTTCCTGGCATCAAGAGCGAAATGCTTGCAGCCGGTATTCCCGTCCGCAAGAAGATGAATGGCGAGGTTTAAGTGAATCCTCAAACCGCTCTCAAGATTTTTGAAGCAGGTCGCAGTGCTGGTGCGGATTTCGTTGAGATTTTCGAAGAAGAAACCCGTAGCTCTAGCCTTGGCCTGAAGAGTTCCCAGATTGAAACGGCGACGGCTGGTACTGAATATGGTATTGGCGTTCGCCTGCTTTATGGTACCGAGGTCCTTTATGGTTTTACCAGCGATGACAGCGAAGAGGCTCTCGTAAAACTGGTGAAGACCTTGGCATTTGGCCGTATTGCAAAGATGGAACAGTCTCCTGTGGAATTTGCTCCTGAAAAGCGCGTGGCGGACTACAATGTCGCAGCTTTTAGGGACCCCCGCGTTCTGGGACAGGCGGTGAAGCAGGATTTCCTTTTCCGTGCGGATAAGACGGCTCGAGCCCTCTCTTCCAAGGTGGCCCAGGTAGGCGCTTCCGTAACGGATTCCTGCTCCTCCATTACGCTGATGAACAGCGAGGGTTTGAACCTGCAGATGAGCAGGGCCCATTTCCGTGTCAATGTGACTGTGACTGCAACGGATGGCTCTGAACGCTTGACAACCCACGAGGCGCCCGGCGCTCTTGGTGGCTATGAACTTCTCGAAAAATACTCCCCTGAGGAATTGGCTACGACAGCCGGCGAACGCGTTTTGCGCATGCTGGATGCCGGTTACATCTCTGGCGGAAAGATGCCCGTCGTCATGGGCAATGGCTTTGGTGGCGTGATTTTCCACGAAGCCTGCGGTCATCCCCTGGAGACGGAATCGGTCCGTCGCAATGCAAGTCCCTTCTGTGGAAAAATTGGCGAAGCCATTGGACAGCCTTGCCTTACTGCAATCGACGATGGCACTCTGGATGGTGTCTGGGGCAGCCTGAAGTATGATGACGAGGGCATGGAAACCAAGCGCACCACTCTGATTGAAAACGGCATTCTAAAGACCTACATGAGCGACCGCGTAGGTGCAGCCGAAGTTGGTATTGAACGTACTGGTAGCGGTCGTCGCGAATCCTATAAGTACGCTCCTGTAAGCCGTATGCGCAACACCTTCATTGCTCCTGGCAAGGACTCCTTTGAGGATATGATTGCCAGTGTGGATAACGGCCTCTATGCAGCCCGCATGGCTGGTGGATCTGTTAACCCGGCGACAGGCGAATTCAACTTTGCTGTAGATGAAGGTTATGTTATTCGTAATGGAAAGATCTGTGAATCTGTTCGCGGCGCCTCCCTCATTGGAAAGGGACACGAAATCATTCCGAAGATCAGCATGGTCAGTGACAATTTTGAACTTGCCGCAGGTGTCTGTGGAGCAAGTTCTGGACATGTGCCTGTGACTGTTGGCCAGCCGACTATCAAGGTGGACGAAATCCTGGTTGGTGGTCGATAGCGTCCTTTAAATGCGAATATTCAGGTGCCGGCAGAAATGCCGGCATTTTCAATAGGCCTGTCAGAGTAAAAAAACGGATCCCCGAGGTGGAGATCCGTTTTTTGGTGTATGGGATGTATTGGATTGACTATAATGTAGATTTGGAATCCCTCTTTGGGTAGTCCCTTTGACAACATTCCATTGTAAAGCTTTACAACACCCTACAACGCTCTACAACACCCCCACAGCGCCCTAAATTTTTCAAAAAATGCCTTTTTTTCCTTTTTTTGCTGTTTTTATTCGGGTTTTGGCTGTTTTTGGAGGGTGTGGGGCGTAGGCCTGTTTTTCTATCTTTGCGCTAGAAATAAATGGAAAATTGGTGGTTTTCTATGAATATTCGTAAGCATTTTGGCTTTGGTATGGCTACGGTTGGTGCATTTGCGCTTGCCGTGGGTCTTGTAGCCTGTGGCAATGACAGCAGTACAAGTAGCGACCACAATGAGTCGGTAAAGTTGGATACAGACTTGGCTGACGGCAGCAAGGTGGTTTGCGACGCTGAAATGGAAGGCGCCGTGGCCGTAACGGCTGACGCGGGCTATCTCAAGTGTGAAGACGGCCGCTGGGTTGAAATCTCGGAGGACGAAGCGCTCTCCGCAGACAAGATCATCGGTTCGACCGAAGATAATTCCAGTTCCAGCAAAAAGGTCAGTTCTTCTTCCAGCGTCATCCCGGGCACCGACCCGGAACCTCAAGGCGGCACCTCTTCCAACGTCATTCCGGGCACCGACCCGGAACCTCAAGGCGGCTCCTCCTCCAGCGTCATT
>JAZLHK010000025.1:0-172613 GCA_045616805.1 Fibrobacter sp.
AAGCAACTTGTAGGGCTTGGTGTTGTCGTAGTTCTTCGGCAGGGTGATGAAGTATTCGCGGTTCAGACCTTCGACCATCATTTCGAAGCGATCTCCGTTTTCAACACTCTTGGTCTTCACCAGGGTAGAATTCTTGCCGCAGCCCTTGGATGGGCGCGGAGCGTTCTTTAGGGCATAGCCAAATGCATAAGTCTTTTCTGTGGGACCCAAGGCAATTTCGCTGCTGGAACTTTCCTGGATTGCAGAGCTGTAGGCAGGATCAAATGTACTGGAACTTGACAGATTAGAATTGCTAGATGCAGGATATGTTGCGTTGCTGGAACTGGGAATTGCTGCCGCACTGGAGTTTAGGTTTGCTGTGTTGCTGGAATTCGGGTCTGCAGTTTCGCTTGAAACAGGGGTTGATGCTGCGCTAGAACCAGGAATCACGGCGTCGCTAGAGCCGGGATATGCTTCTGCACTGGATTCAGGATTTATGATATTACTTGAACCGGAAATTGCTTCTGCACTTGAATTTGGGTCAAGAAAATCTACAGAACTAGAAGATTCTGTTGAAATGATAGGGATGTTGGTGATACTGTCTGATGAGGATTCATCGCTGCATGCAGCAAGCATTGCTGCAGATGTCAACAAAACAGCGCCAAGGGCGCTATGGCTTTTATTCATTTGTTTTTACTCCTTTTTTACCCAAAACACTTAACACTACCGGGGACAATTTACAATATGGACGTAAAAAAGGGCCTGTATTTTGAAAAATCCGTTGTAAAGCATGTCTACAGTGTTGGAATTTGCTGAAAAAAGAAATATGAGTGGAGGAAAAATTTATGTTTTTCTTGTTGGGATCCTCAAAATGGAGGTTGGGTGAAAAACTTTTGCTTACTTGAAGTATTTGCTAGTCTTGCATTTTGCTTAATTGCCTGTGGCGAAGACAGCAGAAATGATGAGATTAATAGTGCTGTTTCTGTTATTGAGGAGAGTAGTTCTTCTGTAGTTGAATCCAGCAGTTCTACCGACGTAACATTCTGCAGTTCTGCTGATAGAATATCCAGCAGCTCTACTGACGCAACATCTTGCAGCTCTACTGATGTAACATTCAGCAGTTCTATTGACGAAACTTCATTTTCTTCTTCAGGAGCCGAACTAGAGAAATCTCCATCTGCTGATACCGCAAAGGTTTCATATTCACTTAAGGCTTTTAAGGGCCCTTTTACCAATCCCCATAAGGGATTTTGCGTCACTACGGGGGGCGCGTGGAGCTATTCTCCGGAATGGCAGTATGCACCTGAAGGCTCAGAAAAAAATCAGGCCTGGAATATTGTTTCTCATGGATGCGGCTACCAGCAGTGGAATAAATTGAATCCTGCGAAAGGGGTTTACGATTGGACTGAACTTGAAAAACTGCTAAATGCAGGGGCCGCCTATGGCAAGGGCTATGGCTTGCGCGTGTTCCCTTATGCATCGCCCATGGGCCGAAAGAATAAATTCACCGTGGAATCGGATTACGACTGGACTCCGTCTTTCGTTTATGCAGAAGGCGCAAAAAAGGATTACGCAAAACTGAAGGATGAAGGCGTGGAGTACACTCTGGCAGTTCCTCGTTGGGACGATCCTATTTATATCCAGGCCGCAAAGGATTTTGCAAAGGCCCTGGCGGAAAAGTACGATGGTGACCCTCGCCTGGAATACATCGACATTCGCACTTTTGGCAACTGGGGTGAATGGCATATTTCCCACTTTGATGGCAGCCAGATGCCGTCGGATGAAATTGAAATGGACATGCTGGATTACTATGCATCTCTGTTCAAGAAAACCTTGCTGGTTTTACCTTCTAATGGTTCTGGGAATGTGTATCGGCATGCCCTTAGCTTGGGAATCGCGAAAAGAGACGATGGCCTTATTGCTACTCCATGGCGAGAGGATTCTCTGGCAATTGCCTATAAGGCGGGGGTGCCTACTATTGGCGAAAATTACAGTACCTATGCGATCATGTTGACATATGACAACGTAATCCCTGGAGGTCATTTAAGGTGGACTCCGGAACGCTGGAAGGAAGTGATTTACAAGTCCCACATGACCTATTACGTTTTGGATCAGGATGAACACGCCGCTTTTGAGTTCTACAAGGAACATAAAGAGGATGCGGATTCCCTAAGTAAGGTGCTGGGCTACAATTTCTCCATATCCAAGGCTGAACTGGTCACGGTAAGTGGTGCTGCAAGTGCTTCGGAAGATGTGCCTGTGGTTACTAACACGTTAAATATTACAGTGAAGAATACGGGTGTGGCGCCTTGCTTCTTTGACGTATATGTGGTCGCTGAATTTGTAAATGGAGACGGTGAGGTTTTGGAACAGTTGGGCAACACCATCCATATTCCCAAGGGAACTTTCAAGGATGAAGATATAAAGGAATTTTCCTTCTCGTCGGATGTACCTGGCAGACAAACTAATGTGGCTACATTGCCTGGGGTGAGTGTGGCCTTGTCCATTTACGAAAGCGAGGAAGCTTTTAAGAAAGGTGAAAATCCTACCGTCAAGTTTGATAATGACGGGTTGTTGGAAAACAATAAATTACTGCTGAAACAGTAAGAGAACAGCAATGTTCCCTAGCGGGGAACTGCAACGAATAAAAAGAGGGCGCCCTGATGGACGTCCTCTTTTAATCTTGATTGGTTCGAAGGATTACTTCAGTTCTGCCAAAGCCTTTTGTACATTCGCTACGCTCATGTACCAAGTACTAGCCTCGGTCATGGACAAATGAATTTGTCCGCGACACTCGGCTTACGTACTTGTCATTCTTACTTCAACTCAGCCAAAGCCTTCTCATTCTTAGCAATAATGGGTACTTTCGTTTCACGAAAGTACCAAATGCTGGCCTCGGTCACCCCCGTCAAGCGAGGACAGGTGTCCATGCAAGCATGGCCGCGACTCTCAGCCTTGGCATTTGCACTTCGTGCAACACCCTTCGGCTCGGATATACGAAAACGAGTTTTCGTGCATCATTCGCCTTACGGGTGTTTGTCCTGCTGAGAAATTATCGCAAGTCCTGCAGAGCAGTTTGTACATTCGCTACGCTCATGTACCAAGTACTAGCCTCGGTCATGGACAAATGAATTTGTCCGCGACACTCGGCTTACGTACTTGTCGTTCTTACTTCAACTCAGCTAGAGCCTTCTCATTCTTCGCAATGATATCTTGCTGAGTAGCCAGCTTGACACGTTCTGCGTTGACGACGGCTTCGGGAGCGCCAGAAACGAACTTCTCGTTGCTGAGCTTCTTTTCGATGCTAGCAGCAAAGCTCTTTGCCTTTTCGATTTCCTTTTCAAGGCGTGCAATTTCTGCAGCCGGGTCAAGGATACCTTCCAGCGGGATGAAGAGTTCGCCACCGGGCACAACAGCAGAGGCGCTGAACTTGGGCTTTGCAGCCTTCACGCCAACGGTAATGCTTTCAATGCCACCCAGTTCGGTGATGATGGCGAGGCATGCATTCACGGAAGCTTCGGTTGCTGCGTCGTCCACAGAAACAACGGCCTTCAGCTTGGTTGCCGGAGAAACGCTGTAACGGCCACGGACACCGCGAACGGCTTCCACCACGGCGAATGCCTGGTCGAAGGCGGCTTCGATATCCTTGTTGATGAGAGATTCATCAGCGGTGGGCCAGGGGCGGCTGATCACCATTTCGGAGCCCTGGAACAGGATGCTGTTCAGTTCTTCAGTGATGAAGGGCATTACCGGGTGGAGAAGGTCAAGGACGTTCTTCAGCACGTAGCTGAGGATTGCCATGGCGTTCTTCTTTTCGGCGTCCAAAGTTTCACGGTTGATCACAGCCTTCTTGATTTGCGCAAGCGCCAAATGCTAGCCTCGGTCATGGACAAATATATTTGTCCGCGACACTCGGCTTGTGCATTTGTCAAGGTACTGGCTGCAAACAGCGAAGCATCATCCCACACGAAGAATTCTGTTTTTATGGGCGTTCCCTTGCCTACGCAAGGCCGGGCTATATTTTAGGGGCTGCCGTCTGCGCTTCGCTTATCGCCAACCTCCTAAAACGGAGCATTGCAACGCAAGTCTCCGCCCCAAGGGGTCACTATCCCTAACGCAAAACGCTAGTCATCTGCCTCGTTAGCCAGCTTGATAAAGTTGTCAAAAGCCTCGATTATGGAGTCTGCGTTTGTATAAGACTTACGGATAATCAAGAACGAATAGGACTCTGTTTCGCTAAAGATAATTTCTCTTGGGGTGATGGAAAATTCATTTTCGCCATACATACGGAACCAAGACTGAAAAAGTCTATGTCTTGCCCGTCCCTTACTGTCGGTCGATGTGTCGATGAACGCAACTAAGGCACTGTCGAATTTGTCCAGGAAATTTCGAATAATCGAAACAATGGTATCTCTAGTATTACTTCCAGAAAGATCGTTTACATGATTATTTGGCTGTAAACCGCTTTCTACACGGTAGATGTCCACGCAGAAGATTGGGAAGTTGGCTTCAAATTGTGGCGTTAGATTATTGAAAATGACGGAAATTTTATTTTGAGTTTCAGTCTCAAAATAAAAAGAGTCGCAATCTTCAATTACTGGATAAATCACAAAAAACTACTTTGCCGGGACAAAGCCCTTCAAAGTGCCATTGGCCTTGAAGTATTCTGCCCGCTGTTTCTTTTCGGCAAGAATATCCTTCAAAAGTTTCTTTGCTTCGGATGTAGTAAACTGCTTCATAGCATTATCCTCACTTATAATATAGGTTTTTAGTCGTAGATTTGTCAATAAGACTTTGAATGTGCTGTGTGAAATGAATTCCAAAGTCTGTATTTAGAATGGTAATGCATAGGCGTATTATTTGTTTTTTGTTCAAAATGAAGCTATATTTGTAAGGTAAAATAGAATAAGAGGCGAATTATAAGATTTTAAAAATCTGTTGACATATTTGAGCATTTGCTCCACTCTCCAATTGAAATCGGCAAAATTATCAATGCAAGAGGTTTGGTGCAAGCGCTCACGTCCCGATTGGGGCGTGGGTCGTTTGTGTTTATCTTGCATGGGCTTTGCCGAGCCTCAATTGGGTAAACCAAATGAACCCACGCTTTTTTTGTACGCAGAATTTGGGATTCCTTGTTTTTTGAGTGGAGGCTTGTTTGTTGGTGGATTCATCGCCATGAGATTGAAAAAAAAACTAACCAAGGAGAAGAAATATGAAAAAGGCGTTTTTTCTAATCGGAGTTTCGATGTTGATTTTGACATCGTTTGCAAATGCAGGACGAGGACGTCCTGGTTTGGGGACTCTGATTGGTGCTGGGGTTGGGGTGGTTACAGGTCATGTTGCGGAAAAAGAAATTCAAGAAGCTTTAAATAAAGATACCTATTCAGGGGATGGCTTTGTTCTTACGGAACAAGGTGTTGTTCTCAAATTAGATGATGGGGATGTCTTTTTAAAAGTTCAGAATTTGAAAGACACTTACATTCTTAGTGATGTAATTAAGACTACGAATAAAATAGAGGTTACACGTAAGGCGGAATGGGGCAATATTAATGGGAAAGTCCCTGTTTGTGTTGCAGATACGATTTGCTCTTTGATACTAGTGGACGTGAAAAAAGACAAATATTTGTCTGTGAAGTTTGCATTTAAGGAAGATGCTGCTGCGGATGACATGTATGACTTGATAGGATACGAATCTCAAGAACCGGGAATTTTAGACTATGTTTGGAATTTTGTATTGAATCATATTATTTTCGTTGCGATTGTCTTCTTCGGTTTGCTAGGCTACGTTTGGGATTTTCTCAAAAAGAAAAAAGAGAAGCAAACTCAACCCAGAGATGTAACAATGTCATTGAACGCAGACGATTTGGACAAGGATAGAAGATTATGAAAATTCTTTATTATGTAGCTGGTTTCATTATTGCAACTGCAATTTATGGATTGATTATTTTCGTTGTATTTCAGTTGGGGTACCAGCCGAGAGGCATTGGCTGGGTTATTGGTTGGGTAGTTCTGATGGGAGTTGCTAGGAATAAAGTCCGTTCAATTGTTGAAGGCCTTTCTGAAGAAGATCAAGCTGACTTTGAAAATAAAGAATAAAAGATTGGAGAATTGTAATGAAATGCTCAAAATGTTGTTTTGAAACAAATGAGGATTATGATTTTTGCCCCAAATGCGGTGAAAGGGTAAGTGTATCAAATGAGCCAAGAGCTACTCTTGCAGAACCTGTTCATCCAGCGAAATCATTCATGTGGAGTGTTGCTATCGGTGGACCGCTTATAGCATATATTGTCCATAGGAAGGAGCTAAAGAATAGCTTGTTATCCTTCTTTTGGCCAATGTTCGGTTGGACTTTTCTCATGAACATTCCTTGTAAAATCGCAGATCGATTGTCAACGATGCGGGAACCCGAAGATTTTGGTATGATTTCACTTATATCTTTGATTCTATGGTTTGCAAATGTCTTTGTAATTGGGAAATTAGGTGCGAAGCAAATAAAGGAGGTTGTTCCTGAATATCCTTATTCTGATTATAAAAAAAGAGAACGTCTAGGAATTGTTATAGGATTGATCATATCCGTTCCTTTTATATTTATAATTTAACATCAACCTGAATTTGTTAAAAAAAAGAGGAAGCCTGATGGACTTCCTCTTTAATTTTACTCAAAATGAAAGTGCCGACTTTCGCCGGCACTTTTTCATTAAAGGGTGTAGGGACTGAGCTTAGCGAAGTTCTGCCAAAGCCTTCTCATTCTTCGCAATAATATCTTGCTGTGTAGCCAGCTTGACACGTTCTGCGTTGACGACGGCTTCGGGAGCGCCAGAAACGAACTTCTCATTGCTGAGCTTCTTTTCGATGCTAGCAGCAAAGCTCTTGGCCTTTTCGATTTCCTTTTCGAGGCGTGCAATTTCTGCAGCCGGGTCAAGGATACCTTCCAGCGGGATGAAGAGTTCGCCACCGGGCACAACAGCAGAGGCGCTGAACTTGGGCTTTGCAGCCTTCACGCCAACGGTAATGCTTTCGATGCCACCAAGTTCGGTGATGATGGCGAGGCATGCATTCACGGAAGCTTCAGTTGCTGCGTTGTCCACAGAAACAACGGCCTTCAGCTTGGTTGCCGGAGAAACGCTGTAACGGCCACGGACACCGCGAACGGCTTCCACCACGGCGAATGCCTGGTCGAAGGCGGCTTCGATGTCCTTGTTGATGAGAGATTCATCAGCGGTGGGCCAGGGGCGGCTGATCACCATTTCGGAGCCCTGGAACAGGATGCTGTTCAGTTCTTCAGTGATGAAGGGCATTACCGGGTGGAGAAGGTCAAGAACATTCTTCAGCACGTAGCTGAGGATTGCCATGGCGTTCTTCTTTTCGGCGTCCAAAGTTTCACGGTTGATCACAGCCTTCTTGATTTCAAGGTACTGGCTGCAAACGTCATCCCACACGAAGCGGTAGAGGAAGCCGGCCAGTTCTGCGAAGTGGTATTCTTCCAGCATGCGGGTAGCATCCTTGATGGTGGTCTGCAGGCGAGAAAGGATCCACTTGTCTTCCAGTGCGAACAAATTCTTGTCCATGGGAAGTTCGGCGGCAAGGGCGCCAGCCTGTTCCAGCTGCGGGTAGAGGAAGCGGCAAGCGTTCCAAATCTTGTTGGAGAAGTTACGTCCGATTTCGAACTTTTCAGAAGTGTTGATTTCGGTACCGTCTTCCTGCTTTTCCTTCTTCACCGGCAGACGAACGTCCTGGTTGTCGGTGCAGAGACTTGCCATCACGAAACGGAGAGCGTCGGTACCGTACTTGCGTTCGATGTCCATGGGGTCCACGCCGTTACCCTTGGACTTACTCATGGTCATGCCATTGCCGTCCAGAATCTTCGGGTGGATGTAAACGGTGTGGAACGGGATCGTACCCATATTTTCCTGGGAGAACAGCACCATGCGAGCCACCCAGAGGGTGATGATGTCGCGGCTAGTCACCAGCACGGAAGTGGGGTAGTACTTCTTAAGAGTGTCGGTGTTTTCCGGCCAACCCATGGTAGAATGGGGCCAGAGACCGCTGGAGAACCAGGTGTCCAGAACGTCGTCTTCCTGCTTGAGAACGTGACCCGGAACTGCATCTTCTGCAAGGTTTTCTTCCTGAGAGCAGACCAGGTAGCCGCCGTTTTCTGCCTTGTAGAAGAAGATGTCTTCACGGTTGCCGAATACGGCCTTCAGTTCTTCTTCGCTTGCGTCGGTGTGCCAGATAGGAATGCGGTGGCCCCACCAGAGCTGACGGCTAATGCACCAGTCGCGCTTTTCGCCCAGCCAGTCCAGGTACTTGTTGGCGTAACGTTCGGGGATAATCTTGATTTCACCGGACTTCACGGCGTTCATTGCGTTTTCAGCAAGAACGTCCATCTTCACGAACCACTGGTCGCTGAGGTACGGTTCAATAACAGTCTTACTACGGTCGGAGTGACCCACGTCCATTTCGTGGTCTTCCACCTTGATCAGGAGGCCAAGTTCTTCGAGGCCTGCCACAACTGCGTCGCGGGCAGCCTGGCCCTTAAGGCCCTGGAACTTGCCGGCGTTTTCATTCAGGGAACCGTCGTCGTTCATGATGTTGATCATGGGGAGCTTGTGACGGAGACCGGTAGCATAGTCGTTGGGGTCATGAGCCGGAGTCACCTTCACGGAACCGGTACCGAAGTCCTTGTCCACGAGGATGGCGTCTGCAATCACGGGAATTTCGCGATCAACGAAGGGAACCTTCAGCATCTTGCCGATGAACTGTGCATAGCGTTCGTCGCTGGGGTGCACGGCAAGAGCGGTATCGCCCATGATGGTTTCCGGACGGGTGGTGGAAACGGGAATGAAGCCCGAACCATCGGCCAGAGGATACTTGAAGGTCCAGAAGTGACCCTTCACATGTTCGTAATAGATTTCGTCGTCGGCAACGGCAGTCTGGAGCTTGGTGTCCCAGTTCACCAGACGCTTACCGCGGTAGATCAAGCCCTTCTTGAACAGGTTGAAGAAGGCGTGGCGAACAGCCTTGGCGCAGATGGGGTCCAAGGTGAAGCGCTGACGGCTCCAGTCGCAGCTCACGCCCAAGCTCTTCAGCTGCTTGGTAATGCGGGCTTCGTATTCTTCCTTCCACTTCCAGATGCGTTCCACCAGGGCGTCGCGGCCAATGTCGTGACGGGTCTTGTGTTCGTCCTGGAACAGGCGTTTTTCCACAACAGCCTGGGTTGCGATACCGGCGTGGTCCGTACCTGGAATCCACAAAGTGTCGCGGCCAGTCTTACGGCGGTAGCGTACCAAAATATCCTGAAGGGTGTCGTTCAAGGCGTGGCCCAGGTGCAGGGCGCCGGTCACGTTAGGAGGCGGAATGACGACAGAGAACGGTTCGCCCTTACCGCTAGGTGCAAAGCTATTTTTGTCAGCCCAGGTTTGGTGCCAGCGGGCTTCAACTTCTGAAGAATTATAACGTGTTTCCATAATTATCCTTCGATATTTTCACAAAAAATTTTATGGCCGAAAATTTAGAAAAGTTGAGAAATTATGTAAAAAATCCATTTTAGAACAGCGCTGTTTTCTGCCTAAACAAGACGTATTTTGCTAAAATGTATATCAATGTTCAACGAAATAGATTTGAAAGACCCAATGTACCTCAAGGATTATGAGAGCCAGATTAGAAAGCTCCCGCTAGATGAGTTGTACGAAGTGTTGGATATCATCAAAAAAGACAAGACTTCAGAAAGAATTGATATTGTAAATAAACGAATTCGTGAACTTGATTGTAAACATAAGAATTCGAATGGACTTTCAATTTTTGAAGAAAATCAGCTGAAAAAATTAAGCCAGCTGGCGGAGGATTATCAGCAGATTGATGGACTGCAGCAGAGTAATGAGTTGCATCAAGGAGATGAATCTCAAACGGATAGAAATATTCATCGAAAAGGTGGATTGACTGCAGAAGAACTTGAAGAAGTTAAAAAGTATGTCGATGAAATCCACGAACGACATAAGGATGTAGAAATTATTGGGTATATTTCCAGCGGCAGGTATATCACGCCGGTTTACGATTCCAAATACAATATTGAACAGGGCAAAACCCACGAAACAATCCAGCGGTTGCAAAAAGAATATCGAGAGAACTTTAAATGGTTGATTCTCTTAGGATCAGCTCTAGTAATTGTATTGTTGATTGTGGTTAAGGTGATTGAATCTGTTTTTAATGTAGATATAAATCTTCGTGGATTGCATTAAAGGCTGCGGTGTTGTTAAAATTTCAAGATGTAATGCCCTTTAGGCAGGTCTCTTGATTTGTTACGTGTGCGGCCTTTGGTGTCAACTAGGAACTTGGCTGTACTTGTCGGAACAATCTGCCGTGCAGTACTCATTTTCAAAGGAGCCTCGCTTGCCTCAAGCTTTGCCTGGTAGGGAATGGTCTTGCCTTCCAGCAACTTGTCGCTGGTGATGGTGGGTTCCGGATTTTCCGAAGCGTCGATGTTCAATCCGTCAATCTTGCAGACGATTTCTTCGCCGGGAATCAACCCCTTCAAAGATGTTTCGCTGCGCTTGCCCTTGATGGTAACGTAGGCGTTGTGGTACAGCGGGGCGATGCCGATGTTCTTTACCGTTATCGAAGCAGAATTTTCGTTTGCTGTGTAGGCGGTAATTTCGAACTTGTAGCCTGCGAAGGAACTGGCTTCGTAGAGGCGTTCCTTGGTGGCGTAGCTCCCGCGGGGAGAATCATTACCGATAACGTAAGTCATGTGGTACTTGCTGGCGGCCTGTTCCCAGGTGAATCCATAAAGTCCGTCGGGATTCAAGAATTCCTGCTGGTCTTTTTCAGTGTAATAGCTGACTTCGCCGCCGCCGGGTGCTGTTTTCCAGCGGTCCAGACCCATGGCCTTCCAGTCTCCTTCATTGTTGCCGCCGCCTTGAGAAATTTCATGTTTGGCATGCATAAAGGAATCGTCAAACAGTCCGAAATTCAAGGCCAGCAAATCGTCCCTTTCTACAACGGGAGAATACTGCTTGTCGGCTGCGTCAATGGAAACGCTCCAGGGAGTTTCTGTAAATTGTGCGGCCACGTGCTTCAGGAATTCAGCCTGGTAATCCTTGGTGGCGAAGTTGACACCAAACTGCTTGGTGGTGCCGTATATGTGGTACTCGCCCCAATGTCCAAAGCCCACCTGAACGAAGGCGATTCGCGGGTCCTTGTCGTAAGCGGCTGCAAAGTCTGTATAGAACTGCTTGTAGAACCACATCAGCTCTGTACTGCTCCAGTCGGCGTAAAAAGTGGGGCCGTCGCCACCCGGGTCTTCGCTGAAGGTTTCCTTGTAGCCGTCCATTGCCTTTATGTATAAGGGAACTGCGGTGGCGCCTTCCACGTTCTGGGTGCACCCGGGTGCTTTTGTAATGGTTTCGCTGGGGTACTCGATACGGAATCGCACAATGGCCTGGTGCCCGCGGCTAGCCACATCGTCCAGCATCTTTTCGAAGGAACTCCAGTCGTAATTCAGCTTGTCGCCTGTCTTGCCTGTTACCACGGCGCAGGGGAGGCAGTAGGAAAACTCCAGGGAGATGACGCCTAAATAATCCTTGTTGCTCTTGGCTTGATCGGGCCAGAACACGATGCCCTTCATGGGCTCCAAAGTTTCGATTGTCTTGTTCAGCGCAATGCCGCGATCCGCAGCAAAAGAAGTAGCCACCAAGGCGGCACTCAAAAGAGAAAGTGTCGTTCTCATAAATCCATCCACATCCAGAGAGCTGAATTGCCCTCAAAAGGAATATACTGCCATTGGAATGGTGAGTCAAGTAAAATGTGGATAAAATCCAAAGAAACTTACGAAATTGCTGCGGTGAGACTTTTCTTTCTTGTATACTTTGCTATTTTTCCGTTGTTAGTAAAATGGAGGGTTTTATGAAAAATTTTTTTAAGATACTGTCTTCGATGCTGTTGCTGGTTTCTGCTGGCTGGAGCGCTTCTTTTGAGTTAGGCAGTACCTCAGCGGTAACATGCAATTTTACAGGGCATTCTGGTTCTGGAAGTTCCAGAACCCACACGATTAAATGTGTGCTTGGAGAGGGGGCTCCTGAGACGTGTTCCCTGGATTTCGGAGTATTCGGTTATACAGAATATGGAGAGAGAGGTTATTTTGATTCACCAAATGATCAAACCTATGAAAAGAGCAGTCGCACCTACACAGTAACACTAAGGTTTGACGAAACAGTGCCAAGATCTATAGAAGGGGTAGATCAAGATTCCTTACCCGTAGCAATTCCGGTTACTAGGTATGAAGTTGAAATATATGAATCCAGCTGTAGGAATGTGTACGAGGTATCTGTTGAAAAAAAAGGAAAAGGAAAGGTGACCTTTGGTGACGCTAGCTACGAAGAATCGTTGCGGGCTAGTTTTGAGGAACTTGACTGGCCTTTTATTTATGCTGTTCCAGAGGATAATTACAGAGTTGCAGAATTCTTTCTTGATGATGAAGAACTGAATTATTATTCGGGTGAACGTGATTACGAGCCGCCCTTCTGCACCTATTATTATTTTGGAATGCCGGCACGCAATGTCACTGTCAGTATAACATTTGAACCAGTGCCTTATGGCATTACCTACAACCTGAATGGAGAAAATGTCACAAATGATAATCCTGAAAATTACAGCATAGAACATTGCAATTTTGACCTTAAGGATCCGACACGAAAAGGATATCGTTTTGATGGTTGGACCGACGGTTATGGCAGTGAACTTAAAGCAATATCCTGCGATGAAATGCACGATATTGTTGCTGTTGCAAATTGGACGTTGGAAACGTACACTCTCAGCTATGATGAAGTTTGCGATAATCCAGAGACGTACAATGTTACCTCTAACACGATTACGCTGAAGGAGGCCGCTGAACGTCCGGGTTACACTTTTGAGGGATGGTATGATGAAAATAATGTGAAGGTTGAAACCATACCTGCAGGTAGCACAGGAAATATTTCTCTGAAGGCTCACTGGGGTAAAATTGTTTATGACATTTCCTATGCTCTCAACGGAGGCCTGGAGGATGTAAGTAATCCTCTGTCTTACACTATAGAAGATGAAGTTATTCTAGAAGATGCTGTTCGAGATGGGTACAAGTTTGAAGGT
Organism: Fibrobacter sp.; assembly: GCA_045616805.1. GTDB lineage: Bacteria > Fibrobacterota > Fibrobacteria > Fibrobacterales > Fibrobacteraceae > Fibrobacter. Next base: position 13,102 of record JAZLHK010000025.1, read on the forward strand.
TGGTTTGATGCATCTGATAACAAAGTTGAAAAAATTGAGACGGGGTCTACGGGTGTCGTAAATCTCAACGCAAAATGGAGCGCGATTCCGTACACTGTTTCCTATGATTTCAATGGCGGTTCGTATGATGGCGAATACGAAACGGTGTTTACTATTGAATCAGAAACGTTTGACTTGGTTATTCCCGAAAAAACGGGCTACATTTTTGCAGGCTGGTTTGATAACGATGGTGTTAAGTATTTGACAATCTCTAAGGGAACGTTCAAGAACATTGAATTGACTGCTCGTTGGGTTGTGGAAGGGGAATACATCATTGAATACGTTCTTGGTGGTGGAATCAATGATGAATCTAATCCCCTTACTTATACGGTAGAAACCGAAACCTTTGAATTGGCTGATGCGTCTCGTCCGGGTTTTTCTTTTGAAGGTTGGATTGATGAGGATGGACAATTGGTTGAAAGGGTTGAAAAGGGATCTTCTGGAAATATTAAGGTTTTTGCTCAGTGGAAAGCTATAGAGTATGTTATTGTTCTAAACGTGAACGATGAAAATAAGGGCTCTGTTTCCGTTGATAAGGTTGGCCCTTACTTCTACAATGATGAGGTGTCAATTACGGCCGTCGCTAAGGAAGGATATCTGTTTGTGGATTGGAGTGATGGCGTAAAGAATTCGAGTCGCAATATCGTGGTAACGGAAAATATCAACCTTATCGCTAATTTTGAAGACGAAAACTCTTCCAGCAGCAACTCCGCAAGTTCCTCCAGCGTGGAGACGGAAGAAAAATCCTCCTCCAGCGGCAACTCTGCGGGCTCCTCCAGCGATAAGGCAGAAGAAAAGTCCTCTTCCAGCAGCAACTCCGCAAGTTCCTCCAGCGTGGAGACGGAAGAAAAATCCTCCTCCAGCGGCAACTCTGCGGGCTCCTCCAGCGATAAGGCAGAAGAAAAGTCCTCTTCCAGCGGCAACTCCGCAAGTTCTTCTAGCGTGAAGACGGAAGAAAAGTCCTCTTCCAGCGGCAACTCCGCAAGTTCTTCCAGCGTGAAGACGGAAGAAAAGTCCTCTTCCAGTAAAAAGCCCACGAGTTCCTCCAGTGAAGGCTCTGACAAGGAAGCTATTGTTGCGACGGCAGTACCGCACTTCAGCCTCGTGGTAGAAAATCGTGATGTGATGATTTACGGTGTAACAGTCGGTATGCCTGTGGCTGTGTTTGACATGCAGGGGCGTGTGGTTTATTCCGCCAAGGTCGCAGTTCCTGATTTCAGAATAGCACTTCCGATTGCAGGTAGTTACCTGCTTCGCGTCGGTTCGAACGTGCAGATGATTTCTGTCCGCTAACGCAAATTTTTCCCTGAAAAAGATAATATTCAAACCTCTGGATTATTCCAGGGGTTTGGTGCTTTTTTGTGCATTGCTCTTTTTTCCCCGTTTTCCCGTTGTTTTAGTGATCTGCCATTGGGCTCCCTATTGTTCTTTTTGTATTTTTGGGCAGAAAATTTGATTTTTGCTTTATAGGTAGGTCTATTCTGCGCTATCGTTTGCTGTTTATATTGTTTGTTTTTGTTGGGATTGTTCAGGCCCAGTTATTGGACATGTCCGAAATGGCAGGTTCCTATACGGCCGAAAATAAGATCCACAAGGTGAAGGTTGAAGGCAACCAGAACATGGACGATCGGTCAATTCTCAGCCGAATCGGTATCCGTGATGGTCAAAGTTATACCCCCACAGGCCTGACTGAAAAGGTCCAGTCTGCAGTGACCAGCCTCTACGAATCTGGCCTGTTTGACGATGTGACCGCCTGGATTGACTATGTGGACGATGGTACCGATGTAGACCTGATTTTCAAGATTAAGGAGCTACCCGCTCTAGATACTGCTATCCTGGATGGCTGTGATGAAGTTTCCGAAGATGATCTTCGTCTGAAAATGCGCCTGATTCCGGGTCGAGTCTATAGCAAGAGCCAGCTGGAACGTGACCGTCAGGCCATGTTGGACTACTACCATTCCGAAGGCTACCTCCTTGCAGAAGTGGGCTATCGTGAAGAACCGACGGATGAGAACAAGAATCAGATTACCTTCATTATCCGTGAAGGTGAAAAGGTGAAAATCCGTGACTTCATTATTCTTGGCAACGACAATGTCCCTGCAGAAGATATCAAGGAACATATGCTTTCCAAGCAGGACCAGTGGTGGGGCGGCGGTGAATTCAAGGAAAATGTCTTTGCCGCAGACCGTGATACGGTTTTGAATGCCATTCGTCATTTTGGTTACCTTGATGCTGAACTTACTGAATACTACGCTGAATACCTGCCCGACACCAGCTGTCTGTTCTACCTGGGAAGAATGGTCCCTGTGGGAGACCGACTGAATGTTCTCTACGACCAGTTGAACCTGGCCATGGGCGATACGGCAACGCCTCTTTACAAGATGGCGGGTAAGCCCACCATGGAAGTGACCCACTACTACCGCAATACCCGCAGTGCAGGAACCCATGGTTATGTATCCCGTCCTATTCCCCAGGTCAAGACAGAAGAAGATGCTCTTAAGGCGTTGAACGACATTATCCGCTATGAGTCTGCTCGACAGGAATGGCTGTACATTGTCAGGGGCCGTAAGTGGCATAACCCGAAGATTGATTCCCTTCAGAAAATTGAGAAGCGCAATCATTACCAGGACAAGTTGCTGGTCCGTTACATGATTGAAGATATGTTCCCTGCCCTGAACAAGTACGACAATATCAAGACCTCCAGTGCAGTTGCCATTCATATCAGCATGATTGAGGGCCGTCGTTACTACATGGGTAATGTCCACTTTACCGGGAACGAAGTCTTGAGCGATGCCGCCTTGAACTACGCCTTCCGGTTGGATAGTGGTGAAGTCTTTGACCAGTACAAGTATGACGCTTCTAGAAAGGCTTTGCTGGATGCCTACCGTGAAGACGGCTACCTCTTTGCCCAGTTCGACGAAGAAAGAACCTTTGAAAATGACTCCGTGGTGAACCTGACCTACCGCATGCGTGAAGGCCTTCCGGCATCTATCCATAAGGTCCATATTCACGGCAATACCAAGACCAACGAAAAGGTGATCCGTCGTGAAGTCCGTCTGTATCCGGGCGATACCTACCGCCAGTCCCTGATGGAACGTAGCTTCCGAGAAATCATGCAGCTGAACTTCTTTGATGGCGTTGTTCCTGATATCAAGGTCGTTGGTGAACAGGAAGTGGATCTTGACTTTACTGTTCAGGAAAAGGAAGCTGGTACAGGCCAGTTCAGTCTGGGTGTTTCCTATAGCGAAAGCGATGGTCTTGTGGGTACGGCCAGTGTGTCTATCCCCAACTGCTGTATGGGTGACGGCCAGGCTGCAAACTTCAGCGTTGAATATGGTGCTGACAAGAAGAGCGCAAGCATCGGCTTCCAGGAACCCTGGCTTCTCGATAAGCCCATTACCCTGGGTACCAACCTGAGCTACTCCTGGTGGAATATGTCCAAGTATGACGACCCGAACATTACCCGCTATGGCGGTAACGTTTATCTGGGTAAGCGTCTGAAGTGGCCTGATGACTACTTCTATGGACAGATTGGTTATGGCTGGCTCATGAACAAGCAGGGCCCGAACATTGACGGTAGTTACGTTGTCTATACTGGCGCTGAATCTGCTTTGAACTTCCGCCTGGTTCGTGATGACAAGAACCTGCCGCAGTTCCCCACGGAAGGTTCCCGCTATGTGCTGGATGTTCAGTGGGCTGATGAGGCTCTGGCCAGTGACTTTGAATTCGTGAAGACTGAACTTACTATCAAGTGGTGGTTCCCGCTGTTCCGCGATCGTCTGGCTATTGCACTTACCAACGAATACGGCGTTATCTTCGGTGACCAGCTGCAGTACCGTACGCTGTACACCATGGGTGGCGTTATGGGCTATGAAGGCATGATGCGTGGCTATAGCTCCGGTTCCATTGGTTACCGTCGCCTGGGACGCAGCTTCCAGTACCTGGGTGCAGAACTCCAGCTGGGTGTTGTGCCGCAGACCTTCTACCTGTTGCCCTTCTTCTTCGATGCCGGTAACGTGTTCGGTGATCGCTACGATCCGAAGACCAAGGTTCCCAAGCCTGAACGTAGTCCGCTTTCTGAATGGGATCCCACAAGCCTGAAGAAGGATATCGGTTTCGGTTTCCGCGTGATTGTTCCTATGCTCGGCATTATCGGCTTCGACTTTGCATGGCCTTTGGATGTGGGTGAAACATACAGCGGTCTGGATCGCAGTCGTGTTGGTGACATGGAATTCAACTTTGTTATCGGCCAGGGATTCTAAGGAGAAAATATGTTTAGACGCTTGCTGATTTTATCTGTGATGGCTCTGGCTCTGGCGGTACCCAGCCTGGCTGAAGATGGACTCCGCATTGCCCATGTGTATTCCAAGCTGATTTTTGACGGTTACAAGGGTACTCGCAAGGCCCAGGAAGAATATGACCGTCAGGTGGCAAAGTGGGAACAGCAGGGAAACCTGTTGCAGAAGGAACTTGCTGCCATCAAGGAAAAGCTGGACAAGCAGGTTCTGATGCTTTCTGATGAAAAGAAGCGTGAACTGGAAGCGGAATACCAGAAGAAGGACACGGAACTGAAAAGTTTCATCGACCGTGTCTATGGACGTAAGGGTGAATTGATTTCCGAAAACGAAAAGGTTAGTGGTCCCATTATTCAGCTGATTCGCAAGGCTGTAAATGAAATTGCTTTGCAGGAAGGTTACGACATGGTGGTGGACCGTGCTACCGGTGCCGTACTTTTCTGGAAGAAGGAAAACGACCTGACTCAGAAGGTTTTGGACTATCTGAATAACCGATAGTTCTTGGGTTGAGACATTAAGAGCCTCGTTCCATTGGAGCGGGGCTTTACTATTGGCCCGTTATAGGGCGCGTATTAGGAGTAAAATATTAGGAGGTAAAATGAAGAAGAATCTTTTGAAATGGAACTTGGTTTTTGCGGCAACCGCTTTGCTTGCGGCTTGTGGCAGCGATAGTTCTACAGGTAGTGAAAATCAGCCTGAAAACGAAAATCCTGTTTTGGAAAATTCGTCTGAAAGTTCTGCACCCGGAATTTCGTCGGAGACCGTTCTGGGGGAGGTGTCTAGCAGTTCTCAGGAATCGTTTGCTGTAGACCCGGTTTCCAGTTCCGAGGAGGTGGCTAGTTCTTCGGAGAACGCTATTGATGAACTGGCAGAATGTGTGGAAAGCGTGAAGGCGAATATTACCGTGACGAATATGGAGCATATCAGCATGTCCTGCGGTTCTTCAAACCAAGGGCAGACGGTGTATTTGGCCGACTATCAGATTTTGTATACCTGCAATAACGGCGTGTGGGATGAGGAACTGGTGGTGCTTTGTTCTGATCCGGATGCTCCCCAGACTCCTGTAGAAGAACCTGCCTTGGATTATGGAACTTTGGTGGATCCCCGCGACGGTCAGACTTATAAGACCATCGTTATCGGTGAGCAGACCTGGATGGCCGAAAACCTGAACTACGAATCCAGTACTAGCTATTGCTATCAGAATTCCTTGGATAGTTGCGATAAATACGGACGACTTTATACATACAATGAAGCGGAATCGGTTTGTCCAGAAGGTTTTCGTCTGCCGACTAGGATGGATTTTGACAACTTACTGAGACCTTTGTCTGAAACCGTTTATGATGAACGCCTAGATTGGCACTACAATTTGATTGAACTTTCCATCAAGGCAACTACGGACTGGGTTCCAGATACGACAACTTATGTGAATGAAAATGGCGAGTTGGTTCACCAGGCGGATGCCACCAACTCGTCTGGATTCACTCTGTTGCCCGCTGGTTATATGAAACCCAATGGCAGTTTTTCTGGTGCGGGTAAGGATACCTATTTGTGGAGTTCTGCTGATGGTCCTGAAGCAGGGACGAAGTACGCAATGGAACTGGAATATCGTTACGACGGAGTTACCTTCTATTGGTGGGAATTGGATTATGCGTTCTCTGTTCGCTGTGTCAAGGAGTAGCGTAAAACAGTCTGTATGAATTAACAAGCCAGGAAACATCATTCGTGGCTTTTTCTATATTGAGTAGAAAAGATTAATGCGCTCATATCTCAAAGGGAGCGCAGCGACCGACCTCACACCTCAAAGCGAAGCGAGCTCATTATGGCCGAAAACAAAGCAGAAAAGTTTGTATTCTACATGTACAAGATGTGCAAGTCTTACCCCAACAAGGAAGTCCTGAAGGATATTTCCCTCAGCTTCTACTATGGTGCTAAGATTGGCATTATCGGCCAGAATGGTGCAGGTAAGTCTACGCTTCTGCGCATCATGGCCGGCATCGATAAGGAATTCCAGGGCGAAGCCTGGATTGAACCGGGTCGCACCGCAGGTTACCTGCCTCAGGAACCTCAGCTGGATCCGAATCTTACCGTTAAGGAAAACGTGATGCAGGCTGTGGCCAAGAAGCAGGAAATCCTGGATCGCTTTAATGAAATTTCCATGAAGTTTGCAGAACCCATGGAAGATGACGAAATGAACAAGCTGCTTGACGAACAGGCTAAGCTTCAGGACATCATCGACGCTCAGGACCTGTGGAACCTGGACCGCAATATTGAAATTGCAATGGACGCTCTCCGCTGCCCGCCGGGCGACTGGCCGGTGACCAACCTTTCCGGTGGTGAAAAGCGCCGTGTGGCTCTGTGCCGCTTGCTTTTGGAAGAACCGGACCTGCTCTTGCTGGATGAACCTACCAACCACCTGGATGCAGAAACCGTGGCTTGGCTGGAACGCCACCTTCGCGAATACAAGGGCTCCGTAATTCTCGTGACCCATGACCGTTACTTCCTGGATAACGTTACTGGCTGGATTCTGGAAATCGACCGCGGTCGCGGCATTCCTTGGGAAGGCAATTACGCTCAGTGGCTGGACCAGAAGCTTGATCGCATGAAGAACGAAGAGAAGGGTGAATCTGACCGTCAGAAGCGCCTGGCTCGCGAACAAGAATGGGTCAAGCAGAGTCCCAAGGCTCGCCAGGCCAAGAACAAGGCTCGTCTTAAGGCTTACGAAGAATTGCTGGCTGAAGACTCCAGGGAAAAGATTAACGTGGCTCAGATCCACATCGCTAACGGCAACCGTCTGGGTGACATCGTTATTCAGGCAGAACACCTGCAGAAGGCCTTTGGTGAAAAGGTGCTGTTCGACGATTTGAACTTCAGCCTGCCCCGCTCCGGTATCGTGGGCATTATCGGCCCCAACGGTGCTGGTAAGACTACCTTGTTCAAGATGATTACCGGTTCCGAAAAGCCCGATGGCGGTACTCTGAAGATTGGCGAAACTGTCCAGATCATCAGTATGGAACAGGGCCGCGATTCTCTGGATGATTCCAAGACTGTCTGGGAATCCATTACCGGCGGTAACGACGAAATTATGGTGGGCGACCGCAAGATGAATGGTCGCGCCTACTGTGGTCTCTTCAATTTCACTGGCGCTGCCCAGCAGAAGAAGCTGAACACTCTTTCCGGTGGTGAACGTAACCGCGTGCTTATGGCCAAGAACCTGCAGCAGCCCGGTAACCTGTTGTTCCTGGATGAACCTACCAACGACTTGGATATCGAAACCCTGCAGGCTCTGGAACAGGCAATCCTGAAGTTCGCAGGCTGCGCCGTGATCATCTCCCATGACCGCTGGTTCCTGGACCGTATCGCAACCCACATCCTTGCTTACGAAGGCGACTCCAAGGTTGTCTGGTTCGAAGGTAACTGGAGCGAATACGAAGCCGATCGCCGCAAGCGTCTGGGCGAAGATGCAGAAAATCCCAAGCCCATCAAGTACAAGACTCTGACGCGCAACTAAGTTGCGCTAGGGCGCGAAAGTTCGTTGCGCGACCTTTTGCTTTGAGGTGTGAGGTCGCTGCAGTTCACTTAGTGAACTTACGCTTTGAGGTATGAGAAAATAATGGCGCCTATCCATTCACTTGGGGGCGCCTTTTTATTATTTTTTTATGAGCATTTTGCTCGTTGCTCACAGCTCATTGCTCAACGCTTTTCTTATGATTCTTCACGTTCTTAAACATGAACTGCGATTGATTTTCCGGGAGCCCCGCTTCTGGATTCCCTTCATTATTCCGCCGGTACTGTTGGCAGCGTCCCAGGGAATTGCAGTTTCCCGTTATGGCGGGCAGATTATGGAAGGGATGGAAGGGTACATGATGCTTTTGCTGGGTTGCCTTATGGCGCCTATGGGAGCGCCCCTTGCGGCCGATAGTTTTGCCGGCGAACGTGAACGAAATTCCCTGGAACTGTTGCAGCTTTCTCCCGTAAAGCCTACCCATTTATTCTGGGGAAAGCTGTTGGCGGTGTTGCCCTTTTCGTTGGTATTTTCCCTGCTGTGCCAGCTTGTGTACTTTGGCGTACATTCCAGTGATATTCAGGGCGAAACGGCGGCCGCGGCCATTTTAGGCTCCGTGTCTGCTTGTCTTCTGGTGAATGCCTTCTCACTGTTGCTTTCTTTAAAGGCGAAGACGGTGCGCGCTGCTACTCAGGGAACGCTTTTCTTTATTATTCCGTTGCTGCTTTTTGTGCAGTTCAGTTACCAGAGCTTTCTTTCGTCTCTGATGATTCCTGTGGCTACGTTGGTGATTGCCGTGGTGGCTTGCTCAGTGTCGGCATTTGCTGGCATGAGAAAGTTTATTCGCTTATAAAATTTGGACGCATTCTTTCTAAATCCACAAATGGAGAAAATATGGATGTGGGAAAAAATATGAAAAAAATTCTTTTGTCAATTGTCCTAATTCTTACCATTTCTTCTTTGGCGGAAGCTACGGATAAAACTTTATCTTGTATTGCTGGGAAAAATGGAACAATGAGGTGTGCTGGCAGGTACGCCTCAGGGGCGATAAGTTTTAGTAGCGGGAGCCATTACATTACAGTAGGCCAAACTGTTAATGTATTTGCAACTCCTAATGAGGGGTATAGGTTGTCATCGCTATTACTTTCGTATGTAAATAAAAGTGGTTCGTATATAAAACAAGAACTTGTCGATGAGAATGTATTTGTACCTGATGGAAGGTATTCCTTTTCTATGCCCTCAGCGGATGCTTCTATAAATGCATCGTTTGCAAAAATTATTTCATCTAAAATAACGGATGGAGTTTCCAATGAACATTGCAAGGTTTCTGGTTTTCCAGAAATGGCAGAAGAAAACAGTATTGTAAATCTAAAGGTGAGTTGTGAAGATGGCTATGATCTTATCCCAGTTGTAAAGACCGACGATAAAATTGTTGCGTTTAATAGTACAAGCCGGGTCCCTGGAAGTGGCTCTTATACATTTACAATGCCTGCAGCTTCGGTAACCATTTTTGGTGAAACTCTTTATGCAATTACCACAAATACAGATGGAATGAGGCTGTTCGTTTGGAAAGATGATGCAAGCGAAAAGATTAGCGAAAAATATGCTGGAGAGAACTGGTATGTGGAGGTTTTGCTTCCCGAAGAAATCGGGTACAAAATAAATTCCGTAAGTTACGAATTTATGGGTAATGATGGTGCTCAAACTGAAAATGTTGTCTTGAGTCAGGTGCCGTGTGATGAAAGTATCTCCGGACAGTGCGTTACTGGAATTTTCAATGCGCCGGCGGCTCCCTTTACGATTCAAGTTGAACGCTCCGAGGTTACCTGGCGTTTTATGACTAACATTGATTCTCATTGTAGCGTTTATGATGAAACAAATGATGAAAATCGGACAGGTCTCATTCAGGTTGGATCTCAGGTGTCATTTTACGTAGAGTGTGCTTCGGGATACAATTTCGTTGAACCTGCTTTGAATACGTTTGAAATGTTTTCTACTGGAAAACCAATAGAATTGAAAGAAGATAAGGTGGGAGCCAGAGCATATTATTCCTTTGAAATGCCTAATACCGCGGTAATTTTGTCAGGAAAAATGACCTATGATATCTCATTGAATGATGAAGTAGAATATGAAGGTGATCTCTTAGGAGAGAATCCTATTGTTCAGGGCTCTGTATTCCTTGTGTATCCGACTGCAAATCCTAGCGAAGCAGCCTCTCTTGATAAGTTTGCAAGCGAAAAAAGTGGGGTGCTGGTTGCAGCGGTTCCTAGAAAGAATGAATGGGTATACTTTACATACACTTATGTGGATGCCGATAACCAAGTTCAGACATCTAATCCAATTGTGTACGACGCTTGTGCGGAAAAAGTTTTGTGCCAAGCGTATTTTGAAATGCCCGCATCTCCGGTGACCATCAATGTGATTCGTATGCCTATAAGATATCCGATTACAATGAAAAGTGATTATTCTGGTGCCGAATTCTATATCTATGAAAACGATGAGGCTCCGGTTGAGGAAGTTCGTAGTGAAGCCGCTGCCGGTGAAGTTGTTGCCATGCAGGTGCCTTTGGTGAAGGGTACAGAATTATCTATGTGGTATGATATTTACGAAGGTACCGAGAAGAAGAATTCTGTTTTAATAGAATTTGATGAACGGGATGCTGAAGCTGGGTTTATTTTCTCTCAGTTCTATATGCCGTCGAATCCTGTTGTAATTAATATTGTTCATACATCCATCGACTATAAGGTTGGCTATGTGGAAAATGATGAATTCTGTAAGGTAGTCAATGTTCCCGAAATAGCAAATTATAAAGATGTTCCGTCGTTCTCTGTTTTGTGTGTGGATGGTTATTCAGCAGATGTTTCCCTGACGTGCGGAAAGGGCGAGGTGTGCCCGAAATTGGATTGTGATGGAAATGATTGCGAATTTAGCCAGCCGGCAACAGAAGTGACTATTGTGGTGAAATCTGTGAAGCAGGAAGAATCTAGTTCTGATAGCGAAGGGGATGATGACCAGTCAAGTTCTAGCGCAGGCGACGAAGAAAAGACTAGCTCCAGCAGCAAGGGAGATGGTGTAAAGCCGGAATCCGGCAGTTCCTCCAGCGAGAAGGCCGAATCCGTCAGCTCCAGCAGCAAGGAAGATGGAGTGAAGCCGGAATCCAGCAGCTCCTCCAGCGAGAAGGCCGAGTCCGTCAGCTCCAGCAGCAAGGGAGATGGAGTGAAGCCGGAATCCAGCAGCTCTAGTAGCAAAAATGACGATGATAAGAGTTCTAGTAGTGAAGAAAAGGAATTTGTGCTGGGTTCTGCAAAAAAGTTGTTTAGTGTCTATGCAGAAGGTCGAAAAGTTATTATTGACGGAGCGAAATATGGCGACAGTGTGACCATATTCTCTATGCAGGGACAGGTTGTTAAGAGCCTTCGTGTAGGATCTGCTCAACAGGTTGTAGATTTGCCTCGTTCGGGCGGTTATCTGGTGAAAGTGGGTTCGTTTACGAAACGTCTAAATATCCAGTAAAAAAAGAGAAAAATGAATTAAAAGTCTGTCACTGGTCTGGTGGCAGACTTTTTTGTATGTTATGAAGACAGTTTGAATGATGAAGATTGTTCGATGCTGTTAGGACGGCTGGTCGCTTTGGCGTAGTACTGCGCATTGACCGAAATGCCGTATTGAAATATCCCGGGCAGGGGCCGCGTGGCGGGAATGCTTTTTTCGGGGTGCTTCTTGGATCTCCTTAAATATCTGCGGTGTCTTTTCGCGGTGCTGTTTTCGCAGGTGTGTATTGCCGCCACCTTTGATTTTGTGGATACGCCCATTGGAGAGGTGGCGCGAACTTTGTCTCTTGCCTATGAAACTCCAATTCTTGTGGATGAAAGTGTTCAGAAGAAGGTGACGTTTCATCTGGAAAATGTGGGCTTTCTAGAGGGGCTTGCCGCCCTCTGTGAGACCCAGGGGCTGGAACTTGCAGAAGAGGGCGGCATGTACCGTATCCGCCCGATGCAAGTGCGTGGGGATAACTTCTTCTCCATGGAGGATTCTTTAGTGACCATCTCCGTGCGGGACAAGGACATTCTTGAATTCATCCGGGAATTTTCTGCAAATTCCGGCTTGAACATTTTGCCGTCTCCGCGGGTCAGTGGGCGTGTGTCTGGAAATCTGCGGAGAATGTCCGCGGAGTCGGCGTTCCGCGCGTTGATGGCGTCCCATGGCTATCGGGTATGGCGAGAGTCGGGCTGCCTCCGGGTAGATATGCCTATAAGTGGGCTCGGTTCGTCGGGCGCGCCTGGGCAGTCGGGCGATGGCCTTCCGCAGGTATTTCGTGATGATTCCCTCTACTCTGTGAATCTTGTCCAGACGAATATGGCAGAGGCGCTAAAGCTGATTGCAGACCATGCAGAAATGAATCTGGTCTTTTACGGGGATTTGCAGGAAAATGTCAATGCAAAGTTCGAGAAGGTTCCTCTGAATTTTTTGCTGGATGCCATATTCAGGGGATGCCGTTACGCCTACACTATGGATTCCTCCAGTATCTATGTGGGAGAGCGCGGTGCAAAAAATGCCCTGTCCATTACAAAAATGCATGTATTGAAATATGCCCATTCAGAAAAGGCCTTGCAGCAGCTGAACCATTTTTTGCCTAGCAGTAATTTTGTAGCCTCAGAGGTGAAGGAACAGAATGCCCTTTTGCTGGGTGGAACCATCGCGGAAATTGCTGCCGCTGAGGACGTCTTGCAGCGCATAGATATTCCAACCTTGCAGGTAACGCTTTCCTGCATCATAGTGGAACTGAAGCGTGGATCGTCCTTTGAAATCGGGTTGCGTGGAGGCTCAAATCGGAAAACGGCTGCGGGAGACCTTGGTGTGCGTGGATTCTTCGATTTCATGGGGAAGGACCTTACTAAATCAGGTGCATATGGATCCATAGGAATTTTGCCGGACCGTTTTGAAATGGAATTGGCGAGTCTAGAGGAGTCCAACAAGGCCGAAGTTCTTGCCCGTCCAAAGCTCTCTACCATCAACGGAAACAAGGCTGAACTGAATGTTACCAATACTGTTTACTATTTGGTAAGTCAAGTGTCTGCCGATGGATATCCCATTACGGACTATCGTTCTTTCAATGACGGCATTTCTCTGGAACTGACTCCATCTGTGACGGAAGCAGGAACTATAACTCTTGAAGTATCTCCGGAAATCAAGACGGCGGGCCGCTCAACAGGAGATGGCCCTCGTGACATCAGTACGAGAAATTTGAAGACTACGGTGGTGCTGAAAAATGGGGAGACATTTTGCCTAGGAGGGTTACGTCGAAAGAATAGGACGGAGGTTCGCTCTGCGATTCCCTTTTTAGGGAGCATTCCTTTCATTGGTCAATTGTTCAGTTACACCAGTGAGGAGGAGGATGAAAGTGAACTGGCCATATTCATTACGCCGGAGGTGAACAGGCATGTTCGGGATCATTAAGGACAAGGTGGGGGTGGCTTCGGCGCAGCTGTTTACATGGGAAGTGGTGACTGGTTTTGAAGAAGAACTGAGTGAACCCGATTTGTTGCGAAAGTTGAGGGAGGAATGTCCGGGCCTTTTTGACAAGGAAGGAACTTCGTCTGGTTTTGGCCGCACATTCAAATTTTGGAACATGATTTCCTTTAACGGTGCGGAAGGACGAAGGCATCGCTACCTGGTTGCGGTTCGTGATGGTGAAATCCAGGAAAGCAGGTGGAAATATGATCGGTTTCTTCCGCCTCAGATATCACTATTTGGAACCTGTGATAAGATCATGAGAGAAACGGATAAATTTGAAAATTTTAGGTACGCGGCCTTGGTTAACGGTACGCTTTTCATACTTGTTTTCATGGAGGGACGTTTATGCCACTGGTCGGAAGAATCTGGCTATGGGAATGATGATGTGCAGAATGTTCATGATGCTGAGCGACGGTTACTGCGGTTTGATGAATTCCTGAAAAGGGATGAACTGTTTTCGCGCGTAGAGCAGTTCGCTGTTTCCTGCGACTGGATTGGAAACTTCTGCTGCTTTAGGGCTGCCGCACAGGATCCCTTCTGGAAAAGATTGGATTTGGATGAAGGAAAAGGACTGAAACCTCGTGAAAAACTGAGGCTTGGTTTAGGAACGTTTGCTGCCATCCTTGTTTTTGGTTGCGCGGGGGTCTGGCATTTGACAGGTGAAATCCGTGATAATCCTCAGATGGTTCTACAGGATGCTCCCTTACTTGATCCACCTTTGCTACCGTTTCCGGACAATCTGGAGGAAAGGGAAATTGCTGAGTTGATTGAATTTCAAAGTTTGCAAAAAGTAGGTGTTTCCAAAATCATCAGGAGCGGGAAGGGGGATGAATGCGAAAGTCTGTCTGTTAAAGTTCAAGGACTGGTGGCGGAAAAAATCGCGCAGGTGATTTTGCCTGATCAATCTAAACGTTGGATTCGTGTCGGAGATTCCCTGGATGGTTTTCAGGTGATGTCCATTGGGCGGGATAGGGTGCGATTTAATTGTGGTGGTAGAGACTATGACCTGTTTAGCGGAAAATAGGTGGCGAAAGGGAGGCTTTGTTCTTCCGCTGGTGTTGGGGATACTTCTTTGCCTAACATTGTACGGAGCCTCTCTTCTGCTTATTCCTGGTGGAATTCGTCGGCATGCGGGAAATGTGGCGAGGGAGGTTCAAAAGATATACGATGCAGAATCTGCAATCCTTCTCCATAGTCGTCAGGTTATTTTTGATGATGATAAGTTTCCTGCTGTCCAGGAAAGAGGCTTTGGCCCCTATTGTGAAATTTGTTGTGGAGAAGTTTGTGGGTATGGAATCAGGAAATTTTACCCACGGCACTATAGAGAGTATCACGAGGCTATTGAAAAATATCGGAATGGTCTTCAAAAAAGGATTTTAGGAATGCCGCATGTTTTGAGATTTTCTGGCAATCGGCGTATATTCAGTTTGGACAGATCTCTTTCTCTGGCTGTGGATGATGGCGATTTGCTTTTGGATGTGAATTCCGGAGATTCGATTTCTTCGGTGAATCTAGATGTGGATGGAAATGTGGTGGTTTCTGGCAATGTCACCTATGACACTCTCCGTATTCATTCCCGCGGGAATGTGTCCCTGAAGGGACGTGTTTCTGTGAATTATCTAGAGGTGGTTGCAGGAGACTATCTTGAAATGAAAGGTGATTTTCGCTTTAGGGGCTTTGGAACAGCCTGGCGAGAAATCCGTTTGGAGAATCACGTCCAGGGGATTTTCCCGAGCATGTTAGTTGCCATAGGAAAGAATGGGGCGGAAGTTAATCTTTTGGAGAAAGCCCGTGTGGCGGGTTTACTGATTGCGCCCTCTGGTTCTTTGAACGCCATCCGGCAGGATTCTCTAGATCTTGTATTGCCCTGTTTTCTTGATGGAGAAATGTCTTTGTTTGAAAGCAGGATAGTGAAGTGAATCGACGCGGTTTTTCGCTGATGGAAATCTATGTGTCCATATCCGTTCTGTCTATAGGAATTTTGGCTCTACTGCAGTTTTTTGATGCGTTTAATCGTTTACGCGAGAACGAACGGAATATGGTAAAGGTTGTTGAGGCTGAAATTGAATCTGTGGAATATTTTGTTCGTAATCCACCCCGTTGTGAAGTTGCGGAGGATTTGCCTGGAACAAATGTTCCCAGGAATGTAAGGCTGTCAAAGGGGCCTCTTCCGGATTTGATATGGGTGGAAACGAAACGTTTTAGAAGGCTGGTGGAATGTCTTTAAAAAGAGGTTTTACCCTGATGGAACTGATGGTGGCGGTGGCCTGTGCCGCCATTCTGGCGGCCTCCGCCTGGTCTGCCTTTGGTATGTATATCGAGGGCAGGCGGAGCCTTCTGCTGTCGTACCAGCGGGAATCCCAGACTCTCATACAGGAATTGAAAAATTCCAGGCCATACGACAGCAGAACAGGCCGCCGCCGTAACACTATGTACATCCGTCTTAAAAGCTGAGGGACCCTGCCCTGTAAAAAAATAAACCCCGACCATAGGCCGGGGCTTTTAAATCATTTTTATTAGGGTTACTTACCCAAGTCCACGCCTTCCACGTGATGGTTTTCGTCCTTACGAGCCTTGTGGACTTCAATCAGGTTACCCAGGTAGTGCATGAAGCTCAGTACGCCCACGGAGAGGAAACCGATGGAGTAGAGGGCGAGGAACGGTCCGATAATGAACTTCTGTGCGCCGATGTATTCCAGCATACCGAAGATACAGTAGACGCCAACGCCAAGTTCCAGGATTGCCTGCCAGGGGAACTTCTGCTTGTAGTGGCTGGTTGCCTTTTTCTTCTGACCCACACCGCTCTTCGGGGTACGGACGAATCCGCTCTTGCGGCCGGTGACGGCGGCAAAGACTGCCTTGGAGTTGCTGACGGCGATACCTACGCCCAGAGCCATGAGAATCGGCATACTGAGGAGTCGGACCTTCCAGCCAGTGTAGCCGGAGCAACGCTGGGCAACGAAGTATAGAACGGACGGTGCGATTGCAGCAAGGAAGATGAAGGTGAAACCAATGCTGTAAACCCAAGCCGGCAGGTGTGCCACAGGTTCAAAGAATGCCAGAAGCGGCCATGCGCAGAGGGCGGTAAAGAGCATGCAGGGGTGAATGGAATAATGGGTCGTATGCAGGATGGCGCCAATCTTTACGCGAGTCGGAACGTCGGCCTTGAGAACTCGGGGAAGAATCTTGATTGCTGTCTGGATAGAACCCTTAGCCCAGCGGAACTGCTGAGCCTTGAAGGAGTTGATATCGTTGGGAAGTTCTGCAGGAACGATCACGTCGAACACGAACTTCATCTTCCAGCCGGCAAGCTGAGAACGGTAGGAAAGGTCCATGTCTTCGGTCAGGGTGTCGCCTTCCCAGCCGCCACCGCCATAGATGGCCTGCTTGCGCCAGACACCTGCGGTACCGTTAAAGTTCATGAAGAGCTTGCCCCAGCTACGGGCGGACTGTTCCACCACGAAATGGCCATCGATACCGATGGACTGTGCAAGAGTGAGACCGGATTCGGTGCGGTTCAGATGGCCCCAACGACCCTGGACCAGGCCCACCTGTTCGTCCATGACCATGTAGGGGATGGTTTTCAGGAGGAAGTCCTTTTCGGGAACGAAGTCCGCGTCGAAGATGGCGAGGAATTCACCCTTGGCTACAGCCATAGCTTCCTTAAGAGCGCCAGCCTTGAATTCCTGACGGTTCACGCGGTGGATAAGCTTGATGTCGTAGCCCTTAGCCTGAAGTTCTTCCACCTTCTTCTTTGCCACTTCGTAGCATTCGTCGGTGGAATCGTCCAGTACCTGGATTTCGTGCTTGTCCTTGGGGTATTCGATAGCGCACACTGCTTCCAGGAGTCTTTCGACACAGTTTGCTTCATTAAATACAGGCAGCTGCGTGGTGACCTGAGGGAGATCTTCCATGCTGTGTTCACGGTAGAACTGCAAGATCTTCTTGCGGTCAGAAAGGCGGGTGGTGCGGCTATTCTTGAGGAAAAGATAAATGCTGTAATAACAGCTAAAACCGTAAATGACGAGACCAACGCCTGCAATGACGTAGATAACGAACATGGCGTACAGGAGGACGCTACTAATAATCATGCTTAAAAAATCCTTGCATATTTGAATGCTTGGGGCCAAATATAGAAACCATTGATAAAGTTTGCTACATTCGCAATGTAATTTTTATGCGATTTTTGTTGATGAAGTCAACATTTTTAGGGATGAACGAAAAATAATTGCCGAAATTTCAAAAAAAACGTATTTTTTGATAAAATGAATGTACACTTGAGCAGTGAAGGAAAGTCAACGGTTAGTCCCATACGTAAATGGATTTTTTCCAACAGAGATGCGGGCAATTTTGTCGAAGCTCTGAATAAGCTTCTTTCTTTCGCATGTGCAGAGTGGTTTAGGCTTTGCAGTGGGGAAATCGTTGCTCCCGAAAAGGCCGTTTCCAGGATTATGCTTGCCAATCTGGACTCCTGCCCCTTGGCAAAATGGCTGGAATCGCCTGCTGACTATTGTGAGGATATTGCCGATTTTTGCGAGGGCGTCAAGACTCGTCCCATGCCTGATGAACTCAGGTCTGAAATTCCCCAGGTACTGGATTTACGTGGTGTCTGCTGCCCGAATAATGCAGCTCGTTCCCGTCTGGTGATGGCTGGCTATCCGGCCGGCCGTACTCTGGAAATTCTTCTGGACGACGGCTCACCCATTGAAAATGTGCCGGGTTCGCTTATTGCAGATGGCCACCATGTGGTTTTTCGCGAAAAAAAAGCAAATTATTGGTCGATTAAGGTGGTCAAAGACCTGAACAATGATTAGATTAGAAATGTGGAAAACAGAATTCTAATCATTGGTGATGAACTTTTTGGTGAACAGGGGGAGGCGGCCCAGCGTTGTGTTGAGGCTCTTTTGTGCCGTCGTCCCAATCGTCCCATGCAGTTTTCCGTGAATGTTCCGGTCCTTGCGTCCATGAGTCAGCTCATCGCACGTGCCTCTTCCGATATTATCGGTAAGCAGGCGGGAAGAATTGTTTTGGGCCTTGGCCTAAAGGAAATGATTCGGGAAGGCTGTGACGTGGCCAAGGTGGCTGACACCTATAGCAGGCTGGCCGATGAAGTTCTTAGCAAGACCCAGTCTTTTTTACACTTTTTGACAATTCCAAATGACCTTTTACCGGAGATTCCGGATCAGGTCCAGGAACTAAATGCGAAAATTCGTGGTTTTGTGGATAAAAATCCTGGCCGCGTCAGTATTGTAGATTTTGAGAAGCACTCCGAAGATTTTAAGGCAATGCAGGCGGAAAGGGGCAAGTTTGCCCGCAGTCTCTATTCAGAAAATGGAAAACCCACCTCCCTATGCCTCACTTTGCTGTCGCTTTATTTACAAGATTGTATATTGGAATCAATAAAATAGAAGAAAAGGAGTCGATATGAGCTTGTTTGATAATCATTTCGCAGCAAAGAATGCTGCCAGTGCCCGTGCCTGGTCCATGGACGAAAATAAGAAGAAGGCTGAAAAGCGCCGTGAACCTGCCGCTCCCAAGATGGGCATCTGCGACAAGTGCCATGAGGAAAAACTGGTTCGATCCTTCAAGGCTCGCCAGACCGATATGGGTAACGGTGCCGCCAGCTTTGGTACGGTCATTAAGCACTATTGCGAAGATTGCGCACCTAAGTCCCGCCGCCAGCAGGATGCAGAAGTCCCCCAGCTGGACAAGAAGCAGGTGAAGAGCCTCATGCGCTCTGCCAAGAAAGGCCTGCTGTAGCTATGAGTTATGAGTAGTGAGCCACGAGCCATGAGCTATGAGTAGTGAGTAATGAGCTTTTATATGGCGGCTACGCCGCGATTATTTAAGCTCAAGGCTCAGGGCTGACAGCTGAACGCTCCAAGGCGGCTACGCCGCGATTATTTAAGCTCAAGGCTCAAGGCTGACAGCTGACCGCTCCAAGGCGGCTACGCCGCGATTATTTAAGCACAAGGCTCAGGGCTGACAGCTGAACGCTCCAAGGCGGCTACGCCGCGATTATTTAAGCTCAAGGCTCAAGGCTGACAGCTGACCGCTCCAAGGCGGCTACGCCGCGATTATTTAGGCTCAATGCTCATGGCTGAGAACTCGTTACTTTTCCCCCTTAACAAGAAAGGGGGATTTTTTTAAATTTGGCGCGCTCTTTTAAGAACGGAGAAGCCCAAATGTCCAATATTAACGCCAAGGATTCTGTCAAGAATTTTTTGAAGGAATCTGTAGCTACCGTCACCCCTGAACTGGTAAAATCCATCAAGAGGGGCTATACCAAGCAAAATCTGATTAGCGACCTTATGTCCGGCGTTATCGTTGGCATTTTGGCCTTGCCTCTGGCAATTGCCTTCGCTATTGCCTCTGGTGTTGGTCCGGAACAGGGCCTCTACACTGCCATTATCGCAGGCTTTACCATTAGCCTTTTGGGTGGTTCCCGCTTCCAGATTGGTGGCCCCACTGGCGCCTTCATTGTTATCGTCTACGGCATCGTGAGCCAGTACGGCTACGATGGCCTGGCTTCCGCTACACTTTTGGCTGGTATCATCCTTATTGTGATGGGCCTTGCCAAGTTTGGCGCCATCATCAAGTTCATTCCTTATCCGGTAACTGTGGGCTTTACTGCAGGTATCGCCGTGATTATCGCCCTGGGCCAGGTGCCCAACTTCTTTGGCCTCCGTTTCCTGGCTAAGGATCCTGCCGATGCCATCGGTAAGATCAAACTCTATGCATCGTCCTTGGATACCATCAACGTCTACTCCGTGATTATTGGCTTGATTGCCTTGGCAGTCTGCATTTTCTGGCCCAAGATTACCAACAAGGTTCCCGGATCCCTCATTGCTATTATCGTTGCTACCGTCATCGTGAAGGTCCTTGGCTGGGATGATCCTGTGAACGGCCATGGTGTTGTGACCATCGGCATGAAGAACCACATTCCGTCTGGTTTCCCCACTCCGCATCTGCCCAACATTAGTCTCGCCATGATGCGCGAGGTGTTCCAGCCGGCTTTGACTATCGCTATCCTCGGTGCTATTGAATCCTTGCTTTCTGCAGTGGTGGCCGACGGTATGACTTCTACCAAGCACCGCTCCAATACCGAACTTTTCGGTCAGGGTGTGGCAAACCTTCTTTCTCCGGTATTCGGTGGTATTCCTGCAACGGGCGCTATCGCACGTACTGCAACCAACATCCGTAACGGTGCTGTTTCCCCGATTTCTGGCCTCATTCACGCTGTGGTGCTCCTGCTCATTATGCTGGTTCTCGGTAAGTACGCCGAAATGATCCCCATGGCAGCCCTTGCCGCAGTGCTTTTCCAGGTATCCTTCAATATGTGCGGCTACCGTGCTGTGATCAAGATGTTCAAGCTCCCCAAGAGCGACGTCATGGTGATGCTTGTAGCCTTCTTCCTCACCGTGATCATCGACCTGACCGTAGCTATCGAAGTGGGCGTTCTCCTGGCTGCAATCCTCTTCATCAAGCGTATGAGTGAAGTTGCCGAAGTGGATGCCGTTACCGATGCAATCCGTGCCGATGACGAAGAAGTTACCCACACCGAATTTGCACGCCAGGTTCCTAAGGGTGTGGTGGTTTACGAACTTGCTGGTTCCCTGTTCTTTGGCGCTGTAGACAAGTTCAAGGAAACTCTGAACCGCATCGCTGTGAAGCCCAAGATTCTTATTCTCCGCATGCGTAGCGTTTCCAGCATCGATGCTGCCGGTATCAACATGATCGAAGACCTGCTGAACCACTGCAAGGCCGATGGCACCCAGCTGTTGCTTTCCGGTGTGCATGCTCAGCCGGTGGTTGCCTTGACCCGCGCAGGTGTCATGGCTCAGCTTGGCGAAGAAAATGCCCTGGGTAACATCGACGCTGCCCTAAACCGTGCTCGCGAAATCCTGGGTCTGCCTGTGGTTGACGCTTCCGTAGATCCGAACCCCACTGTGAGCTGGGAAAAGGGTCTGGACAAGCCCTGGCTGCCGGAAGAATCCAACGCTGCTGTTGCTGAAACCATGCCTGAAGTGATTTCTGAAAAGGTGGCCGAAGAACCGGTCTGGAAAATCGAGGATGAAAAGAAATAATTACAAAAAACGTAATTATCTCGGTATTTTGTGACGGAAATCGCAGTGTGATTTCCGTTACTTTTATTTTTGGGTGTTTTCATCTATCTTTGGAAATGTCAAGAGGAGACATCAAAATGAATAACAAAACGACTGGCATTTCTTCCTGCTTCTACCTGGTGAAGTTTGTGACTGCTTTTGCTGGTGCAATGCTTTTGATGATCTCTACAATCGCCTAAGATTGAAAAGATTTTTTCATACTCCAATCCTCCCAAAAAAGCGGAAGCAGTGATGCTTCCGCTTTTTTTAGACAGGTTTGGGCTTTTCGGAATATATTGCAGCGAAAAAACGGCAATTAGACCAGTTCTTTGAGTACTTGTAACAGGCGTTTTTTGGCAGGGGAATCCTGCAGGGGAGTGAACAGTTCCTTCGCAAAGCTGGAAATCAGCATGCGTTTGGCCTGTTCTGCGGGGATGCCGCGGCTCACCAGGTAGAACATCTGGTCTGCTTCCAGTTCGCCACAGGTATTGCCATGGGTGCATTCCACGTCATCGTGGTAGATTTTCAGCACAGGCTTCACGGAGACAGAACTTTCGTCAGAAAGCAGGATGGTGTTCACCAGCTGGCTGGAACTGACCTTGGAACAATTCTCGCCAACGATAACGCTGCCGTCATAGCTGACGCTGGAATGTCCGTCCAGCAGGTTGCGGGAGAACTGTGCGCTGGAGGTTTCCGGGGCATTATGGTAAATATGGAGCCTGTGATGGCTGCTGGAATTGCCCTGGAGCAGGTTCAATGTCCTCACATCAAAATTGGCGCCTTCTCCCTGGAGGAAGCAGTCAATGCTCACGCGGACGATTCCGTTACCTCGCTCGATGCTTGCGAATCGCACGCTGGATTTTGCAGCCTGGGTGATACGGAAATGTCTGAATACCAGAGGTAGGTCGTTTGCCGGATTGGCAAAGAAGATTTCAACTTCGGCGCCCTCGTCAACGTTAATGTCAAAACGCTCGGCGCAGGTTTCGTGAAGGACCTTGTTGTCCAGAATTTCGAGACTCACCTTGGCGTTCTTGCCTATGTTCAGCACTGTGTGGCCAAAATCGTTGTTGCACTTGATCAGGGCCATTTCGTTTTCGCCGTCGGCGATGTCGCGGACCATGGTACGTGCATTTTTGGCCAGAGGGAGAAGGGCTGCGAAATCAGTTTCTTCCTCAATCAGTTTTTCAAATTCCGGTGCGCTGGCGCCTGTAGAAGGATATTCCTGTGCCGGAATTTTTGTCACGGGGAAGAAGGACCACAATTCGTTATTGCGGCGGGGCATGCCCAGTTGTTGAATGCGGGTGACTGCGTCCATTATTTTTCCTCGATCCAGTCGTAACCCTGCTTTTCAAGCTTCAATGCCAGTTCCGGACCACCGCTGAGGATGATCTTGCCATGGCGAAGCACGTGAACGTGGGTGGGCTTGATGTAGTCCAGAAGACGCTGGTAGTGGGTCACCAGAATCACAGCCTTTTCGGGACTCATGATGTGGTTGATGCCATTTGCCACAATGCGGAGGGCGTCAATGTCCAGACCGGAGTCTGTTTCGTCCAGGAAGGATACCTTCGGGTCCAGGATGGCCATCTGGAGGATCTCGTTACGCTTCTTTTCTCCGCCGGAGTAACCTTCATTGACACCGCGGTTACGGTAGCGGTCATCCATTTCGAGAAGTTCCATCTTGCTTTCGCAGAGGGCCTTGAATTCTTCGTCGGCCATTTCGGGCTGGCCCAGATAGGCGCGCTTGCTGTTCAATGCCATCTTTAAAAATTCAACGTTGTTCACACCCGGAATTTCGGTGGGGTACTGGGTGCTGATGAAAAGTCCGGAATTGGCTCGTTCGCTGATTTCCATTTCCAGAAGGTTTTTGCCATCCAGTTCCACGGAACCGCCATCCAGTTTGTATGCCGGATGTCCCATGATGACTTTGGAGAGGGTGCTCTTGCCGCTGCCGTTGGGACCCATGATGGCGTGGACTTCGCCCGGTTTCACTTCCAGGTTGATACCCTTCAAAATTTGGGTGCCATCTTCGATGCTTGCTTTCAAATCTTTAATCGATAACATAAGATCCTCCATTATCCTTGTGGAGCGGCTAGTACTTGAATTAAACTTGTCTTACTTTTGATGATCTGGTCTGCCAGATAATCAATGGAAAGTGTACCCTTCTTGTACTGTTGATCCAGCTTTTGTACATCCTGGGTAAACTTGCTCAGCTGCAGGCGGCGCATCATGCCTTCCTGGGTGCTGAGGGAAATATTCTTCTTGCTGCGGTCGCAGAGTCTCAGGGTGAGAACCATCAATGTCTCGTAGAATTCAATGATTTCCCTGGGAGGAGTCCAGCTTTCTTCAGGCAGGTTCTCCAGGAAATTCTGGAGTACGGGTGTCAGCTGCTCATATAGAAGCTGTGCCGAGAAATATCCCGTTTCGGCGTAGCCTGCAATGACGGTATTGACGAATTCCTCGATGAGGGATGATTCGAACAGCTGGATGCCGCTGGCGGCAAGATCCATGTCAAAGTATTCGCAGGCTCGGTCCATGAGGGATGGGTTGTGAACCAGCAGGTTTGCAAAGCGGATTTCTACGGGGGAAAGAATTTCCCAGGGGACTCGGTCGGGGGCCTGTTGTGCGGCTCCAGCCATGGAACCTTCGCTGTAGCCGTCCTCGCTATAGCCGCCGTCGTAGCCACCGTCATATCCGCCGTCGTAGCCGTAATCTCCCGGGGGAGACTGCATTTGCGGTCCAGGCCCCTGTTGAGGCTGCGGGGCCTTTGATTGTGTAGACTTTGGCTGGATGGGTTTCTTTGCGGGCTTTAGACTCTTGACTCCGCTAAGGGAGCGGCTCGTGTCAAAGCGTTCTGCCACCAGGTTGGCGTATTGATTCTGCAGTTCGCGGTTTTCAATGCTCTTGATCAGGGATTTGGCGTAGGTAATGAAATCTGCGCGGGCTTCGATGCTCTGCAGGTTTCTCTGGCTTGCCAGGTAACTGAGCCAGTCTTCTGCACTGGATAGTTCTGAACGGAAGGCGTCTGCGCCCTGCTCGTTGACGAAGTTGTCCGGGTCAATCTTTGTGCCATCGGGGCGGGAGAGGGCAAATACGCGTGGATTGATTCCCTTGGGAAGTACGATTTCCAGGGAGCGTAGGGTTGCTTTCTTGCCGGCGGCGTCACCATCAAATACCAGGTATGCTGTTTTTGCATAGCGGGCAAGGATACTTGCGTGGGTTTCGGTCAGGGCTGTGCCGGAGGCTGCCACCACATTTTGCACGCCACTCTGGTAAAGACTGATCAAGTCGAAGTAGCCTTCAACGATAATGACCGCATTTTCCTTGGCGATGGCGTTACGGCTGTGGTTCAGGCCGAACAGAATGTCGCTCTTATTGTACAGAGCCGTTTCTGGGCTGTTCATGTACTTGGGGCGTTCAAAACCTTCCTGCTTGGGGGCAAGGTCTCGTCCACCGAAGGCTACGACGACACCAGAAAGATTCTGGATGGCAATCATCAGGCGATCGCGGAACTTGTCTGAGATGCCGCCGTTCTGTTTTTCTACGGCAAGGCCGGCCTTGACGCAGTCCTTTGGGGAAAATCCGTTCTTGGCGGCATAGCCAATAAAACCTTCTCGACCATCGGGTGCGTAACCGATGTGAAATTCCTTGCGGGTCTGTTCCGAAATATTTCGCTTGGCTAGATAGTCCAGGGCCTTCGGGCTCAATGTGAGCTGCTGTTCGAACCATTCGCAGGCAAGTTCATTCAACTTGCGGACCATGGCTCTTTCTTCGGTGACTTCCGCGTTTTCGCGGGTGGTGAATTTAGGCAGGTCAAAACCTACAAAGTTTGCCACCCATTCTACGGCGCCGTTGAAGTCGATTTTTTCATGTTCCTGGACGAACTTAAAAACGTCGCCACCGGCGCCACAGGCGAAGCACTTGTAAATACCGATGGTGGGATTTACGCTCATGGAGGGGGAATGGTCATCATGGAAAGGACATACCCCGGCGTAACGATTTGTACCCGTCTTCTTCAGCGGCAAAAACTGCTGGATCACAAGGGAAATATCCGCTTGCGCCTTCAGCTGCTGAATGATTTCATTCGGGTAAAATGCCATGGCGCCAAATGTAGCAATTTTGTCCTGGGACGTTCGTCTTGACGGCCCTGATCCGCCATCTCAAAGCGTACCCTTTGCCACTATACAACGGCTTTGCTCTGCCATCTGCCGCTGCGCCAGCGCCAGATATTTGCAAAGGAACGGTACAGTTCATCAGCAGCCATGCCAAGCCAAAGGCCGGGTAAGCCAAGGCCCACCACAAAGGCGAGTATTAGGGAGGTGGCGAGGCCCAGGGTCCACATCATTGCACTGCCCACGATGGCCGGGAACTTGGAGTCTCCGGCGGCGCGAAGGGACGTGGTGATGATGAAGTTTACTGCCTTGAAAGGCTGTACGGCGACATCGCACCAAAGACAGATGCGTCCCAGGCGAATGACTTCGGGGTTGTCCGTATAAAGTCGAATTAGGTATTCCCCTCCGAGGGCCACGAGAATGGAGAAAATTAGGCCGCTGGTAATGCCTACGGCCAAAGTTTGATGTACGCGCCTATTGGCCTTGTCGAAATTGTGGGCGCCTACCAGGTGGGCCACAAGAATCTGGTTTCCGCTGCCAAGGCCTACGCCGAGAATGACGGACAATGCAGCAAAGTTTCCTGCAAAGACTCGGGCGGTCATGGCGGTGGTTCCGACGTAGACCACCATGGCGGTAATGAACACTTGGAACAGCTGGAAACTGATGGGCTCGGCTGCTGCAGGAAGGCCTATGCGGATCCAGTCCGGCAGAAGGACGCGGGAACGCTTCCAGTCTGTGCGATGGCTCTTGTGCTTGATCTTGAATCGTAAAACGATGTAGAGGATGATGGATGAAATCAGCCAGGACAGTGCTGTGGCGAGACCTACGCCATAGACTCCCATTTTCGGGAGACCAAAGAGCCCTTCCAGGAAAATGTAGTTCATGAGGGCGTTGCTTGCGATGGTGATGGAGTTGCCCAGCAAGTTCCAGATAGTAAGGCCGTGGGTGGCGATGAGGGCAGTTAGTGTTGTCTGCAGTGCGCGGAAGGCAAATCCCAGGGAGACGATCACCATGAACTGGCGGGCGAATTCCGCAGGAGATTCTGTCAGACCCATCCATTTGGGAATCTGGCCAGATAGCGGCCAAATTACCAGAGTGACGGCGATGCCTAACAGAAGACTTCCGAACAGGATCATTGTCTGGGTGCTTCGTGCGTGACTGTTCTGGCTTGCTCCGATGTATTGGGAGGCAATGCTTGCGCCAGCCTGGGAAAAGGCGTTCAGTGCTGTAAATAATGCGCCTAAAACGGGCATCATGGCGCCTACGCCTGCTGCTGCGTTTTCTGAAGTACGGGAAAGGAACCAGCTGTCCATCAGGGGCTGGAGCATCCCTATGGCGAACGTCAAAATGAGGGGCCAGGAAAGGCTCAGGAGGGATCTGTCTTTGACGTCAATTTTCTTGCGCATACGCAAATTTTAGCAATTGCCCGAATATGGAAAAAGAGTGACGGTGAAAATTTTTGGTTCCCTGTGTAAACAGGCCAAAGACTAAAAAAGACGGGGGTAGAGGCTGTTTTCTGGCTAGAGAACCGAACGGATTTTTTTGATAATGGTTTCAACGTCGGTAAAGGCGCAAACGGGTAGGCTGATCACCTTTTCGCTGACCATATCCGCATTATTTCGGGATAATGCTTCGTTGCTGTCGTTAGTTGATTCCGCAGATGCGGTTGCGGCAAAGCAGGGCTGTCTGTGCAGGGCCATGGGGTAGTGGATGCAGTAGGGAACTTCCGCCTTTTTCAGCACTTCGATGAACTGCTCGCGGTTGTCTGCAAGAACTGTGTACTGGGCGTAGGTGCTGCTGTTTCCGCAGGCGATTTTCTGCGGGTTAACGCCCGCGATTTCCTTGAAAAATTCATCATAGGCGCGGGCGTTTCTACGACGCTGTTCAAGTTCCGCGGGTAGGTGCTTCAACTTCACCCGAAGAACCGCAGCCTGAATCGCGTCCAGACGGCTGTTTACGCCGATAGTTTCGTGCCTATAGTGGGCGGAACTGCCGTGGTTTGCTATCTGACGAATTTTTTTTGCAAGTTCGTCACTGTCGGTAAAGAGGGCGCCGCCGTCGCCGTAGCAGCCTAGAGGCTTGCTGGGATAGAAACTGGTGATGGAAACATCTGCCAGAGTGCATGCGTTTTTTGAATCGGCGCTGTTCCTGACAGAGGTTCCTGCGCTGTTTCTGGCTGGAGTTCCTGCGCTGTTCCTGGCGGAAAAACCGGTGCAGTTTGCATTTTGGTTTGCGTCATGGTTCTCGCTGCTGGCGCCATAAGTTGCGCCAAAGGCCTGTGCGCTGTCTTCCAGTAGCCAAAGTCCGTGCCGGCAGGCGATTTTACGCAATTTCGCAAAGGGTGCGCACTGACCGAAAAGATCCACGGCGATGATACCTTTTGTGGCGGGGGAAATGAGTTTTTCCACGCTTTCTGGTGAAATTTGCAGGGTTTCGGGGTCAATATCTGCGAATTTCGGGATGCCGCCTAACTGGGCTACAGCCTCTGCAGGGGCAATAAATGTAAAATCAGGAACGATAACCTCGTCGCCGGCCTTTAGGCCCAGGGCCATGAGGGCGATGGTAAGGGCGTCTGTGCCACTTCCGCAGGTAATTACGTTTTTTGAACCGCAAAATGAAGAAATTTCGGCCTCTAGGCCAGAAACTTCGGACCCTCCGATGTAGTTTCCGCTGTCAAGAACGGACCTTTCTGCCTGCTCAAGCTCCTGCTGATAGGCGTTTCTCTGGGCGGTAAGGTTCACAAAGGGTATCATAGCGGCCTAAATTTAGCAATAAACCGACCCCTTGACAAAAATTTTAGGTTTACTATCTTTGTGCCAACAAATTTTTAAGTAGGTTTTACCCGGAGATTTTAAGGTGCCTCAACATCAATCTTGCAAAAAGCGTTTGCGTCAGGCCGAAAAGGCCAATGCTATGAACCGTGCCGCCCGTGCTGAAATTCGTGCTAGCCTCAAGGTTATCCGTACTGCTACCACTAAGGAAGCTGCACTCAAGGAACTGCCGAACCTGTTCAGCAAGCTGGACAAGGCTGCTACCAAGAAGCGTGCTGGTTTCAATGCTAACCGCGCAGCTAACTACAAGGCAAAGGCCGCTAAGGTCGTTAACGCCCTCGCTTAATTAATTTTAGCGAAAATTTTTAGGAATGCCGATGTACTTGTGTACACCGGTATTTCGTGTTTTTGTTTTGTTCTGTGTTTTGATGCTGGCGGCTTTAACGCCAGCTTTTTTTGCCTGCATTTTTTTTTCGAAAAAATGATTTATTTCATTTTTTTTTGAAAATTCCATTTCAAATTGAGAAAACTGCGCTTTTAGGCGTTTTTCGCGTATTTCCTGGCGATTTTTAAGTTGCTTCTGTAATTTTTTGTTAGATTATTGAGCAGGAATATCAAGGATTTAAAATGTCTTCGATTAATTTTGCTACTCGTGAAATCAGCTGTAAAGTGGTTTACTATGGCCCGGGCCTTAGTGGCAAGACCACAAATTTGCAGGTCATCCATCAGAAGATGCCCCAGGATAAGCGTACGGACATGGTGTCTCTCGCTACTGAAGGTGATCGTACTTTGTTTTTCGACTTCCTTCCGCTAAATCTTGGCGATATTAAGGGCTTCAAGACACGTTTCCAGCTTTATACTGTTCCTGGTCAGGTTTATTACAACAGTACCCGTAAACTGGTGCTTCGTGGTGTGGATGGAATTGTTTTTGTTGCAGACTCCCAGCGTTCCCGCCAGGCTGAAAATCTGGAAAGCCTTCAGAACCTGCGTCAGAACCTGCAGGACTACGGCATGGATCTGGATGACATGCCTTTCGTGCTTCAGTACAACAAGCGCGATATGGATAGCGTCTTTACTCTGGACGAGATGAACGCCCAGCTGAACCAGCGCAATGTTCCTTTCTTCCCGGCAACCGCCCACAACGGTAAGGGCGTTGTTACCACGCTGAAGACCATCGCCATGCTGGTCATTGAAAAGTTTAATGTGAAGCAGGGCTTCCTCCGCAAGGCTGCAGAAAGCGTGAACAACACTGGTGTTCATGATGTCTCCCTCACGAAGGAAGGCGTGGCTGTCACTCAGCCGCCGGTTAAGCCTGCAACTGCAGAGCAGCCTGCATCCCCGTTCAAGATGCCGTCTTTTGCAGCAAAGCCGAATGTGGCAGCCCCGTCCGCAGCCCCTGGTTCGGGCTTGTTCCAGAAGGGTGCTACCTCGTCTCCCTTTGGTCGTCCTCGTGCGGCGGCTCCAGTTTCCCGAATGCCGACGTTTGGTCGTGTAGTGGACAAGCCTAGTCAGGAATCCGCAGACGATGAAATCGAACTGCGTCCCTACGTCCCCAAGAAGAAGGACTAGTTCAATCTTTTACTGAGGGTTATGCGATATGAGCGATTTTACCATTTATTCCGATGATGTCAGCAAGGTTCGCCGTTTGATGCTTGCCTACCAGGCTAGCGTCAAGGCTGATTACATTGTGCTTTGCCATCGCGATGGTTCTATCATTGCCGAAGTGGGTTCCATTGGAATCGATGCAACTCCTCTTGCTGTTCTTAGTACGGCATCTTTTGACTCTGCTCGCCAGGTTGGACTTATGTTAGGCGGTGAACGTTTCCAGTCCGTTTCCTATTCCGGCGAAAATCGTTCCATCTACATCTCTCCTGTAGATGAGGCCCTTCTGCTGGTGCAGGTCTTCCCTGGATCTCGTCTGCCGAACCGCATCGATGACTTCAATCGACTGCTGGTTGAAAAGCTGGTGGATGCAGTTCCTGCGTTTACACAGAACACCAGTAAGCTCTTCTAGTAGAGGTTTCTGTGGCTGGCATTCCGCCACTTCGTAATTTGAGAAAGACGACGATTCTTGTGCTCGTCGTCTTTTTTGCGTTTTTTGTTCATCGCTTCGTTAGTTTCTGGATTGAAGACCATTCCATTCAGGATGTTGGCGAAATAGCTCTTTCTCCTGCGCAGAGTGTGGTTTGCCGCAATGTTGTTCGTGGAACCCCCTTTGGCGTAGATAGTGTTTTCGAGGAGAATACTCGTCTCTACTATTACTCCACCATTTCCAATGGAATTCAGTATTCAGGGGATACTTTGAAACACGTTTGGTTTTGGGGGACCGATACCATTCAGTCACTTCCCTGCGAAATTAAGGGTGATGTTCTCCAGGCGGTGCTCAGCGTCTGCCATACTGAAATTTCTCCGAAGTTGCTGAAGCCCGGTGAGTGGAGCGTAGATCTGGTTGCAGGTCGAAAGCTTCTTTCCAGCAAGCAGTTCCTGATCGAATCTTCTGACAGGTAGCACTTATGGGCCGTCTTCTCTGGCTCGTACTAGTTGCATGCGTTGGCGCCTATGCCTTGAATTTGGATTCCCTGCCTGTGTGGGATCCTGCCTATCTTGTTCACCACAACATTTCTAATGATTCCTCTGCCATTGATACCTTGATGCAGGATCGCTCCCGTCTGGAAACCCACGGTTATAAGACCATGCAGGTTACTGTGGGTGACGGTGGAACTCAGGTGGACCAGGAATTGCGTCTATCCATTCAGGGAACCGTTGGGGATAGTGTGTATATTGACGCCTTGCTCAGCGATGTGGACCGCAAGGCTGGCGATCAGAGAACCGCTACGCTGCAGGAAGTGGACCAGATTTATTTTCGAGCAGAATCAAGGCACTGGATGGTACATCTGGGAGATTACACCTGGACGGATGAGAGCCTTGGTTTATTTTCTCTAGAACGCTCAACCCTAGGTGCCATGGCTGGTTTTCGTGGTGGCTACACAGAAGTCCGGGGTGCTTTTGGTACGGATGAAGTGAATCGGCTGAGCCGGGTTATGCATGGTGTTAGTGGTCAACGTTATGGTTATGCTGTCAGCGAAAATGGAGACTACATCTCCGTGGTTCCTCAGTCTGAAGAAGTCTGGATAAATGGAGTGAAGCTTCAGCGTGGCGTGGATTATGAGATGAACTACGCTGGAGGCCTCATTGATTTCAGGGGAGTGCGGGTACCTGGACCGGATGATGAAATCCGTGTGGAATACGATGCCTATGAAGATGAAAATATTTATCGGCTATACGCCGCCAGTGGCAAGTATCGTCATCCCAATATGTATCTGGACGTGTCGGGCTTTCGTCTGGAAAATGACCGTAGCCGCTTAAGACGTGGCGTCTGGACCGATGAAGAGTATGCTGCCCTGAAGGCTGATCGTGGCCAGCCTCTTTTTCGCAGTAACGACTCGTTGCCAGGTGGCGTGGATTCCCTTTCGCCCCTAAGCCGACCGGAGCGCACGGAACGTGCTGGAGCAAGAATGCGTCTGCAGTCAGATCACCGCTATTATGCAGACGTGGAACTTGCCGTGAACCGCAAGGATTCCAATACAGTATCAGATAGAATTGATGGGCCCACAGGCGAGGCATTTCGCTGGTATTTGACTACGGACTCCTCTGTACAGATGAAAAAGTTTCCTGTGGCTTTTTCTGTCTACGGCAACTACATTCAGGATGGGTACAGCGTTAACGAATTTCAGGGCAGTGACCTGGACTGGAATGCGTACAAGCTGTCTGACGAATGGGATCTGGATAGTACACTTCTTTCCGAAGGAAATTTACGTCATGACGAATTTGGAATGCGAATTCGCCTTGGAGGTGGATGGTTCCTGAATTCTCTATGGGGCTACCGTCAGGGTGAAGACGAAAATTGGAATTCCTCCCGTGGAAAGGTGGCTCTGCAGCACAGGAACTCTATGGCTCAGAGTGAAGTGGGAGTCGTGCATGTGTCTAGCCTGCAGGACGCAGAAAGGGAACGCTATCAGACCTTGGGCTCCACAGAATTTCTGCAGGGGATTTTCCGTCCCTTTGGAAATTATGACTTGCGCTACACCCAGGTGAATGACTATACAGATGAAATTGCCTATGGTAAAGGCGGCTCAGGTTTCTTGCTGGTAGGGGACTGGTGGAACGCTCGTGAAGGCGTTGAAACCAAGTGGGCTCAAAACCGCGGTGTCAACTATCAGGAGGACTGGAACGACTCTCTAAAATCGGTGGCCTGGACTCAGACTGCTGAAATGCATAGCCGTTATTTGGACGTGTCCCATTTTATGCAGTTTGAGCGACGCATTGTCAATGACCTTGGTGCGGAAAATAGTTGGATGGGGGATCTGAATGCAAATTTTGGAGATGATGAAATCGGCGTTTCAGGAAATGTGAATTACAAGCTGGGCCTTACGGAAGAGCAGACTTATACGGCAATCTATAAGGCTGTGGCGCCGGGAACGGGTGATGTTCGCTATGATAGTCTGACGGGAGCCTTCATTGAGGGTGTGGATAACGGGGATTTCGTATATGAGGGCATGGGACGCAATGATTCCGTAGGTGCCGTACTTGCTTCCAATGCAGCCTTTGGTGCAGACCTGGATATGAATCCGGGCTTGCTGCTTGGCATTCGCGAAGGAATTCTGAGAGACATCACCGTGGGTGGCTCCTATGGTGCAGAAAGTGAGGATACCACAGGAAGGAAACTTTATTTCCCGGCGGCGACGCCTCATGAATTACGAAAAGTTTCTTCAGGTACGGTATCATGGGAGGCCCGCCTTGGCTGGAAGCATCCCATGGGGCTATCGCTAAACTATAAGCCTGGCGCCGACTATGAGAAAAAACTGAGTTCCATATCGTACTTCGAGACGAATATTCATCATGATGTGGAGGGTGGTTTCCAGATAAATGAAAATCATTTCGTCGGCGCAGAAATCCTTTTTGAAGATGTGGAACTGGAGGCTGCCCAGAATCTGGAGTGGAAAACCCAGGATTATTCCGGTCGGTACCGTTTCTCTTTCCTGGACGGATTCCATGTGGAACCCGGTGGCCGATACCGTATGGGGGAGGGGGCCGATGATATGAACCGCGGTTTTGATGCTTACCTCTGGGAAGGATCTTTCCGCGTGGGGTATCAGCGGGATGCTATGGTTGATGCGTTTGCTCGCTTCGCTGTTGTCCAGATGGAAAGCGGAGACGATATTATTCCGTATCAGATGATGTCTGGGTATAGCGATGGACGCACCTACCGATTTGAAACTTCCATATCGGCAGATATCAATGACTTTATCACGCTGGGTTTACACTATGTTCTCCGTTTCGGTGATGCGGAACAGAACGTATTCCAGAAGTTGAGTACAGAGGCGCGGGCGTATTTCTAACTGAGAATGAAGAATTGAGATTTGAAAATGAAAGTGATTTGGTATAGCAGTTTTTCTCTTTGCTTGCAGAAGGTGGCAATGCTTGTGGCATGTATTGTCGCTTTGCATGCTGCATGCGCATTTGCAGTGGAGGAATCTTGCCGTATTGATCACATTCACTGGGTTGGCGAGCATTCTGAATTTGATGAAAATCAGATGTCTATTGTGGTTGGCTCTCCGTGTGATAGTTGGCAAATTGCCTCCTCAAAACTGGAGCGCTATTATGAAGATCATGGATTTACTGCGGTGCAGGTTTCTGGATTTGTAGAGAATAAGGTGCTTACGCTTGAAGTGAAACGCGGTAATGGCTATGTATGGGCCAGTGCGGAAAATCTGGATTCCAGCGGCACTAAGCCTGAAGTTTTCCGTAGGCTTAGTGGCATTGTGGAAGGATCTCCCGTTTCGCTTACGGATTTGGAACGCTCCGAAAATAAACTTGCCCGATTAGGGTATTTTGAACAGACTGCGCCTACAAAACTTTTTAGGGATCCATCCCGTAACAGGATCGTTCCTGCCTATAGCATGCGCAGGGCCAGTTTCTCCCAGGCAGAAGGACTTTTGACTTATTCCAGCGAAGATAATGTATGGGAAGGCCTTGTGAACGTTAGCCTGTATAATGTTGCGGGAACGGCCCGCGACTTGCTGCTGGAAGGATTCACAGGAGAAGATACCCGACATCTGAGGGGTAGCTATAAGGAACCCTGGATTCTGGGGACTGCCTGGAATGTAGTGCTGCGTGGAAGTTTTGATGAAGAAGTCATGGATAGCACTAGTGAAAGAACTGTGGTTGGCGAGGTGGGTGTCACCCGAGATATAGGTTTTGATTTCAGCGTGGGCGTATATTTCGGCATAAGTGAAGAGGATAAGCATACGTCCTTCGAAATGTCCTATGTCTCTCTGGATCGTTTTGTGCTTCCGCGAAAGGGGATGCGCCTTGATGGTGGTCTTACCTGGAAAATGGATCGCCCGGATTCTCTGGATAATTACCTGTCCGCGGTAGCCCGCATTGTCCGTTATTATCCGATTTATGGGAATGTCATCTCGCGCTTCCGGGGCGTTGCCGGAGGAATATTTCCTACAGATGCCCTATTGAAACGAACAGACTTTTTTGCCCTGGGTGGGCTGGACGATTTTAAGGGCATGCAGTATCATATGCTGCGGAGTCGCTCTTATGGCCTTTCCGAAGTTGCCTTGCTGTGGCAGGATGGGTATGACTTGAGCATCGAAGCGTTCTACCAGCCTGGGCTGTACCGCCCCTTGCCTCCGGGCCACGGATGGACTCGTGAGCAGGATTACGGTGTTGGATTTACTCAATATCGCAAAAACTGGAGCATCAATCTGTACTATGCTCTGAGAAACGGCTGCAACTATTTGGACGGTATTTTAGGCTTCGGCGTAAAGACGCTGTTCTAAAAAATTGGTGTCTTGCTTTTTTCGCCGGCGATTTCGCGGACTAGGCGGGGCACCAGGTAGCCGGGAAGTTTCGTACGAATTTCTGCAACCAGGGCCTTGGCCTTTTCGTCACTAACTTCGTAGTGGGCCACACCCTTGGCATGGTCTAGCTGGTGGATGTAGTAGGGAAGGACGCCTTGTTCAAAAAGTTTGCGGCAAAGCTTGACCATGGTGTCGGCTCTGTCGTTCACATCTTTCAGCAAAACGCTTTGGTTCAGTAAGGTCCATCCGCTATACTTTAACTGACCAAAAATTTCCATGCTTGCTTCGTCCAGTTCGTCGGGATGGTCTACGTGGCTCACCAGCACGCAGTCAAAGCGGGCGGGCAGGTCCCTTAAAAATTCAAAATGATCCTGCACCAGGTCGGGGCGCATTACCGGCAGTCGACTGTGGATTCGTAACGTGGTAACGCTGGAGTGGTCTGCGATGGCTTCGACGAGTGCCTGGAATTTTTGAGGAGGTAATGTTAGCGGGTCGCCGCCGGAAAGGATTACTTCCCAGATATCCGTATGGACGTCCAGCCAGTTTCGGACTTCCTGGTCCACATTGGGAATGCTCTGGAAGGGGTAGTTTCTTCTGAAGCAGAACCTGCAGCGGACGCCGCAGGTGGCGGTTGTCATGACCAGTGCGCGCTGGTCGTATTTCTGGATGACGCAGTCGGACTTTCCTGCAGGAAGGTCTCCTACGGGGTCATCCACGAAGCCAGGTACGTTCTCGTATTCTGCCTTTGTGGGGAGTACTTCTCGCAAAAGTGCCGCAGGTTCCTTTGCGTTCTTGATGAGGTCGGCATAATGCCTGGAACAGCAGAAAGGGAACGTGGGGGCGCGGTCCAGGGTGGCTAGATAGGGGGTATTTGCGATCAGCGATGCAAAATCTGGGCCTAAATAGTCCAAAAAATCAGAGATTTGCGAGAATACAAAAGCAGGGCTTTCCATTAGATTACTAAATTTAGCAACATAAATATCAAAAAGAGGATAATATGGGTACTGTAAGCACCAACGAATTCCGCAAGAAGCTCAAGATCATCGTCGACGATCAGCCGTACGAAATCATCGAAAACCAGTTTGTGAAGCCGGGTAAGGGTCAGGCTTTCAACCGCGTTCGTATCAAGAACCTGGTTACCGGCCGTACTCTCGAACGTACCTGGAAGAGTGGTGACACTGTTGAAGAAGCAGATGTGACCTTTACTGAAATGACTTATCTCTACAACGATGGTGAAACCTGGTTCTTCCTGGACAACGAAACTCAGGAAACCATGGAAATCCATAAGGAAAGCCTCGGTGGTTGCGAAGTTTGGCTCCTCGACGGTGCTACCGTTGAAGTGACCTGGTGGAAGGACCCGAAGACCCTCGCTACCATCCCTGTTGAAGTGATTCCGCCGACCTTCGTTGACCTCATGATCATCGACGCTCCTCCGGCAGTCCAGGGCAATACCAGCGGTAACGTTCTCCGTGAATGCACCGTTGAAACTGGCGCCAAGGTGATGATTCCGCTGTTCATCGAAAACAACACCAAGATCCGCGTGGATACCCGCGACGGTTCTTACCTCGAACGCGCTAAGTAAGACTAGGGAAGGCTCCGCCCTCCCTAAGACCCTCCTTTCCCAAACGTCATGTTTGTGATGGAGATGCGTGCAAAAGACCCCCGTGATAAACGGGGGCTTTTTGCTCACGGTAAGACTAGGGAAGGCTCCGCCCGTCGTCCACAAAGTGGACAATTCTCACTAAGGGCTAAAGCCCTAAGTGTTCATTAGCCTAAGACCCTCCTTTCCCAAACGTTATGTTTGTGATGGAGATGCGTGCAAAGGACCCCCGTGATAAACGGGGGCTTTTTTTTTGCTTTATTGAATTTGTCTAGAAAAAATGGTTGCACAATTCTTAAATTTGTCCGTGAATTTAGGAGAAAATAAGATGGTACGAAAATCATTTCTTTTCTTAATACTGGTGTTAGGTCTTTGTGCCTTGGTGTCTGCTCAGGGACGACCCTCCATTACCGTAAATTCCGCAGGGCTTGGTTCAGTCTCCTACGTGAAGAACGTGGAAATAAATGTTCCTGGTTTCGATCATACATCCTTCTTCTTTAAGGGAAAGTGGTCTGCCGAGTACGATACAACTAGGGCCTTGAAGAAGATGTTTACCTTTAATATGCAGAAGGAAGACATCCAGTTGTTTTTTCACGTAGGTTCCCTGAATGGTTTTATTGCTGATGACGGCCTGGCTCTTGATTCATCAAAAACCAATGAGGACATTATTATGTCTGCCCTAGAGCAGAAGGTTGCCGTCGCCAAGAAAAACGACCCCTCTTTCAGGGTGGTGACCAAGGCCACCTACGAAAAGAAGTTGGTGGCTGGCTACGTGGAGTTTAGCCGGAAGGATAAAAAGGGATGTTACTTCATGGGAATGACGGAATCCAAGGCCGTGGCTTTTGCCGACGCTACCATGGATAAGTCTACGGATGACGCATGCCAGTTCCTCTATACTGTGTGGGATGGAAGAACCTATCCCAACGGCACGAAGTAAGTTAAAGCAAATCCATTGCTTGTCGATAGGCCCGGGCGACTTCGTCCGGGTTATCGCTTTTTAGCCAGCTGAGAGTTTCTGTGCCGCGGTAGCTCCAGGCGAAAATGTTGTCGATACCAGCCTTGCGGCTTTCTTTAACAGCGATGGCGAGGTCGTTTTCCCGGCCGGCTTCGATCTGGTATGCCTTGATCCACATCTGCACGTCCTTGCCATACAGTTTTGCAACATCGGTCAGCTTCTTGGCAGTCTCTGCGTATTTTTCACGGACCCATTCCTCGGTGGCACCCTTTTCCCAGTAGGGGTCGCTGGCCACTTCATCTACGGATTCCAGTCGGGCTACCTTGCTCCAGTCATCGAGACCCGCGGGGAACCAGGGGGGCAACATGCAGACGCAGTTCCTCTTGCCTCGGTCGTGTACGTCTTCTGTCATTTCCTTCAGAAAATCGATGAGACTGTCTTCGCGGAACTGAAGGACGTCGCGAGCTTGGTCCGGTTGCATTTCGTCAAAAGTTGCTGCCGGCATTTCGTAGCCAAAGCGCTCGCGGAACCTGGCGCAGCATACGGGGCAGCGGCAACTCCAGTTGCTGAGCCCGCCCTTTTCGAAGTAGAAATGGGGCTCGTCCCAGAAAATAGTGTCCACTGCAGTATTGCAGACGGACTCAATCCACTTGTGCATGTACTCCCTGAACTTGGGATTGCTTGGGCAGGCTGCCACCTTGGGCTTGCCGTCCAGCGCGACCTGGCACATGCTATGGTCTCGGGCGGTGAGTTCAGAATAGGCTTCTCCACCAAAGACACGACCGATGCCCCAGGGATTTACATAGACCTTCAGTCCCATGGCGGCAGAACCATTGACGATTTCCTTCATGGTGTCGAAATAGTATTGCTGGTCTTCTTCGCTCCAGGTGTGAAGCACGGCGTTGAAACCTGCTGTCTGGATGTCCTTCATGTCTGCAAGAGCATGCTTCGGGGAACGGACGCCAAAGTAACTGACGCCCGCAGTCTTTACGGTAGAGTCTGTCATAGCTTAGATGTTAGCCCACTGGGGGGTGGGAGTACGGAGCAGAACCTGCTCCAGGGTCTGATTCCATTCATCTTCGGTAATGGGACGGCGAATCCAGTAGAGGCTGCCATCGCTCTTCTGAATGGGCATGTCATCGGGAACAATTTCCACAATCCAAGATTCGGGGATGCTTTCGTGGAGCATGCGGCTAAACTTCAGGTTCACTTCCTTGGAGCGGTCTGCATGGTCGAAAACGATAAGTGCCGGAGATTCTCCTACGATAAGGGCTGTCTCCAGAATGTTCTGGGCGTCCTCGATGGAATTGCAGGTGTACATGGTGGCATCTTCAGCCAGGTCGTTCTGCAACAGCCAACGAAGAGTCCACTGACTCATCTTGTCTAGGCTGCCCGGTGACGACGGGGTTATGAAGAATATGTGTCCCATATCGTGAAATTTAGATTAATTCCGATTGTAAGTAAAAATGGAGACAGATTTTTACTATTCATTTTAACTAGAATTATGTCGTAGTACCTCAAGCCTCGAACCTCGCACCTGGAGCCTCGAACCTGATGTCGTTTCCTGATCTTGGTGAATTCCGTTTAGTCAATAAAATCCTTGAAAATTCAGCAAATTTGGCTGAAAATGGTCCTAAGTACCGTAGCTGGCTTGGGGCTGGGGATGACGCAGCCATCTTTGATGGCTGGCTTGTCACTAAGGATCTTTCTGTTGAAAATACCCATTTCCGGTTGGACTGGTCTTCTCCGGAACAGGCGGTAGAAAAGCATATTGTCAGCAACGTTTCCGATATTTCTGCCATGGGTGGTCGCCCCCGCCTGGCGCTTTTCGGTCTCTGTGTTAGTAAGCACTGGACCGATGAAACCAGGGATCGTGTTGTGAAGGCGGTGGCGGAGGGATTTGCACGTCGTGGCATTGCGCTCATTGGTGGAGATACAGTGGCTGCCAATGTGGGCATGTTCTCCACCACACTTCTGGGAGAACAGGTGGGGGAGAGGGCTCTTCTCCGCACGGCAGCACGCCCTGGCGATGACGTCTATGTAGCGGGAACGCTGGGCAAGTCCGCTGCTGGCCTCTGGATTCTAATGAATCATCCTGAGGATACAGACAAATTCACTCGTCTGGTTGAATACCACCTGAATCCTAGGATTTCCGAAGATATGGGGATGCGCCTAGTGCGGTCCGGTGTGTCTGGAGCCTGCATGGATATTAGTGATGGTTTGTCCTCGGAATTAAATCATTTGGCCATTTCTTCGGGGGCTTCTATAGAAATAGACAGATCCCTGCTTCCGATTGATTCGGATGTGGTTAAAATGGCGGAATATTACGGCATTGATCCCATGGAATTCGCCTTG
The DNA here is from genome assembly GCA_045616805.1 of Fibrobacter sp. Lineage (GTDB taxonomy): Bacteria > Fibrobacterota > Fibrobacteria > Fibrobacterales > Fibrobacteraceae > Fibrobacter. The sequence continues at coordinate 53,219 of JAZLHK010000025.1, forward strand.
AACGGGGGCGAAGAGTACGAACTGCTATTCACAAACCGCCCTGAAAATGATATATTATTGAATGAATTTAGACCATGTGAGGTGTATCGGATTGGAAGTGTCAAAGAAGGAACTTCCGTCTATATGCTGGATGGTTGTGGAAATAGGGAAATAGTTAAAGCGCAAGCTTGGTCGCATTTATGATTAGTAACGCAAAGATGAATTTGGGCCAGTTACTGCTTCGTCAGGGAGTCTTGGACGAAGACCAGTTAGCCCACGCCATGGCAGAACACAAGAGAACGGGCCTTATGCTCAGTAAGATTCTCGTTCGTCTGGGCATGGTGAGCGAAGATACTCTTACTAGCATTCTGGGTGTGCAGATGCAGTCCGCCACTAAGATGCGAATTGGTGAAATGCTTCTGGCACAGGGCTACATCAACCAGGAACAGCTGGACAAGGCCCTTGAAAATCAGAAGACCACGGGAAAACGTCTTGGTCGTACCCTGGTGGACCTGGGCTTCATGCCAGAAGAACGACTGATTGAAATTCTTTCCCGTCAGTTTGAAGTTCCCTACGTAAGGCTTGAAAATTTTGCCATTGACTCGGATGCCTACAACTACCTTCCCGAAGATCTGTGCAAGACCTACAAGGTTGCCCCTCTGTTTGTTTCAAAGACGGAGGACGAACGCAAGGTGCAGCGTGTTGCCCTGACCATCGCAATGACCGATCCCACCAACATGCGTGTGATCAACATTGTGAAGTTCAAGGTCAAGATGGAAGTGGACGTGGTCATGGCGTCCGAAACAGACGTGGTCAAGGCTATTGAACGAGTCTTTGCTGGTCACGGTCCTGCAGAAGAATCCCTGGCAGACCTCATTAGTGATTCCAAGGATAATGAAGAACTTGAAACCGTGGAACGCGGTCAGGGCAATCAGGAAGAAGAACTGAGTGACGAGGAAGGCCGCCAGGTGGTGAAGATCGTGACTACCCTGATTCACGAAGCTATCGCCCGTAAGGCTTCCGATATTCACCTGGAACCTCAGGAAACCTACCTGAAGCTCCGCTACCGTATTGATGGTGACCTGCAGGTCATGTCTCCCATTCCTGCTCGTCTCATGCCCCAGATCCTTTCCCGTATCAAGCTGCTTTCCAAGATGGACATTGCTGAAAAGCGTAAGCCCCTGGATGGTCGTTTTACGGTGCGCTACAAGGGTTCCGAAGTTGACCTTCGTGTGTCTTCGTTCCCCATTTCTCTCCGTAAGCGCGGCGTTTGCGAAAAGATCGTTATGCGTATCCTGAACCCGAACTCCGGTCAGTTCCCGTTGAAGGACATGGGCTTTGACCCCCGCGTGCTCAAGCAGTTCATTGACGCCATTAACGCTCCTAACGGCATTGTGCTTGTTACCGGCCCTACGGGTTCCGGTAAGTCTACTACGCTTTACGCATCTATTGGTGAAATTCTTGATAGTACTATTAACATTTCTACCATGGAAGACCCTGTGGAATTGAATATCGACGGTGTCAACCAGGGGCAGATCAACAATGCGGCCGGGTTTACGTTTGCCGCGGGCATTCGTGCGCTTCTCCGTCAGGACCCTGACGTGATCATGATCGGTGAAATGCGTGACCAGGAAACCTCTTCAATGGCTATCGAAGCTGCTTTGACGGGTCACTTGGTCTTCAGTACCTTGCATACCAACGATGCTGCCGGTGCATTCCCCCGTCTTTTGGAAATGGGCCTGGAACCCTTCCTTGTGTCTACCGCAATCAAGGGCGTTCTTGCTCAGCGACTTGTCCGTCGTATCTGTAAGAACTGCAAGGAACCCTACGAGATATCCCAGGAAATGCGCGACGAACTTCACCTGTCTCCGGATATGCAGTTCTATCATGGCCGTGGCTGTGAAAAGTGCGATGGCTCCGGTTACAAGGGCCGTGCCGGTATCTACGAGTTCCTGGTGCCTAACGAATCTGTTCGTAACCTGATTATCAAGCGTTCTTCCGGCGACGTGATCAAGCGCGCCGCTATGCAGGAATGTGATATGATCACCTTGCGCATGGACGGTATTTCCAAGGCTCTGCAGGGTATTACCACGCTGGAACAGGCTGTGGGTGCTTCCGCTGCGGATGATTAGTAATCGCATTTTGTGAAATAGAGACTCCTGGTTTGATGCCGGGAGTCGTTTTTTTAGAGATGTCACAAAGAGTGCTGTAGGATATAAAATAGCTATGAAAAAAGTTTATCCTTTATTTCTCGTCATCTTTTTGATGGCTTGGTTTGCGGGATGTTCTGATTCTTCTGAATCGGGACCTTCTGCAGCTTTTGAGCTGGATGATGAACATGACATGGTGCATGTTGTTCCAAATGGAGCTACGGTAACTTTGGGGACAAGGGATAAAGAGGCTAAAATCAGTGAGACTCCGCAAATGCGAGTTCAACTTGATTACGATTTTTTCATGGATATTCACGAAACGACATGTGGTGAATTTAATTCGTTGATGAAATTGCAGGTGAAGTGCGATAATGATTCCCTGCCTGTAGGCAATGTGAGTTTTTACGACGCAGTACTTTATGCTAATGCTCGCAGTAATGCGGAAAAGCTTGATACGGCATATAGATATGAAAAGGCTGTATTTGACGCAAATGGTCACTGTCTGAATTTAGAAGGCTACATTTTCAATCCAGACGTAAATGCTTACCGGTTACCCACTGAGGCTGAATGGACTCTTGTTGCTGCTAAGGATTGGAATTTAAAGAATGCATGGACAGGTGATAATTCAAATTTTGTTCCTCACAAAGTATGCTCAAAGCCTAAAACGAAGGCAGGGGTTTGCGATATTGCTGGAAACATGATGGAGTGGATCAATGACTGGAAAAGTTCATTTACTGATACAACAATTCTTAATTACGTGGGGGCTCCCAATGGTGGTAGTTCGGGAGAACGAATAGTAAAGGGAGGTAGTTATCGTAATTTATCTGTAGCTACAAAGATTTATAATCGTGGTGATGTTTACGTAGTAACTTCAGGAACAAAATCTGAATATGTTGGTTTTAGACTTGTTTTAGGGGCCATTTCTGACCCCTCCTGGATGGATGGGAGTGGATGCATTCAGGAAAATAGAATGCATATTCTTGCTAATGCCGCTACAGTTCGCTCAAAGCTGAAAAACTATAAGGCAAAGCTATTTTTTAGAAATGATTTATCAGGGAATTTGTCCTATATAGATTACTCTAGGGGAAGTCTTTCTGTCGTTGAATTTAAGGATTCTTTGACAGCTTACCATCCAGATGTGTCTCCTGATGGAAAGTGGGTTGCGTTTAGTACTGGCATTGAAGGTGTTCCAAGAAAGTCCACCTTGTATGTGCGAAGTGTCGAAAAACCGTTAAGCGCAGCAATAAAATTGGATGTAGAGTCGGCTGCAGTACCGCGATGGCGAGTTTTAGAAACAGGAGATACTGTTATTGTTTACGTTACTAGCGCTGCAGATAATTCTGATAGAGCCTCGTTTATGGAATCTTCAACATGGCAAGTGCAATTTTCTAAAGGAAAATTCGGAATTCCAGAAAAGTTGATGAGTGGAGCCTATCATGGTGGAATGGATGATGCGTCGTTATTTGCTGTGACGGGATCGAAGTTGTTAAGGGCTCATATTAGGGATTCTAGAACTGGAGACTTTGTAGATACAGTTTGGTATAATGGAGAGCAGGCTTGCAATGTATCGCTATTTAGGGACGGCACAAAACGAACATCTTTTCTTGATTTTGCGGGTAAGGCCGGCCACGAATATACGGGAGATGAAACCTATGATGTCCATGAGCGATTGCTTGTTGTGGATAGCCTAGGTAAATTGATCCAGAGCGTGGCTGCACCCCAAAATTATGCTTTTGATCATAGCGAATGGGTTGATGAAAACTTGGTGGTTGCTACGCTAACCAATAGTCAGGGTGCGCATACAAAGATTGTCTTGATAGATCTTGCCGACAGCAGTATTACAAACCTTGTTGAGGGTGACGAATTGTGGCATCCTTGTTTATGGACTTTGCGAAACGCATCCTTATCAACGAATGTGTTGCCTTATTCTGATAGCGCTGGAATGTATTATCAAGAACATGGCGAAGAATACCAGTTTGTTTTGCGCGATAAAATGGAAAAGTTCTGGAAATTGAAAGACTCCGTGACGATTGTTGCTATGGGAGTTCTAGAACTTTATTTGCTGTTCACGAAAAATATTTTAAAGATGAAATTGTGTTAAACATGGCTTATCCTGGCGCAGATCTTCATGATGCAAAATTTATCATTCACAATTATGTTTTCAATCATGCAAAGAAATTGAAGTTTTTCATTTTGGAACTTGCTCCGGATATGTTTTTTAGAACAGTTGATTACCATTGGATTCCGACTTATGAGAACAATCCGGGTTTTCCCTATGACGAAAAGCATAATTTCTGGAAAGATGGAGTTCCCGAAGGCTTTGTTGATGCTGTAGAATCGGCTCCGCGGATTGAAGATCGAAGCAGGTTTGTTTACGATCAGGAATATCAACTGCCTCCAAAATCCTGGGGTCCCGCGGATATTTTGATGGATTCCGTGCTGTTTATAAATAGTAAGGATATTATATATCCTGGTTTGACGATTTATAAGGGGCTGGTTGATGCTGCTCTTGAATTGGGTGTATCGGTCATTGCAGTTGTTCTTCCTCGCCATCCCGGCTATAAGAAGACTGGAACGTATGGAGCTTGTGGGCCTAGCCGTACAATTGCTAAAGAAGTAATAGATAGCGTTTCTCACATGAATGTTGTTGTTCTTGACGAGAATAAGTGGGGTGATCATGATTACTCTGACTCCATGGCCTTTGATTATGATTATCTAAGCTATCTTGGTGCAGAACAGGTTTCTCATCGATTAGATTCCTTGATTAAAACATTAAAGTAATTTTGCTTTTTTGTATATTGCGCATTCAAATTGGCAAACGGAGTTTTAATGGCTAATATTGTTGATGGAAGTGTCTTAGATAGGGAACTTAATCCGGAGCAGGCGGCTGCGGCCAAGAAGATTGATGGCCCCATGCTCATTCTGGCTGGAGCTGGTTCGGGAAAGACTCGCGCCATCACCTATAAAATTGCGCATCTTGTTTCATTTCACAATGTGGAAGCGGATCGCATTCTCGCGGTGACCTTTACGAACAAGGCCGCCAAGGAAATGAAGGAGCGTATCCAGAAATTGCTGGATTGCCGCTTGAATTTTGCCTGGATGGGAACATTCCATTCCGTCTGCCTTCGTCTGCTGAAACTCTGCCTCAACAAGGAATTTGTAATCAAGGCCTTGGGCGGAACCTGGTACGATGGAAACTTTTCCATTTACGATGACGACGACCAGAAACGTGTCCTGAAAGAAATTCTGAAGGAGGAAATGGGCGATAACTATGATGCTTCCGATGTGAAGAAGATTCATGGTGCCATTTCCCGCTATAAGAATACAATTCTGTACAATGGCAACACTCCTAAGCTGCAGACTCCCGATGTGGCACTGGCTAATGCGGAGTTTGCTGATGAGGAACGTCGTGCCCGCTATTACAAGGAATACCAGAAACGACTGCTGGCATCCAATGCCATGGATTTTGACGACCTTCTCTTTAATACTGTATTGATGCTCCAGAAGGTTCCACAGCTTGCGGCTCAGCTGGCAGAACGCTTTCAGTATGTGGTGGTGGATGAATATCAGGATACCAACGATGTTCAGTATGAACTTCTGAAGTTGCTGATCAACGCAAGGAAAAATGTGACGGTAGTGGGCGATGACGACCAGAGTATTTACGGCTGGCGCGGCGCAAATATCAAGATCATCCGCAACTTCCACCGCGATTTTGCTCCTGTGACTATCGTGAAGCTGGAACGCAATTACCGTTCTACCGCAAATATTGTGAAGGGAGCCGGCTCTGTTATTGCACATAACGTTCGTCCTAAGGAAATGGACAAAAACGTTTTTTCTAAGGAAGAGGCTGGCGACCTGATTCGCGTTCGTCATCTGGTGGACGACCGCTCCGAGGCTCAGCAGATTGCAAACTTGATCTCTGTTGCAGGGGCTGATAATTACTCCAAGACAGCAATTTTCTATCGTACTAATGCCCAGTCCCGGGTCATTGAAAAGGCCTTGAATGACAATCGCATTCCTTCCGTGATTTTTGGTGGAACCCGGTTCTGGGATCGTAAGGAAATCAAGGATGTTCTGGGATACCTTCGCCTGTTGGCCAACGAAAAGGACGATGCCGCCCACCTTCGCGTTATCAACACTCCGCCTCGTGCCATTGGAAAGACTTCCGTAGAAACCGTACTTGCCCGTGTACGAGCGGGTGAGGGAACCTTCTGGCAGATGCTGGTGGCAGAAGCCAATGGTGTGGGACGTGCAGCTCCGAAACTGAAATCCTTTACGGATCTGGTCCAGAGTTGGAAGAATCTTGTTGCTGCTGGTGAAACTCCGCTGCCCATTCTTGCTGAACGAATCATCAATGATGTTGGCTACAAGGAATTCCTCCGTAAGGAAGATGAGCTGACTGCAGATGAACGTATTGCCAACTTGGACGAAATGGTGAATGCCATTCGTGAATTTGATGAAGAACATCCCAATGCCAGTCTGGATGCCTTCCTGCAGGATATTTCTCTCCTGACTGATGGTGACAAGAAGGTGGACTCCTCCAAGGGTTTTGTTACACTTATGACGATTCACATGGCTAAGGGTCTGGAATTCAATACGGTTCATATTGCTGGTTGTGATGAGGAAATTTTCCCGTTGATCCGCGGAACTTCCTTTGCTCCGGATAAGGAGATGCGGGAGCAGATGGAAGAGGAACGCCGCCTGTTCTATGTAGGCTGTACTCGCGCTGAAAAGAAACTCTACCTGTACCATGCTGAACGTAGGTTCTTCCAGGGAGCCATTCGTCCCTTTGCTCCATCCCGTTTCCTGAAGGAGCTTGATCCGTCTGTTGTGGAGTTTACGCCCTGTACGGAGTCTGGTTTTGGTGGGGGCTTTGGTGGCAGTGCCGGATATGGCGCTGGGGGACAAGTCCGTTATAATTCTGCGCCTGTGGGAATGTTTAGTAGACCTTCCGGTTCTGGTAGTTCTTCGCGCAGTTCTTACGGCAGTGGCTCAAGCTCCTACGGTAGTGGTAATTCCTACGGCTCCTATGGCGGACGGGGGTACGGGGCTTCGCGCCAGTCCGTACCGGCGTCCATCCGCAAGAACGACCAGCGCATCGTGTATCGCAATCCGATCAAGGTGGAAAAACCGGTGGTTCCCGAGGGACCTCGCGTGGTCTACGACGAGTATAGCGAGAATCCCTATCATCCGGGAGTACGGGTGCGCCATGTCAAGTATGGCATGGGCACCATCACCAAGTGTTACGGAACTGGGGACAATGCCCGCGTGGATGTCCGCTTTAACGGGGATGGAATGGTGAGAACGATTATTCTAAAGTATGCCGCCTTGCAGATTGTGGAATAAAGGTGTGTGCAGTGAGTTTTCAGTTGTGAGCTATGAGTTTTGAGTGTTGATTCATGTTTTTTTCCGTTCGTTACTCATTGCTCATTACTCACTGCTATCGGCTATTTTGCAACTTAGGGTTGACATCGGGTCGATTTATTTTTGCTAAATTAGACTTCGTATTAGAAAAAGAGGCAATATGCTTGAACGTGAAGAAGTTTTGAAATTGGCCAAGCTTTCCCGCCTGAGTGTTTCTGAAGAAGAAATTCCGGCACTGAAGGGACATCTGGACAAAATGCTGAACCATCTGGAAACTCTGAAGGCTCTGGACCTTTCTAACGTGGAACCCATGACCGGCGTTGAAAATGACGCTACCATTCTCCGCGAAGATGTTCCTATGCAGGGCTTCTCCCTGGATCAGGCTTTTGCAAACGCACCTGCAGTGGAAAACGATCACTTCGCTATTCCCAAGGTTATTGGCGGCTAGAAACAGAACTGATAGGTCATGCCTGTATTTTGCATTGTCCCAGCGCGTATGGGGTCTTCTCGTTTTCCTGGGAAGCCCCTTTTTAAATTGTGCGGAAAGGAAATGATTGTTCGCACGTTGGAACGTGCGCGTCTCTCGGATTGTTTTGAACGGATTGTCTGCGCCACCGATAGTGAACAGATTGCTGACGTGGTAAGGAAGGCTGGCTTTGAGGCTGTTATGACAGGCCCTGCCGCAACAGGCTCTGATCGTGTTGCCGAGGCGGCCCGCCTTCTGGATATGGACCTGGTGGTGAACCTTCAGGGTGATGAACCTCTGGTGGAGCCGGCTGTTCTTCGAAATGTGGCCACAGAACTTGCTGCTCATCCCGATTGCTGGGTGACGGTGGCCTGCCCTCTCAATCCAGCAGAAGCAGAACTGAAGACTGTGGTGAAGGTCCGTGTAGACGGAAATTTTGCCGTTGATTTTACCCGTGAGGTTGCCCCGGAGGAGGCATCTCGCTGGTTCCAGCATCAGGGCATCTACGCCTATTCCAGGCAGGCCCGTGATGAATTTTCCTCCTTGCCTCAGAATGCTGTGGAACTGGAACGTTCCCTGGAGCAGATGCGCATTATGGGCATTCGTCCCATTCGCATAGTCCAGAGTTCCTTTGCCAGCGTGTCTGTGGATGTGCCTTCCGACGCAAGTGCCGTGGAGGCTCTTATTAGAGAATAACTGTCATCGAGGTTCTTATGCTGAATCATAATTTCTCGGGACTTTATATCTCTATGCTTCATTCGGATTCCGTTTCACAAATGAAGTGGGCGGGATCTAATGAACTCTGCTGAGAAAAAAGTCCTAAATGTAGCCGTGGCCCTCTTTCTGGTGGGCGCAACCGTCAAGGTTTTACCCTGGGGGTTACCTTCCATTGATCAGATGGATGAACTTACTGCCGAAAAAGTTTCGCACTCCCGTATTGTAGATAAAGTAAATAACGGCGTCGAAATATCGATGGAGCCTCCTTCCTTGGAGGAGGTGTCCCTTGTGAAGAACGCGGATAAGAATGCATCTCCAAAACGTAAAAGGTCCAAAAAGAAACAGAAGGTTGTGCATCTCCCGATACACATCAATAGAGCAGGGGTGGATGAATTATGCGCCCTGAAAGGGGTTGGACCCAAGCTTGCGGAGAAAATTATTGAGGTTCGGGACCGAAATGGGGGCTTTTCTGGCCCCCAGGACCTGCAAAAAGTGCCTGGAATCGGTAAGAAAAAGGCGGAAGGTATCCTACAGGGGGTGATTTTTGATTAGTTTTTAGGGGTACAACTTTCATAAGTCGTTGAATATATGAGTGATACGAAGATTTACCTAGGTATAGAAGTCGGTGACGCTTCCTTGAAGGTCGCCCTTCTGGACTCCGCTGAAAAGCGTGTTCTCAAGACTGCTGTTCTGGAAACGGAAACCAGCCCTATTGATGATATCTACACCTTTGAAACCGTCCTTCAGGGATGGATGGACTCTGTCCAGGTGGAAAATGTGGAAGCCATTTCTGTGGCAATTCCCGCCTTCCGCTCTATTATCCGTCAGATCTATGTGCCGGCTGAAGCAGCCGCTCATTTGGAAGACTACCTCCGCTGGTACCTGGGGCTCATTACCAATGCCGACAAGGATGCCTACGTTCTGGACTATAAGGTCCTCAGCGGAGAAGCTTCCGTTGGCCTTACCGTACTGCTGATAGCGGTTCGCCGTCAGTGGGTCGATGCTCTCCGTAAGGGATTCCGTACGAAGTCCCTGGCTCCGAAGGCTATGGAAGTGGATGTTCTTTCCGTTTTGAACTTGATGGACATGGCTGAAGGGATCCAGAACCTCCAGTGCGTGATCAAGGCCGACTACATGGGTGTTACCTTGATGTGGCTTTCCAAGGACAATCTCCAGGGACTGCGTTGCGTATCCACGTTGCCGCTGGTGAACAAGTCCCGTGAAGAAGCCTATGAACTTTTGGCTCGCGAAATCAAGAGGCAGCTGACTCTAGCTAAGGAAGAAAATGCCGCTCTTGATATTCACCAGATTAACATCTGCGGCGAACTTGCCATGGATCCGCTCTTTGTGCAGAACCTGCGTAAGTACACCGAGGACTACCAGTTTGCACTGATGGATTCCTTCTCCAACCTCCGTCTGCCGGTGGATGCTGAAGAATCCTCTGCTGTGCTTTGCTGCGCTGGTGCTATCGGTACCGCCCTGAATGTGATGGAGGGTGTATGATTCACTTGAACTTAATTGATGCCGCAGAACGCGAATCCATGATGGATGCCGTAAACCCGGTTCGTGTGACTAACGTCTCTGACCAGGTTAAGGGTTCTAGAAAGAAGGCTGCTACGGCTGGTCTTGCTGCCCTGTTTGTGTTTGTTGGCTTTAGCTGCTTCATCAGCGTCTTTGGTGTGCCGCAGCCGCTGGAAGGCATTTTGCCTGCTCCCTATCTTGATCTCATTGGTGCAGAAGATGCTAGTCGTTCTGCTCTGGCCTTGGGTTCTGGTCGAACCACCTCTGCCGGAGGTTCCCTGGAAGCTCAGGCTGCTGCCGCTAACGAAGCTGCCAAGCACCGCAGTAATCTGACTGTTGGACAGATCGTTGGTGAAGTGAATCCCCAGGTGCTGTTCAACAACAAGCGCGTGGATTACAATTCCTTCCTGCCCATGGAACAGATTTCTTTCCAGCGAGCATCCATGAACCAGTTCTTCAAGTTCCTGAATACAGCAACTCCTGAGGATGTTGGTTTCTCTGATTGTATCTACCAGGCTCCGAACTTCTTCTATGTCCGTGGTGTTGCTGCCAAGCCGACTTCTCAGCGCAGCTTCCTTGATCGTATCAAGAGCATGAGCGCAAACTTCAAGACTCCGCCTCTGCCTGAAAATGCTCCGGCTACTGACATCACTGCTTTCGGTCAGTTCAACGTGACCAACGTGAACATGAACGCCGTGAATAGCTTTGTGAAGTCTGGCGAGCTGGCTGAAGAACTGAAGTCCTTCAAGGCTCTGGCTGCATCCAATAAGGTGTCCTTCTCCGGTTTGGAAAAGCCTGTGGTTGAAGATCTTGGCGTCTATAAGCGTTACTCCTATACAGTTCTTGTGAATAGCGAATTCCAGGAATTCCAGTCCTTCATGGAAGCCTTTGCCGCATCTCCCATCCGCGTGGGTATCTCCAAGGTTGAAATGAAACTTGCTAAGAGGAACATGCAGACGGTAATGCACGCCATTCTGTACGTCGTTCCGTAATATGTCCATTCGCATTACTGGTGGAAATCTACGGGGAAGGAATGTGCCTTCCCCCGACACCTCCAAAACGAGACCTACAGCCTCTCGCACTCGAGAGGCTCTCTTCAACATCCTTCAGGGGGTTGAAGGTTTTCGTATGCTGGATCTGTTTGCTGGCACTGGTATTATGGGCATTGAGGCTCTTAGCCGAGGTGCTACAAGTGTTGTCGCCGTGGAGATGGCTAAGGCTCAGGCGAAACTTGTACTGCAGGCTTATAAGTCCCTGTCATTGGAATCGAAACTTACTTTGTTAGAAACGAATGCGTTGACCCTTGATAGGGAAAGGCTTTGTAAGGGTGAAGGCTTTGACCTAATTTATGCAGATCCTCCCTTCAAGGATATGGAGTATCCGGATTTGCGTCCGTACGTCGAATGGCTGAATCCTGGCGGTGTAGCCGTATTTGAGGCTCCCTCCAAGAATTTGCCTGCCTGGGCAAAGGAAGACGAGGCAAACGATTCTGTCCGCATTCGAAAGTATGGTGAATCGTCCCTGCTGATTTATCGTAAGGCTGTCTAAAGCATTCCCTTTGAAATGAGGGAACACCGTATTTTGGTGTTACTTCTGCCATGCAGAATTTTTTAAATTGTCGGTATGGAAAAGAGAATTGCTGTATTTGCTGGATCCTTTGATCCCTTTACAACTGGCCATTTGGATCTGGTGAGGCGCGCGGCCTCCCTTTTTGATGAACTGTATATCCTTGTGGCAGTGAACGCTTCCAAGAAGTGTCTGTTTCCTCTTTCTTTTCGTAAGGCTTTGGTTGAAAAGGCCTGCGAAAAAATTGAAAATGTCAAGGTGGCGGATGCCGATGGCTTGACCACGGATTTTATGAAAAGTGTCGGAGCCAAGTTCCTTCTTCGTGGGGTTCGCAATGGTTCCGACATGGATTATGAAATGTCCATTCACTGGAATAATCAGTTTCTCCATCCTGACTGCGAAACTGTTTTCCTGGCATCTGCTCAGGAACATCTGGCGGTGAGCAGTTCCGTTGTTCGCGAACTTTTGAAATGCGGCGTTTCCGGACGTGACGATGGCAAAATGAAATTGTCCAAGTTTGTCCCTGAAATTATTGTTGAAGAATTAATCGAAGAATACCGAAAGGTTGCCGGGAGTAAATAATGAAACCCTTCCGCTTTTTACCGAAGCCCGTTAAAGTTCTTTTAATTGCTAATGCGGCTGTGTTTGTTATTGCCTATGTATTGGGCTCTCTGCTAGGTCTGCATCTGAATATTCCCGGCGCAGGTGACGGAAACATCCGTGACTACATCGTTTACTTTGGTGCCTTTTTCCCGACGAGTCCCATTGAGGTCTGGCGCTATCTTACCTACATGTTCATTCATGTGGATTTTTGGCATTTCCTGTTTAACATGCTGATGCTCTGGATGTTTGGTGATGAAGTTGCCGAATGGATGGGAGGGCGTCACTTTACAGGGATGTATCTCTTCTGTGGCATTTTTGCTGCGTTCTTCAGTTTTGTGCTTTGCCTTATGGGGCTTACCAACAATCCCATTATTGGTGCCTCTGGCGCCTTGATGGGCATATTTGTTGCTTACTACAAGTTCTTTCCCAATCGCATGCTTCTGATGTTCTTCTTTTTCCCCATGCGAATCAAGTATGCCATGTGGGTGATGGTGGCGGTGGATGTTTTCATGGCCCCCTCTGGAGATGGAGTTGCTCATTTTGCTCACTTGGGTGGCGTCGTTGCAGGTTTCCTCTACATGTACCTGTATAACGGAGGTTTCCGAAAATTAAGGAACCGTGCTGAACGTGCTCAGGGTCCAAGATTCCGGGTTAATGAAGGTGGTCGTAGTTTTAGCAATGAAACACCCTATGAAGAAACCAAGAAGTCTGACCAGCCTCTGGAAGGTGAAGTTTTCTATGTGGATGAGCAGAAACGTATGGATGAAATTCTGAAGAAGGTCAGTAGGGATGGTATCAATTCCCTTACGGAAACGGAACGCCAGTTTCTGCTGCAGGCGGGCGACAAGCTGCGTCGCCGTCGTGGAGGTTTCTAATGAAAAAGATTCTTGGTATTGGTGCCGCTCTTGTTGATGTTCTTGCCAATGTCAGTGACCAGTGGATTTCTGAACAGGGAGTTCAGAAGGGTGGCATGAATCGCGTGGAATGGCCTCAGATGGAAAAGTTTCTGGGAAGTCTTAAGGAATCTGTTCGCGTACCAGGAGGTTCCACTTGCAACACCATGGTGGGTATCTCCAAGTTAGGCGGAAATGCGGCCTTTATCAGTAGGGTAGGTAAGGATGAACTTGGGGATCTTTTTCGAGACCATCTGAAGAACTACCATGTGGAAGACCGCATGGGTCTTTCTGAAGTGGCTACCGGTTGTGTGTTCAGTGCCGTCACGCCTGATGCCCAGCGTTCCATGTGGACCTTTTTGGGCGCATCCAATGACATGAAGTCTGAGGATTACTGTCCTGCGCTTTTTGAAGGTGTTTCCCTGATTCTTGCAGAAGGATACAGCGCATTCGATAGGTCAAATTTCAAGAAGTGTTTTACTCTTGCCCGTTCTCTGGGTGTTGAAACTGCGTTGGACTTTAGTTCCTTCGGTGTGGTGGATGCTTGCCGCGATCTGTTTGATGAACTGTTCGAACAGAAGATGATTGATATCGTCATTGCCAATGAGGATGAAGCCTTCGCCTATGCAGGTGTGAAGGAAGAGGCCGCATTGGATGTAATTGCCAAGAAGGCTAAGGTGGCTGTAGTAAAACTTGGGAAGCACGGAGCCCTGATTGCGAAAGATGGTCAAGTTACTCGTGTGGATGCGGGCTCTGCCAAGGCTATCGATACCACAGGTGCAGGTGATCTCTGGGCTGCCGGATTCCTTTACGGATACATGAATGGCTGGGACATGAAACGTGCCGGTAATTTGGGAAGTATTGTTTCCAATGAGGTCGTTCAGGTCATGGGTGCCATGATTCCTGAGGATGGCTGGAAACGAATTTTGTCTCAGATGTAGACTTTTGCATATAGAAAAAAGGAATGAAAATGTTTTGTCGAATCCTTACCTTGCTGATTGTTGTTTGCGGTATGGCTTTTGCCGCCGAAAATGCAGTTGTCGATTCTGTTTCTGCAGCATCTGCAGAAGTGGTTGCTGCTACCGAAAATGCTCCTGTTGATTCCGTAGCTCAGTTACAGGCTGAAGTTGCCCTGCGCGATAGCATTATGGCAGTACAGAATGAGGCCTGCCGTGTGGAAAAGGATTCTCTTCGTGGAGCCATCGGCATAGAACAGGCGAAGAGTGCCAACTGGGAGCAAAGTTACAATACCATCCGCAAGGATAATGAAGCTTGTGCTCAGGCATTGGGCGTTTCTCTTGGCGTAAACGAGAAAAAGAAGGAAAAAACTGACCAGGAAAAACGGGACGCTGCCATGATGACGGGATATTCCTTCATGGGAGGCCTTGCTCTTGGAATGCTTCTGTTCTGGTTGATTTTTGACTAATGATGGTGAGGTTCTTCATCATAGGCTTCTGTATGGCTCTGTTCCTGACAGAGCCTGTTTTTGCTGCAAAGAATGAGGGGCCTTTCCAGAAATCAAATGTACTGACGCAAGTTTCTCGCATTGAATTGAAGACTGCAGAAATTGCGGCTTACATGCCGTCTTCCCAAAAGTTGTTTGTGGTTGGGGATGCAAATACAATGGAAGTGGTGGATTTCTCCAATGGAGGGTTCCCCGTTCGTTTGGGGGAGTTCTCTTTAGATGGAGAAGCTACAAGTGTTACGGTATCGGGGAACCTGATTGCTGTAAGTTTGCTTGCTAAACCAACATGGGAAGCGGGCTTTGTGGAATTACTGAAATATGATGTTCAGGATTCCGCTTCTCCAATAAAAAAACTGGGAACCCATAAGGTGTGCTACCACCCGGATATGCTGACCTTCTCTCCCGATGGCAAGAACATTCTTGTGGCATGCGAAGGGGAACCCAGTGAGGATGGAATTCATGATCCTCTTGGCGGCATTGCTTTTCTGAATATGGAAAATGAACTGGATCCGGGAATCTCCATTTTCTCTTTTCCCGATTCTACCTATGAACCTGAGTACATAACGGTTTCTGGCGATTCTAAATATGCCTGGGTCAGTCTCCAGGAAAACAACAAGATGGCTCTGGTTAATGTGAATTCCAGAAATGTGGAACAGATTTTTGATTTGGGTTTTGTAGATCATTCCAAGCCGGGCTTTGGGCTGGATGCCATCAAGGATAGGAAAATCCGTATTGAAAGTGCGTTTATCAGAAGCCTTCGTCAACCTGATGGGATTAAGGCTTTCAACGTTGATGGAAAAAACTATGTAGTGACTGCCAATGAAGGGGAGGATCGTGCAAACATTGATCCTAAGATTATTTGCGGTAATGAAGAAAAGTGCTCTGTAAAGTTTGGATCCCGTTCCATCAGCATTTTTGAGGGAATGAGTGGAAAGCTAATTTGGGATTCTGGGGAAACATTGGAACGGACCTTTGCTGAAGTCGCTCCGGAATATTTTAACTGGAATTCCAAAAAGGGCAAGAAAAAAATGGACGCCCGCAGTGATGATAAGGGCTGTGAACCAGAAAACGTTGTTGTGGGTATGGTGAAGGACGCCAATGGTGTTGAAAGACGTCTTGCCTTTGTTGGCCTAGAACGCATGAGCGGAATTGCAGTCTTTGACTTTACAAATGTAGGTAAGGAGAATTCTTTGCCTGTATTGCTGGATTACTTCATGGATCCAAAAGATCGCGGCCCTGAAGGAGTTCTGTTTGTCAGCGCAGATAAGAGCCCTATTCCTGGCCAGGCTCTTTTGATTGTGGGCTATGAATACAGCAAAAGTCTGGTAGTTTATACCATAAATCTTTAGTTGCTCTAAATAACAGATTCGGGCCACGGGTGCTTAGGATAGCGACCTCTTAGTTCCTTTCTTATTTCCGCATAGGTATTCTGCCAGAATCCTGTTAGGTCCCAGGTTTTTTGCATGCTTCGGAAATTGGGCGCCAGAATGTCGTAGCGGACACGAAGTTTTTTATCAGCAATCCAGTGTTCTCCTATAACTGGCGATGCTTTGCCTGATGCTCGATCTACCTGCATGAAGTCTTCGATGCGGGCAGAAACCTCCACAAGAATACCTTCCGCACTTTGGGTAATGAGGTTGCTACCCGGAGTCCCCGGTTCTGGAATATCTACCTCCTGGTAGCTATAGAGGGCTTTCTTTCCATTGGGAAGGATGTAGTGATCAGGAAATGTCTTGTGAAGCCACTGTAACATGGATTTGCCAAAGTAGTCTTCTAGAATGGCGCGGTAGCGGTCTTCACTTAAATCTCTTAGCAAGAAAATGCCGCTCGCAAATTCATCGAAAATCAGTTCCATGTCCTCTTCGTTAAATTCGGGCAGACCAAATTCGGGATAGAGTTTGGCAGCGAGACGCATCTTGATGAGAAGGGTCTGAAGGTTTTCTGTGAGATAACGTCCGGTCCAGTTTTCCTTTTCCAGTTTTTCTTTCCAGGCTTCCACCGTCAAGTCCTTGAGTTGGCTAAGTACGGCGGGGGAGGCTTCCTGAGGAAGTATTTCACGTTCGGCGGTGCCGCGGATTTCCTTGCCGATGAAGCGCTCCTGGCCATTGCGCCAAATCAGTTCGTAGTGAGTTTCTTCTGTTCCGTTTTCCAGGAGGAGCTGAGGAACGGGAACATACAGGTTCAGACGCAGTTCCGTCTTTGTTCCGGATGTCCCGCCAGAACTGGTACGGAGCATGGTCATAGCCAGAAGGGCAAACGGCGGTTCCGGTTGCTGGAGACGGATGATATTCTGATTTGTTAGTTTGTATGAACCTGCGCTGGAAGTTGAAGTTGCTAGCCTGTCTGGGAAAGCTTGCAGTAAAAGCCGGATGGTTTCCTCTTCGTTGTCAGCAATCTTCCTGTAGTTCTCTCGCCTGCTGTAATCCTGTAGCTGGCGAAGGGTAAGGGAGACTTCCCGAGGCGTGTTGCCTCCCTTGTTTGCGGAATCTGCAGCGAGCGTAAGCAGGTTGGTGGGCTGTTTATTTTTTTGCAGGGCTTCAGCGCCTCCGTGAATCCATGCCATGGTCGACAAGGTGAGTTCGCTAATGCCTTCTGTTTTTGCCTTGATTAGCACATAGGCCAATTGCACGTCGGACAGGGGAGATTGTACTGCCTGGAGACCTAGATCGGTTATGTGGTCCTCGTTTACAAAGCCCAATTCCCTGAGCAGGTTTACTGCTGTGTTGGCTCGCTTTTCCGGAATGGGCGTGGGAAGCTGTAATGCGCCACATTTTTGACCTAGCGAATGTTCCAGGGCTGCTTCTTGCAGCATGAATTCCGATGGCTCAATTTGAGTGACTTCGGGAATGATTCCCTTGGGCATGCGAGTTTCCGATTCTTCGCTCCAAAGTCGGATGCTGGCTCCGTTTTGAGTTCGGCCGGAACGTCCTGAACGCTGGATTGCATTTTGCATGGATATGGGGGCTGTACGCAGGACGTTGACCTTTTGGCTGTCGTCGTATTCAGAAATTCGCTCAACACCACTGTCCACAACGCCACTGACGTTGGGCACGGTAATGGACGTTTCTGCAATGTTGGTGGTGAATATGACGCGAGGTCTTTCCGTCTCTTCAAAGATTCGGTCCTGGATATCGCGGTCCTGTCCGCCGAATAGATCCAGATATTCTGCGGCATTGCTGCCAAGGGCTTCTTCTGCAGCGGTATGGCATTTGGCAATTTCTGCCTTGCCGGGTAGGAATACCAGGGTGGTTTTCCATACACCGCTACGGTACAGGGATTTTAGGGCCTTAACCACTTCGCTTTCAAGAGTTGTTCCGGCTAGGGGCGACTGGTGCAGTATCTGTACAGGATACAGGGGGTGACCCAGCTCCAGACATTTTACTCCGAGAGCGTTTTCCATTTCTTCACGGTTCAGCTTGGCCGACATTACCGCGATGCGTGGCGTCTTCATCGACTGACCTGCGTCGGGTTCTCTTTTTTGTACTGCCAGCAGATAACTGAACAGCAGATCCATGTCTGCCTTGCGTTCGTGGTATTCGTCAAAGATGACCCATTCCGCATTCAGCTTGCCGTGGAGAAGTTCCTGCAGGAAATTACCGTAGGTCTGGAAGAGAATTCTTGTTTCTGTACTTTTGCAGGTATCCTGTCTGAACTGATAGCCCACTGTTTTTCCGCAGGGCTCGTTGTGCAATTTTGCGGAATACTGGGCAAGCGATAAGGCTGCAATGCGTCTAGGTTGCAGAACCACCACGCGACCTTCACAATGCCTAGAGAGAAACCAGGGAATGTAGAGGGACTTGCCGGAGCCTGTGGGGGCTTCAACCAGCAGATTCCTGGACTGGCCGAGAGCGGCCGTCAGTTTTGATTCTTCTTCGGCAATGGCTAGTTCTGTATAGGTTCTGGACATTGTTTTGTAGCGCGGAGATGTAATTACTGTTTAAAAAAAAGGCGCGACGTGAATCGCGCCTTCTTTATTCTTTATCCTTTCCCCTTTATCCTACTATGCCTTGGGGTAGCGAAGCTTTTCGCCCGTGGCAACATCAACGTAGGGCTTCTTGTCTTCGTGGAACTTTTGGTTGATAACCAGGTTGTCGATACGGCGACGGAGACCAGCCTCAGTCTTGCAGAAGAAATAGGCCACCTTGTTGGTACCAGGCACAAGGAACATTGCCAACTTGTACTTCTGGGAAACGGCACGGCGGAAGAACTTCATGTCTTCTTTCTTGGGGATGACCAGATTGCTGCCTTCCTTGGTTTCGCAGATCATGTCGGCATCAGCAAGGAGTGCCTTGGACTTCTGCTTCAGGGCGGCAAAGTTGGGCTCGGTGTTCTTGCGGATGGTTTCAAGACTGAATGCTCCGCCACCTTCCTTCAGGGCCTTGCGGGCTCCACGAACAGCGAAAACAGCGAGAACAACAATAACGATGGCAACGAGCCAGGGCCAGTAGGATGCGAGAAAGTCTAACATGAGAACCTCGTGATTAATTACGGCGCAAAAAATACAAAAATACGGACGTAATTGGGGAACCGTCTCTAGAAATCCTGGTGTATTTCTATTTTTGTCCTTGTTGAACGAGGTCTCGTGTTACAGGATTTGAAAAATAAAATCTTGCCGGTAGTATCGCTGGTATTTCTGTCTTCTGCCATGGCGGCGGAGGTCTCCCAGACTGCCGTAATGCCACAGTCATCCTGTGCGGATGGGGCTCGGATTGTATCCATTGGCTTTGACGGTCTGGAGCAAACGAAAAGCCGTGTTGTGGAACGGGAACTTGATCATCATGTAGGTGACGTCTTTTCCCAGGAGGTATTCCGTGGGGAAAAGGCGAAACTTCAGGACTTAGATCTCTTTACGGACATTGCTGTGTCCTGTGAATCTGAGCAGGGAGGCGTTGCGCTTCGTTACCAGTTCAAGGAAATTTTCCGTTGGATTCCTTCTCCCGCAGGCAAGAAAACGGACCGTGACGGTCTGATGATTGGCCTTGCATTGGCAAACCTCAATGTCCTCGGTGAAGATGTCCGTGCAGAAGTCCAGTACCGCACGGCGCTGGATCCCTTCCTGGAAAATAATGAATACGCGTTCTACGCCAGTTCTCCCTATTTATTCGGTTTACCTCTAGGCTGGAATTTTGAGTTCCTCCGTACAGATAGTTGGGACGACCTTCGCGATTTTAATGATGCAAGTTGGCTTTGGGATTTGGATCTGGATTGGAAAATCAATGGACATCTGGCTTTATTGTTAACTGGGGCGTATCGCTACATAGAGGAGGGCCCCGGAAGTTTGCCCGAGATTGGTGGTGGCTTTGCCTTTGATTTCCGAGACAGTGAACTGGATTCCCGTAAAGGTATCTATCTAGAATATATGTTGACCCATGTGGGTGCAGGCGATGTGGATCATGACGCCAGTCATCTGGGGGGTGAAAATTACTGGGAACTATTAACGGATGCTCGTGCTTACTTTAGCATGTGGCGTTTTGTCACTGGAGCGACAGCTCTTGTGCGTATTCGCCCCGGTGATGTGGAACGTTACGATTACTATTATCATGGCGGAGCCAATACCTTCCGTGGCCATGAAGCCGATAGTAATAGCCTGGGGAAGCATGAAGCCCTGTTGACTCTTGAGGAACGCTTTGTTCTTCGTGAACGCAAGCCCGCCTCTCTCTGGGGAATCAATTTCTTCTATGGAGTTCAGTTGGTGGCTGGTCTTGATGGAAGCCTTCTCTGGGATAAGGGCTATCCTGGTTGGGACAATTACGAAGGTGCCGTATATGGCGGTCTTCATCTTGTGATTCCTGCTTTGGACCGTATCCGTTTTGAGGTTGGCTATAGCCCGGATCGTGGAGAGCCTGTGTTCTACTTCGGTCTCTTTGATAAGACTACATCGGCTCGCTGGCGCAGCAGGTAGGATGGTAATTGGTAATTGATGATTGATAATTGATGATTGTCTATTATTCAAAATTCAAATCTCGTGCCTCGAACCTAGTGCCTATTCTCTTGACTTTTTATAAATAGTTGCTAAATTTTGGTTACATAATTTGGAAAAATGAAAAAGATGAAGTCCATGGTGGACTTTGTGGAGTATAAATGGCTATTAACTACTTGGATTTGCCCATTGGCAAGAAATATCCCTACGAAGTGGATTGCGTTGTTGAAATTGGTAAGGATACCAATTTGAAGTATGAATATGACGAACGCCTCCACGTGTTTCGCCTGGACCGTTGCCTGCTCAGTTCCATGAGCTATCCCTGCACTTATGGTTTTATTCCTAGCACAAAGGCTGACGATGGCGATGCCTTGGATATGCTGATCTATAGCCCAGCTTCCATGATGACGGGTTCTGTATGTACCTGCCGCGTCATTGGTGCTCTGGACATGACTGACGGTGGCAAGAAGGACTATAAGGTTCTTGGTGTTCCCACATTCAATCCCCGTCCCATCAAGGATATTACCGATGTGGACCAGATGTTCCTCCGCATTACCAAGAACTTCTTCCAGAACTATAAGGAATTGGAAGGCAAGGATGTTCAGATTGGTGAATGGAAGAATGCTGAATTTGCCCGCGAAAAGGTAATCGTTGCCCATCGCGCCTATTTCCAGAATCAGGTTCAGATTCCTGAAACATTCTATCAGGAACCCGAAGCCTCTGACCACCTTCCTCCGGAAGAGTTGATCTAAGCCGAGTGTCGCAGGAACAAGCTTGCTTGTTCCTATGACCGAGGCGCTGATCTAAGCTGCCGCAGGCAGCAATTGATCTAAGGCGAGTGTCGTGAATAATCATTGCTTGTTCCTATGACCGAGGCGCTGATCTAAGCTGCCGCAGGCAGCAATTGATCTAAGGCTGCGCCCGTGTCATTCCGAGCCTGTCGAGGAATCTAGAAAAATTGAAAGCCAGCCTTTGGGGCTGGCTTTTTTGCATTTGGATTGATTCCCTACGCCTAAAATATTCTCACCTTCACCGGGAGCACTGCAGTAATCTTGTCTGCAACAGCCTGGAGGAATTCCTTTGGCAGGGGAAGAACGTCTGGCGTTGCCGTCTGACGGATAACTGTGTATAGCTGGACTTCCACAAAGTTCTGCGGGGCGGCGTTATACACTCGTGTCAGGTTCTTGATGTATTCCTCAATTTCGGTATCGCTAGGAGCGTCACCCTGGAGGCTGCATAACATTGTCTGGATGCAGATGGGGTAGCGCTTGATGACCTTCTCAAGATTCTCAAGGATGGTGCTGAACTTGACAGCGGAACGGTTCATTCGCTTGTACCATGCCTCCGTGCCTGCGTCCAGTTTGGCCCAGATTTCGCCGTTACTTTCCAGCAGGTACTGCAGAGCTTCTTCCACCTTGTCGTTACCGAGTCGGCTTGCGTTTGTAATCAGGCGAAGCTTGAAATCGCTGAGGCCAGCGACAACTTTCGCGCCTTCACCTGCGACGACTTTTGCGTCAGTATTGACTGTGCTTTCATATTCCTTCTGGATCTGTCGCATGCGCTTGCAGATTTCAGGGAACTCCTTCACGATGGTGGATTCGCCATCGCCAGAGAGGCAGAGGTCCTTCAAAACCTTTTTATCTTCGGGAACGTGGCCGAAGAAATCGCACTTGTTGAATTCGCCGGATTTGTAAAAGGCGATAAACTGTCGCAGTTCACGTTCCACGCCATCGATGTCGATGGGTACACTTTCGTGGCCTTCCTGAGGTCCGCTCTGGCAGTAGGCGCACGCAAAGGAACACTTGTGATCCGGATTCAGGTTCACGCCAACGGAAAGACCGCCGGCACGTCTACTGATGACGGGGTACACCCATGTGTTATCTTTCCACATGCGGGAGTGGTCGCTCCATGCTGCAATCAAAGCCTTTTCTTCTTCAGTCATGTGCACAAATATAGATATAACCCATGACAATTTCTATTACATATTTTCTATGACTTGCTATTGACAAAAGAAATAGAACTGTACTATTTTTATTCGGGGTGAAAATTAAGCTTAGGAGATCTCCCATGAAAATTACTAGGAATATTGTGTGCACTGCCGCCATTGGCAGCGCGTTGGCATTTGGACTTTCTGCCTGTGGTGATAGCGATAGCGGTACCAGTTCTTCGGGCAAGAGCGAATACGATTACGTCTGGAAATCTCAATCGGATTTCATCAGGTGTACTGAATCCCTGAATGGAAAGAAGGCATACTATACGCCCGACGACTTGGTTCTTGTTTGTGAATATGACGAGTCCGTTGAAGATTGGGAATGGGTGGACCATGCTGAAATTGAACCGAAAAGTTCTGCTTCTGAAGATCTGTCCAGTTCCTCAAAAATCGTGGAGTCCAGTGCATCCGATGATGAAGTGTCTTCCAGTTCTGAATCCGAAGATTCTTCTTCTAGCAATTCTGCTGAAAGTAGCTCCAGTGAAGATACCTGTGTGGAATATATTCCCGAAGAGGCTTTGCCCGAGGATCCTGCCGCTGCAGAACCTCAGTATGTTGTGACTGAGGTCTGTGAAGACGTGGGGGCTTGTGATGCAATGGACAAGAACGATGTTTCCACATGGCATTTCGTTCGTGAAGACAATTTCGGTGATGATATGGAATATACCTATTCCATCGATGCCGATGGAAAGACCCTGGTGCTGACTACTGTTGATTCTGAAGGAGCAAAGAAGGAGGATAGGACGTCCTATAGCTTCTACGATATGAGCAAAGAAATCAGTGTAACTATGGCTTTTGGTGCGGTAAAAAGTACATGTGAAGATGGTAACGGAAATAAGAACAAGGCTAAAGCTTGTACCAAGGATTCTGTTCTTGTTGAAGACTCTGCTGTTCAGTGGTCGCCGGAGAACGTTGATGCGGATAGCAAGTATGATGCTGCCGCTAACACTCTAACAGACCTTCGCGACAACAAGGTCTATAAGACAGCGAAGATAGGTGAACAGGTATGGATGGCGGAAAATCTGAACTACGCCTATTTGAATCAGACATCTGAAGGCGAGTCTGGCTTATTAGCTCCTTTAGACTCGTCTAGTTTCTGCTATAACAATAACCCCAAAAATTGTGAAAAAATGGGACGTCTCTATCTGTGGAGTGCCGCCATGGATAGTGCTGCCGTATTCTCCGATGCTGGACGGTATTGTGGAAAGTATGAAGATTTTCGAGATGGGAAAGAAAATTCAAAAAGATGTAAACCTGAAGGAGCTGTCCGTGGCGTGTGTCCGAAGGGTTGGCACCTTCCCAGTAAAGATGAATTCATTGAACTGTTTGCTACTGTCGATAAAACAACAGAAGAAGGGTATAATTATAACGTTGAAGTCGCCTATATGCTGAAGTCTGTTTGTGGTTGGAAAGAACATGGGGAAATGGGAATTGATAAGTATGGATTTGCAGCTTTACCTGCAGGAGAACGCCCCTTTAATGGCGGTTACAACGGTGCGGGAGCCAACGCTTCTTTCTGGACTTCAAGTAAATACGACGATGACACCTATCCTAATTTGAATTCTCTGACGGCAGCCTATGATGCTGCATTTATGTATAACTACAAATCAGCCTATTTAACCAAGACATTTAGGAGTTCCGCTATATCTGTCCGCTGTGTCATGGACTAATTGCAAAATCACTTTAATAAGGCCGTCGCTATCGCGATGGCCTTTTTCATTTGCGTCGCCTTCCATTGCAAAAAACGCTCGCATTGCTGCGAGCGTCTTTTAAAGCTTTTTGCTTTTTTTGCGGAAAGCGGCTTACTACCTGGAGTAGTATTCCACAACCAGCTGTTCTTCGAGCTGGACGGGGATCTGATCGCGGAGCGGGAGCTTCACGAGAGAACCTTCCATCTTGGAAGCGTCGACGGTAACATATTCAGGAGCTGCCGGAGCGTTAGCAATGGCTTCCTTGATCTGAACGTGTTCCTTAGAACGTTCGCAAACTGCGATCACGTCGCCGGCCTTGATCTGGCGAGCCGGAGAGTAGCTACGAACACCGTTCACTGCGAAGTGACCGTGTGCAACGTACTGACGTGCTGCGAAGATAGTGCGAGCGAAGCCCATGCGGTAGACGAGAGCGTCCAGACGGGTTTCGAGCAAGATCATCAGGTTATCACCTGCAGAACCGGCGCGACGGTTTGCTTCGGCGTAAGCCTTAGAAAGCTGTGCTTCGGAAATGTTGTAGGTGAAGCGAAGACGCTGCTTTTCGACGAGCTGCTGCTTGTACACAGATGCAGACTTCTTGCGGTTCTGACCATGCTGGCCAGGTGCGAAGTTGCGGCGGTCGAGAGCCTTTTGAGTCTTCTGAGAAACGGCGAGTCCGAGAGAACGGGCTACCTTACCTTTAGGTCCGCGGAAGGAGGACATATTATACCTCTTTGAGGAAGCTCTTTGGTTTAGCTTGCAAATTGGCAGAGCTTGGCGCGACTTGCAAGATTGAGTCCCAATTATAGCAATAAATGGGGCTGTTTTCAAGTTTTGGGGCGTTTTTCACCCCAAAATAGCCTAATTATTCCACCAAAATGGTCAATGTGTCTCTTTTCAGGGGGTCAGCCAGGCTTTCGATGATAAGTCTCGCGGATTCACCCTGAGCGTCGTCCTGGACTGTCAGTTTGGTGGAGAAAAATTCCTGTTCGCCTTCGAAGATGGCGTCGCCATTGCCATCCTTGCAGTCAACGTTCTGAATGGAGAAGACCGGTGTGGTCATGCGTCCATCTTCCTCGTGGGGAACCATATCCACACAGGGGATAATCCAGCGGACTCCGGTACTAGCTGTACTGGGGAGAGTCCTGAACTTGAACTTGCTCAGGGATACGGTTTCCCCGGCCTTTACGGAAGTGGTGTCAAGGATGGATTCGTCGGTACTGTTGTAGAAAGTGATGGATTTCAGGGAGTTGAAATAGCTGATGCGTGTGTAGAAGAACAGTTCGTCGTTTACGTTATCCCTGTCTGTGTTACCACAGGTGTTGTCGTCTGCGGAACAGGTGCTCAAGTAGTGGAGATAGACTGGCCCGTCCTTCGGGGCGGTAAACTTGGTGTTGTAGCTATTGATGGTACCGAGAGAATCTCCATTTTTATTGATGATGGCGATGTATCTCTTGTTGGCACTGTAGCCACGCATGGTATGGTTGATGTCGATGGAGTCGCCCTTCTTCATGTCAGCAAGCCAGATGTACTGTTCCTGGCGCAGGTAGTAGCGGGCTTCGCTGTTCTGTTCACGAATGACCGTGTCCATGTCACCGGGTCGGAAGATAGAATCCGGATTGGCCAGGTATTCGCCCTTGCCCAATTTGCGGGAGTTGGTAATGACCTCAAAGGTGGTATAGGGGCCGGAAAGGTAGTTTTCGATATTCAGGGGTTTCAGGTTCAGGGTCCATTCGGTGGAGTCCTGGGGGAGCAATAACTGCTGACCAAGGCTATCCTTGCCGGCATATTTTTCACCCTGGAGGGAGTCGGGCATCTTTTCGCGGGCGATAACCTTGTCACCTTCGGAAAGACCGTAGTCCATGATCCATTCGCCCTTGGCGTCTACGGTAATGGTGTAACCCATGTCGGAGGCGAACTTGATGTTCAGCTCTTTTGCGGAGTGTCCGATGACGGTAATGCCACGGACGGTGTCCTTGAGCCCGATGGCGATTTCCGTAGAGTCTCCTATGTAGTTGTAATAGGCGGTATCTACTTCAACGGCAACGGAGATTTTGCTGGTACTGTCGAAGTTTGCCTTTAGGTCTACGTAATAGAAACCGTCTTCAAAGATCACGAACTGGTTGGATTGATAGAGGCTGTCTCCTGGCAGCAAGTAGTTCGTGAAGGAGTTCACATGCTTGACACTGTCCCAGGTGGCGAAACGGGCCTTCAGCAGGTTGCCGAATTCTCCACGGATGCGGAGGGTGTCATATTCCATGTTCTCTGAAACGGCTCCAAGGGAAATTCTGGTGCCAGCAGGAAATTCCCCAAGGAAAAGAGAAACCGTGGTGGAGTTTGAGTCGATGCAGAGTGCTTTTTCTTCGCCACATCCGAATTCAACAACCTTGTTGCCATCCTCATCCTTGACCGTATCAGCTGAGGCAATTTCTATCAGGAAATTGGTGGTGTCATTGACTAGCAGAGTGTCGTTATAGTCAATGTCAAGACGAGTGCTGAGAGAGGAACTGGACTTGAATGATTCCTCTGCGTAGCTCTTGTTTCCTTCTTCCTGCCAGGAATTTGTATGAGATTCCTCGCTACAGCCCAAGAATGCTGTGGCGCTTGCGGCTGCCAGTGTAAGTAATCTTTTCATGCTCATAATGTCTAGCCTTAGTTCAGGATGTAGAATTTCTGTTCGGCGGTGAATGCTTCACCATTAATTTTTAGGATGTACTTGCCGGTGGGGAACGCTTTTGCCTTGAACTTGAAGTTGGTTTTCTTTTCACCAGCCAGTTCGCGTGCTGCCACTGTAAGCATGCGTTTTCCAAACTCGTTCAAAATTTCAATCTGTACAAATTGCGGATAACCTACGGTCAGGTCAAAATCGCAGTCCAGATTGTAGATGTCGATGTTAACCTTGGAAAGGGTATAACCGCCGTCCATGGCGTCACCCCCAACAGACTTGGAATTATCGAAGTAACCAATGAAGAGCGACGGGGCAACATTCTTGCCTGCGTTACGGGACTGGATAAGGCTTTCGCCTGGTTCCACTGCAGTAAGAATCAGGGTGTAAAGATTGCTGGGGTGCTTGCGCTTAAAGAATTCCGTGAGGGTCGGGGTTCTAAGGAATGCGCCCAGAGGTGCGCCCGGGTTCAGGGTGATGATACCCAGGTAGTCTGCGTACTTGGTGTCCACTCCACCACCGGAGTTCTTGCGAATGTTGAACTGTCCGCCCGCCTGGTCTCGAAGATTTGCAGGGGCGTTTTCCCAGGTGAGTTCGTCATCGCGCCAGTCTACGCCCAACTTGTCTTCACCGTAGTTCATTTCCTTTGATGTTTCCTTCAATCCGAAAATGTTCAACTGAACAGGCTTGTTGATTGAATCCGTATTGAATTCCAGCTTGAGGGCTGCGTCAAACAGAGGGCCGGGAAGTGCAGACAAGTCAAACTTGAGATAGATCTTGCCCGCTTCGTCCTTTACGTTTGCTACACGCAGTGTGGCGTCGGAACTGTGGGGGCTGTAGTTGTCGAACTGAGAAATCCATGCGTCCATGCCTCGACCGCTGGGAATGTTGTCGCCAGAATGGTCAAGCGTGGTGTAGCGCTTGTCAAAAACGTATACACGGCCTGTATCGGAACCTGTCTGATACCCGTCGTTTGCCGTAAAGAGAATGTTGTAGCGACCGCTTGCAGTAAAACTTACGTCGGTCTGGTATTCCGCACTGTCGGAGAACATGGCCTTGCCTGGACCCGTGGCTTTCTTCCACAGGACCGGAACGCGGCAGAGGCCGTCGCCACGTCCGTCATCTTCTACAGTGCCGGACAGCTTAAGCTTATTGGGCTGTACCAGCAGAAATTCCTTCTGCATCCTGGCGATGGGCTTTTCATTGGGACCTTGCTTGGGGGCGTAACCTGTATAGAGGGTCACCATGGATCCGCCACTTTCATTCTTTTCCTGGTCGGCTCCCATGAGTGCGTAGATGGCGGAACCCTGACGGGATTCTTCCACAACCTTCAGGTAGGGGTTTCCTCGGGTGAGAGTTTCCTTAAGGCCTACAATGGACAGGCTGGAATTGTCGTTGATGAACATGGGGCGGGTCTTTGCCTTGTCGCTGGCGATGACATGTACGCCCAGAAGCTCTGCAGAACCCTTGTTGAAATTCTGAAGAATGGTATTGCCGTCGCGGGCGGTGAGGCCGAGAATCCAGATGGATCCTCCGTTGTTCTGGATCTTTGCGGCCTTGGTGTCGCCATTCATGGTTACCTGTCGGCCCCAGAGTCGCTGGTAGTTGGTCTGGATGGACCCGACGGAAACGTCTTCCATGTAAATGTCGCCTACGCCCAGTTCGCTGGATTCAAAGGACTTGAACATCATGTTCTTGAGAAGAACTGCACGGCGGGAATTCATGGTAATGCCGTTACCGAATTCGGAGAAGCGCTCAATGGTCAGTTCGTTGAAGGCGCCGTCTTCGATAATGAACTTGCCCTTGCCGTCAATACGACCTTCTGTTCCAAGAATGCGGCGGACGCGGTTACGGATGTAAATGTCGCGGTTAATGGTCCAGCGGCCTCCGGGAGGGAAGTAGATGGTTTCTGCTCCATCATCAATGGCTTCCTGGATGGCCTTGGCATCATCGGAACCGGAGCTCTGCTTTCCACCGTAGTCGCCTGCGATAGTTGTCCAGGAATCGGCCTTCTGTTCGGAGAAGTTGGGCGTTTCTGCCACAGGAAGACGCATGGACTGCTTGGGGCTGTGGCAAAGCTGCTGACTTTCCTGGGTGGCAAATTCAATGATTTCGTTACCTACGAAGGATTCGCCAAAGGCTTTCTTGGTGCTCTTGATTTTTGTCTGGAACTTGCTTGTCATCACGGAGCGGACGAAGAGATTGCTTTCGTTGATGATGGCTGTTGTGGGTGCTGACTTGACACCCTTTGGAACGGAGTATTCCAGGGTGCCGTCCACCATGACCATGGATGCGTCCTTGCCGTGGTTGTACACAGCGGGGACAGCTCCCTTGAATCGCAGGGCGCGGATTGCCAGGGTCTGATTGTCATTTTCAAGGCCGTACTTGGTCTGGCCTCCAAGAGTCACATGTTCCAGGGTCATGCCGTTCATGGCGCCTGCGGTGTACACGCCAACGTTAAAACCGTTGATTTCTACGTTCTTCAACAGGAGGGGACCGATGTTGTCGGTGAAGCCCATGTCGATGCCGTAGACACCGGTGCTGTCGCCGGAGTAGATTTTCACATTGTTGATGGTTCCCTGGATGCCTGCGTTGAAGCGGATACCGATGGCGCCCGGATTTCCCTTGCCGGTACGGATCGTCAAATCTCTAACGGCGTTACGTTGACGGATGTTAGGGCCGTCGCCGGTAAAAATCACGGGGGTGGGGAAGTCGGCATTGTCAAAACCCTGGCATTTATCTGCCAACTTGATGATGGTGCCGCCGATGCTTTGTCCCTGGAGAATGGTTTTCTTATAGGAGTTTTTGGGTTCCTTGTCTTCTGGCCAAGTCAGTGTGTTGGAAATCTTGTAGATGCCGTGGGGCAGATAAATGATGTAGTCACCATTGGGATGGTCGTTCAGCGCCTGCTGAATGGCCTCTGTATCGTCTGCCTTGCCATCACCCTTTGCATTATAGGGTGCCTTGGTTACATTTACAACTTCAGAGCCAAGAGGAAATTCCACCTGTGCGAAACCTGTCCCTGTAAACACGGCTACAAGGACCAACAAAAACACAAAACCAGAGATATTTTTTGCACGCAACATAACAACCTCTTCAAAGGGGTTTTCTATCAATGGAAAATTAAAAAAATGAATATGGATGAGCAACTTGGCAAATGGACGAGTGCACCGAAAAAACTAGATTTAGGGAATGATTCTTGTAAAATCAAAAAAATCTCTTTGGGCATTCTTGCTGACTGCCCCAACATTCTTTTTGGCTGGAACCGGGGCTGCCTTTGCAGCATCTCCTGTAGTCGGTCCAGACCATTCCCGCAATCTAAAACTGTTGGAAACAGCTCCGCTTCTGTTTGAATACCATCGACAGACGATTGGGGACGCTCCTCAGTCCTTTGCCTACCCCAGGCGAGATACGACTTTCCGTAAGCAGTTTACGGAAACGGAACGAAACGCCCTCCTGTATTACGATAATGTGCAGGGATCGGCAATTTCCGGTCACGGCAATGAATATTCCTGTGATGCGTTAGATTCAGCCTGCATTGTGCTGAAAAGGGATATTATCCTGAAGGAACCGCGTATAGCCATCGCCGCAAGCCTTGTGGGTGGCGCCGACTATCGTGGCGGCGAAGCCTTGAAGGATACCATTTGGCCTGGTATTGATGGCGGTATCTATCTTCGCGGCTTTGCTGATTCCGTGGATTTTGTCCTTGACGCCCGTATTTACGATGAAGGCCATTCTGCAGACCGCCCGCAGTCCTGGGACCGTGAATTCCTTGAGGTGCAGAAGGAAGAAAATAATTCTGGTGTGGAATATACCAGCTACGCCCGCTATCGTGCTCACTTTGCCTTTAACCATGACTGGCTCCGACTGGACTTTGCTCGTGATGCATTACATTGGGGACCTGGCTACTACAATAACCTGACCCTGAACCAGTTCTCCGTTCCATACAACATGATGAATCTGGATATGCAGATTGGACCACTCCGTGTAATCTCCTTCTATGCGGATTTGCGCATTTACTCCAGCATGAGCATGAAGAATAAGGATGAAAGTCGTAACCTCTTTGGACATCGCTATGAGCTGGCTGCAGGCAATGCAACGTTTGGTATTAGTGAACTGACAGTCCTGTACGATGATATGAAACCCTGGCTGTTTGTGCCCGTGGCGCCGCTTTTTATGGAGAAGGGTAACTATTCCGAGAATAGCAACAATGGTGCCCTGGCCATGGATTTCAACTACCGGCTCTTTAACTCTGCCCGTATCTACACGGAATTTTTCCTGGATGATATGGAATCTCCGGTAAGTCTGGTAAAAAATGACAATATTGAGGCCAAGTGGGCCTGGATGGCTGGTACCCAGGTGGGCCATGATTTCTTCTTTGGCGGTCATCGTCTTGAGGCAGGAACAATTGCGGAATATGCTCGTGTTGAACCGTACGTATACGGACATTTTGTGAAGAATACGGCGCAGATGGCTCATCTTGGCTATCCGTTGGGTAACCAGAATGGTCCCAATAGTGCTGCTGTTGACTGGACTGTCTATGGTCGCCTAGACAACCGTATTTTTGCAGCAGTGCGTAACTCCTGGCATTGGAAGGGTACCGATTACGGTAGTGCCGTGAATGATACTACGCCCTCTCACAACCATATGAAAATCCACAAGGATTTCCTGAAGGGCGCGAAGATGCAGTATACGCTGACGCCTTCTCTTAGTTATGAAGGTCAGTTTGTCTCCTATATGGGTGAAATTTCTTTCTTTGACGACAAGAAGGTTTACCTTCGTGCCGGCTTTAAGTGGTAGGTTTGCTTATGTCTCCAGAACTTCTCGCTCCTGCGGGTGATTTGACCCGCATGCGCTATGCCTTTGCCTATGGTGCCGATGCTGTTTATGCTGGACAGCCTGTATTTTCTCTCCGTTCCCGTGAAAACGGCTTTAAAAATCTGGAAGATTTGGCTGAAGGGATTAGCTACGCCCATAGTCTCGGAAAAAAGTTTTATCTGACCAGCAATATCATTCCGCGCAATGTCCGCGTGGAGGCGTTCCAGAAGGCGTTGCTTGCTGCCATTGATTTGGGACCGGATGCATTGATAGTTGCTGATCCGGGCTTTGTGGGATGGCTTCGTGAAGTTAGGCCAAATACAGAAGTTCATCTCTCGGTGCAGGCAAACTGTACCAATTACCTGACGGCTAAGTTCTGGCAGGGCATTGGTGTTTCCCGTATCATCTTGAGTCGCGAACTTCGCCTGCCGGAAATTCTGGAAATCAAGGAACGTCTGCCTGGTCTTGAACTGGAAGTATTTGTCCATGGTGCAGTCTGTATGTCCATGTCCGGTCGTTGCATGCTGAGTAACTGGGTTACCCATCGCGACGCAAACCTGGGTGCTTGTGACAACAGTTGCCGCATGCCCTACCGCCTCTATGCCAATGCTGAACCTCAGATGGAAGATTACAAGCAGCATGAAGGCGAATTCCTTCTCCAGAGAACCGATCGTCCGGAATTGGATCCCATCGCCCTGGATGAAGATGCCTGGGGAACCTACTTCATGAGTAGCCGAGATCTTTGCGCCCTGGAAGTGGTGCCGGATCTGGTCAAGGCTGGTCTGGAATCCTTCAAGATTGAAGGTCGTACAAAATCCGTGTACTATCTGAGCCAGGTGGTTCGTGCCTACCGTATGGCAATTGACGCTGCAGCTGAAGGAAAACCCGTTCCGGATGAAGCCCGCCGAGCCATCAGTTTTGTGGATGGAAGGGGATTCATGCCCGGTTTTCTGAAGGGCCCTCTTCCGCAGAATTATGAATCCACACATGTGGCTGCCACTGGCGGTCTGGTCTGCGCTCAGGTGCTGGACTACGATCC
This sequence comes from Fibrobacter sp., assembly GCA_045616805.1. Lineage (GTDB taxonomy): Bacteria > Fibrobacterota > Fibrobacteria > Fibrobacterales > Fibrobacteraceae > Fibrobacter. The sequence continues at coordinate 86,063 of JAZLHK010000025.1, forward strand.
CATGACTGCATCCTTCCGAGTTAACGTGAAAAATCCCTTCACCGTAGATGATGAGGTGGAATTGATGACTCCGGATGGAATGTTCCCCTGTTCCATGGAATCTTTGATGGATTTCCGGGGAGCTGCTGCAGACCGACTGAATCCAGGTACGGAAGGCCGTGTGTTTTTGCCAAAAAATGTGCAAATTGACACAGAAAAGGCAAATTTCTGCTTTTTTGTGAAGAAAAACTCCGCAAAATAGCCTTGATAAAATAAATTTATCGCATGGCTGTCGACGAAGCGACGAAAAAGCACGACGAACTGGAACTTTATCAGATAGATGATAAGGCCATTGTTCCTTTCTTCCAGGCTCACCTGGAAGAACTGAAGAAGTTTGTGAGCGAGAGGGAAGGGCAGGGACTGTCCCTGTTGGTTCTCCTGAAGCAGTTCGTTCGTGTTACTCGCATGCCGTTTAATAACCAGCGCTACATGGAAGTTCAGCGCACTTTCATCCAGCAGAGTATTCACGAAAAGATGCAGGATCGCCAGGCGGCCGTTAGCCACTGGATTCAGGAACATGCAGGCCGCCATCGTGACCGTATGGTCCAGTTGCAGTGCCTTTACTTGGATAAGATCAAGGATCAGTTCCTGCCCGAAATCGAGAAACTTCTCGAAAAGCGAATAGAAACGCTGAAGAGCAATTTGCAGGATCGCAAATAGTTTTTACCAAGCCTTTTTAACAAAGTCTGGCCCGCTCAAGTTGCGGGATTTTTTATTTGAATCGCCTGCAGAAACTGCATGTCTGACAGAAGGGATGCCGCAACTGGTGATTGAAGAATCCCTCGCGAAGATTTGATGCCAGGGTGCCGGAGAGTATGTTTTCCAGACTGTCGTTTTGTATCTGGCCGAGGGTTATTTCTCCGTTATGGTCCAGGCAGCAGGCGACGACGCGACCATCATGCAAAATGGCAGCATGTGTGTCAAGGGCGCGACAGGTTCCTGTGATGGAATAAGTGCCGTTGGTCGATTTCCTTGAACTCTGTCGGGCGGTTTCAGATGGCCATTCAAATCGGGAATCTTCATGGAGGTAGATCCGTCCCGCGACGACAAAACTCTTGTGCCTGCTGCAGAAGTGTCCCGGTTTTACGTCTGCGCCAAAACGGGAGTTGACTTGAGAAAGCATGAAGTTGTTCCAGGAGGCGGCTTCCTCTGCACCAACGTTCCATAAACGCAGATTGATGTATAGGTCTGGACGCGTACACAGTGCCTTTTCGCAAAAGTCTAGTATGTTGCTCAAGTGCCTTTCTGCTTCATCCCGGTTAAGTTCCGCAAAGGCGTGGGTGGAAAAATTTACCTGTCGCACCTGGGGGCAGTTGAGTATACTTGCTCCATTCTTCTTGATGGTGGTCCCGTTGGTTGTCAAAGTCAGCTTAAGATTTCGTGGCGCCAAGGCCTCCAGAAACTCGTTAAAGTGCGGGTGTAGGGTAGGTTCCCCCAGAACGTGAAAGTAGACGTTCTCTACGCCAGCCTGGTAAACCTGGTCCAGGCATCTGCAAAACAGTTCCGGAGTAATCTGCTCATGAACGTCCAGCTTGCTACAGGGGCAGAAACTGCAATGAAGATTGCAGGCGTTGGTTATTTCGATGTAGACTGCGTTCATAGGGGCGGTGACGCCAACTCAAATATTGAAGTCGAGAAATCCGGTTGAAAATGACGTGATTACAGTTCCGCCTTCAGTTCCCTGTATAGGGCACGAATGGCGTTACCGCGATGGCTAATGACTTTCTTTTCTTCCAGTTCCATTTGGGCAAAGGTTCGAGTCTCGCCATCGGGAACGAAAAGCGGATCGTAGCCGAAGCCCATGTCACCTACGGCTCCGTGATTGATTGCCCCGCGGCACTCGCCTTCATAAATCTTTGGATCGGTTACAGAAAATTTTCCGTCGTTGCCTCGTACAACCTTCTGGTAGGAAAGGGCGCAGAAATAGCGTGCCTTACGGTCTTCAATGCCTTCCAGCTTTGCCATGAGCTTGTCGTTGTTGGCGTTGTCGTCGCCGTGGCCGCCTGCGTAGCGGGCACTGTAAATGCCGGGTTCGCCGTTCAGGGCGAAAACTTCAAGACCGGAGTCGTCAGCAAGAACTGTGGCTTCGATACCCTTGGCGGCAAGCCATTGAGCCGTGACATTGGATTTGATAATGGCGTTTTCAGCGAAGCTCTTGCCGTCTTCCACGATATCGCCATCAAAACCGATGTCCTTGAGGGTTTTGAATTCGTAGTGGTCGGTTCCAAAGATGTGGGCGAAATCGCGGATTTTCCCGGCGCTGCCGGTGGCAATAACGAACAAATGCTTCATTAATATTTCTCCGGTTTCATGACGATGAGGATTGCGTCAACGACGATTCCCACGCCGCAGAGCCCGCCTGTGCACAGCCAAAGAAGGCCAGTCCAGATTTTCCCTTCGTAAAAACGGTGCATCCCCAGGTAGCCCAAAAGAATGCAGAGGGCTAGGGCAATCCATTTGTTGTGTTCTCCTTCAGCGGGCATAGAAACTCCTTGTTTGTACCACAATATAAAAATGTTCCTAAGTCTAAAACACCTAAATTCAGTCGTTCTGTTACCAGGATGTTGAATATGCTGAAAAAGAAGAAAATTTTGTTCCATTAATGTGTTTTTTACGTATTTTGGAGTACAGGGTTTGAGTATGAATAAGATTGCAGTCCTGTCGTTATCCTGTATTTGTCTTTGTGGCGAGTGTGCCCTGGCCTATCCTCTGGATCCAACTCCAAGGACTATTGATAACGGAGGAGATTCTCTCGTTGTTCAGGATTTGGGCGATGAACACTACAGCCTTACCAAAACTTCAGATGGTTATTTGCTGGTTCCAGGGACGGATGGCGTATTGTATTATGCCGACGAAAGCGGTTCCCCATCAACGTTTAAGGCCCGCAGTCCCGAGAAAAGAACTGGCAAGGAAAAATCCTTTCTTAGAAAGCTAGACCGAAAGAAAGCCTTTGATTCTCATCGGAAAAATACTCCCCGTCGTCTGGATCGTCCGGCGGGATCCTCAAAACGTGCGGACTGGGTTCCCACGGGTCCTGTTTCCATGCGGAATGATGCAATGCCTCCCGTTTTGCGATTACCCAAACCAGCCTCCCATGCAAATGGGACGAATCGTTTTCCTGTTGTTCTCGTGCAGAATGCCTCCTACAAAAATATGGACTCCTCAACGGTCGCTGATATTTTAGGCAAGGAAAATTACAAGGCCAATGGATATGTAGGTTCCATTAAGGATTATTTTAGGGATCAGTCCAGCGGAAAATTTGTACCCAGTTTTGACGTTTTTCCAATAACCCTGAATGTGAATTTTGGAGACTATGATCTAAATGAGTACAAGTTTGTTCAACTTGTGACAGAGGCCTTGAGGGAAAGGTCTGACTTTAACGCAATCTTGTATGATGCTGATAATAATGGAGAAGTTGACGCCCTGTCAATTCTCTATGCAGGAACCAGAGAATCAGCAAATACCATGGGTGGCTTCCAGTATTCCTTGCAGTGGGATCCTTGCGGAAGACAGAGTGCTGGTAATGGCAAAAAGTTTAATACATATTTCGTCCTTAGCCAAGATCAATTTTTCCCAAGTTTTATTCACGAGTTCAGCCATACTATGGGCCTTTCTGATCATTATTGTGTCTATTCCGATGCCTGTTATTCGGATTACAGTTCCTCTCAATATCAGGCTCCGGGCGCACACTTCTGGGATGTTATGGCTACGGGTATGTATGCGGGGAACAAGAAACGTCCTCCCAGTTACAGCGCCTTTGAGCGCAACTTTATGGGGTGGATGGAATACACTATTCTTGATGCTACGGCGGATGTAAATGTCATTAAACCTCTCAATACATCCAATTCTGCACTCAAGATTCCCGTGGAAGGTGATGCTGATGAATGGTTTGTTTTGGAAAATAGGCAACTGACCGGTTGGGATTCTTCCCTCCCTGCGAATGGCCTGCTGATTTGGCATATTGATTATGATAAGACGGTTTGGGAAAAGGATGCGGTAAACGATGACCCTGCGCATCAACATGTGGATGTGATAGAAGCGGGGAATATCAGGGTGACTGATTACTACTCTGGCTTTAAAAAAGAGTCCTTTGTAGATGATGTCTTTCCTGGCTCGCAAAATGTGACTAAGTATGGCCCCTTTACTTCCTGGGCGGGAAAAAGCCAGGGTGTAACCCTGTACAATATTACGGATAATGGCGAAGGACTTGTTTGTTTCTCCTTGAAAGAGGAGGTTGATGTTAATGGCTGTGCTGAAAAAGTGAATGAGGTGTCTAGCGCCTCATCTGAAATTTCAAGTTCGTCGGTTTTGGTGAATAGTTCCAGCTCTGCAATTTCTTCGAATTCTGTGATGTCGTCCAGTAGTGCTCAGAATTCGTCATCGAGTGTCGTTTCGGATACGTCCTCCAGTAGTGTGCCGATCACGTCTTCTAGTGTCATCCCGAACTGCGTCGAGGGATCCTGCGATTCTGCAGAATCGTCATCTTCTGGCACAGAGGGTACCTTTGAAACTGAGAATGCTTTGTCTGGGACAAAGATGAATCTGTCCGGTTATATGCTGTACATTCGTTCCCTGTACGCAGGAAACAGGACTTTCCGCCTGTTTGATTCTCAGGGGCGTCTGCTTATGACGCGTTCCATTGCGGGGACAAATGAAACCGTTGATCTCTCTGCTTATGTAGGGAAGGGTGTTTTCGTTGCTCAGCTGACGATTGGATCCAGTAGGCAAACGTCCGTGATTCGTTTGAAATAATAGTATTTCGATTCTCCCTGTCCGCCGGATGCCTAGATTTGCATTGATGTGTGTGCGGATTGTCCCTATGTAGCTGAGGAATAGTCCTGATTTTATTTATATTCACGTAAGAGAATATGAAAGTTTTGAATGTGAATTATCTCAAGGTCGGTGCCACCATTGCTGCATCGGCTATTTCTTTTGGCTTGGTTGCCTGTGCAGGAAACAGGCCTGTTGATGAATCGCCGGCAGGCAATGCCCCCGTGGTTGAATCTTCTGTTGCAGAGGTTGCTCGTTATGTTGCGCCTAATGCTCCTAAAACTGCTTTTGAAACAGTGAAGGTATCTGAGGATAAGCAGGTCCGTGTGGTGGAAAAGCCCACATGGGCGGCTCTTGATTTTGCCGCGTACCATGATAATCCTATTCGCATGGCTGGCAAGGATGAAAAGCCTGAAAATTATGCGGGCACGATGGCCTCTGCGACGCTGAACGAGTATCCTTTCCCCATGCTGGATTCGCTTTCTGCAGATATGCCTGCGGCTGTGAATGATGTTTTACCCATTGCCTGGGAATCCTTTGCGAAAATTCTGTATTCCCAGACAGGCTCTGATACCATGTCCGTGTTGCTGAATGCTGTAGAAGCTGTGAAGTGGAATGAACCGGAAGTCTTTAGGGCGTTTCAGAATGTGACTCGCCTTTGGGGAGTTCCCTCTTCCAACGTAGCTGCAGGTTCCAATGCCGTGGACTGGTGGGTGGAAGTGACTCCCGCTTCCTGGACTGGCCGCAGCGCCTTTTACGGGAAACTGCGCCTAACTTCCGTAGGTGAGGTTGGCGAAATTCTCAATTACTACTTGACCGGTGAAATGACGGTGGACGATGCCATGAATTGGGCACGTACCTTGTCTTCTTACTGGTATCCCACATTGAATACGGACTTGGAACCCCATACCGCAGGTGCCCCCTGGGAAAATAGCCGTCCCTTTGCTGTGATGCGTGGAAATCCCATGGGCACTCCTATGTGGATTGCCTTTGATGCTCCAGCCTTCCGTATGAGTGACGAAGCCATTCGTGCAAAGCAGATTGCTGATTCTCTGGCAAATTCTGGCGAAGTGATTCCTGTAGACCGTCACCTGGATACAAGTTCCACATTCCGTCTTGAAACTTTGAATGGCGTGAAGGGCTCCTGCCCTGCAAATGAAGCTACGGCTACTTTCCGCAAGTCCCTTGCAGCACAAATGGCCAAACTTCCCAAGGAACAGAATGCCTGGGCAGAAGTAGACGCTAATGGTAAGAAGGTGGACGGAGGTTTCCTCTGGTTCCGCCGTAATGCCAACTACCTACTTTCGGAAAAGATTAGTGGTCAGGATTCGCTCCATAATCCGCTTCCGAGAATGGTGGAACTGAAGGAGTATCTGGACTCTCTTGGAATTCAGCTTTTGGTGGTGCCTGTTCCTGTGAAGGAAGAAATCTACGGTGAAAAGATTGTGCCGGGGACTGCTGCTGATTTGTGCGTGAATCCGGAAGGTCGTGCCTTCACTCAGGAACTTCTGGAGGCGGGCATCGACGTGCTGGATATTTACCCTGCACTGATGGCCGCCAAGGCAGGAGACGAACCGCCCCATTACAGTTATCAGCGTTACGATACCCACTGGGCTTTACCTGGTGAAGTGGCGGCTATGGAACTTTTGGCAAGTCGTGTCACGCAGTATAGCTGGTACGAGGAATCGGGCGCCCAGCCGGGTTCTCTGAACCTGCAGGAAACATCTACTCTCCGCGAAGGGGATCTGGTGGCTCACTTGCCTGACGCAGAAAAGTCCAAGTATCCTGCAGATACATTGAATGTGATGAAGGTCTATAAGGGAACTGAAACCTATAAGGGGGGTAAGAATGCTCCGATTCTCCTGATGGGAGATTCCTTTACGGGTGTTTTTGAAAGTGTTGACCAGAAGAGCGGTGGCCCGGGATCTTTGCTTGCATATGCAACGGGCCTTGATGTTCAGGTGGCTACCAGTTGGGGCGGCGGCCCTGGCGTTCGTAGCCGTATGATGAAGATGAAGAAGGATCTCCAGAGCAAACGTCTGGTTATCTACATGATGACGGCCCGCGATTTCTGGCAGTCCCCCATGGAATGGGATGCTCTTCGCTAGGAAAATACTCCGAATCGCATTTCCTGTAGTCCTGTTCGCTGCTGCGGCGGCAGGGCTATTCTTACTATGGGATGGACAGGGAGGTAATCTCAGTTACAGGGACATGGCCTGTGGTTTTGAGGAACGTCCTGAAAACTGTCTTGAATCCATTGACGACTGGAACAAGGGACTTGCTTACTACGATTCTACTTTGTCTGCTACGAAGGATACCCTGGAATCCTTGAAATCCTTATTGTGGAATTATTGGAACATTGAATTTGCTGGGGCAGGAGAGGCGGCCGTGTCTCGCGAATCCATTCTCCCGCTGCAAGTTTTGCAGAATCGAAAGTCCGGTTGTGTAGGGCTATCCTGGCTTGCCTTGATGGTTGCCGAATCTCGCAATATAGATATGCATGCTGTACTGTTGCCTGGACACGTATATCTGCAATATGGTGCACATTCTGACCATAGGGTGAATATTGAACCCAATCGTCGGGGATACACCTATTCAGATGACGAATATCGTGAAAAGTACAAAACTGGTAAATGGACCGGTTTCGAGTTTTCTCCTTTATCTTCTCGCCAATTTGTTGGACTTGCTGCGTTCAACATGGGAAATCTTTTTTTGGAAAATGCTCCTTCCAAAGCTTTAAAATGGTACCGGGTTGCAGAAGATCTTTTTCCTGATTATCCTGGTATTACGGTAAATCAGAACGTGGCAAAAAATAGATTGTAAAAAGAACTCGTAAATTTGCTAGATTGTTTTTTTGATTGTTGGTTCACAAATGAATTCTTTTTGCAAATTAATTCCATATCTTGTTGTTGCGGTAGCTTTTCTAATGGAGGCTTGTACCCAAGAGTCTCAAAATGGGCTGTCTTCTGACATAAAAGTCTCTGCTGATCGGGAACGAGAGGGATTTCTGTATGTGAACGCTTCGGGAAAGTCGGCTGAATTGGGGACGAAACTGTCAACTGCTAAGGCCAGTGAACGTCCTGTGATGAAAGTTCTTTTTGACTATGATTTTTCCATAGGGAAGCATGAAGTTACATGCGAAGAATACTGGAAATATATGGATGCTCCACCTTGCGAAGGTTGGCAACGGCCCATAACGGATATTACCTATTACGATGCCATCCTTTATGCCAATGCGCGAAGCAAGGCTGAAAAATATGATACGGTATACACATATCAGAAATTAAAATGCAATGATCGCGGTCGTCAGTGCTCAAGCATGGAAGGACTGACGTTCCATCCAGAAGTTAATGGATATCGATTGCCGACGGAAGCCGAATGGGTTCTTGTTGCAGGTGTTGGTTGGAATACACAGGAGGGGTGGACTGCTTCAAATTCAGAGAATAGACTTCATGATGTCTGCAAAAAAAGATCCCTGTATACAGATGCCTGTGATATGGTTGGCAATGCCATGGAGTGGGTAAATGACTGGGCAGGATCATTCAGGGATACCACTGTAACTAATTATGTTGGAGGAACTGATGGCGGAGCTGTTGGCGAACGTGTAATTAAGGGCGGAAGCTTTAAGGCTGAACCATCGGCAATTAATTTATACAGTAGGGGGGATATCTATTCGGTTGTGTCTGCAACCCATGCTTATTATGTTGGATTCCGTTTGGCTTTTGGCGCTATTCCAAATCCAGTATGGTTAGGGAAGGATGGCAGTGTTGTTGCAAAACCTGTTGTTCCTCTTGCAAATGCTGCTAGCATACGTAGTTTTACCGGAACAAATAAGGCGAAGCTGGCATTTAGAAATGATGAAAATGGTCGCTTAGTTTATGTTGACTATTCCAGTTCCATATTGTCTGCGGTGGAAATTGTGGACTCTTTGGGTGTTTATCATCCTGATATATCTCCGGATGGTAAAATGGTCGCCTATTCAACTGGAATGGAGGGCGTTGCAGGAAAATCGTCTATTTATGTTCGAGCTCTTGATTCGAAAAATGAAAAGCCTGTAAAGCTGGATGTTGAAAGTGCGGTAATTCCCCGCTGGCGTGTTCTTGATTCTGGCGATACCGTTATTGTCTATGTGACTGATGCTGGCAACAATAAAACGGATGCAGATTTCCTGGCGAGAAGTACATGGCAAGTTTCTTATTCAAAAGGAAAATTTGGTACTCCGCAAAAATTGTTAGATGGTAATTATCATGGTGGTATAAGTACCGACGATCGGCTTGCAGTAACTGGGGCTCGTTTATTACGAGCTCGTGTTGCTGATTCCGTGGGAACTATAGCGACATCTGCTCATGATGCAATATGGTACAATGGAGAGCAGGCTTGCAATGTGAGTTTGTCTACGGATGGGTCTAAGAGAACTCTGTTTCTTGACTTTGGGGGTGAAACGGGAATGTCTTTTGTTGGAGAAAAATACGGCGTCCATGAACAATTGTTGATTGCAGATAGTACAGGAAAGCTTATTCAATCGGTAGCAGCTCCGGAGGGCTACTCCTTCGATCATACCGAATGGGTTCGGGGATCAGAATCCTTTGTGGTTGCTTCCCTAACGAATTTGGATGGAGCCCATAAAAAGTTAGCTCTTTTAAATTTGAAAGATGGATCTATGGTTGAGTTGGTTTCTGGAGAAGAACTGTGGCATCCCAGCATGTGGATAAAACCGATATCTCATGAAGAAAGTTCTGTATGGACGAATGATAGTGTTGGTGCCTATTATGCAGAGGGCCAGTTTGCTGGCGGTTTATTGTCTCAAAAAATGCCTATGTTCTGGAAATATAAGGATTCTATAGAACTAGTAGGTCTTGGAAGTTCTCGAGTATGGGCTGGCTTTAATCCAGAGTCGCTTTCTGTGAGGGGTATTAACATGGGGACGACTCCATGCGATATGCACTGCATCTATTATCTGGAGAAGAATTACGTCATCAATCATTATTCTAAGCTAAAGTACATTATGATCAGTCTTGATTTGGATCTCTGGAATACAGATGATGAAATGCTTAGCGTGAATATGAATGTTGTTGGTGGTGCTGGTTATGCGTATGATGAAAAGCATGATTTTTGGGAAAATGGCGTAGATGAATCTTTTGTCAAAAAAATACTGGATGACGCTTCTGATGATGACATGGCTCAAGAAGAAAGGATGGGATGGCTTTCAAGTGGAATATCTCGTGGTTGGTATGACACCATGGGAAATGCCGAGTTAGCAGATGATTCTACGTGGTCAGACAACAGGATAACATACGAAAGTGATATGGAAAAATTGCGGCTTGTGATAGAACTAGCCAAGAATAATAACATTAAGGTTATCGGCGTTATTTTTCCACAAAGTCCCGCCTATTCTCGCACAGGAGCCTTTGGAAGGCACGGAATGCGTCGTAGCGTCGCTAAGGATTTGATTGAAGAAATTCAGAAGCTTGAATATGAGTTTTCAAATTTCGTGCTCCTTGATGAAAATAGTATGGGCAACCATAAGTACGGAAATGAAATGGCTCTAGATTTTGATCATTTAAATGATCTTGGCGCTGTTAAGCTAGTTCGCAGAATTAATTATGCGATGACTAGGTTTGAGTGATGGCCTTGCCTGCAATTGCCGTTCTCATAGCCGTAGCGCTGTTCGCCATATTTCCCCTAACAGATACGGATATCTGGTGGCATTTGGCGTGCGCTCGGGAGTGGGTGACCACATGGACTCCCGTAAGGTCTCCTGTAGTGAATGTTCATGATTTCTATCAGCAGACAGTTTATTTTATATACGGATGGGGAGGTGCGCCTGCACTTGTCGCCTTTAAGGCTATTGCTTGGGTTGCGGTGTTTGCCCTGTTTGGGAAACGTCCGTTTTTTTCCGCTGGTCGCTCTCTTGCACAGGCCGCATTTGCGATTGTACTGCTGTTTATTTTTAGGTATCACCTGGAGATTCGTCCTGTACTTTTTTCCCTCCTGTTTTTGGGAGTCCTATGGAATCTGGTTCCCTGTATAGAAGGGATGTGGGGTAAACAGAATAAAACGAATGTGCAAAAACTGGGCCTAGCCGCTGTTGTTCTGGCTGTATTTGCCTTGCAGTGGGTTTGGTGTAAGTGTCAGGGTCTCTACATTCTTGGACCTGTTTTTGTAATGGCGTATGGAATTGCAAAAATCAGGGGATCTGCCGGAAAGAGATTGATCCTTCCCCTGGGCGTACTTATGCTTTTTGTTCCCTTTCTCCATAGGGATGGCCTTGAATTATTTTTCTATCCCTTTGGATTACTGGATCGCCTTCTGGGCCTGTCCCAGTCAGCTGTGATCTTTTCCCGGGGCATTGCGGAAAATCGAAGCCCCGTCACCTTGCTGTTTGCGGGAGAGAATGTATTGCAGTCGCTCCTGATGATTACGGTGTCTTTTGCTATTGTCGCCTGCTCCCTTGTGAAGATGGTTCGTGAACGTTCCCTGCTGTGGCCTTTGCCCTGGATAATCCTGATGGCGCTTTTGACTCTTGTCGCAGAGCGAAATTTTGTACTGCTGTTCCCCCTGCTGGTTGCGACAATCATGCCGGAAGTGAATGTCCTGGACAGAATGGCTAAAGTTTCCATTCGGCTAATGCCCACTATTTCTGTGATTCTTTGTGGCTGCATTTTTGGATTGTGGTGCCGAAGCATTCTGCACTATGATAAAACCATGGTTTCTTACCAGAGGGTGCCTGTTCACGCGGTAGAATGGATGAGGACGCATCCTCATCAGGGACGTCTTTTCAATGATGACCGTGCCGGAGGGTATCTGGCTTTTATGAATCCGGGAGATTCCATTTACGTGGACGGGAGATTCATTCTGAAAACGGCAGATTTCTTTGAACAGTACTTACGTTATGGCGAACAGCCTTCACTGTTTCTGAAAGACGCTGATTCTCTAGGTATAGATCGAGTGGTTTTGCCTATTCGATATTTTGCCCGCTGGGAGAAATTGTACGGTGCACTTATGGTGTCTTCTGACTGGTCCACAGGGTATGTGGATAACTACTATGTAGTTCTTGATAGAAAAAACATACGATAAACTTATATAAGTTGACGATTTTCAACGACTTACGTTAATTCTTTCGGCAAAAAGTGTCAAAAATTGCGAAATTTTGGCTATTTTTCTTTGAAATAGTGCCTTTTTGTTCATTATTTCCTCTGTCAAGGGATGTTTTAAAATTTTCCTGTTGATATGTTGTGAAATTTATAGGGGGATTAGATGGATTGGTGCGTGATTAAATATGGGTTATATGCGGAATGAACTGGATAAGTCTGGGGATAAAAATAAATTTGCCCATTTTGGTTCGTTTTGGGGAATTTTCAAAAAAAATGTGAAGACGCCCACAATCGTTCGGATCCTTAACTTAATTTTTGCCCGAACGTTTTTTACATCCTTCCTGTTTTGGTGTATTTGTGGAAAATACTATTTCTTTATTAGATGTTGTAGCTTCGCCGTGGCAGTCGGTCCTGAAGGCCGTTCGCGCGGAATGTAACGATTTTGGCATGGCCATTTTCGATGCTGTGGGCTACGAAGGCTTTTTTGATGGCTATGCCTGCCTGACGGTGCCGGACAGTTTCCGCGAGACCTGGTTGAATAGTCATTACGGTGATTTGCTTCGTAGGGCTTTTTCTCAGGTTATCGGATCTGATTTTGTTGATTACAAAATCCGTCTGTTGGCTCCTTCTGCTGCAGTTCCCGAAATGAAGCTTGGTCCTTCTGCACCGGCGCCTGTGCGCATGGCTCGCCCTGCAGTAAAGAAAGTTATTCGCCAGAAATTGGACCTGTATGCCCGCTACACCTTTGAAAACTTTGTGGAAGGGGAGTGCAATGCAACGGCTCTTCGCGCCTGCGAGGCTGTTGTGGAAAAACCGGGCGATAAGGATATGAATCCGCTTCTGGTCTATGGAGCATCTGGTCTCGGTAAGACTCATCTGCTGCAGGCCATTGCTGCCCGCCTTCAGGAAACGAGACCTGAATTCAAGATTGTCTATCGCCAGGCCTATGACTTCCTTCGTGATTCTGTCGCTATTGGCGAGGCCTCCTATAAAGGTGATAAGGAGCTAGCTTACGAACTGAAGGAAAAGTTCAAGGAACGTTACGCTCAGTGCGACGTTCTTCTCATTGACGATATCCAGCTTCTGGAAAAGGGCGCCAAGAGCCAGGAGCGCCTTGCCCTTCTGATTAAGATGCTTCGCAGTGAGGGAAAACAGGTTGTTCTTTCCTGCGACCGTCACCCAGCATCCTTTAAGAAGCTGGAACCCGGTGAAATTCCTGCAAAGGGCTCTAGCATCCCTCAGCTTTCTGCACATTTACTGACTCCTCTTGAAAACTGCGTAGCTGTGGGTCTTGCAGAACCTGATCTGAATACCCGTATGGGTTTGATCCGCGAACTATCCAAGGATCTGCCTTTCCGTAACGCAGATCGAGATGAAATCTGCAGGTTCCTTTCCATTCCGCCCAAGGCCAATGTTCGTCTAATTGAAGGAACTCTGAACTGGCTTCGTGCCATGCATTGTCTAAATGGCGTAGAATTGAATCTTGCCTGCGTAAAGCAGCTGCTGGTTTCTCCCAGGGAGGATTCCACTAACGTCCTCAGCCTGAAGAGCATTAGTGAGACGGTGGCTGCCTCTTTCAATGTGGATGCCTTGGTACTTTCTTCCAAGCGTCAGGACCAGGGGGCTTCCATTCCTCGTAAGGTGGCCATGTTCCTCTGTCGTGAATTGACAACGGAATCCCTTCAGAGCGTAGGAAAAATTTTTAACCGCGATTACGCCACAGTAATCGCCGCCATTCAGTCCCTACTCGGTCAAATGGACAAGGATGAAGCCCTTGCAAGACGAGTAATGGACATTCGCTATATGCTGGAAGCATAATGCGGGCCTTGATAACGGGTGGTGCCGGCGTCGTAGGGAAGGCGCTGTGTCGGGAACTCATAGGATGCGGTTTGTGTGTGCGCGTCTTGACGCTCCCGGGCGATACTCTGGCAAAATCCTTGCCTCCTGAAGTGGAGGTGTTTTATGGGGATGTGACGGATTACGAATCCATTCGCCCTGCCTTTAATGACGTGCAGGTTGTATTTCATCTGGCTGCTATTTTACTTTCCACGAATCCATCTGAATTTGAACGTATTAATGCCGGTGGAACCCGCAATGTGGTTTCCGCTTGTCAGGATGCTGGCGTTCGCCGTTTGCTGTACGTATCCAGCATTTCTGTGACCTATCCGGTGCTTACGCCCTATGGAGCCAGCAAACTTTCCGGGGAATCTGCCGTGAAGGAATCCGGTCTCGACTGGACCATCGTCCGTCCCACTCTTGTCATTGGCGATGGGGGCGGCGTAGAATTCAACATGTACGCCCGCTATGTGACGAAGTTCCCTGTATACCTTTTGCCTGGGGGAGGCCGTGCGAAAAAACGCCCTGTGCGTAGCGTAGACCTGGTGAAGGGAATTGCAGTGGCTGGTCTTGAAAATGTGGCTGTGGGCAAAACCTATGCCCTTGCTGGCCCAGAAGTAATGACCATGGCTCAGATGGCGAAGCGCATTTTAGGGTGGAAAGGCCTGCGTCACTTTATGATTCCTTTGCCCTGGTCTTTGTGCAGGCGTCTTGCTATCCTGAAAAACTGGATTGGTGGTGCTAGGGTCTCTCCAGAACAGGCTCTGGCTGGATTTTTGTATGATGCCGCTCCGGATATTGATGAGGCAGTTCAAGATTTGAACTATTGCCCGAAAAGCGTGCTGTAAGATACAGGTCGGTTGCTTTTTCCCAATTTTTGGAGTATATTCCAAGAAAAAGAGGCTTTATATTATGAAACGTTCATTTTTGCTTGCAGGCTGTGTTGCCGCATCCCTTACCCTGTTCGCCTGTGGAGATGACAGTGGTACATCTTCCAAGGTAGATCGTGAAAATGGGGAATCTGAACTCTCTTCTTCTTCTGAAGCTGAGGGTGATTCTACCGAAGTCAAGTCTTCTGCATCTGAGGATGATGAAGGTGTTTCCTCTTCTTCTGAAAGTGAGAAAGGTCCTAAGGGAACCCGCCCTGCAACAATCGATGACCTCGAAAAGAACATGGTCTTTAAGGGCCTTTTTGGCACGGATATCTATTTGGCAACTGGTTCCAAGCATGACCTGTTCTCCCTTTGGATTCCAGATACGGCATGGGTTGCCGTCCGATCTGATTTCAAGGATGGTGTTCTTTCCATTGATTCCGAAAATGCGGCTGTTGCCGCTATTAATGGCAAGGGGGCAATTGACTCCCTGAAGGCCATGGTTAAGGATGGAGCAAAGATTTCCTTCATTGTGAATGAAGAAGAAAAACTGCAGTATGCTGTTGGCAAGGGAGAATATGCTGACGTGGAATCTGCTCCGATTCGTGTTCCCGGCACAGTGATTGCCAGTGGCGATACTCTAGTTGGAAAGCGCATGACTTGCGAAGACGGTGATACCACGCGAGTCTACAGTTTCTATGAAGGTCGCTACCTGCTTGAAAACATGGTGGATGATAAGCAGGTTTCCTGGGCTGCCGGTTATGCAGATATCCAGCGCAACTACCTGTTGATGACTCCCACGTTCTTTAACGCTCCGGTGCCATCCATTCAGACGGCCTCCGTGTCTTCTGACTATGACCTGAACTTTACCAACGGTAAGGAACTGAAATGCGATAAGGATACCTTCAAGTTTAAGGCAGTATCTGCAGAGAACCTGGTCAAGGAATGGGCTGTTGTCGTCGATGGACTGGACTGGACTCTGGAACTGAGTTCAAGTAAGGCTTTTGCTCTCACGGCCTTCCAGGGAACAACGACCAAGGAGCTGAAAAATGGTTCCTGGGATGTCTATGGCGATGTGCTGGTGATGGAAAATGAAGCCTGCCTGAAAACTTCCTGTGCAATTGGTATCATGGGGCGTGTTTCCGATTTGAACGAAAAAGGATTCACCTTTACCCATACGGATGAGAGTGTTCCCGCCTTGCCAACAAAGTGGGAAGTGGCTATCTACGAATAAGCTTATTTGAAAGAATATGGAAAAACCGCGGTTCTCGTTTGACCCGCGGCTTTTTTCTTTTGTGGGAATTGTCCTACTTGTCTATGATGGCGGAGGCTACCACACCGTCGCCTGCATTCAGCACAAGAATCTGGCCAGGCGTGGAGGCGAACTGTGGTTCCGTAAAGTGAACCTTGATTTCGTCGGGGGTGATGGAGTCGATGAACGCTTCTGCGCCGTTATGGCCCAGGCGGATGCGAGCCTTCAATGCTCCCTTCAGTAGGGGAGAGTCTTCTGCCACAAAGAGATTTACGTCGTGCGCGCGGACTTCTGTGCAGGAGAGGGCAGAACGGGGGCCCAGGATCACCTGGTTCTTGGCGGCGTCAATGGATACTACAAAGAGAGGTTCCGGCTGTCCGCCGATATTTAGTCCCTTGCGTTGGCCAATGGTGTAGTGGACGATGCCCTTGTGCTTGCCGAGAACTTTTCCGTTCATGTCCACAAAGTCGCCGGGAACGTTGTCGGATTCGTCAAAGAGGACAGAGTAGTCGCCGCATTCCAGAAAGTCCTGGCTTTCTTTCTTGGATGCAAAATCGTCCCAGCCAATTTCGCGGGCGAGAGCCTTTACATCTTCCTTGTGCATTTCCCCCAGAGGGAAAAGCACGGTGGAAAGCTGTTCCGGAGAAAGACGGGACAGAAAGTAGGACTGGTCCTTGGTTTTGTCTATGGCGCTCTTTAGAATTGGCTCGCCGGGGTGGTTGAAATCTAGACGGGCATAGTGACCGGTGGCGAAGTAATCGAATTCTATGCCCATCTTGCGGGCCGCCCGATGGAGTGCGCCAAATTTAATGGTCTGGTTGCAGCGGACGCAGGGGTTTGGGGTGCGGCCGGCGCGATATTCTGCGCGGAAATAATCCAGAACCTGTCGTTTGTAGTCGTCGGTAACGGAAACTGTAAAGTGGGGGATGCCAAGGCGCTCGGCCACCTTCTTGGCTTCTTCGATGCTCTTGTCTTCTCCGGGGCCGTAGCAGCCTTCGCGGCCTTCCACTTCGGGGATGTCCAGGGAGCCGTCCCAGGTGGCCATGGTGACGCCGACGACTTCGTAGCCTTCCTGTTTCAGCTTCCAGGCGGCCAGGGCAGAATCCACTCCGCCAGAAAGACCTACGGCGACTTTTTTTCCGTTAGTAGACATAGTACCTCATTTTTTCCTATTTTCCAAAATATAGTAATTCCTATTGGTATGGTGTGGAATAGTTGCGGTGAGGGCGACTGCTTCCACAATTTCTCAAATTTGATTATTTTAGGGTTATGATTCAAAAATTTATTGATACTCTGGATAAGGTCCTGTTGGGAAAAAACGAACAGGTCCGTATGCTGGCCATGGCACTTCTTGCAGATGGACACGTATTGATTGAAGATGTTCCCGGTACTGGCAAAACAACTTTGGCGAAGGCTCTCGCTGCTGCCATTGGGGCCGATTTTGCAAGAATCCAGTTTACTCCGGATTTGCTACCGGCAGACGTTACTGGTGGGGCGGTGTTTAAGGCAAATATTGGTGACTTTGAAATACGTAGGGGACCTGTCTTTACGCAGATTCTTTTGGCGGATGAAATTAACCGTGCTTCCCCACGAACCCAGAGTGCTCTGCTGGAGGCAATGGAAGAACGCCAGGTAAGCCTGGAGGGCGAACGTCATCTATTGCCGGAACTTTTCATGGTGCTGGCGACGGAAAATCCGGTGGAGTTCCATGGGGTGTTTCCGTTGCCCGAGGCGCAGATGGACCGATTTATGGTTCGTCTTTCCCTAGGGTATCCCAGCGAGGAAACGGAATTGCAGATTTTGAGAAGCCATCGTGAAAGCCGCCCGGTGGACTTAGTGAAGCCGGTGACGACTCCTGCGGAAATACTCGAAGTGCGTAAGCAGGTTCGAAAAATCCATATTGACGAATCCCTGGAGCGTTATGCGGTTGCACTCGTGCAGGCGACACGCTCTGATCCGAAGGTTCGCCTGGCAGCAAGCCCCCGTGCAGGGTTGAACCTGGTAAAGATGGCTCAGGCCTGCGCTTACGTGAATGGACGGGATTTCGTCAACCCTGATGACCTGCAGAAGGTTTTCTTCCCGGTCATGGAACATCGTGTATTTGCAAAGGATAGCGGTTCTTCTTCTGCTTCTAGACAGATTCTGGAAGGAATCCTGAAGCAGGTGGCGGTACCTAAGTGAAGGGTTCATCAATCCTAGTGTAAACTCATGGAGAAGACGTCCTTTGCCCGCTGGTTTCTAGACGCAATTCCCCGCGCCCCAAGGCGTGCGGGACTTTTGATGCGTGTCTATTACTTCTGGCAGGAATGGTTTACGCCGGCGGGGCGCGGAGCAGCTGCCCTACTGCTTTTTTCCATGTTTGCTGGAATGGTGCCTGGTTTCTGGGCTGCCTGGATTTTCTGCGGATTAGATTTCCTCTTTTTCCTGGCGCTAGTCCCAACGTTGTTCCTGACTTGCAGAAAGACAAAGGTGAATTTTTCTTCGATAGAGGCGACCCCTGTTTTCGAAGGGGCGCAGGCTAAGGTTCGCATGACGTTGACGGCGCTGAATAAGATTGATTCTGTATCCATGGGGTGTTACAGAATTGATCCTAGTCTTACTTGCGTCATGGGAACGGGCTCTTCTCTTGCTGCTGGCGAAACAGCGGAACTTCAGTGCGGCTTGCAGACAAAGTTTCGTGGAGCTTATAAACTTCCCATTGTGGCGGCGAATATTCCTGAAATTCGAGGAATGCTACAGTATGCAATAAGTGCGGGTTCTTCAGAACTTCTTGTCTATCCCCGTCCTATAACCGTAAAAAAATTCCCGTTCCTGACATCAGGTGCCAGCGGTATGGTTTTCGCCCCTTTGTTGATGCCTAGCCTTACGAGGGGGCTGGATTTCACTGGTGTTCGTGAATATAGGGAGGGCGATTCCCTGCGTGACCTGCACCACAAGGCTTTTGCCCGCTACGGGAAACCCTTTACGAAGGAATTTGAGACGGAGCGTGGGGCTGGTGCCGTTCTTGTACTTGACCCTTCTGTGGAAAGTTTTTCTCAGCGTCACCTGGTGGAACCTCTAATTCGTCTTGCTGCCGGTGTGGGCCTGTGGCTTCAGGAACGAGGTGCCCTTGGACGTTTCTTCATTGGTGATGAGGAATTTCCCCTGGTGCAGGGGGATGGGGGGATGTCCCTTCTAGAATCTCTTGCGCGAATTCCAAAGTATGCGCCCAGGAAAACGGGAAATCCATGGTCTCCTGCAGCTCGCCCAATGGGGCCAGTGCTGCGTCTAGGTCTGTTTGCGACTGAAGATTCCCTTGTCCACAAGCAGGTGATTCTTTCCACAAAATCCCTTGCCACGGATGATCGTATTCTTGTGCTGGAAATGTCTAAAATTCATGGGTCCGTTGCTGCAGCCAACCAGGAGGTTTCTCTATGAGGGACTTTCGCGAAATCTGCAAGACATTGTTCCTGTGTATTGCCGCAGTTAACTTGGGCGTCAGCAGTGGTCTAGTTTTTCTGGGAATTCTTTTTGCCATAGGATTCCTGTACATTCATGTCAAAAGTCAGAATGTACCCTATAGAAAATTATTTGCCTATGGGGCTATTGTTCCTTGCGCCTTATGGTGGACCGTTACTCCGGGCGTTGATTATGGCGTTTCTCCCTATATTGTCTTTATTCCGGGATGGTATTTGCTGTTTCTTGCATGGCTGCAAAAAAGAAGTCTGGGCAAAGGTGGCTATGAAGTCTTCGTTGTCTTTGATGGGGTGGCGGCCTTACTTATGGGGATGTTCCAGGCACCGCGCCCATGTGTATGGCTAGGTGTTGCTGGCTTGCTTTTGGCGCTTCATGCCTATAGCCGCCCAAAGACAGCCCTGTACAAAAACCTTTTGTTTCTAATGCTGTTGGTTGGGTTTGGAGGGGCTTCCTTTGGTGGGTGGCAGTACTGGAAAAATCACCGCCATTATAGTGGTCGCTGGGCGGATGACTATAATGAACGGACCCGCGTAATGGGCTTTGACGCTGTGGCTGCCCTGGGTTCCTTTGGCAGCAATTACCGTTCCCGCTATAACGAACAGGTCGTCCTTCGTGTGTGGGATACGCTGGCTCCTGAATATATGCGGGCGGCAGTGTATGAAAAGTATCTGGCGGGAATATGGAAGCTTCCTCCAAAGCCTAGTCAGAAACTTTATTCTGCCTACTATAATGTTGATTACGCTGTTTTCGAATCAAAGGATTCTTCTACGAGGGCAGCGAATGTCCGTGCTGTGTGGGTCCAGGCAGCACTGGATAATTTTGGATTTTTCTTTGCGGCTCCCAATGCTGTCGGTGTGGCTGCAAAAAATACGGATTCTCTGGATTACTATTCCACCAATGTCTTTGCGGGGGCGAACGGAAATCGCAGCGACTGGTATTACTATGTGGGAGAGTCTCTTTCGCTAAAGGACGAAAATCTGGATTCTGCCTTCTTGCAAATAGGGTCTCGCTATGCGGATTTTGTAGATACTGTGGTTTTGGCTATGGGAATTACCGGAGATTCTTTGGATGATGTGGGCAAGGTTTCAAAGGTGAAGAATTATTTTGCTCAGAATTTCAGGTATTCATTGCAAATTCCAGGATTGGAACGGAAGTTTTTCCATGGCGGGGCTGGGGGGAGAGATCCCTTGATGGTCTTCTGGAATGCAAAGGAAGGATATTGCGAATACTATGCAACCTTGGCTGCACTTGCTTTGAGACGAGTTGGAATTCCAACTCGATATGTGACGGGATTTGCTCATCCGGAGCGGGTTTCTGGACGACCCTACGTTCTGTATCGTCGATTGCATAGCCACGCCTGGCTTGAAGTCCTTGTGGATGGAGAATGGTTCCCTTTTGATCCGACGCCGCCAATTCCTGTAGTTGGACTTCAAGGCGAATCCTGGTTCAAAATGAAATGGGAGGGTGTTAAGGGACGTTTTTCCTACATATTCCATTTGCTGAAGGATGGTCAATGGCGTCAGACTGTGGACGGATGGCAGAGCTATTCGGACCGGATTTTAAATAGCCCTCTATTCTACGGAATTCTTGCCATGATGGTACTTGCGGTTCTTTTCCTGAAATTCAGGGGACGGAAGCGGACAAGAAAAAATGTGGTGTCCGATGATGCTTTGCTGTGGGTGGCTCGCCTGAATAAGGCTGAGAAAATAGTGGCGTCCTATGGCTGGCTTAGGGCTCCTGGCGAGACAGTGTCTGCCTTTAGTGTTCGTATTGAAAACGGCTTAAAGTTGTCTGGAGAAAGATTGACGTCAGAATCAGGATCCAGGATAAATCGCTGGAAAAAGCAAAAGGCGGCTTGTGAAGCCGCCCTGCTGGAGTTCGCCCGTTATGAGGCAAACCGCTGGAAGTAACCTTTACTGACGAATGAACACTTCAGAGGCGCTTGCCTTGGTAGATTCATCATCAAGATCGGAACGCTGGAAGAATGCTCCCTTCAGGTTGAGTTCTGCGGCGTCAATTTCCGGAGTGAATGTTGCAGAACCATAGAGGCAGTCGCCAACGGTAATCTTGAAGGAGACGGTCTTTGCTGCGTTATCAATGGTCCAAGTACCATAGTTGGGGATACCACCGCACTGATTCAGTGCCATAGGAGAGCTTGCGTCGGTAGAGGTGGTGTAGGTGAATTCACCATTGCCCTTGATTTCAAGGAGACCCGGGTTTGCGTAAGGACGGAGTACGACATCCTTGTTGTTGATGTCATTGATGGAGGTCAGGCTCCAGTTGCCCACGAGACAGTCCTTGCTGAGACCCTTGCTGCATTTTTCAGTCATGGTCGGTTCCGGATCGTCAGAGCAGGCGCCGAGAATGCATGCGCTGGAAATTGCGAGCATTGCCAAAATTTGTTTCTTCATAAAATCCTCTTTTAGTTGTTTGTAAGGGAATATAAATTTTTTAGCAATTCATAAGCAATTGCAAATCGTTTTTTTACCAATTTAGAGTCTTTTTATGGATATGACTCTTAAAGTACTGTCGCAAACCTTGAATTTTATTTCGTGGTCTGCAAAGCTTAGGCCATAGAGTCTGTCAGGATTGTTCTGGTAATGGGGGCGCGGATCTTCTTTTAGAATTTCCAGAAGGGATTCCCTTTTGTCTTCGGGAAATTTTTCCAGGATTTCCGATGAAATTTCCACTTCCAGAGTCTCATGCCGGACGCTTTCGGCAAAACCTCCGGAGGCATCAGGCTTGCTGTCTGAGTAGGGGAGGTATGGCTTGATGTCCACGATGGGAGTGCCGTCCATCAGGTCGGCTCCGCTTACCACAATTTGAGGGCCGTCGGGTGTGCTCAGGTTGATTTCCTCAATCTTCACGCAGCTCATGGCGATAGGATTGGGGCGAAAACTGCTGCGGGTGGCAAAAACGCCCAGTCGCTTGTTTCCGCCAAGTCTTGGAGGTCTTACCGTTGGACTCCAGGTGTCTCTTATGTTTTCCGAGAAAATCCAAAGGAGCCATAAGTGGCTAAACCCATCCATGCCTCGTAGGGCGTCTGCGTTGCGGAATTCTGGTTCAAAGACTATGGTGGATTTCAGCTGTCCGAGTAAACCGCTTTGACGGGGAATTCCGAACTTTTCCGGAAAGTCACTCCTGATTCTTGCGATAATCCTGAATTCCAGTTTTTCCATGCTTGCCTTATGCCAACTTAGCTTGCGGAACTTTCCGGTTTTCCGTTGTAATTGCATTCGTTGCGACGTTTCAGTTCCTTGTTCAGGGGCCAATAAATGCATGCGAATAATGCGTAGCCAGCCAAGAGAACAAACCAGTGGTTCCATCCTAGGCGTGTTTCAATGAAGTGCATTTCAATGAACATGATGGGGCCCGCAATCAGGAATAGAGGCAATTGCCTGCACTGGTCATCCAGGGAAAAACGGCTTTCATAGCTGACGATGGAATTCATCATGGGAAAACTGGTGCAGAAACCGCCCATGAGGCGCTTGATGAGCATGAGACCGCTGACGACACCTGCGATAGCCGGAGCCTTGATGTAAATGGGGAGAGGTGTTTTGTAACGGACTCCGGAACTGTATTTTTGTTTCTGGAAAACGATGACTCCTACGATAAAGTCAAATGCGCAAACTCCAAGAAAAAAAACTTCGCTGTCGGGAACGCGAGGCATAAGGAAGGTGCCTAGCAGGACAAAGAAGACAAGACCTGCCGCAATGCTTGGAATAATTGGCAGTTTAGCCTTGTAGTGAAGTGCGCGGACAATCAGGACGTACAGGTAGCACATGAATCCAGAAATAGCATTGGCTGCTCCCATGGGAAGTCCTACCGCCAGATAGGCGAATCCGCAGGGAATGGGGATGGTTGCGGCTACCGCTTTTAATTGTGGATCCTTTGTGTAGGCACTGAATACGCCTAAGGCTGTTACCATGACTACCAGGAGCCAGTCGTAAAAAGAAAAGCTAAGGTTGAGTGAGTCAAGCATGCTTGTGAGAACTAGTCTTTGTTACTGTAATAGTTTTCAAAATCAGCTCTGCAGCTTTCATAGTATTTCTGAAGGCTGGGGTCGAAATGCGTGCCCATGGAACTGATGATGATTTTATGGGCCTCTTCAAAGGTCATCTTTTCCTTGTAGCAGCGCTTGCTGACTAGCGCGTCGTAGACATCGGCAATGGCCATGATACGGGCTTCAATGGGAATATTTTCGCCAACGAGTCTGTTGGGGTAGCCGCTGCCGTCCCATCGTTCGTGGTGGCTTAGGGCGACGTTTTTTGCAATGTCCACAAAGTAAGGGGACTCAATGCCCGTAAGCAGGTTCTCGACGATGGCTGCGCCCTTGGATGAGTGAGTCTTCATTTCTTCGAATTCTTCGGAAGAAAATTTTCCAGGTTTTCTCAGCACTCCGTCATCAATGGCGATTTTACCCAGGTCGTGCATTGGTGCTGCAGAGATTAGGGCGTTGTAGAAGTTTTCGTCGTAGGAAAGGGTTGAATCTTTCTTCATTTCTCTTGCCAATATGGCAACAACGTCGCTGGACCGCTTGATGTGCCCGCCCGTATTGGCGTCTCGGCTTTCTACCATTTGCGCCATGCCTACGATGATTTGCTCCTGCAGTGCATGGATCTGTTTTTTGTTGCTTTCTACCTTGGATTCCAATTCGGTCTTGTTGGAGTTAAGCCACTGAATGTACTGCTGTGTCTTGGTGATGTCCTCAATGAGGAAAAGAATTTTTTCGGAACCGGTGCTGGTGGATACGACGCGAGACATTAACTTGTAATGTTTGTCTCTGAAGGTAATGACAAACGTTTTTTCCTGTTCGGAAGACAGATCGTTTTTAAGAATGTCGTTGAACAGTTTACTGGAATCGTCGTCTGCATCTAGAACATGGTCAATGCGGTAGTTTGAAAACTCGGGAAAATACTGGAGCGCGATGTCGTTACAGCCCAGGTAGTTCCCGTTACTGGAAAATGCAACAAAGGCGAGTTCATTCTGCTCTGTCAGGGATTCCAGCACAGAGTACTTGATGTCGTACATCTTGATATGGAGGCTGATATACAATAGTGCGAATTCATCGAGAACATATATCAGAGGCATAATGAGAGGGTCGCAATTGAAAGATCTTGCCACGATGAAAATGATGATGGTTGCCAGTTCCAGGATAGCAAGCATCACCAGGTTCTTGTAACTGACGTTTTTCTTTTCCTTGGCTGCGTAAAGTATGACAAAAATATTTGATAGGGTGAATCCCACTAGCAGAAGGTCCCACAGAATATGGGCAGGTCCATATTCAACTAGATAATTGCCAACGCCATTTTCGGATATGAAATGGATGGATTTGTAGTAGATGTCTGTATATCCAATGGTGCAGGAAAGGCCGAATACATTGGCGCTAAAAAACAACAACAGGATTTTGGCCATGGTGGGAAAATTAAACTTACAGACCTGGAGGATGACAAGTAGGAATAGAAGGGGAAGGAAGCTTGCTCCCAGGTATGAAATTTTAATGGCTACTAAGGCTCCTTCCAGGGACTTGGAGAGTGCCAGGGCCAGTAGACCGAAATTAGCCACCACGACGGAATAGAACAGCGTTGTGATGTAGGTGCTGATCTGCTTGCGGTAGCATATGGACAAGACGCAGGCGTTTGCCAACGCAAGAATAAACATGCCGACTAAATAGGTGATGATCATCTTTATGAGCCTTGGATTAACGGTCTGCGTTTAGGTAGTAGGATCTTATATCCTGGGTGCAGGAAACGAAATAATACCTTAGGTTTGGGTCGAATAGGGTGCCCATGTCTTCAAGAATAATGCGCTCGGCTTCGCCGAAAGATACCTGGGATTTGTAGCAGCGTTTGCTGACCAGAGCGTCATAGACGTCTGCAATGGCCATGATTCTTGCTTCAATGGGAATTTCATGCCCCACCAGCTTTTGCGGATAGCCTGAGCCATTCCAACGTTCGTGGTGGTAGTTTGCCACATTTTTTGCGATGGTGATGTAACGCTCGGATTTTACTCCGGCGAGCAGGTTTCTTACGATTTTTGCACCCTTTTCTGCATGAGTCTTCATGATATCGAACTCATCGCGAGTGTATCGCCCTGGCTTGCGAAGAATGGAATCGTCCAGGGCGATTTTTCCGAGATCATGCATGGAAGATGCCGAGATGAGTATGTCGAAAAATTCGTCATCCAGGCCGAATACGTGATCCTTGCGCATTTTTTCGGCAAGAATTTTTACAACATGGCTGGAATGCTTTATGTGCCCCTGGGTGCTATTGTCTCGACTTTCCACCATGGATGCCATGCCTACGATCATCTGTTCCTGCATGGTCTGCATTAAGGCGTTGTGCTCTTCGACAGTTTTCTTGAGCGAGTCGTTGCTTAAACCGAGTTCATGGATATGGCTCCAGGAGTTTGTATCATCCTGGATTCTAAACAGGTAGAGTTTGCTGCTGGACCATTGGGGGAGTGTTCTGATGGTGCAGTTGTAATGTTTTTTGTTGTAGGAAAAATCGCACTGGGTGATTTTTTTTCCGCTGTTTAAGTCTTCTAGGATAGGAGTGAACAGCTGACCGAGAATGGATTCCTTGGGTAGGGGGCGGTCTACTCGGTTGGCGCCGATTCCAGGGAACATTTTTTCCGCAATGTTGTTGCTGCCCATGTAGTGCTTGCGGTTAGTGAAAGAAATGAACGCGTTGGTGTTGTTCTTTTCCAGGGATTCAATAACCATTAGCGATACATCGTACCAGCTGATATTTGTACACATAAATATTAGAATGAATTGGTCAATGACGTAGACCATGGGCATTACCAAAACATCATTGTCGATGGCACGAGATATTAGGAAGGACGAAATTGAAATGATCTCGATAGCTGACATGGCAAGAATGTTTTTGAGCGAAACATTCCTTCTTTTGACGTAGGCGTAGATGATTGCGACTAGATCGGCAATCACGTAGAATGCCAACATGAAGTTGAATACGCCGTGGCCCCAGCCGTATTCCGCTTTGTAGTTGCCGATTCCATACTGAATGAAATGTTCGATGGATGTGTAATACCAGTCCGTATACCCAACAGACATGGACAGAAAGCACACAAGGAGGCTGAGCGCTATAATGACGGTGTGTGTAATGGTGTTGATTTTAAATCTGCAAACTTGCAAAAGTGCAAAGAACATGAACATTGGCAGGAATGAGGCGCCAAGGTAATTCACCTTATTGGCAATAATGACTCCCTCCGTCGATGTGGAATATCCTATGAGCATGTGGCCGAAGTTGGCCATGAGAATGGTGAGAAAACAGTAAAAAATGTAGTTGTTCTGCTGTTTTTTAAAAAATAGGGCAAGGACAGCGACATTAATCGCTGACATTACGAACAACACTGTTAAGTAAATCAAGCCTGCTTCCATATGTCCCAATTAGATCAATACGCCACTATAGTGAATAATAGATTTTTTTTAGGAGGTGCAGAGAATTGAACAAAAATGAGAGGATGTTCGGTGAAAAAAAAACAACCGCCTGGCTAAAGCCAGGCGTTTGCCTAAAGTTCAATGATTTACATTAAGCTTCGGTTGCAGGAGCTTCGGCAGCGGGTGCTGCGGGAGCTTCAGCGGCAGGGGCTTCTGCAGCAGGTGCAGCTTCAGCCGGCTTCGGAGGGAGCAGAGCCTTCATGGAAAGCTTTACCTTGCCCTTCGGGTCGACACCGAGGCAGAGAACTTCGACTTCGTCACCGACGTGAACAACGTCTTCGACCTTGTCAACGCGATGGTCAGCAAGTTCGGAGATGTGAACGAGACCGTCGCGACCCGGGAGGATTTCAACGAATGCGCCAAACGGCTGGATCGTCTTCACCTTGCCCTTGTACTTGCGACCGGCTTCAGGTTCAGCAGTGAGTTCTTCAATCATGCGGCGGCAAACTGCAGCAGCCTTACCACTAGGAGCAGCGATGTCAACGTTACCGTTGTCGTCGATGTTGATGGTGCAGCCAGTCTGAGCCTGCATGCCCTTAATGACGGAGCCACCAGAACCGATAACGTCACGGATCTTGTTGGTGGGCACCTTCATCTTGATCATGGTCGGAGCCTTTTCGGAAACCTTGGGGCGAGGTTCTGCGAGACCGAGGGTAGTCATCTTGTTCAAGATGTGGAGACGACCCTGCTTGGCCTGTTCGAGAGCCTGGCGCATGAGTTCCGGAGTGATGCCGCGGATCTTGATATCCATCTGGAAGGCGGTGATACCTTCGGCGGTACCAGTCACCTTGAAGTCCATATCGCCGAGGTGGTCTTCAGTGCCGGTAATGTCGGACAAGATTTCGATCTTGCCGCCTTCCTTCACGGAACCCTTTTCGGAGATGAGGCCCATTGCGATACCGGCAACCGGAGCCTTGATAGGAACGCCTGCGTCCATCAAGCTGAGGCAGCCACCGCAAACGGAAGCCATGGAAGAAGAACCGTTGGATTCTTCGATTTCAGAGCAAACGCGGATGGTATAGGGGAAGTCTTCGGGCAGCGGAAGAACTGCTGCGAGAGAACGTTCGGCCAAGTGACCGTGACCGATTTCACGGCGGGAAAGGCCAAGCTTCTTGCATTCACCGACGGAGTACGGCGGGAAGTTGTAATGAAGCATGTAGCTCTTGGAGCCTTCGCCCTGCAAGCTTTCGTAGCGCTGTTCGTCAGCCTTGGTGCCGAGGGTGCAGATAACGAGACCCTGGGTTTCACCGCGCTGGAAGATAGCGGAACCGTGAGCACGGGGAAGCACACCCATTTCGATTTCGATGGGGCGGACTTCGGTAGTGGTACGGCCGTCGAGACGAACATGTTCGTTCAGGATCATTTCACGCATTGCGGTGCGTTCGTAATCGCTGAAGATAGCCTTTGCATCGGCAACGAGCTTTGCGTCAGCTTCGTCGCCAGCACCGGTAATAGCGGTAATGCGTTCATCTTCAAGCATGCGCTTGCAGAGGTCTGCCATTGCCGGATAGAAGTCGGTCTTCACCATGTTGGAATGAACGTCCTTGTTCAGTTCTTCCCAAACGACTTTCTTAACGGTAGCGAGGAGCTTTTCGTGTTCTTCGCCCACGTGCTGGGGCTTCAGTTCCATCTTGGGCTTTGCGCAACGTTCCACCAGCTTCTGCTGGGCCTTGCACATTTCCTTGATGACTTCGTGACCGGCGAGGATTGCGCCAATCATGGTGTCTTCGGAAACTTCGTAAGCACCACCTTCGACCATGCAGACAGAGTCTTCTGTACCGGCGACCACCAGGTCAAGATCGGCCACAGCGAGCTGGTCGTAAGTCGGCATCACGATGTTCTGGCCGTCGACGACAGCAACGCGCACTGCTGCAACCTGCTGTTCGAACGGGAGTTCGGAAAGGCCGATGGAAAGAGATGCGGCGCTAACGCCGAGAACGTCCGGAGCAAAGGACTTGTCGGCAGAGAGAACCTGGACGATGACCTGGACTTCACGAGTGAAGTTTTCAGGGAACATCGGGCGGATCGGGCGGTCGATGATACGAGCGGAGAGGATTTCTTCGTCGGACGGGCGACCCGGTTCGCGCTTGCTGTAGCCGCCCGGGAGGCGACCAGCAGCGTAAGACTTTTCGCGATATTCGACAGTCAGAGGGAAGAAGTCCCCATCCTTTTCTTCGCCATAGCAGACGGTGGAAAGGAGGAAGGCATCACCCATCTTGGCAACAGCAGAACCGCGAGCCTGCTTTGCCAGTCTGCCAGTTTCGAACGTGAGTACACGGCCGTCGGGAAGAGTAACGGACTCTTCCTTCGGATCGAGCATCTTGCCGTACTTGGCCTGGTATGCGTCAATAGACATAATTTAAATCTCCAGTTGTATTAGCCGCGGAGACCGAGTTCCTTGATGAGAGCGCGCTGTGCGACGATGTCCTTTTCGCCGTAGTACTTGAGGAGGGTCTTGCGCTTTGCAACCATCATGGACAGACCACGCAGGGAGTGGTGGTCCTTCTTGTGCTGCTTGGCATGTTCAGTGAGGTTCTTGATCTTTTCGGTCAAGAGAGCGATCTGAACGCGGACGTTACCGGTGTCCTTTTCGTTTGCGCCAAACTTAGCGGTGATTTCTGCAGCCTTTTCTTTAGTAATAGTAGCCATTTTACTACCTGTTCCTTTTGGTTTGTTTGTTTTACTGATTTACACGTTTGCACCCGAGTATTCTACATTCACTCCCAGTGGAATTTAACTGGTCGGGAATACCAAGGTGAAATGACGTTGAGATAAATATAGGATAAAGGATAAAGGTTAAAGGTTAAAGATTTGAAAAAGGGGAGTAAAATCGGGGTGTTTTTAGGTTCGGGGGCGAGGATTGTGCAAAAAAATACGAAAAATGATAAAATTTGATGAAAAAGCGTAAATAAGCTCATTTTGGGATACGTACAAAGTAATTTTGCTGATTTTGGCCCATTTTGGAGGGATGGCCGTGCCAAATTACCCTAAATTCCTAAATTTGTGTCATGACTAATTTTTCTGCATTCCCCTATGTTGCCGACCGCTTGAACGCAGTCCGCAGGGAAACTGTACAGGTTCGCGTTGGCGATGCCTTGATCGGGGGCGGAGCTCCCATACTCGTTCAATCCATGACTACCACCAAGCCCAAGGACGTGGAAAAGACCGTCCAGGAGACCTTGGATCTCGCCAAGGCGGGCTGTGGCTTGGTTCGAATTACCACTCCGACTTTCGCTGATGCCGCTGGTTTGGAAGAGGTCATGAAACGTATTCGCGCAGCCGGTTGCAAGATTCCTGTATCCGCCGACATTCATTTCCAGCCTAAGGCCGCATTCGAAGCCCTCAAGTGGGTGGAAAAGGTCCGTATCAATCCGGGTAACTTCGTGGATACCGGCATCCTTACTCTGGAAAATCAGACCGATGCCATGTTTGAAGAAGGGAAGGTTAAGGTTGCCGAACAGTTTACTCCCTTTGTGCAGGAGGCTAAGCGCCTTGGCCGTGCCATCCGTATCGGCGTGAACCACGGCTCTCTCAGCGCCCGTATGATTTACCGCTATGGCGACACCGTGGAAGGCATGGTGGAAAGCGCCATTGAATACCTGGCTGTCTGCGAAGCTGAACATTTCGACCAGGTGGTCCTGTCCCTTAAGTCCAGCAATCCTCGTGTGGCAATTGCCGCCTACCGTATGCTGGCTGCACGTATCAAGCAGGAAGGCTTCAAACCCTATCCGTTCCACGTAGGCGTGACGGAAGCTGGTGCTGGTGCCGATGGCCGTATGAAGTCCGCTGCAGGCATTGGTGCTCTCCTGCTGGATGGCCTGGCTGATACGATCCGCGTTTCTTTGACCGAAGATCCTGTGGCCGAAGTCCCCGTGGCTCATGACCTGATCAAGGCCTGCGCCCTGCCTTCTGATAAGGGTGTGGCACCGGTAAGCTATGCGGTTCCTGTTCTTGAAAAGGATCCCTACCACTATGAACGTCGTGAAACAACGCCGGTGGTTTTGAATGGTGTAGAAATCGGCGGTAGCGCTCCTGTGAAGGTTGGCGTCAAGGCAGACGCAGTAAGCCTCACCGGCGAACGTCGCTCTGCAGAATTCGCGGTGGCCGACCTGAAGTCCAAGCCCGTTGTTGAATTCAAGGACTCCATGGACATTGCAGGCTTTGCCGCAAATCCTGCTTCCGTTCCTGATGGCTCCGTCTTCTGCTATACTGGCAAGGAAATGGTCATGGGTGTTCGCGCCATGGCTTCCGCTCTTGCTGCCGCTGGCCGCAAGGATCCCATCCTGCTTTACGCAAATATTACCGACTCCGACAACGACATGCTCCGCGTGTCCGCTGACATCGGAAGCCTGGTTACCGACGGTCTCGGCGACGCTGTCGTCATCGATGGCTATAAGAGTGCCAAGGATTCTGTGCTCCTGGCATTTGATATCCTCCAGGCTGCCTACTGCCGTCGCAGTAAGACCAACTTTATCAGCTGCCCCAGTTGCGGCCGTACCCTCTACAACATCCAGGAAGTCATGGGCAAGATCAAGGCCCGCTTCGGTCATCTGTCCGATATCTCCATCGGCATCATGGGCTGCATTGTGAACGGTCCTGGTGAAATGGCTGACGCCGACTTCGGTTACGTGGGTGGCGGTCCGGGCCGCATTACCTTGTTCGAAGGTAAGACTGCGGTCAAGAAGAACATCCCCGAAGAAGACGCTATCGAAGAATTGGTGGCTCTCATCAAGGAACGTGGCCGCTGGGTAGATGCGCCGGAAGCGAAGTAAGCGGTGAGTGGTGAGCATTGAGCTGTGAGCGAAAGTCCGCGAGTCGCGCTTATAAAAAACTCAAGGCTCACGGCTCAAAACTGATTGCTAAAAAGAATTTTTAACATAAACAAAATAAGGAATAACAAATCATGGCAACTATTAAGACTATGAACAACATCTCCAAGAAGGGCCTTAGCCTGTTTGGAGCATACTATCAGGTTTCTGATACCGTTGAAAATCCGGATGCAATCCTGGTGCGTTCTGCTCAGGTTGATACCGATAATTTTGACGGCCTTCTTGCTGTGGCACGTGCTGGTGCTGGTGTTAACAACATCACCATCGATAAGGCTTCCGCAAAGGGTGTCTGCGTGTTCAATACTCCGGGTGCAAATGCTAATGCTGTTGCAGAACTTGTCATGACCGTCCTCGGCATGGCTGTTCGTAATGTTGCTCAGGCTGCAAACTGGGTTAAGGCACTTGACTTGAACGATCCGGATATGGCTAAGACCGTTGAAAGCGGTAAGAAGAAGTTTGCTGGTTCTGAACTTGCCGGTAAGACTCTCGGTGTTATCGGCCTGGGCAAGATTGGCGTTCTGGTTGCTAACTATGCACGTTGGAAGAACATGCGCGTTATCGCATATGAACCGTATCCCAATGCGCTCAATATGCATGAACTTTCCAACAAGGTTGAAATTGCAGATCTCGACACCGTGATTGCAAATTCCGATTTCCTCACCGTTCATGTTCCGTTCATCAAGGGCGTTACCGAAAACCTCCTGAATCGCAAGAATCTTGCAAACTTCAAGGGTACCCATATCCTGAACTTCGCCCGTAACGGCCTCGTTGAAATGGATCCCATCTATGAAATGCTTGACAACGGCACTCTTCAGGGTTACCTCAGTGACTTCCCGGATGCAAAGCAGATCCAGCACGACAAGATCCAGTGCTTCCCGCACCTTGGTGCTTCTACCGAAGAAGCCGAAGAAAACTGCGCAGTCATGGCTGTCGAAGAACTGAAGGACTACATCGAATATGGTTGCGTTCGTAACTCCGTGAACTTCCCGGCATTGAACGACAAGCCTCACATGGGCATCAAGACCCGCGTTGTTGTTATCAACCAGGACGTTCCCAACATGATCGCTGAAATCACCAAGGTGTTCGGTGCTGAAAACATCAACATTGCCTCTTTCTCTAACAAGAGCAATGGCAAGATCGGTTACAACCTGATCGACATTGAAAGCTCCATCGACGACTCTATCAAGGAAAAGCTTGCTCAGCTTGATAAGGTTGTTAAGGTCCGCGTGATCCACTTCTAAAAATCAGCAAAACTGATTTTTAGGGCTATCAGGTCGGTTGGCTTCGCCTCCCTATGAGGAATGAGCCGGCCTACGGCCTTTGAGCTAGAAAATGGCGCCATTAGCGTAAAAATGAAAAATCCGACGAGTTCAACTCGCCGGATTTTTTAGTGCAGTTCGCTTCCTGTGGCCTCGTGCTTAGAACCTGGAACCTCGTGCCTGGAACCTACCTATACATTTCCTCGATTTGCTCGGTGTAGCGTTCCTCGGCGGCCTTGCGGCGAATCTTCAACGTCGGGGTGAGCAGGCCGGATTCAACGGTGAGATTGTCGCCAATGAAAGTCCACTTGCGGATCTGTTCCCAGTGATTCAGCTTCTTGTTGATTCTACTGATGTGTCTGGAAATGGCTTCGTTGATTCGCTTGGATTCCATGGCGCGATCGATGTCGAAATCCTCCTTGGTGCGTTGCAGGAATCTGCGGGCGTTGACGGGATTTAAGAAGATGAGTACAGATGCAAATTTTCTGTCGTTTGCGATAACCAGGGCCTGTTCCACCAGTGGGTGGCGGCTGATTTCCACTTCGATGGGATTGGGGCTTACGTATTTGCCGGTACTTGTCTTCAGGAGTTCCTTGATTCTGCCGGTGAGAATCAGTCTGCCTTCCTCATCAAATGTACCCTGGTCGCCTGTTTTGAAGTAACCATCTTCCGTGAAAATTTCCTTGTTCAGTTCCGGCTGGTTATGATAGCCCTTGAAGACGCTATCGCCCTTGGCGAGAACTTCGTTGTTTTCGCCAATCTTTACATCCAGATGGGCGAGGGGGAAGCCTACGCTACCTGGCTGAACCCTCTTGGGGTCATTGACGCACAGTACGGGAGAACATTCTGTAAGGCCGTAGCCTTCGCAGATGGTTATGCCGACGTTCAGAAGGAATCGGCAGATGGACTTATTTAATGCGCCGCCGCCGCACACGATGATGCGGAAGCGTCCGCCAATTGCCTCGCGCATCTTGCTGTAGACCAGTTTGTCGTAAATGCGGTGGGCGATACTTGGCTTTTGGAACGGGTCCTCGATTTTTGCAATTTTTACGGCGCGGTTGATGAGCCAGCGCTTAAGTCCATGGCATCCTTCACCTGCAGCGGTCATGCTCTCGTAAACGCGTTCCAGGATGCGGGGGACGACCATCATGGCTGTGGGGCGGACTTCCTTCATCAGCATTGCTGTATTCTTGGGAGAGTCGGCAAAGTAGACCTTTGTTCCGCTCAGGATGAAGAAATAGGTTGTCATGCGTTCTAGAACGTGAGCGATGGGGAGCACCACGAGGCCGACGTCTGTTTTGCGGTTCAGCTGGAGAATGTCGCGCTTGATGGTTTGAATTTGAACCAGCATGTTGCGGTGGCTAATTGCGGCACCCTTGGGACGTCCAGTGGATCCGCTAGTATAGATAATGCTGAATATGTCGTCTGGACGGATGGAATACAGCTGGTTTTCCAGCCAGAGTGTAGAATCTGGATTTCTGGAGAGTTCGTCGCCTTCGCCGATAAGTTTTCCCCAGTAGACGCCGTTTTCGGGAAGGGCCGATGTTGGGTCTATGCAGATGACCAGTTTGAATCGATTCAGGCAGACTCTGAGAGCTTCGTCCAATTCGTTGACGTTGTTCAGCAGAAGGATCTGTACGTTTGAGTCATCGCACTGAAAATTGAAATTTTCGGATGATATGTTTGGGAACAGGGGAACGATGCAGGCGTGATTCAGCTGAGACGCAATATCCGTCATGATCCATTCCGGACAGCTGTTAGCTACGATTCCAATGCTTTGTCCTGCCTGGATTCCGTATTTTTTGAGGGCGAGAGCCAGGGACCTTGTTGTGTTTCTTAGGGTTTCGCGTGGAAAGTAAACCCATTGCTCGTTCTTTCTGTGGTACCACCCCTGAAAGTCTTCTCGTTCGCAGTTTGTGAAAAACATCTGCGCAAGGGATGGGTATTGTAAAGGTTCCATTAGTTCTCCTGTAACGCTAATCTATGCTGGTCTACAAGATAGATTTTTCTCCTGTCCAGGGAGCGTGAAAAGTGGGCTGGGCGCGAAAATATAAAATATGTCACATTTATGAAAGTTTTGGTGTCTTTGGACACGTTTTTACTGATGTACTTGTGTATTTTTGAGAACGTAAGAGGCCTTGTGATGCCATTGTTTTTGGAATTTTTAAGAAAAATTGTGTTTATTTGTATTGACTTTTACGAAAAATGAGTTTATATTTTGAGAAGAAATTTGAGAACATTTGAAATCTCTTGAAATTAAACTTAAATGGGATGTGTGTATGAACTTCAAAACTCTTTCTCTCTCCGCCGCAGTGCTTGGTCTCGCAGCCTCCGCTTCGGCTCTGACTATCAATACCGCCGAAGGCTGGCTGGAGTCTGCCTTTGCAGAATGGACTCCTGAATCTGGCGCTTCCAGCTATAATGTGTACGTGGATGGCGTCAAGATCGATGATCCGCTGATCCGCAGCTATGGTTCCTATATGCGTGCTGACGCTGTGGGCCTCAAGGCTGGCGAACATACTGTCAAGGTCGCTCCCGTGGTGAACGGTTCCGAAGGCGCTGCTGCGACTAAGACTGTGACCGTTCTTCCTCATGATCGCGCAGGATTCGCTTTTAGCAATGGTCGCGTCCCTGGCGCCTACAATGCCGATGGTTCTCTTAAGAGCGGCGCCGTGGTGGTGTACGTTTCCAACAACACGAAGAATACGGTTACCGCCGACGTGGTCACCAATTCCAAGGGCACGAAGACTACCTGCAAGAGTTTCCAGGGAATTCTGAACTGCATGAAGAAGGGTTACGAATCCCGTCCCTTCGACTTCCGCTTTATCGGTAACGTCACTGATTCCGACTCCCTGGTGGCTGGCGACATGCTCATCGACCTAGGCTCTTCTGAAACCTCCTACGTGACCGTCGAAGGTATCGGTACCGATGCTACCGCAAACGGCTGGGGCATCCGCATCAAGAACGCCCAGAACGTGGAAGTTCGCAACATGGGCATCATGAACGTGAACAGCAGCGAAGGCGATAACATCGGCCTTCAGCAGAATGACCAGTACATCTGGGTTCACAACAACGATTACTTCTATGGCGATGCCGGTTCTGACGCAGACCAGGTGAAGGGCGATGGCGCACTGGACTGCAAGAAGTCCACCTACGTGACTTTCAGCTATAACCACTTCTTCGATAATGGCAAGTCCAATCTGCTGGGCCTTTCCGAAGGTACTACCGAAGGCTACTACATTACCTATCACCACAACTGGTACGACCATTCCGATAGCCGCCATCCCCGTGTCCGCTACTACAGCGCCCACGTTTACAACAACTACTACGATGGCAATGCCAAGTACGGTGCAGGTTCCACTCTGGGCTCTTCCGTGTTCATGGAAAGCAACTACTTCCGTAACTGCAAGTTCCCCATGCTCACTTCCATGCAGGGCTCCGACCTTTATGCTGGCACCACCACCAGCACTACCGACAATGCGACCTTCAGTAAGGAAGCCGGTGGTTCCATCAAGGCTTACAACAACAAGTTTGCAGAAGGTGGTACCTTCATTGCCTATGGTGCTACCTCCTATCGCTTGAATGGTGTGGATGGAACTGCTCTTGGCGGTATCAATACCAAGACGGACTTTGATGCATACGTTGTTGAAAATCGTAACGATCAGGTTCCGGCAACGGTGGTTTCCAAGTCCGGAGCCAACAAGTACAACAACTTTGACGTCGATACCAAGATCATGTACAAGTATACCGCTGACGCTCCTGATGCAGCAAAGACGAAGGTTATGACCTATGCAGGCCGTATCCATGGCGGTGACTTCAAGTGGGAATTTACCGCTGCCGACGACAAGTCCTATGCAGTAAATCAGGCTCTGAAGAATGCCCTGGTTGCCTATGTGGGCAAGGTGAAGTCCATCCAGGGTGATGGAGCTGTGGTTGAAACTCCCGTGGTTTCTAGCAGTTCTGGTAATTCTTCCAGTTCTGGCAAGTCCAGCAGCTCTGCTGCAACCTCCTCTAATTCCGTGTCTTCCAGCAGTGTGAAACCCGGTAGCTCCAGTTCCATTGGTGCAAACGAAGATCCTGTTGAGGATTCCTCTGATTTGTTGCCGATTTCCGTGAGCCTTGTTCATAACTTCACTGATGAGGGCGCCAGCAGCGACTATTTCGAATTCCTTGGCAATCTTTCTACCAGCAAGGGTGTTGTGACTTATGATGGCATGGAACTGGTTCGTTGCCTCAAGATTGAAACTATCACGACCATTGATTTTGTTCTGGCGAAGGATGCTGAAATTACGCTCGTATTCAATGAAGATTTTGCAAAGGGCATCAAGATTGACGGGACTAAGTATACGGCAACCGCAGGCATTGTTAAGGTGAAGCTTGCTGCTGGCAAGCATACCATTACTAAGGGTGATTCTGCGAACCTCTACCTGATTTCTGTGGATGTGGATGAAAGTGCTGAGACCCCTGCTTCTTCCGAAAGCGGAAATGAGGTCGAATCCTCCGGTAGCGAAAAGCCGACTTCTTCCAGTGCAACTGAACCAGAGTCTTCTGATGCGGCTGAGCCTGATTCTTCTGCAACCGAAGGCGATTCCTCCTCTAGCGAGGGTCCTGCATCCTCCGCTGGTGAAGGCGACTCCAGTGGAGAATCATCTAGCAGTGGACAGGGTGAACCCCAGAAGTTTGTTGCCGCAGACTTGGTCAAGAGTCCCATGCAGTATAGTGCTTCTGCCTGCCGCCTGGATGTGTTCGCCAAGAACATTCGCCGTCTGGATGTGGTCCGTATGGACGGTCGAAGCGTCCGCCTTACGGGAACATCTGCAGAAACGGGTGTGAGTTATGATCTGGGACGTCTGCAGGCTGGCATCTATCTGGTTCGCCTGGTGACGGAAAACGGCGTCTTCCAGCAGAAGATTTTCAAGAAGTAACATTAATCCTCTCTAATCCTGGGAATGCCCGCGGTAACACGCGGGCATTTTCCGTGTGGAATCGTCGTGTTGGACCGGAAATGTGGCGCCATGTCGGCCCGAGAACAATACGTCATGGTGTACCGAAAACAAGAAGTCTTGGCAGACTAAAAACGAAGAGTCATGGCGGACTGAAAACGAAAAGTCATGGCGGACTTGATCCGCCATCTCTATGAACTCATTGTGAAATTATGTTTACAATATGGCGTTTTTAGTCTGTTTATCCCAGTTTTCTAAATAATTACATTCGTCTATAAATATGGAAACTATTTTTTTGCTCGGGTAAACTTGGGTTAATAACCATGGGATTGGTTTAACTCTCAAAAGAGGATGTAACATGAAGAGAATTATTTCTACGATGCTCCTTGCTGCAGCGACTACAGCTATGGCTGTGGTTCCGGTGCGCCTAGGTCCTGTGAGCACCTATGGTAAATTGACTGCAAAGTCCATTGATGGTAAGGGCCAATTGGTTGGTTCCTGCCCGACTTATGCTAATACCCCGGTCCAGGTGAAGGGCATGAGCCTTTTCTGGAGCTCTGCAGAAGCTGCTGCAACGGATTTTTATACGTCCAGTGCCCTGAATCTTATGGTGAACGACATGGGTATCGAAGTCATTCGTTTTGCCATGGGTGTCCAGGAAAAGGACGGTGGCGGTACGGAGGCCAATAACAAGCGTTTCTACCTTCGTGAGGGTAAGGATGACCAGAAGGCTCTCGTGAAGTCCATGGTTTATGCTGCCGTTAAGTATGATGTCTATATTATCATTGACTGGCACGTTGAATCTGCTCAAGGTTATACAAGCGATGCTGTTGAGTTCTTCTCTTGGGCGGCAAAGGAATTTGGTCAGACCAATAATGTGATTTTTGAAGTCTGGAATGAGCCCGTTGGCACCGACATGGGTACCGTTGCAAACCACGCAAATTCCGTTATTAAGGCCATTCGCGATGAAAACTCTCACAACTTGATTCTTGTCGGTAGCCCTGGATGGTCTAGCCAGCCGGATGCTTGCTCTACTTCTGAAATTAAAGACCCTGATAACAACTTTGCCTGCTCTCTCCATTTCTATGCGGCAACCCACAAGATGGGTGGCTACGATAAGGCTGCAGAAACCGCTATGGCCAATGGCATTCCTGTTTTCGCCTCAGAATGGGGTACCGTATCTGCAGATGGTAATGGCAGTCTGGATTTCCCGGAAAGTAGAAAATGGGTAGACTGGATGGCAAGCAATAAGATTTCCTGGACGAACTGGTCTGCTTCTGCAAAGAATGAAATGTCCGCAGCATTCTCTACTGAAATCATGACTGATGGCCTGAAATTCACTGCGTCTGGCGATTCTGTGAAAAATTATTTGAAGGGCAATCATAATTACGCTGATTGTGGTCTTGAAAATTACATTGGTTCGAAGACTGCTGACGATTCCTTCTCTGAAGGCGTTGCAAACGGAGCAAAGACCAATTTTGTAGACGATTTGGAAGATGGTGATCGTTATACCTATTCCGGTGGCTTCTGGTCTGCTTGGTCTGATGCTGATGAAAGTGGTGAAAACGGTACGGGAAAGTCTTCCATCAGCAACAAGAAGTTTGTCAACGATTTTAATAAGTCCGTGTACGATGTTGTGCTGAAGAATACTGATTCTGAAAATACATCCAAGTACGTGGCTGGCCTAGAAAAGATCTATATTGATGGCGGTGATCAGTACAATGGTGGTTACAAGTGGGATCCCTATATTGCCATGGGACTCAACCTGACAAAGGATACTACCGAATTCAAGGACTTCGCAAACTGTAAGAGCATTTCCTATAAGTATAAGGGTGCTGCTCATAATTTCCGTGTTGAGATTGCTCCCATTACAAATTATAACTACCATTACTATTCCGCAGAAGCTTCTGATACCTGGGTTCCGGTGGAACTCTCCTTGGATATGCTGAAGCAGCATTCCGACTGGCAGGAACCCCAGATTACAAGTCTGGCAGAAAATCTTGGTAGGACAAAGCGTCTTGCCTGGGAAGTGAATGGTAAGGCTGGTGTGCCTGCAGCTGCCAACCAGCCCAAGTACAACTACCTCTATGTGGATGATGTCCGTTGCGATGGTCTCTCTATTACTGCCATTTCTGGCAAGGCTCCTACCGTTGATGAACAGCCGGGTACTGATCCGTCCCTTTCTTCGGGTTCTCAAAACCCTGTAAATTCCTCCACCTCTGGTGATCCTTCTGTTTCTTCTAGTTCTACAGGAACTGCGGAATCTTCTTCTGCTGGAAACACCGTTGCGTCTTCCTCTACTCCGGAAGCAACCATTAAGGATATCCTTGTGATTGATGATGTCGAAGATGTGGATGAAGTTCTGAATACCACTGGTACCTGGTATGTTTACAACGAAAGCGAAAAGGGTGGCGAATCTTCTGTAATTAACACATACGATCCGGATCTTCCTGGTTACGTCGTTTCCTTCCCGGGATCTGAAGACCCGACTAATGGAACTCAGGGCTTTGTTGGTATGAAGGGTATTGTCTGGAAGCAGGCCGCATATGATCAAGACCCGTTTGTGGCTCTTGGCCTGAACATGATTGGTGACGGTTCTGAAGGTTACGATTTGAGCAAGTGCACCGGTCTTTCCTATCGCTATAAGGGCAGTTCTCACGTGTTCAAGGTTCAGGATGGCCAGGTGGAAGACTACGCTTACCATCAGAAGGGTAGACCGGATGCTGCAGAATGGACCACTGTTGTTATTTCTTGGGACAAGTTGGATCAGCCGTCCTGGGGTAAGCAGATTGACTTGAATACGGCTCATATCACAAAGATGTCTTGGGATGTTGTTGGCTACAAGGGCCTTGATTTGCAGCCGACAACAGATTACCTCTACATTGATGATCTGAAGTGCATTGATGATGGTAGTACTGCTACTATCAAGGTTGCTGCTCGCTCTGCTAGCGGTATCAAGATGGCTGTCGCTGGCAAGACCCTGAACGTTGCTGTTGCTCAGGCTGGTAACGTGAAGGTTCAGATCTTCGACATGATGGGTCACGTTGTTGAAACCCTCAGCCAGAAGATGACTGCTGGTACTCACTCCGTTTCTCTTGAAGGCCTCAGCGCTGGTAACTATGTTGTTCGCGTCATGAACAACAGCGCAGTTTCCTCCGCTCGCGTTTCCATCAAGTAATTCGGAAATAAGACGAATTTAAAAGGCCCTGGACGGTAAGTCCGGGGCTTTTTGCATATAAAGATGCCGACGCGGTTGGGCGTCGGCAGCGATTTTCTAGTTTACTGCAAATCTCTCTGCAGTACCTCAATTTTTTCCCTGGACCATTCCTCAAAGGTATCGTCGGCAATGTGGTCCTTTGCTTCTTGCATCAGGTGCAGGTAGAAGTGCAGGTTGTGGATGCTGGCCAGGGTGAATCCAAGACTTTCGCCGGCGTGATGCAGGTGGCGCAGGTAGGCTCGGCTGAAGTTGCGGCAGCAGTAGCAATCGCAGTTGGGATCCACGGGTTTGTCGTATTCCTCGGCGTGTCGGGCGGCCTTGTAGCGTAGGACGCCTTCGCTGGTGAACAGCATGCCGTTTCGTGCGTTTCGGGTGGGCATTACGCAGTCGCACATGTCGACGCCGCGGCCAATCAGTTCCAGCAAATTCCAGGGGGTACCAACGCCCATAACGTAGCGGGCATGATCCTTGGGCATGTAGTCGGTGCAGAAATCTGCAATTTCGTACATGGTTTCTGTAGGTTCGCCCACGGAGAGGCCGCCTAATGCAAATCCGTCGGGTTCCAGTTCCGCAATACGTTCGATTGCCTGCTTGCGCAGGTGCTTGTGCATGCCGCCCTGAACGATTCCGAAGAACTTCTGCTCGTAACCGTGAATTTCCGGGTTGGCTTTCAGCCAGTCCATGGCTTCCTTGGTCCATTTTAGGGTGAAGTTCAGACTGTGCTCTGCTTCCTTCTCGGTGCTGGGGTAGGGAGTGCACTCGTCAAAGGCCATAATGATGTCTGCACCAATCTCGCGCTGGGCCTTCATTACGGTTTCCGGACTGAAAAAGTGCTTTGAACCGTCCAGAATGCTTCTGAATTCCACGCCTTCGGGCTTGATCTTGCGCAAATCCTTCAGACTCCAGACCTGAAATCCACCGCTATCGGTCAAAACCGGACGATCCCAGCTCATGAACTTATGGATGCCGCCTGCTGCGGCGATCTTCGGGGTGGTGGGGCGCAAGTACAGGTGGTACGTGTTGGCCAGAATGATTTCTGCCTTCAGGTCTTTCAGCTGGGCTGGCGTCACCGACTTTACGGTGGCTTCTGTGCCCACGGGCATGAAAATCGGCGTATGGATGTCACCGTGGTCCGTGTGGAGCACACCCAGGCGAGCCTTGGATTTCTTGGAAGTTTTTATCAGTTCAAAACGATTCATCAAGGCAAATTTAGTTTTTTTGAGAATTTACGCAAGGGCGAGGATGACTGTTGTCAAATTGTCCATGACAATTGCTTTCTGGAATATTCAGTTGCCCAGTAATAGAGGTACATTAGAATTGGTGTATTCGAGGGATGCAAAAATTCTCATGTGTGGAGTATGTTATGAATAAAAATAAGATGGCAACTGTTGCCGTTCTTTCTAAAAAGTTTATTGCCGCCGCCGTATTTGGCCTAGCGGTAACCGCCTCGGCAGAAAATCCGATTTCCAGCTACCATTATCTGGCAGACCCTTCTGCAGCTTCCGATGGTGATACCTTCTATATCTTGACTGATACCGATGATATGTGCGTAAGCTCAGATCCGTTTGCTTACAATATTGTTGGTCTGTACGCATTTAGCTCCAAGGATATGGTGAACTGGACTGACCATGGCATGGTTTTCCAGTCGAAACGTGAATTTGGTACTTATCCGGGTAATACCTGGGCTTCAGGTATTGCTGTTCGTAATGGAAGAGCCTTTATCGTTTATCCTGATGCGTCTAATGGCGTAGGCTTGATTACTGCACCCAGCATTGATGGCCCTTATACGGATCCCATCAAGGAAGCCTATAACGTGAATTATATCGCGGCAATCCCGACTCAATGGGATCCCAAACCTAGTGTAATCGGTAACTGCGATGATATCGACCACTGCTTTGACCCGGGTATTTTCTTTGACGATGATGGCACAGGTTATGTTATTTTCGGCGGTGGCTCTGATAAATCTGTAAATCGTCCTATCGGAAACAACTTTGACTTGATCAAGTTCTCAGAAGATAATGGCAAGGTTACCCTGGACAGGAATTCCTTGACTAGAATTTCTGCCGAAAAGTCTTTTGAAGCGCCTTACATCCATAAACATGGAGACTGGTACTACATCAGCTTTAACAATAGCGGTCAGGAAATCGGCTACGGCATGTCCAAGAATCCTGCTGGTCCTTATTCCTATAAGGGTATCGCCATTGGCGCCGTGTGGCAGATCAACGACTGTGAAACAACAGAGTATCATGGTTGTGATGGCGGTAACAACCACCAGGGCTTTGCTGATTTCAAGGGCAAGACATATGCGGTCTATCATGACCGTCGCCTTGTTCGCGCCAAGGAACATCCCGCATCCCTGGGTGTTATCGATCCGGAACCGGGTAACCATCGTAGCGTAAGTATCGACGAAATTACCTATGCTGCCGACGGCACCATGAACAAGCTTGTGTTCACCAAGGAAGGTCCCAAGCAGGTTGGCAAGTTTGACCCGTACCAGACCTACAAGGCTCTTACCAGTTCCAAGCAACGTAATGTCCGTAGCCGTACCGACTGGACCAAGGGCCAGGCTGTGAAGCACGTGCTGACACCGCTTTCCGGTGGCAACAAGGAATCCTGGATTCGTGTGACTGGTGTGGACTTTGGCAATGGTGCTGAAAATCTCCGTATCAAGGCAGCAAACGTTGGTAATGGCAATAAGGTTGAAATCCATAAGGGCAGCGTTACCGGCGCTTTGGCTGGATCCTGCGAATTGACAAAGACCAGTGGCTGGCAGTCCTATACCGATAACGATTGCGCAATGACCGGTTTGACTGGCGTTGTGGATCAGCTGTTCTTCGTGTTCAAGGGGGCCGCAGACTCCACCATGGGCATTCTGGAATGGGAATTCCAGGGTACCAAGCGTGAACCGGAACCTCAGACTGCTCACAACGATACCAAGACTCCTTGGACAGTTCCAGGAATTGTCCAGGCCGAAGACTTCGACGATCCGGGTTACGGCGCTGGCAATGATTCCTACTATGAAGATGATGCAGACAACCATTCCTGTACTGATGCAGGCAAGGAAGCAGAGTGCTCCAAGTATCGCGATGGTACCGGCGTTGACATCTACAAGAAGAGCGAAAAGAAGACTGTGGTAGGCTACATCCGTAAAGGTGAATGGCTTGAGTATTCTGTGAATGCTGCGGCTGCTGGTGATTACACCATGTACATTGCCGCCGCATCCAGTGGTGGAGCAAGCCTTAGTGTGTCTGTTAACGGCGAGGATGCTGGCGAGGTTGCCATTCCTGCGGCAAGCTCTGCAGGTGAAGAGGAAAACTTCGACGATTACAACAAGATTAGCACCAATGTTACCTTGACTGCTGGCGTGAATATCATTCGCATCACGGCTGCCGCAGACTGGTTTGATCTTGACTACTTCAACCTGGTGAAGGGCAAGGATGCTGTGGATGATAATCCTCTTGGTGACGCTCCTGTTGTTACTGATCCGACAACTGATCCGTCTATCGGTTCCAGCTCTTCCACGGATCCGTCAGTAGATTCCTCTGGTGATCCGTCTACTGGAGGCGTTACTTCAATTGCAAATGTGCATTTCCTGGTAAACGCAGTTCATGCATATAATGTTTTCGACCTTCGTGGTAAGAAAGTTGGCTCTGTGGAGTTTGCCGGCAAGGCTGCTGCTCAAGCTCTGAAGGCCGCTGGTTTCGGCAAGGGTATGTATATGCTGAAACAAGTGGATGGTGCCAAGACTATGATGGTGAATGCCGCTCGCTGATTTT
The DNA here is from genome assembly GCA_045616805.1 of Fibrobacter sp. Lineage (GTDB taxonomy): Bacteria > Fibrobacterota > Fibrobacteria > Fibrobacterales > Fibrobacteraceae > Fibrobacter. The sequence continues at coordinate 130,868 of JAZLHK010000025.1, forward strand.
GAAAGATGTGGGGGCTAAAGCCCTGGAGAACAAGGCCTCCCGATTAAATGTCGGGAGGTTTTCCTGTGTAGCAGCCAATGAAAGAGAGTTCTCTTGCAGTCTTGCTTGAACCGGCTTTGAAAAAGGTCTGTAAAAAAAAGAAAAACTCAGCATTTCTGCTGAGTTTTTCTTCTGCGGTCGGACAGACTTGAACTGTCATGAGATTGCTCCCACTAGCACCTCAAGCTAGCGTGTCTACCAATTCCACCACGACCGCGAGGTCCTTAACGGAACGGCACAAATGTAGTTTAAACATTTGTGGTTGTAAAGGGGAAAAGGCAATTTTTTTTGAAAAAAGTGCCTTTTGCGGATGATTATTGTGCGGATGCCCGTTAGACTTCCGCAACCAGCTTGTCAAAGACCTGGCCGCGGACCTTGTAGTTCTTGAACAGGCCGAAGCTTGCGCAGGCGGGGCTCATGATCACGGTGCCGCCTGCGCCAATGGCGAGGCTGTCTGCAAAGGCTTCTTCCAGGGTGGGGAAGATGGCTGTCCTGATGCCAGCGGCGTCTACACCGGCCTTCTTCAGGTCTGCAAGCATGCGTTCTGCAGTAGCGCCAATCAAGGCGATGCGCTTCAGGTTCGGGCGGTCCTTCACCAGGATGTTGCTAAGCTCGGTAAAGTCAGCGTTCTTTTCGGAACCGCCAAGAATCAGAGCGAAGGGACGCTTCATGCTGCCGGTGGCGGCGATGGTTGCGTCGGGACGAGTGGCGTAGCTGTCGTTGTAGAATTCGATGCCCTTCTTTTCGCCCTTGAATTCCATACGGAAGGGGAGAGTCTCGTAGCTCTTGAGGGCTTCAAAGGCGTCGGCCACCTTGATGCCCAGGGCGGTGCAAGCCAAGGTGGCTGCAGCCATGTTTTCCAGTTGGTAAATGCCGCGGACCTTGCAGTCTTCCAGGTAAAGCTTGTCGTTACCGATGGTCAGGGTGGCGCCTTCGATGACTGCATTGCCGTCGCTGCTGCCGCTATCGGCAACACTTACAGAAAGCTTGTTACGGGCCGGGCTTTCGCTTGCAATCTTTGCGGAGGGGGCGGCGTCCTTCAGGTAAACGCAAGTACCGGCGTTCTTCTGCCAACGCACCAGGTTTGCCTTGGCGTCGCGGTATTCTTCAACAGACTGGTGCCAGTCCAAGTGTTCAGTGCTGACTCGCAGAACCACGCCTACGTCCGGCGAAATAGACAAGGTCATCAGCTGGAAACTGGACAGCTCCAGAATGCTGATGCGGTCGGCGGAATCGTCTTCCAGCAGGTCCAGTGCAGGCACGCCGAAATTTCCACCAATGATATTTGCCTTGCCGCACTTGTCGAGAATGTGGCTGATCATGCTGACGGTGCTGCCCTTGCCCAAGGTGCCGGTAACGCCTACGGTCTTTGTGGATTTAGTTTGTTCTAAAAACAGCTGAATCTGGCTGGTCATCATGCCGCCGTTCATCTGAAACTTGAATAGGTCCTGGCTCATGGGATAAACGCCTGCGGAGCGAACTACCGTAACGCAGTCCTTCAATCCGTCCAAATAATTTTCTCCGCTGCAAACCTTCACGTTCACGCCTGCAGGAACTTCTGGCAAGTTCACCGGGTTCTTGTCCATCACGACGATTTCCTTGACGCCTTCACGGAACAAGTAACGCAGAGTGCTCTGGCCTTCAACGCCAAAGCCAAGAATGCCAACAGGAGAAACAAGATTGTTGTTCATATAAAACCTTTGTTTTGCGCGGCTTATACCGCAATTTTTGCGAGGCTTGAGCCTGCAGTTCTGCTTAGACCCAACCGCAATTTTAACGCTGAAAATTTAGCAACAGCCCGCTCTTTTGTTCTGTGCGCTAATTGCTTTGTCGGTGCTACTTGGTGCACAGGTAGGAACTTTGGTCTTTGCAGAATTCTTCAACGTTTGATACTTGTTCTGAATATTTATTGATGCAGTTTTTGTAGACTTCTTCGTCAATACATTTGTTTTGACGATCAACGTTATAGTCTAGGCAGTAATCTTGGTTTTCTATGCACTCTCGTTCTGAATCGAATGAGCATCCGCAAATAAAGATGACTGTTGCGAAAAAAAACTTAATCATAAAGCATCCTTCTCGCGACATTTGATTTTGGGAACGTTAGCTGTACATAGGGAATCGGCGTTTACTTGGTATCCTGCCGTGAAAGCCTGCTGCTGTTGCTGTTCCTGAAGGCATTGCTCGTATGCCGGTATGTCTGTGCACTTTTCGTCTTCCTGCTCTACTATTTCTACACAGACTCCTGACATGCTCCACAAACAGCCGCAGGCTGTGAAAAGGAGACTGCTCAGTGCGAGTAAGAGTGCCGTTATAGAATGTTTCATTGTCCTAACCATGTTTCCAATATAACTAAAAATGCTGGAGTCGGCGTTTTTGACGAAAGGAACCCTGAAACGGGGAAACGAAAGAAGTCCGCCCCAGGGGACGGACTTCTTAGTGCGGTCGGACAGACTTGAACTGTCATGAGATTGCTCCCACTAGCACCTCAAGCTAGCGTGTCTACCAATTCCACCACGACCGCAAAGCTTGTGCAGGTTCGCCCGAAGGCTACGTTGCACCAAACTTTTTGCGAGGCTTATTCAGCCGGAGCAGCCGGTACTTCGGCAGCCGGGGCGGCCGGAGCGCCAAAGTCAGCGGGGAGGGCGGGAATAGCCGGAGCCTGCTGAGCTGCGTTTTCGCGAGTCGCCTTCTGCATTGCGGATTCTTCCACAGTCTGATCCTGCTTGGCAGTGATGAGGCCGAGGGCGAAAACCACGATGAAGAAAACCACAGCTACGCCACGAGTCAGCTTCTGGATGAAGGTCGCTGCGCCTGCGGTGGAGAATGCAGATTGAGAAGTCATTCCACCGAGACCTGCAAGGCCGCCCATCTTATCATTCTGCACGAGAACGAGGAGCATGAGGAACAAGCAGAGAAAAACGTGAACAACAATCAGTACCCAAAATAAAGTTGCCATTGTGACGATCCTTTAGTTGTGATTTCAAAAATTACTTAGCTTCGGCTGCAGCGATGATTTCCATGAAGGTGTTAGCCTTGAGACCTGCACCACCAATGAGACCGCCGTCGATGTCCTTCTGAGCGAGAAGGCCAGCAGCGTTAGCGCCCTTCATGGAGCCACCGTACTGGATGCGCATGCCTTCAGCAATTGCTTCGCCGTAGATTTCCTTAACAACGGAACGTACGAAAGCCTGGGTGTCCTGAGCCTGTTCGTCGGTAGCGGTAACGCCAGTACCAATTGCCCAAACCGGTTCATATGCGAGAACGCACTTAGCAGCGTCTTCTGCGGAAACGCCTTCGAAAGCGCCCTTGACCTGAGTGGAGAGAACAGCTTCCAGCTTGCCGCCTTCACGTTCTGCGAGGGTTTCGCCGATGCAGATGATGGGCTTCAGGCCAGCTTCGAGAGTCTTCTTGACTTTGAGGTTCACGGTTTCTTCGGTTTCGTGGAAGTACTGACGCTGTTCGGAGTGACCGATGATGATGTATTCTGCGCCGATTTCCTTAACCATGTCAACGGAAACCTTACCAGTGTATGCGCCCTGGTCCTTCCAGTGGATGTCCTGGATAGCGAGCTTGACGTTGGTGCCCTTGACGACGTCTGCAACCTTAGCAGCGGCGAGGTAGGTCGGAGCGATGACCACTTCGGTCTTCTTCACGTCCTTGACGGCTTCAACGATGTCCTTAGCGAGCTGAACGGATTCGCTAACGGTCTTGTTCATCTTCCAGTTACCAGCAATGATATACTGACGCATAATTAACTCCTTGAGAGGTTTAAAAATTTAACGGCGTAAATGTAGCAATTTTTCCAATAAAAAAAAGCCCTCGAATGGTTCCGAGAGGCTTTTATTGCGCATAAATGGCTTAAAAACAGCCAAATAGGGGACTAGTAGTTGGAAGAACGGCTAGAAGTGGGAGCCGGAGATCCGCCGTAACGGTCGCCTTCGATCTTGTCCAGGATCATTTCACTTTCATAGCCCTTCAGGCGGGCCTGGTCGGGAAGTTTCCAGATAAGGCGGGTAATCAGCTGGCCTTCACGGGTGTAGTATTCCCAGACCTTGCCATCTGCAGTTTCGTGATCAGGAGGGCCCCAGAGCAGGTTCACCATGTCGGTGGTCATGCCTTCTTCAATGTAACCCTGCTTGAAGATGTCCTTCAGGCGCTTGTCGATGCCCATACTTTCCTTGATGGCAAAGTATTCGCGTTCATATTCCTTACGACCTTCGCCACGTTCAATGAGAATGGGGGAAGAGTAGCGGCTTGCACAGCTCCAGAACAGCATTGCGCTGAGGGCCAGCAGGCACAGGTGAGGCAGTTTCATAAAATCTCCTTGTCTTCTCTTAACTGCTGCTGAAAATGGATTCAGCGGGGATTGTGCCCACAAAATAAGAATTTCTAGTGCAAGTAGGAGAATATTTTTTAGATTTTACATTGAAATGACGTATAAGTGTTGGTCCATTAAGCGAATTCTCGCGGCCGTTCTGCTTGCCGTGGTCCTGTCTGTGGCATCTGGTTTCGATCATAGTGCACAGACTGGCTTGCGCTATGGTCCCAATATGTCCTGGAGCCTAATGGGGAATACTCCATTTGTGTGGGGACAGTGGTTGCCGCAGCTGGAAGGGCGCCTCCACTATACGTGGCTAGAACCGCTGGATAGCCTGAATTATGGTGATATCCTTCCGATAAGCCCCTCCTATCTGAAAATGGAAGGAGCCTTGGAGGTTTCCCCCTTTTATGGTGGCTACATTGCAGGTCTAGGACTTCGCCCCTTCAAGACGAATCCGCAGGTAGAAATGAATTTCACATATGAAAGCTACCTGTATTTCCGCTCTAACCTGGAAATGGTGACTGCGGACGTGGAAGGCGGTGGACGTATCGCGGAAACCTGGAATGCTGACTACGTCGTGGATAATGCCTGGAACGAGGATTCTGAATTTGACTACGCTCAGCTTTTCGATTTTGGGATCAGTGTGGACTATGCGTTCCCTGGAAAATCGATGATTGGAATTGCCGCTCACTATACCTTGTCGGATGTGAGTACGGATTTTGATGGGAAAAGCTTCGACTATAGGCGCAATATTCCTGTTTTCAGTCGAGATTTCTTTGTGGAGTTTGATACTTATGGACTCTGGGTGTGGAATGAAAATCTATCGTGGATCTTTGAATCCTCATATTTCCGCACAGGCTTTTTACGTAGTGGGAGTTCCGTTGCTAAGGAATCCCTGGGATACGGTTTAGTGATGGCCGGTCCCCAGATTTCCTGGATGGACGGCCTTCGCTGCCTCACTCTCGAGTTGGGAGGCTGGCGTCGTCATAAGGATCGCTTCTACGACGGATCAGTCTCTCAGGAATTCCTGATTCAGCTTGAGTATAAGGGGTACTTCTCTTTTCCCATTCACCAGCGTCTTGCGGAATAGCAATGGCGTCTTGACGGAATCCTTTTGGGCTCGCTCCAGCAGCGGGTCCTTTTCAATTTGGTGGATGGGGTAGACGGAACGTACCCAGATGCTTCCGCTATAGTTGGCGCTGGTCAGCGAAACCAGAGTGGGGAGGGTGGTCCCTGAAAAATCCTTCCAGGCTCCGATGGTGAAAATGCGTGTTTCCTTGCGTGCGCCTCGCATGGTGACGGTCTTTGGCTGGAATGTGGTGTCCTGGGTCATGGACCACCACATGTTGGAGAAGGCTGTTCCAAAAGCGTTGGGATTCTTTGTTGTGGAATCCTGACACTGGAAAAGCCCGTTGGCCAGAAGTTCCATGTCATCTAGCTTTAGCGGGGTGTTCCCGATGGTTTCGCGCAGGTGGTGGAGACCCAATTGGCGCTTTACCTTAGGGGTTCTGTATTCCAGATAGCGATATTCCCCTGCGGTGACGAAGGCGAAGGGCTTCTGGGTGGGCATGCTTACGAAGAATGTGTCCAGTGCTTCGGGATGGTGTCGCCATTCCACGTCAATACTGGATCTGGTCTGCTGGGCATTGACGAAACGCCCTTCAATGTTCACAATTAAGGCTGAATCCAGCATGAACTTGGGACAGACGTTTTGCGCGAACGCTTGAACGCATCCCAGGGAAAAAAGTGTTGCCGGAATCAGGAACTTGCTGAACATGACCTACAAAATAAAAAAATTAATGGATAAATGAAAAACCTCAGTCAGTCCCAATGGCTAAAAGGAGTGACCGAGGTTTCTTTTTTCAGGAAGAAATTTTTTTGTGCGTTGGGAAGGGTCTCTGCGAAGGACTGGTTTTAGCCTTCGTCGGAGAGACTGACTTCGTCGTCGGCTTCAACAGATTCGCTTTCACCCAACTTGAACAGTTCCACATCCTTCATGCTTTCGCGGATCTTCTCTTCAATTTCGTTACAGAGTTCCGGATTGTCCTTCAGGAACAGACGGGTGTTCTCACGGCCCTGTCCAATGCGTTCGTTGTTGTAGCTGAACCAGGATCCGCTCTTCTGGATGATGTCCAGTTCTGTTGCCAGATCCAGGATGGAGGCTTCACGAGAAATGCCGCAACCGTAGAGAATGTCGAATTCGCACTGGGTGAAAGGTGCTGCAACCTTGTTTTTCACCACCTTGATGCGGGTGCGGTTGCCGATAACCTCTTCTCCGTCCTTGATTGCTGCGATGCGGCGGATGTCGATGCGCTGTGTTGCGTAGAACTTCAGTGCGTTACCGCCGGTGGTGGTTTCGGGGTTGCCGAACATGACGCCAATCTTCATGCGGAGCTGGTTGATGAAGAGCATGCAGGTGTTGGACTTGGAGAGAATGCCTGTCAGCTTGCGGAGAGCCTGGCTCATGAGGCGAGCCTGGAGACCGACGTGGTTGTCGCCCATTTCGCCGTTGATTTCGGCCTGGGGAACGAGCGCTGCCACGGAGTCGATGACGATAATGTCGATGGCGCCGGAGCGGACCAGGGTTTCTGCAATGTCAAGAGCCTGCTCGCCTGTATCGGGTTGAGATACCAGGAGGGATTCAATATCGACACCCAACTTACGGGCGTAGACGGCGTCAAAGGCGTGTTCTGCGTCAATGAAGGCTGCAACACCACCAAGTTTCTGGGCTTCTGCAATGGCATGGAGGGTAAGGGTTGTCTTACCGGAGGATTCGGGTCCGTAGATTTCGATGATACGGCCGCGGGGGAAGCCACCTACGCCAAGAGCCATGTCCAGCTGGATACAGCCGGAGGGAATCACCGGGATGTCTTCGATGGGTTGCTGGCCCAGAGCCATGATAGAACCTTTACCATAATTCTTTTCAATCTGGGCAATTGCAGCTTCGACTGCCTTAGCCTTGTCGCCGGAAAGGTTGCTTGTGGGGGTTGTAAGTTTCTTTGCCATTTTTGACTCCATTGTATCTGTTTCTGTTTTAAATATAAAAACTAGTGTTCAGTTGTGCAAGTGCTTTTTTGGTTATTCATTAAAAAAAGTAACCTACTCAACACTCTATAGACTGCTTTTTCCCGGATTTTGAGCCTATCTCCCTCAAAAATTTCTGAAAAAGATTCATTCTGAAGGGAGGACGAGACGTTCATCCATACGAAACCTACCGGTTTTCCTGGCTCTGCACCGCCGGGACCTGCGATTCCGGAGGTGGATACTGCCCATTCGCAACCAAACTGCTGGCGTGCGCCTGCAGACATGGCCTGTACGGTTTCTTCGCTTACGGCCCCCTTTGTATCCAGGATACTTTGGGGAACGGAGAGCAGGTTAGCCTTGACTTCGTTCTGGTAGGCGACGATTCCGCCGGCGAGAATGGAACTTGTACCAGGTTCGTTAACGATATCGCTTGCGATGAGGCCTCCTGTGCAGGATTCTGCGGTGGCCATCATTTCTCCACGAGCCATGAGGGCAGCCTTGATTTCCTTGACCAGTTCCTGAGTCTTCTGCGAAAGTTCGTTATCGTTCGGTAGTGCTTCGTTCATCATTATGCCTATAAGATACAATTTGTTTATGTCAAAAAATGTCAATTGACCTTTGGCTCGACATTTTTCGAAAAAATAGTTTTTTTATGGCTTCCCGGGGTCGTTCGTTGCCTAGTTGCATTTTCATGATGTTTTCTTTTTATATATTTCCCGCCAATGCTACGACGTCTAAATCTCATCGCTTTGCTGATCGCCCTCCTTTGGGTGGTTCCTGCCCTTGCCGATGAAGAAATTGCCGCTGATTCCAGTGCCGGAGGCTTGGCGGCGGTGGACCCGACGCAGAAGGGCGTGACGGGAATTGAATCCATTGATACCCTGTCAACCAACGAGTGGGACATTCCTACGGATCATGGTTCCCTGCCTCTTACGATGCTTTTGAGCGTGCTGCCTGGTGGCGGTCACTACTATACGGAGCATTATGTCCGTGGTGGATTCATTACGGGCATTGAGCTTCTGCTTTTCTATGAAGTTTATTATAACAAGTCGTTCCAGAAGGACCGAATTTACGAGCAGGCTAAGCCGTTCCAGGATTCAGTATCACTGTACACGAAGTACATGATCCGGGCGGACGACGTGGACAGCCTTCGGTATTTCCAGGATAAGAGAAATGAATTTGCCAGCCGCGTTCGTGAACTGAGCGATAAGAAGATGGAACAGGAAGACCTGCGCAAGGCAGAAAACGCCTGGCTCTTCGGTGTGCACCTGTATGGCATGTTTGATGCCTTTGGTATCTGGTACAACAATCACTACCGTGACAATGAATTACGAAGCATGAAGAAGGCTGTACTGTGGGGAATTATCCCGGGCTTTGGTCAGATGTACAATCATGAGTTTGGCAAGGCAGGCCTAGTCTATATGGCAATCATCGGTGCTACGGCAAGTATCCGCACATCTCAGAAGATGGTGGAATACTACCTGGACCGTAAGCACTTTGTGGAGGCCGAAGATCCTGGTTCTGAAACCTACGAGAAGATTGCAGAACGTGTTACCTATTATAGAAAGAACCGTAACCAGTATATCTGGGGAATGGCGTTAATTTATCTATACTCCCTTGGGGACGCCGCAGTGGATGCCCTGCTGAGTGACTTTGACAATCCCCTGCATTTGGCTTTGCTGCCAAACTTTGAAACTGGTGGGCCGCAGGTCCTTATGACCTTTGATTTCTAGATGAAAAAGGCGCTGGAGGTCCAGCGCTTTTTTTTAATGTCATTGCATTGCATGGAGATTCCGTGTCAAGCACGGAATGACGTCGTCATGGCGGCCTTGTGCAAAACGTCATGGCGGCCTCCGAGCCGCCATCTCTATGCATTAGCCGATCTTCAGTGGTTGCATCTGGATACCGTCGTGAATCTTGGTGAAGGTTCCTCGGTAGTGGCCGTCTGCATCGCGCTTGAATTCAAATTTCGTCACCATGGCATAACTGAACGCCCCCTCTACGAACTTGTCGTCGGGAAGGCCGCAGGCGAAGTGCTGCAGGGAGGCGATCACGCCAGCATGGCTTATCCATAGAAATTCTCCGTCGTCGTCCAGAGAGTCCAGAAGGGATGCCACGCGCTTGTCGATGTCGTAGAAACATTCTCCATTTGGAAATCGGTAGCCGCGCAAGTCTTCTGCCCAGCCCTTCATCTGGTCATGCGGAACCTCTGTCAGCTTTTTGCCTTCCCAGTCCCCGAAGTTAATTTCAATAATTTCGTCCCGCTTTTCAATGGGAAGGTTTACGATGGCGGAAGCCTTTTCTGCAAGACGGGTACAGCGGAGCAGGGGGCTGCTGAACATGCGGGAGGGTTTTGCACCTGCCGCAACCAGCGCCTTGAGAGCGCTGTCGCTTTCGTCTTCGAAGGTGGGGGAGACGTCAAAATCCAGACGACCGTAGCAAAGATCGTTGGGATTGTATGGTTTTGTATGACGGATGGTCCAAAGGAGCATAGAGACGAGAGAACGGTGCTGCGCACCTACAGACGAAAGACGAGAGCGGTGCAGGTTAGAAAGCCAATGAGTTTTTTTACAAAAACAACCCGCGGCCAGAATCCGACGGGTTGATAAAAAATCCTAGGCGACCTGAGCACATAAAAATCCGCAAGTCCGTTGCTGCTTTCGCCCTGGCGAGTTGCCCGCAAATAGTCATTGCGCAGGGCCTAGGACCCTGCAATATAGATTTGTTTCCTTTTTTTGCCAAGACGAACACCGGAAAAATTGATTTATTTCTGCCGTAATAATGCAAAAATAGGGGATATTGGTCACGTAATGCTGTAAAATGTGCATTTGGGGACCTTTTGTACCGCCCCTCTATTGTTGCAGTTAGTTTACGATAACTATATTTTACCTAGGAAAATGAAAATTTACTTGGCCCGGGATGTGGTGTGAGGAATTGGGCCAGAAAGGGAGTTTCTCCCAAGGAGTATTGTATGTCCGTGAGACATCTACGCTATTGCTTTTTTGTTCTGCTGATGGGGACTTTGGCCTCCTTGGCAAGCGCAGCTGCCGTGGAACCGTTTAAGTTTGAATCCACACCCGATGATCACGATAGTCAGCAGGCTGAATGGGACCTGCTTATCAAGTATAAGCTCTTTGGTACCGGTGTGGAAACCACTCCGGGCAATGTAAAGGGTATTTATTTTAACGGTCAGCAGATTTACATTACGGATGAGATTGGTTTTGTTGGCAGTGCCAAGGGTAACCTGGACATGAGTGGCAACATTCGCCATTCTGTAGGTGGCCCCATGCTTTTTGGTGGCAATTTTGTAAATGGCGATGGCAAGGATACGTTGATGACGGGGCCTACTCGTTTCAAAGGGAACTTTACCGTTACCTTTAATTCTCGCGAAACGAATGTATTTCATGGCTACAACTGTGTCGGCGGAACGGTAAATGAGCATGCGGAAAAGGATATTAAGGCTCATGGAACTCTCCTTTCTGCGGAAGATTGTGCCACTGATGAAAAGGTTCCCTTTGTAGATACCAAGCTGGAAATTCCTGTTGTAGACAATCCTTCGGCTGTTTACGAACCTGCAATTTCGATTAATGGTGGTAGTCACTATATCGATGTTCCTCCGTATTCTGGAACAGGCGACAAGGTATATGACATCTATATCAGCTCCATCAGCTTTGGAAATGGTGGCAAACTTTATATCCGTATGCCACAGAATGGGCGCTTGACCAGGATTTTCCTGAAGGAAACAATCACTGGACTTGGGTCCACCTCTGGCACAAATATTGAAGTGCTCCATGCGTTTGGTGGTGGTGTGTTTGAAGGTGATGGCAAGGAATATGAAAAAGACCAGTGGAACGGGTCTTCCTGGGATTATACGGAAAAGGACGCCAAAAACGTTGTCTCTAACTTGGATTATGCTGGAAACCTGCTGTTCTACACACCTAGAACAATCTCCATGGGTGCTGGTCAGAAGAATCTTCAGGGAACCTATATCATGGGCGAAGATCTTGTGATTGCCCAGAATACCACCTTTGCAGGTCAGTTCCTTGCACGCTCCATTCAGATTGATGCTGAATTCAAGGCAAAGGATTTCCGCTATGTTCCCTTCGATCCTCCTGTAATTCGCGTTGGCGCTAATAGTGATTTGCAGGAACAGAATGAACTGGTTGGCGATACGATTCGCCTGGCTTTGGATTCCGTTCCTCCTACCATGGTCCCCTTCCGTTACTGTTTTGAATTCCCCACAAAGGGAAGAAACATGGCTTCCCGCTCTGATCTTGTAGATGAGAACCTGCCTGTCTGTAGTGAAGGTGATACAATCTCTTCTAAGTTTGAAAAGGGGTCAAAGACTCCCGTGGCTCCCATTATTCTTCATGCAGCCAACGATGGCGAACTTGAAAATACGGAAACCTTCAGAATGTATGTATGTGATATCGAAGCCGCCGTATTCCCGGATGGTGACCGCCAGGGACGTTGCTTCCCCTTTGCCATCAAAATCATTGATGGTACTCCGATACCGGCTGATACAACCTTCAATGTTAACGAAAACGTGAAAGCGAAAACTGTTGTCGGTATGGTAAAGACTGCGAAGTCCACCGTTAATCCGCAGTTCCAGATTATTGATCCCTCCGGCATTTTTGATGTGGATGCCAAGGGAAATATTGTTGTCAAGAAGGATAGTACCATCAACTTTGAACAGGAAGATATTTATTTTGTTCACGTTATTCGACTGGATGGTACGGTCATAAAGGATACGGCGGATGTGTACATCTATGTTCAGGATGTTAACGAACCCCCTGCAATTCGTGATACCACCTACAAGATTTATGAAAATGCTGCTGCTGATACAGCAGTTGGCGTACTGCCCTATTTCGATGAGGATGAAGAAGAATCTGGATTCCGCAAGAACTCCTTTAGCCTGGTAGGCGGGGATTCCGCATTCTTTAGCATTGATGCTGCTACGGGCAAGATTTCCGCAAAGAAGACATTTGACTACGAAGCACTGCCTGCGGATAAGAAGTTCTACACGGTCAAGGTGAAGATCAGCGACCCTGATGGCTACAGCAGCACTGCGGATGTGAAAATTGAAATTCTCGATGTCATGGAGAAGTCTGAAATCGTGGTGACCTTGGTGGAATCCGATAACGGGGATACCAAGGTTGAAAAGCCTACGACTACGGTGAACATGAACGTGAATTCCGGTGTAATCTCCTGGACGGCTGATGGCAAGACCATGCCGGATACGGTTTTGACGAATCTGCACGAGGGCAAGAACGTTATTACCCTGTCCTATCGAGACTCTACCAGGAACGAACCGGTGACCAAGGACGTGGTGATTTTTGTGTGCACCAAGACTCCTTCTGTGATGATGTCTACGGATTCGAACAACGTAACAGCAAGCAATATTTACACCATCGTTGAAAAAATTGAAGAGGGGGATACCTCCTTCTACGTCAACAAGACCAAGAAGGATCTGGTGATTGAAATCAAGGAGCCCATTCTTGATTCTACCTATACGGACTCCACTTGCAATTACAAGACTACGCCGGTGAAGATTTCTGTGGATCTGGATACGTTAAAGACTTCTCCTTCTGCAGCCGTCAAGGACCTCGGCGCCATCGCCAATAAGAAGGTTGCCTTGAACGAATCTGCTGCCGGTGCAACTCACACGTTGTACAATGACAGCCTAATTCTCGTCACTTATAAGGATAAGATTGACGGTAAGGATGTCGTTGTCTCTTACCTGACAAACTCCAAGGGAGACCTGGTAGAAGACAATTTCAAGGCTTCCTACGAAACGACCGTTGACGGTAAGACTGTGACGGTGTCCTATGAAGCCGATGCGGCAACCGGCGAACCTGTCAAGAACAAGGACGGCGTTCTGTTCGAAGTGTCCACAAAGAAGGATGGCGTGACTGTAGCCTACCAGGTTGACGCTTCTGGAAAGGTTATCAAGGATGCCAACAATAATGTGGGCTATACGGTTACCTTCAGCTACAAGACGGAATTTGGCAATGAAGCCAGCAAGTCTATCTACGTTGTGGTGGATAAGGTTGGCCCAAAGGTTGAAATCAAGAGCCCCGTGGACAATCAGGTCATTCATTCCAATATGGTGGAAGTGGAATGGTATGTGGACTACGGTGATGGTAAGGGACCGCAGCTTCAGAAGGATCTGGTTACCCAGGGTCTGACCAAGGGCCCCAATGTGATTGTTCGCTACTACAAGGACAAGGCTGGCAATGAGGCTGCCGACACGGTCTTTGTGATTATGAAGGACGCCAAGGATGTGGATATTTCCGTGGAAACTCCGGTGACCATCATTACGAGGGACAAGGTTGCTGAATACTATGCCGCAAATGAACTGAAGAAGGGCCAGACCTACGCCGTAACTATCTATAACAGCAAGTTCGACAAGGAAGTGGAAACCTTGACTGGTGGATCCTACAAGCCGAAGCCGGGTAGCGGAAATGAACCTTATCCAGGTCTGGAAGGCCATCTTGGTCCGACTCTGGCCGTGGATGTGAAGGTGCCATCCATCAATGCTCTGGGCGGTCTTGCCACTTTGGATGACATGATGGATGAAAATGGCATGGTGCTTCTGGAAGACGTGGATGCCGGTAAGAAGGCTACTGTGGATGATTACGTGAAGGAGTACTGCTCTGCTGACTTTGCAACGTCCTTCAATTCGGACCCCGCTCGCGCAAACCTCTACAAGACCACCATGGAAGTGAAAATCTGGGTGTTTACCTCTTTGGGTAGCTTTGTGGATTACTTCACCTTTAAGCAGGAACTGGATGATCCGGACTATGCCAATGATGCTGGTCTCCTGACTTTGTACTTCGAACAGAAGCCGGACAAGAACGGTGATGTTCGTACGAAGGACGGCCGCCTCTATGGAACGGGTGCCTACGTTTACAAGACTGAGGTGACCTTGAGGTCCAAGCTGCAGTGCACTCTGTACCCGGCTAGCGGATCGCCCGAAGAAAAGGGCCGGGTCCGTAAGACTACGGATGACCTGCTGAAGCCTTTCGGTTATAAGCGTCCTCAGGATAAATAAACGAAAAATCTTACTTTTTTGATATCTGTCAAGAAAAGTTGAAACGAAATGTCCCGGTTTGCCGGGGCATTTTTTTTACAAAAATGTGCCTTCTGCATCACGCAAATGTATCAAAAACTAAACAAAGTGCCCTTTTTTTGTGCTTTTTGGATGAAAATTGATTATCTTTAGGGTGTATAAAATGTGAGCAAATTGTAAATTTTGCTTATTCCAACTTGGAATAGAAATTGCGTTGCTCGCGAGAAAAGGGTGTTATTATGTTAAAGAAACTTTTCGCAATGTTGTTTGTAATGGGCCTTGCTCTGCAGGTGCATGCAGCGCATGTGGCTCCCATGTACTTCGTGGATCACTTTGATACTACTTATAAGTCTGGTGACCCTTCCGTTATTGATCACATTGATACGGTTAAGATTGATGACTCTCAGCAGCAAGCCTACTGGGATTATCTGATGAAGTACAAAATGTTTGGTACCTATGGCATCAGCTTTGGTAACCAACAAATTCACGTTCCTGATATTTCTGGTTGGTTTGGTACTGCTCAGGGTGATTTCTCATTGGGATCCAATGGCAACTTTACCGTGGGTGGTCCGATTCTTATTGGTGGTAACATGTCCTTTGTACTTGGACCTGTTGATTTTAAATCAGGGCCCATTCGTGTAGAAGGCAATGTTTCCGTTTCTCAAGATGGTTTTAAGGGTGCTTCCAACGTCATTAAAGGAATGAACTGTATTGGTGGATCCGTTGATGAAAAGTATTCAAAGTTTGTTGCCGCTGAAAATATGTTCAGCGGATCCAATTACAATAATTGCCCGGATGCTGTTCCTCCGGTAAAGAAGGATTTGCAGATTCCTTTCGTGGATTACAGCAAATTGGAGTTTAAAAATATTGACTTGAACATGAATGACAGCGAGGCTTATATTGATGTGCCCAAGTGGACTGCTGGCGAAGATTCCATGTATGATTATTACATCAATTCCATTTCCATGACCAATGTTTCCAAGTTGATCGTTCGTATGCCTAGCACTGGCCGTTTGACAAGAGTGTTCCTCAAGGAGGGCATTTCCATGGCCGCTCATCCAAGCATTCAGGTGATGTACATGGACGAAGCAAATGGTGCTAAGTTTGAAGATGGTAAGTGGACTGGCCCAGGTTCTATCATTAATAATGAAAAATATATGGGTAATCTGTTGTTCTACACGGAGAAGGATATCTCTTTCCCCTCTATGAAGGATACTGATACTTTGCAAGGCTCCTTCATTACAACTGGTTCTATTAAAATTGAACATCATATCATTTTGGCTGGTCAGCTTCTTGCGAATAAACTGTCCATTGACACCGATTTCGATGGTTCCGGTTATATCTACGTTCCCTTCGATCCTCCTGAGATCGATATCGAAGGCTTGGTGAACGATATCAAGTTTATTGAAAATGATCAGTATGTGAAAATTCCTGTGACCTTGACGAAGGTGCCTGAAACGAATGTCTACATTGATTATTGCTTCTATCCGGGTTCTGCTGGTGGTATTGCAGCTGATGAAAGTGCAGACATGGATGATCTCGGCCCTGAGGACGAATCTGAATTCAAATATTTGATGCCGGCCTGTTCCGAGGGTGAATCTCGTACCATCGTTATTCCAGCAGGTTTCCAGACTGCCCAGGACGATGAGTCTAGCGCCTGGATTTACGTAAAGACTGATGGTAAGGTTGAAGGTGATGAAAAGCTGATCTTCTACGTGAATAAGATTAGCGGTGCAGTTATCAAGGGCAACGCTACCAATGGTGGTGTGTATCTGACACTGAAGGATTTGGATAAGAATCCGCCTACATTTGAAAAGAATGATACACTCGGTGTCTCTGAAAATGATGTTGGTGGATCTGCTGGCAAGATTGAAGTCTCCGATCCCGATGGGGATGCCTATAGCCTGGCTATTATTGATGGAACGGGTAAGGATCTGTTCACGATTGATAATGATGGCAATATTTCTTTGAAGGCAGAAACTTCCGTTGATTACGAAGCAAATCAGAGTTTCACCGTAACGGTTCAGGCTACGGATGCTGACGGCTTGGTCAGCAAGCAGACTTATACCATCGCCGTTATCGACGTCAATGAAAAGCCGATTGTTAACAAGAAGACGTATGATGTTGAAGAAAACCTGGCTGATGGAAAGGAATTTGCCAAGGTTTCCAGAAGTGATACAGATACTTTGAACAACAAGACCGAAACTCGTGAATTCGTCAAGCACAATATTGTTGAGGCTATTGGCGGTGATACGGACGTATTCGGTGTTACTCCCGCTGGTATGATCTATGTCATTCATGGCGATTCCCTGGACTTTGAAAAGCGTACCGAATACTCTCTCCTGGTGAAGGTGCGTGATACGACCGATGTGGCCCTTTGGGATACAGCAACTGTTTTCATCAATGTTACTGATGTGACGGACGTTCCTGAAATTGTCACCAAGGACACAACGGTCATTGTTCCCAAGGATCCGGAAAATCCCAGTGGCGCTAAGGATACCCTGAAGAACATTGGTTCTAACAAGGCTGTCGTTGACGAAAACAATGAGGCTGGCGTATACGTCGGTATTGTTCTTGCTACCTGCACGGACACTACCAAGACTCTCTACTACGGAATTGAAAAGGATACCAGCGGTCTCTTCGACATTGATCGCAAGACCGGCGTAATCTATGTTAAGGACGAAATGGTTCTGGACTATGAAAAGATCAAGTCCTACGGCATTACCGTTGTTGTGTACGATGGCGATATCAAGACTACTGACAAGGATGGTGTTTCTCGCGATGCTGATGGCGTAATTGTCCAGTCTGCCAAGAAGGAGATGGTTATCAATGTTGGCGATGTGAACGAAGCCCCGATTCTGAACAAGCAGACCTTTGAAATCGTAGAACACAATGGTGCTGGTGCCGGTGTTGACCAGTACGGTATGGGTGGCAAGGATGATGGCAACAAGTACTGGATTGAAGTCGGTGATATTGACAAGTCCAAGGAATTTGCACAGCATACCTTGACCGTTATCGGTGGTGATTCCGCTCTGTTCTACCTTGGTGGTGACCAGGGTGATGAAATCCTTGCCAAGAAGGAACTGGATTTCGAACAGTACGCTGCCACTGGTGATACCGTTTTCAAGCTGGTTGTCAAGGCAACCGACAAGGTCCCGGGTCCCCATGGTGAAGAACTTTACGTGGTTGATACCATGACCATCGTTCTGAAGAATAAGAACGAAGAACCGGTGATTACTACGGACACCCTCTACGTGACAGAAAATTCCAAGGGTGGTTCCTCTGTGGATACCTTGAAGGCTTCTGATCCGGATGGTGAAAAGGAAAAGTTGACGTATGAAGTTTCAGGAACTTCTCCTTGGTTTGAAGTTTCCAAGGATGGTGCTGTTATCGTTAAGAAGGACGCCGGCATCGACTTTGAAACCACTCCGACCGGAACCATTACGGTTGTGGTGAAGGATGCCGATGGAGCCTCCTCCACAAAGACCCTGACCGTGGTTGTCATTGACGAAAATGAAAAGCCTGTGGTGAAGGATACGACGGTCTCTGTTTCCGAAGATACCCGCGTTGGTACGGAAGTGGGCCATGTGGCTGCCTCTGATCCGGATATCAAGAATCCTGCTTTCGGAACCTTGACCTATACCCAAGTGACTGGCTCCGAAAAGTTCCAGGTGGCAACTGATGGTTCCATCAAGCTCATTGAAGAACTGGATTATGAAACGGACTCCGTTTACACTCTCAAGGTGTATGTAACGGATGGCACTTATGGTGATACCGCAACGGTTACTGTGAAGGTGGGCAACGTTCTTGAAACCTCCAAGGTGGAAATCACGACTGCTATCAATAAGGATTCCACATGGAAGAATCCGGAAACCATCTACGTGAACCAGTATGACATTGATATTATCTGGACGGAAGATGGTGTGGAACGCCGTGGTGATACCACCCTTACGGAAGGCAAGAACATCATTATCAAGGAATTCAAGGATCCGACCAAGGATTTGCCTGGTTATGATACTCTGATTGTCTACGTAAGTACTGCAACGCCTATTGTGACCGTGTCCAAGGCTGCTGCAGACATTGAAGCTGCAAACATCTATACCATCGTTGAAGATCCGGAAGATACCAGCAGTACGACGTTCTATGTGAATAACCCCAAGAGCGACATTTTGGTGAAGGTGACGGATCCTGTAGATTCCACCAAGTCTACTTCCTTTACTCTTTCCCTGAATTTGGCTCAGGAATCCCTGCCGAAGGTTTCTTCGACCAATGTGAAGGTCGTTGCCGAAATTGCCGATGCAACACCTGCCCTGAACGAAGATGCTCCTAACGCAATTCGTACGCCGGTGAATGGAGAAAAGATTGCCGTATCCTATACGGATAAGATCGCCGGTAAGGATGTGGTTGTTACCTACTACACGGATAACAAGGGTAATATCCTGAAGGGTGAAAGCGGCAAGGAAGAAATGACAGTGTCCTATACTGTAACAGTGGACGGCAAGGAAGTGGTCATGTCCTTCAAGGCCGATCCTCTGACAGGTAGCCTGATTCCGGGTGAAAATGGAGCCAACTACACGGTCAACTTTGACTATGTAGACAAGAACAGCAATTCTGTTTCCGTTTCTTACGGCGTGGATGAAAGTGGCAAGATTGTGAAGAATGCTTCTGGCGATATGGGCTATGAAGTGAGCTACACCTATGTGAACAAGTACGGCAATTCTGCAACCCAGTCCGTGTTCATCGTGCTGGACCAGAAACCGCCTCTGGTATGGATCAAGACTCCGACTCAGGATCAGGTGATTCATTCCAACATGGTTGATGTAGTCTGGTACGTCAGTGCAACGGGTGATAGTGCAGACTTCGTGCTGCAGGATACCTTGAAGGTTCAGGGCCTTGAAAAGGGCGCCAACGCCGTGGTCCGTTTCTATATCGATAAGGCCGGTAACATGGCTTCCGATACGGTCTATGTCATCATGAAGAATGCTAAGGATGTGGAAATTGCCATTGAAAAGCCCTTGACTGTGATTGACGCTGACAGCGTGGCTAAGTACTACGAAAAGAATCCGCCGAAGAAGGGTCAGACCTTCGCTGTCTCCCTGGGTAATCCCTCTACTGGAGTGGAAAAGGAAACCCTGATTGGTGGTTCCTTCAAGAACAAGAAGGGTAATGGCGAAACTCCGTATCCTGGTGCAGAAGGTTCTCATCTGGGCCCGACTCTTGGCCTTGATCTCAAGCTGCCTATTTACAACTCCGTGGGTGGCCTCGCTACCCTGGATGACCTGGTCAGTAAGGATGGCCTGGTTTCCCTGGATGGTGTGGACGCCAAGAACAGTAAGAAGATGCCTGTGGAAGATTACGTGAAGGAATACTGCTCCACGGACTTCATCTTGAACCACGGTTCCGATTATAGCAAGGCAAACCTCTATAATACGGTTATCAAGGTTAAGATCTGGGTCTATACCACTCTCGGAACCTTCGTAGACTACTTCTCCTTCAAGCAGGAACTGAATGATCCTAGTTTGGTGGATGAAGCTGGCCTCATCAATATGTACTTCGAACAGAAGCCGGACAAGGATGGCTTTGTCCGTACGGCAGATGGAAAACTCTATGCATCGGGTGCTTACCTCTATAAGACCGAAGTTGAAATGTTCTCCACTGCTCAGTGTACTCTGCCTCCGGTGGGCGAACAGACGGGCATCAAGAAGGGTAGCCGTCGCAAGACCTCCGAAGAACTGCTGAAGCCCTTTGGTTATAGGCGTCCGGTCAGCAAGTAGCCCTAAAAAGCAGCGACTTTCAATGGATTCCGCCCTGAATGGTGGAATCCATTTGTTTTATGTCACTTTGTGATGAGTGTCTCACCTTTTTTTGGTGAAAAAGGACTATTTTAATAGGGTAAAAGAGCGACACGAGAGGTCCTATGTCTAACTGTTTTTCTGTAACGCGAATTCTGCCTTTGCTGATGATTGTTCCGGCATTGGTTTTTGCTGCACCTGCAGGTAAGGTGCGTTCCGCCCTGGGCTCTGTAGAACGCCAAAAATTGAAGCAGAAAGACTGGAATGCGCTCCGCGTGGGTTCCAGCATCTTCCAGACGGACCGTGTTCGTACGGGCGTAGAATCTGAAGTTGTTTTCGCTCTTCCCGATGGCAGTATCATTACCATTGCCGAAAATGCGGAAGTGGAAATGTCCAACCTTCTTGAAACGGACGGCAAGGGCGCCTACAAGACCGTTCTGGACATCAAGAAGGGACATGTGAACTTTGCTGTGCAGAAACTGCAGAACAAGAACTCTGAGTTTAAGTTCAAGACAGGAACCGCTACTGCATCTATTCGCGGAACGAACGGTTTTGTCGGTGGGGAAGACGGCGTTTTCTATGCTAGCCTTGCAACGGGTAAGTTAGACATCCAGCCTGAAGGCTCTGAGAAGGTGAATCCCATCGTCGCTGGCGAAACCATCTTTGGCAAGGATTCCCTGGTGACCATGAAGCTGAAATCTTCTGGTGATGCAAAGTTTGCCCGCATGGTGAAGACCATTGTCAAGGAATCCAAGGGTAATGTGGAAGATCTCAAGAAGGCTGTTGTTGCTGCAGATTCCGTCCGCCAGCAGGAAAAGGCTAAGGAATCCCTGGACGCTCTTTCTGACAACGGCTTTGTGCTGAATACCGCTTCTCCGGTTGAAATTTGCAATGACGGTCTGACTGTGGAAGGCCAGTATAGGACCAGCGATCCCAATGCTTCCCTGATTGTGAAGGTAGGTTCCGCTTACACGTCTGAAAACCTGGTCCGCATTGCTGATGGAAACGTTCACTCCTTCGTCCAGAAAATTTCCGTAAATGATGCAAATAGCCTCTGGAACGAAAAACAGGCTTCCATTTCCTTTGTGGCTGGTAAGGCTGTCGATTCCAAGACCATCGATCTCAGTGTAAACAAGACCTGTGCCGGTGTGAACCAGACCGCTCCGGAAATCAAGTTCCTGTCTTATGACTCCATTGCCTGCAAGATGCAGGTTTCCATTGGTAACATGCAGAGTGATGCTGGCGTGCTGAACGTCCTGGTGGATGGATCTCCCATTGCCGAAGAGGCAATCACCAAGAATGAGCAGAAGCGTTACAAGCTTTCCAGTGGAGTCCATGCCTATGGCTTTGCCCTTACAGATCAGGCTGGCAACAGTGAGGCTGTTGAAAAGAAACTGGGATGCTACCCTGTAAAGCGATTCAATATCGATGTCTATGGCAAGGCTAAGGAAGTGGTGATGGCTCCGCCTCCACCGCAGGGCATGCAGGACCGCATCGTGAAGACTCTTCAGTTTAGGATTAAGAGCCCTGAAAACGATCCCGTTTACTTGCACAAGGTGACCATCAAGCAGAACGGAAAGATTATTTTGCAGGAAACCCTGTCGCAGATTCAGTCGCTGGATTACCAGGTTCCGTTGGAACTGGTTCGTGGTGCACAAAACCGCTTTGACATAGAGGTGGTGCACAAGAGTGGCTTTGCTGCCAAGGCTAAGAAGGTTTATGAGGTGCCCTGATGCGCTTTAGATTAAGTTTGGTTTTTGCTTTTTTAGTGGCTGCCCCGCATGTTTTTGCGGAGGCGGCTGCTTCCGTTAAGAACACTTTGGGAAAAACGGAAATCGGTGGTGAAGTTTCGGGCTTTTTGCGAAAGGACAATTCTCCGTACCAGGTGGTGGAAACACTGGTTCTTAATGAGGGTAAGGCCCTTGTTGTAGAAGCGGGCGTGACCATCGAATTCTCCGCCGGTGCTGGCCTGGATATTCGTGGTGGTTCCATTGCTGTTGTTGGTGAACCTCAGAATCAGGTTGTCTTTACGAATGCAACGGGCTCTAGTAACTGGAACGGTGTTACCCTTACGGGTCAGCACAGGGCTAGCTTCCAGAATGTTTCCATTCAGAATGCAATTGTTGCCCTTTCTGTGGAAAACGGCTCTGCGGAACTGAAAAATGTGGAAATTGAGAGAGCCTCTGAAATAGGCCTTTATACCCGTGCCGCTTTGGTGGATGTGCAGTGGAGCTCCTTTAAGAACAATAAGATCGCCGTTTGGGCAGACAACGATTCCTATGTCAATAGCGATGCGTCTGTGATGTACAGCAACCATGTGGCTGTTATTGCAGGAGAGGCTTCCATTCTCTCCCTGCAGACTACAAAGGTGGCTCACAACGATATCGGTATGATTGATCTGGAACGAAACAATATGCGCCAGTTGCGTTCCCAGGTGGAATTGAACAAGGTGGGCATTCTTTCCAATGATCTGCCCCCCGAAATGTTCAAGAAGATTACGGTCAAGAACCAGAAAAATTTTGAACAGGGCGTAGAATCTGCAATGGCGGAATTGCCTACCGCTCCCATGAATCCCTATTCAGAAAATTTCAATGCCGTTCAGCCCTCTAAGCCCGTAGACCTTTCTGGCTGGCGAACCAGCGGCATGGTGGGCTTGACTGGTGGCTACCACAAGGTCTGGACAAAGCATAATCATTCTGGTGAAGACTATGTGGTGGATTCAGATACCGTGAAGGATGGCGAACTGTATAACAACTATTTCCAGGTTCCCGGATTTTTCGGGGAACTTGACGTTTCCATGTCCATGGAAGACGATGATGGACATAGTCTGGAATTTGCTGCAAACCTGTTAACGGATAGCTGGACACACTTTAATCCGGAAAATGTTTCTGCCATCTATACTGATAGGATGCAGCGCCTGGCTGTTGGTGACATCTATCTTTCCAGTGGCGAAACCTATATGGCTGGCGTCAATGTGCTGGGTGGATCCTATGATTTGAATCTTTTCCATAACGCAGCCAATGAGCCCCTGTTCGTCGCCTCTGTCTTTGGCGGTGAATCCAAGAAGCCCAAAGCCTATGGTTCCCGTAACGAAGACGTCTATAAGGACCACATTGAAGATGGTGATATTGAACCCCAGGAATTGCTGATTGGCGGTAAGCTCCGCTGGAATATGCATCGCCGTTTTAACGGAACCCTGGGTTTTATCGGCAGCAAGGACTACGTGGAAGATCCTCTGCTTCGCGATGGTTCCAGCCCCAACCTGAATACGGCTTCTCCCATAGTTTCCTCAAAGACGTTCTTTGCCGATGGTAACTGGCTTTTCTTCCCTGGTGATATTGAGCTGAATGGTCAGGTGGCTGTTGGCGCTGCCGACACGGCTAACGTCCTGGAACAGCGTGCCATTAACCAGGTTTTTGTTGATGCAGGCCTCAATGCTTCTGACTTTGCCAAGCTTCGCCGTCTGATGGCCAATTCTTCTTTGGTGGATAACCTGACTGTCAGGGAGCTGGAAGATTTCTTTGGCGACAATACGATGATGACCACTCAGGAGATGAAGGCTAAGTTGAAGTCTCTTCTCGCTCAGGCGAAGTCGGTAAAGAACAGTTATGAGGCTAAGGAAGAGTCCGCTGCAGAGATCAAGAGCTGGGATGGGCAGAACTACGCCTTCCGTGGATCTTTGCGCTGGGATCTGGGCAATACAATACTTTCCGGTTATATGCGCTTTGTCGGTTCGGACTTCTATAGTGCTGCCTCTCCTGACTTGCTTCAGAATTCCCGTGAAGTTTTTGGAAACCTGGATCAGAAAATTGCTGATTTCTGGGGGTTGACCTTAAACTACAAGATGAGCATTGAAAATGCTGCCAAGGGTACAGCCTATAACATCTTTGGCTTGGCGGAAGGCGAAAAGACCGGCATCCTCCCTGGTGCGGAAGATAGCTGGCTTAAGAAGCACGAACAGGATGAAGAACGAACCCTGTATGAACATGATGCAAACCTTATCAATAAATTTAAGGTGGGCCAGAAGCTGGATGTGAAGTTGGGGTACAACATGAACTACCGCCTTCACAGTACTAATCAGCGCCTGTATGCTGACTATAGCGCAACTTCTGGCGTCTATAATGACGGCTGGTTTAAGCCTCGTAAAGGAAAGGAAAGGGAATTTGTCCTGGAAGGCGATGATACTCTCTGGGTGGATAGGGAACGCTGGGAAAAGTATTACAACCTGAAAAATGAGCCCTATTTGGCAACTCAGTTTGAGGAACGCCTGATGAAGAATACAGTGGACCTTGAACTGAAATTTAACTTGCCGAAGAACGTTCTGAAGATTGGTGGTGCCTGGACCTTCCGTACGGACCTTTCTCGATTTGAACAGGATGACTTGCTGGACGGTCTAGGATTCTCCGATGAAACCTTTGGCATTCTTGGCTACTACTTCCACGGTGGTGACTATTTTGAACAGCGCTATCCTATTTCCCTGAATACGACTCTGGGTGGATTCCGCAATATGCTTGCTGTAACGCCCCGCTACAAGATTTACAACCGCGATGACATGACCGACTTTGAATGGGTTGCCAGCGAATCCATGACGATTCCTCTATCCAGGGACTTCCTGGATTTGCTGCTTTCCGGAAGTTTCCGTCAGGAATTCCTGGGTCGAGATGAAGGAGATAGACGTTTGAGTGAATTTGAAATGGATGTGGCTGGCGCTGGAACCTTGCGCTTCACGCACACGGATAACTTCACCTCCGAATGGACTGTTGGAACCTACTGCGCTTATCGTCCGGATTCAAGGGCCGACGAATATAAGGACCTGTACGGCATGGTCTCCCTGAATTACGCTTTCTAGGAGCGGTATGCTTATAGGATGTCATCTTTCTTCGTCCGATGGCTTTAAGGCCATGGGCGAAACGGCCCTTTCTATTGGGGCTAATGTTTTTCAGTTCTTTACCCGAAATCCGCGAGGTGGTGCGGCAAAGCCTTTTGATAAGGTGGATGCAGCTGCCCTTGTGGAATTGATGAAGGCCAATGATTTTGGACCGATTCTTGCGCATGCTCCCTATACATTGAACCCGTGTGCAGCAGATCCTGGGCTTCGCGACTATGCCCGCGATACCATGATTGATGACCTGTTCCGCATGGATCATTTCCCTGGGGCTATGTATAATTTCCATCCGGGAAGTCATGTGAAGCAGGGGGCGGATGTTGGTGTCCGCTTAATTGTGGACCATTTAAATGCCATTATGCGTCCGGACCTGAAGACTACTGTGCTGTTGGAGACCATGGCAGGGAAGGGAAGTGAAGTGGGACGTAGTTTTGAAGAAATTCGCGCCATCATCGATGGAGTGGTCGATTCAAAAAAAATTGGTGTCTGCCTGGATACCTGCCATGTATTTGATGGTGGCTATGACATTGTCAATCAGCTGGATGATGTGCTGGAACAGTTTGACAAGGTGATTGGCTTGAAACGACTGCGAGCCATTCATCTGAATGACAGCAAGAATCCCATGGGGAGCCATAAGGATCGTCATGAGGTTATAGGTGGAGGCTTCATTGGTTTAGACGCGTTGGTTCAAGTTGTGAATCACCCTGCCTTGCGTCACTTGCCCTTCTACCTGGAAACGCCCAATGAATTGCCTGGTTATGCAGCTGAAATTGCACTTATGAAAGGGAAATTTCAGGGAAAATGATTTTTCTTGAAAAAAAACATTTTTTTTGCTCAATCACCCTTGACAAATATTCTGTAATATCTATATTTGAGCCCGTCATAACAGACGATGCTTCATAGCTCAGTTGGTAGAGCCCGCGACTGTTAATCGCGTTGTCCTTGGTTCGAGTCCAAGTGAAGCAGCTTGAGGGCCCTGATCGAAAGATCAGGGCTCTTTTGTTTTTTGTTTGGCTATATTTGGGACTATGAATAAACTGTTCGCCCTTTATATACTTGTGCTCTGCTCTTTAGGTCTGGTTGCTTGCGGTGATGATAAGAGTTCATCTTCTGATAGTTCTAAAGGTAGTGTTGTTGAAGTGGATGGCCTGGAAGATCGGGTCCATTGTACCAAAAGCCATTATGGTGAAATTGTTCATGTTCTTGAAAACGATTCCATTTATGAATGCACTAGTGATGGCTGGGTGGTTGCTGATTCTGAAAAAATAGAAGAGATTCTTGTTGGTAGTTCCAGCAGTAAGGGTGAAGAGCCTGATGAGGCTGGAAATGATTCCGAAAAATCTAGTTCTAGCGCAATCGTTCCTAGTAGCTCGGATACGGCTGAAATTGAGGTAAAGAGGGTGGATTCTGTTTCGGTGAGTGGTTTTGCTCATAAGGGCCCATTCATTAGCGGAACTGCTGTTACTGTTTATGAATTGGATAGCGTTCTTGCTACAACGAAAAGGAAATATTCGTCAAAAATTTCAGGCGATGATGGTTCGTTCTCTGTGAAGGGGATAGCTTTGGAACGTCAGTTTGCCCTGGTGGAAGTAAATGGCTTTTATCGAAATGCCGTCACTGGGAAAAATACTAGTGGAACAAAGCTTAAGCTACATGCCATTGAAGATCTTAGCACAGGGAAAGATGTTGAGGTAAATGTTAATGTATTTACTGAACTGGAATATGAACGTGTGAAAAACTTGGTGCAAAAAAATAAATACAATGTTCCTGCCGCCAAGTTGCGCGCAACTCAGGAACTGCTTTCGATTTTTGGCGCCACTGGTGATGATACGTTGAAGGCTACTGCTATATCTCTCAAGGATACGAATTCTGCAGGCGTTGCTCTTTATGCGGCATCGGTCATGCTGCAGGGTTCTCTTTCTGTAAGCAAATTTTCTGCACGGCTGGCTGCAGTTGCGGAAGACTTTGCCGCTGATGGAAAATTGAATAATTGGGAGTTTCGTGCCGCTATGGCAGATGAATTGAGCGAAAGAGAAAATTTTGATGATATTCGTGCTAATATTAAGGCGATGAAGATTACGGCGAAGGTTCCGACCTTTGAACATATTCTGGAAAATTTCTGGTATGATGAATTTAAGCTTGGAATTTGCAATGATTCAACGGAACTGACTGTAGTTAAGAATTCAAACAAGTACAGTGATACTTACGGTAAGGGGTATGCTTGCACCAGTAAGCGCTGGCACTTGGTTTCTGATCAGGATACGGAGTTTGGTCTTTGTGTTGCGGATAGTAACGGCGTCTATAAAACAGCCAAGTCAAAACTGCATTATGTTTGTAGTGATGGTTCCTGGAAAGAAGTTAGTGAAATCATTTTTGAATTGAATCATAGGACACCCTGTGATAATAGTCGAGAAGGAAAGGCAATTAAGGCTGATGCGGACGGATCCTACTATGCTTGTGCTGCCGGTGTGTGGAAGGAAATTACGGAACTGGAAAATGAACTGCTTTATGAAAATCCCTGTAATGAAGGGAATAACGAAAAGGTGATAAAAGCCTCTACTAATGGGAAGTTTTATGCTTGCCTGGATATGGAATGGGAGGATGCTCTAGAACTGGATTACAAGATTGGTTATGCCTGCACGGAGGGTAATTCCCAGAAGTTTGAAACTGTGGATGGCGAAAACTATGCTTGCTATGAGAAAAAATGGATTGCAGTTTCCGATGTTGATAAGGGGATAGGCTATCTCTGCAAAGAAAATGCCATTGGCAATCGAGAAAAATTTGATGGAAAATTTTATCGATGCGATGGAACCAAATGGAATGAAATTTCGGAAGATATGTTTGAAATAGGCCTGTGCACTGAAAAGTTTGTTGGCGGTTGTGAAATTGGTGTTAGTGGAAAATATTACGAGTGCCAGGATAATGGTGAATTTGAATGGATTGAATCCAATGAAATTTATTGCGAACTTGGAGTCTGCGACTTGTCGAATGAAGGAAGTTTGCCAATTTACAAGGGTAATGGCTATGCCTGTGTAAATAAGGAATGGAAACAATGTTCTAGTGAAAATGTGAATGAAATTTCAGGTTCCCTGGCTTGCGTTGATTCTGTTGATACTAATGAAGAACAGGCCTATGCTTGGCGTAATGCAAATGCCATGGAAATGGCAACGGGGATGGTTTGTGGAAATCATAATAAGGCCATGTCATCTAATGATTGGGTTAATGTAGAATCCGGAACTTATTATTGCGTGGACGAATGTGATAAAATGATGTGTAGCGAAGGAATCCATGACTATAGGTGGGAAATAGCATCTGAAGTAGAGATCGCTACTCAACTTATTTGCGATGAATCTACAGCTGGCATAGTAAAGAACAATTACGCATGTAAATGGTCTTGGGAAGATCATGAAAATGTGTGGGTTGAAGCCTCCGAAGTTGAAAAGAAGATGGGCAAGACTTGCAATGGCTCTATTGTATCCTCAGTTGAAATGTCTTTGGATAAATCTGCGTATTATGTTTGTGATGATGGTATGGACGGATATCAATGGAGATTTGCGGACTTGTTTGAACAAAAAATAAAAGACGTTTGTGGTTCATCAAAAAAGAATAAGACTGTAACTGTTGGTGGCGAGTCTTACGTATGTAGGTCAAATACGGATGGTAGCCGGTATTTCTGGACATTGAAGGTTTCTGATGTGAGAAGTTTGGCTAAGAAAACATCTTATGAGGCTGTCGCTATTGGTGACCAAATATGGTTTAACTCCAATTTAAATTACAACTCGACTTATGCAACCTATGATCCGGATGATCCTAACGGTTCAACCTACGGAGCGTATTATCGTCATGATGGCAGAAATAGCGTATGCCCCAGTGGCTGGAAAACACCTTCTAAGAGTGATGTCGAAAAACTAATCGCATTCCTTGATGAAAATGCTATAGACGCAGTTTCCGCTTTAACCGATTCTTCTTTTTATCCGGACGAGTATAAAAATGAGTATGGTTCAAACGACTATGGTTTTGGCGGAATTGGAGCGTCTGTAATAAACTATTGTACAGAAGAACTTAAACAGAAGGCGTCGTGGCTTTGCGGAGAAGAACGAAGGAATGGTTATGCAAATTGGTTTTGGACATCCGAATCAGGAAGTTCTTGTTCAAACGCCTTTGTTATTCAAAAATCATATGGTAAAGGCAAAATTGATTTTGTTTGCATTGAAAATGAGGCTGTGACAAAAACTTCTGGAGGAAGTTTCCAGGTTACTAGTATGCCTCGCAAGATACCCGTACGCTGTTTGAAAAATTGATATTCTATATTTTCACATATGATGAAGAAAATTTTTATTGCCCTGCTGGCTTTCGCCGCCATCTCTTTTGCCGCAGATCCCATTGTTGTGGAAGGTCGCCTGACTGAAATTCCAGGCAAGATGCCTAGTAATGATCTGTATAGCTATGTGTATGTTTTCAAGTACAAGGTTCAGAAGGTCGTAACGGGTTCTCTGGATGCAAAGGAAGTCCTGGTGGGTGTATACAATCCGCTCATCGCCCGTGGCAAGGTGAAGGACAAGATGGCTGATAAGTCCAAGGGAAACGTTGGTGAATTTAAGGCCAAGGCAAAGCATACGCTGAAGCTGATTCCGCTGGAAGGCAACTGGGATGGTGCTGTCGAAGATGAATACTTTGATGATGAGTCTGCGCGCTTCCTGGCCATTGAAGTGAACGAGTAGTTCGTGGTCTTTTCTTCCCAGATATTCCTGTTCTATTTCTTGCCGACTTTTCTGGTCGGCTATTTTGTGCTGCTGCGTTCCGGCGTCAAGCATTCCGGTCTGAATTTTTTCATTACCATCTTCAGTTACATCTTTTACGGATGGCTGGAGCCCTGGCTAGTCTTCCTGATGTTTGGCTCCACCCTGGTGGTGTATGTGGCCGGTCGTTTTATTTGTGCGGAAGGCGCTAGCAAACTTCAGCGCAACATAGCACTGGCTACGGCCATTGCAGTAAACCTTGGTGCGCTAGGATTCTTTAAGTACTACATGTTTGGTATGGGTGCGCTGAATTCCGTCATTGAAAAGTTGGGTTGCGAACCCTTCTCCATTATGACGGTGCTTCTGCCGGTGGGTATTTCCTTCTACAGTTTCCAGTCCATGAGTTATGCCATTGATGTGTGGCGTGGCTCTGCACCTCCGGTGAAGGACTTTGCAACTTTTGCATGCTATGTGGCGTTGTTCCCGCAGTTGGTGGCTGGCCCCATTGTCCGCTACAATACGGTTGCAGAAGAACTGGCGACCCGTACTCATACGGTGGAAAATTTTGTCCGCGGCATGGTTTTCTTCAGTTTCGGTTTTGCAGAAAAAATATTCCTGGCAAACCAGGTGGGCATCATTGCGGACCGAGTCTTTGCGGCTGATGCTCCTGGCGTCCTGAACAGTTGGTGGGGATCCCTTGCCTATATGTTCCAGATTTACTTTGATTTTTCGGCCTACAGCAATATGGCTATTGGTCTTGGTTTGATGCTTGGGTTCCATTTCCCGAGGAACTTCAACGGACCTTACCGTGCAGGAAGCATTACGGAATTCTGGAAGTACTGGCATATTTCCTTGACTAGCTGGTTCCGTGACTATCTCTATATTGCTCTTGGCGGCAACCGAGTGGGCAAGGCTCGCCTTTATCTTAATTTGTTCTTAGTGATGTTTGCCAGTGGTGTTTGGCATGGCGCAAACTGGACCTTTATCTGCTGGGGCCTCTATCATGCCTTCTTCATGATTGTGGAACGTGCAAATAACAAGAATGCCCTTTACTACAAGGCTCCTCGAATTGTGCAGGTTTTGATCACTCAGGTGCTGGTACTTTTCGGCTGGGTCCTTTTCCGTGCGGACAATATTAGTGAAGCCTGGCGTATGTGGAAGGCTCTGTTGGGCTTGTCGACCGTGAGTGGCGCAGATGCCATTCTTCATGCGGAAATCTTCACGCCATCTTGCGTTTCGTTCATGGTTCTGGCGGCTGTTCTTTCGTTCTGGAAGTTCCGTAGCTTTGACTGGTGCAGCAAGGTTTCTCCCCTGAGAGTTGCCTTTGCCCTCGTGTTGTTTGTGCTTGCTACGCTTGCCCTGTTTACCCAGAGTTATAACCCCTTCCTTTATTTCCAGTTCTAAAGAGTACCCTTATTTTTTGCTATTTTGCATGGCATGAGTGAAGATATTCAGAACGTAGATGACGCCGCTGAAGAACTAGCGGAACTGCCCAAAGTTGAAAGCCGTGAAGATCTGGCCCGTATTATCCAGGCCCTGGTTTTTGCATCTCCCGACATTGTGACTCTTAAGAAGTTGCGCGAAATTCTGGGTGACTTTCTGGATGCCCGTTCCGTGTCTGACGCCTTGATTGCGGCAAACGATTCTCTGAATAAGATCCAGTCCCCCTTTGAAATTGTGGAACAGGCTGGTGGTTACCGTTTCAGGACTCGCGCCAAGTACTATCCCTGGGTGCGCAAGCTGTTCCCGGAAGCCAACGCCCGTCGTCTGAGCCAGGCAGCTCTTGAAACCCTGGCTGTGATTGCCTACCAGCAGCCCATTACCAAGGCTGCCATTGAACAGGTTCGTGGTGTTTCTTCTGTGGATGGCCCCATCCGTAATTTGCTGGACAAGGGCTTCATCACCTTAGGTGCCCGTGCAGAAACTGTGGGCAACCCCTATACTTATGTGACTACACAGGAATTCATGAAGTACTTCGGTATCAATCGCATTCCCGAAGACTTGCCCCGCCTCCGTGAATTTAGCGAACTTCTGGAAGCTAGCGCCCTGGTGCCTCAGTATGCAAAGCCTGAAAATTCTCCGGAAGAGCCCAAGCCACCTGAGGAAATTCCTGACCAGATTGAACTCTCTATGGGAGATGCGTAATGGCCGTTACGCCTTTGATGCAGCAGTACTATGAGATTAAGGCCCAGAATCCTGGCTGCATTCTGTTTTTCCGCATGGGCGACTTCTTTGAACTGTTCGAAGAGGATGCCGTCATTGCCTCCAAGATTTTAGGTATTACCCTTACCAGTCGCAATAACGGTGCCGCTGGTGCAACGCCTCTTTGTGGTTTCCCGCACCATGCCGCAGAACGCTATGTGCCAAAGATGGTGGCAGCTGGGTATCGTGTCGCTATTTGTGAACAGGTGGAAGATCCGAAGCTTGCCAAGGGCATCGTGAAGCGCGATATTGTAGAAATCATCAGCGCTGGCACTGCCATGAACGAGTCCAACCTGAATGCCAAGGAAGCAAATTTCCTGTTTGCATTTGTTCCTGGAACTTCGGACTGCGCAACTGTATCTGACGATGCTACGGAAAGTGCAACTGCTGCATTTGCTATTGCGGATGTGACTACTGGTTATCTGGCCGCATCTCTTAGCAGCGTCCAGGCTTTTGAATGTGAATTTAGCCGCCGCATGCCAAAGGAGATCGTAATTCCTGAAGGTGCGGAATTGCCTGCCGGTATTGCGGATATGGTGAAGGCCGAACACGTCCTGGTGACGGAACTGCCGGCATTCCTGTTTGCTGAGGACCATGCTAAGGATGTTCTGTTCAGTCATTTCAAGGTGGAGGCTCTTGACGGCCTTGGTCTGGATGGCCGCCATCTTGAAACGTCGGTGACGGGCGCCCTGCTCCAGTACCTGATGGACCAGAAGAAGTCTGAACTGTCGCACTTTACGGCCCTGGAGATCCTGAATCTTGATGATTTCATGACTCTGGACCCATCCACATTGCGTAACCTGGAACTGGTGCGTCCATTGAATGCAGACGACTATTCCAGTACTCTTTGCTCCGTGCTTGACTTTACTGTGACAGCAATGGGTGGCCGTACCCTGAAGGACTGGGTGAGTCATCCGCTTATTTCTGTTTCCAAGATTAAGGATCGCGAGGATGCGGTTGCAGAACTGGTGCAGAATCCTGTTGCCCTGGACGAACTGAAGGAGGCGCTTACCTCCATTCTGGATATGGAGCGCCTGATGGGCCGTGTGGGCTCCGGACGAGCCAATGCACGCGATTTGGCCGGTATGGGCCGTTCCCTTTCTCAGGCATCCAAGGTTGCTGATGTTCTGGAAGGTCTCCATGCTCCGCTCTTTGAAGGTCTTCGTGAAAAATTGGTTCTTGCAAAGGGTAGGGGAGATGATCTGCTGAGCCAGTTTAATGACGATCTTCCCCTGACGGTCCGTGAAGGCGGCATGATCCGTGAAGGCGCCAATGCTGAACTGGACAACATGAATGCGGATATTAAGGATCGTCGCCAGTGGATCGCCTCTCTGGAAGGCCGCGAAAGAGAACGTCTTGGCATTTCTAGCCTGAAGGTTGGCTACAACAAGGTGTTCGGTTATTACATCGAGGTGACCCGTGCAGGCATGGCGAAGGCTACGGCGCCCATTCCTGACGAATATATCCGTAAGCAGACGACCGTCAACGCTGAGCGTTACATCACTCCCGAAATGAAGGAATGCGAATCCATCATTAGCAACGCGGAAGTGAGCATTCATGCTTTGGAATACAAGATTTTCTGCGAGATTCGTGACCGCGTCAACTCCTGGCGTGCAGAACTCCAGAGCATTGCCGATGCCGTGGCCCGCGTAGATAGCCTCTACAGTTTCGCCCGTGCAGCCCGTAAGTATAATTACGTCTGTCCTGAAGTTTTTGAAGGTACTGGGCTTGAAATCAGAGGTGGTTTCCACCCGGTGATTGTTGCCGTAAATCCGGATTTGAACTTCGTTCCCAACGATGTGAGCCTGAGTCCCGACGGAACTCGCCTGATGCTCATTACGGGGCCCAACATGGCCGGTAAATCTACATACCTGCGACAGACTGGCCTGATTGTCCTGATGGCGCAAATTGGCTGCTTTGTGCCCGCGGAATCTGCCCGCATTGGCGTGGTGGACCGAATCTTTACCCGTGTGGGGGCCAGTGACCGCCTGAGTCGCGGCCTTTCTACCTTCATGGTGGAAATGATTGAAACGGCAAATATTCTGCGTAATGCAACCCCCCATAGCCTTGTGCTTCTGGATGAAATTGGCCGTGGAACCAGTACCTTTGACGGCCTTTCCATTGCATGGTCCATTGTGGAAACGCTCCATAGCGAACCCGCCCGCATGGCACTTACTCTCTTTGCAACCCACTATCATGAATTGACTGGGCTAGTGGAGAGTCTGGAACATGCCGGCAACTTCCAGGTGGCCGTACAGGAAAAGGGTGATAAGCTTGTGTTCCTGCACAAGATTCTCGCTGGCGCCTGTGACTCCAGTTACGGTATCCATGTGGCTGAAATGGCAGGACTCCCTACCATGGTGGTGCGTCGAGCCCGAAAGATTCTGCTTCGCCTTGAAAAGCAGAAGATTGACCCCAGTGATGAGGCCGCCCAGAAGAAGGTGAAGGAAAAGCCCCAGATGGATCTGTTTGCTCCTCCCGACGAATCGACTCTGTTACTGAAGCAGGAAATCGCTCGCCTTCGCCCCGAGGAGATGACCCCCATGCAGGCTTTGCAATGCCTTATGGACCTGAAGGAAAACTACGGGAAGTCGTGATAGATGCGCGAGGCGAATGCAGCGGCAGTGCTTGCTCTGACATTGCTGAGCCTAGCATCTAGTAAATGAGTGTAGCGAATTTACAGGAGAATGGACAGTGAAAATTTTTATTTTTCTTTTGCCGTTCCTACAGATCTTGCTAAGTGCCTGTGATGGAGACTGTCCTTCGACCGTCGATAATCGAGTCCGTGTTATTTCGAACATAATGCTGGATTCAATCATTTCTCCTGCCACGTTTGAAAAGCGATGTTCAGAAAGCGAATGCCATGCGAAAGGGATGATTAAGAATCTAAATATGGATTCAATTCCTGTGAATATCGTGGCTGGTTCTGATACATTGTTGTATTTGTTGGCTTATGATGAAATGAGTGACATCTATATTATTGTGGATTCCGTTGCTACCGATTGTGAATCAAGTCATAGTCTTTCGGGAAGGGGACTTAATCATTACCGAGTTGATTCTGGAAGTATTTACTCCTGTGTCTTTTATTATGAGCCGTCTTGTCCGTAATAGTCCTTTGATTTAGCTCAAAAATGAAAATATGAGCCTGGTATGGTACGGGGCTCGTTCCGATTAGAAAAATTCTTGTTATATTCTCCTGGGTATGATAGATTTCGCGGCTTTACAGGACTATGTTTATTCGGATCGTGTTTACGATTCCGAAATTCATGGGCTGGAGCATTGGCGTCAGGTGGAGTTTAATGGGCTCATGCTTGCGAAGAAGACTAGGGCCGACACTACTGTGGTGCGCCTGTTCGCGCTCTTTCATGACTCCAAGCGGGAAGATGACGGCTATGATGGAGAGCATGGTGCCCGCGGTGCAGAATTTGCAAAGAAGTGCTACGAGGAAAAACTTCTAGACATTACTGAGGAACAGTTCCAGAAATTTTTCCACGCATGTTCAAATCACACCCATGAACGTCGTACAGGTGACATGACCATTGATACTTGCTATGATGCGGACCGTTTGGATTTGGGCCGCGTTGGCTTTAAACTGGATCCTGAAAAAATGGCTTCAGCCTGGGGTGCAAAAATCGCCCGCAAGTCCTTGACTGCAGGCGTTTCTGTTTATCACATGAGGGAGTGGATTCGCTCCCTGGATATCGGCTAACCGATCCAGTTCATTCTTCCGTTGAATTGCACTTCGCTGGAAATGACCTCGAAGGTGCAGCTCACTTCCACAGCGGCATTTTTCGGCAGGGCGGAAACGCCGACTGCTGTGCGGGCATGCTTGCCGTTATCGCCAAGAATCTTTACCGCAAGTTCGCTGGCGCCATTCAGAATGGCGGGCTGTTCGTGGAATCCTTCTGCAGACTGGACAAAGCCCTGCATTTGCACGAGCTTAAGAGTTTCGTTGGGCTGCAACATGGAAATGGCTGCAGCAAGATTGTTCAGAAAGCAGATGCGTGCAGCTTCTGTAGCCTTTTCCACAGAAAGTTCTGCAGGGACTGTGCCTGTATAGGCTGAAAAATCTCCATTGACAGAAGGAAGCTGGCCGGATACAAAAATGATATTTCCTGCTCGTGTTGCTGGCACGTAAGCTGCAAGGGGGGCTGCTACAGCGGGGAGAGTGAAACCAAGCTCTTCAACTTTCTTAATGATGTTTTGCATAAAGATCCTTCTTTTTTCAATCCAATATACAATTTAAAAAAGCTCCCGACAATTTGTCGGGAACTCCTGATAAGGAATATGATCTAATTATTTCTTGGTTTCTTCCATCAGTTCCATGGCCATCTTCTTCATGTTGGTGAAGTCCCACTTGCCGGAACCCAGCTTGGGGATGCTCGGTACGCGGAATACGGAACCCGGAATCATGAGTGGCGGTATGCCGGACTTGCGGATGTTGCGGGATAGTTCCTCCACGTCGCATTCGCCATTGACCAGAAGCACAATGCGTTCACCCTTGACGGAGTCGGGGACTGCGGTAATGGCGAATTCCATGCCTTCCAGCAGCTTGGTTTCTGCCAGGCGGAGTTCCACTGCGGTAAGGGAAATCATTTCTCCGCCCAGCTTGGCGAAGCGGCTGTAACGGCCAAGAATCTGGACGAATCCGTCGGGAGTGTGGGTGCCCTTATCGCCAGTCTTGTACCAGCGGCGGCCATCCTTTTCAAAGACGACGTTTGCTGTCTTCTCGGGATCCTTCAGGTAACCCTTCATCACCTGGGGACCGCTGACAACGATCATGCCTTCATCGTTCGGAGAAAGGAATTCGTTTGTCTCGGGATCAATGATGGCGGAAACGCATCCGGGGATGGCCATGCCGATGCTGGATGTATCGTTGCATTTGCCCATGGTCAGGAAGTCATCCAGAAGCACGTTGGGTGCGTTCAGGGTAGCCAGAGGAGAAAGTTCCGTACAGCCGTAGGCTTCGTAGATGTCCTTACCGAACTTCAGCTTGAAGGCTTCACGCATTTCGGGGCGGAGCTTTTCGGCACCGGCAACGATATAGCGGAGGCTGTCCAGACACATGGGGTGAACCCAGCGGTTGATGGCGATGGCGCGAAGGAACGTGGGGGTTCCCATGAGGATAGTTGTCTTGTACTGGGCGCAGACGCGGGCGAGAGTCTTGATGTCTGTAGGATCCGGGCAGAGCACCATGGGGACGCCATCCAGCATGGGGGCCATGAAGGTCATGGTGAAGCCGAAGGAGTGGAACAGCGGCAGCAGGGAGGTCATCACGTCATTGCGGCAAAGCTTGATGATGTAGTCCATCTGCTGGGCGTTTGAGACGATGTTCTTGTGGGTGAGTTGGACTCCCTTGGGCGTGCCTTCGGAACCGGAACTGAACAGGATGATGGCGTCGTCGTTCAGCTTGGCGGAAGTGAACCAGTGGAACTTCAGCAGACGGGCCGGACAGAACTTGATGGTTGCCAGATCCAGGGCTCGACCGAAGAATCCGATTTTTTGTTCCTCTTCATCCAGGTAGAGCATCTTGCAGCGTTTGGCTACCTCGGCAAAGCCTTCGTTCTTGCCAACTAGCTTATCCAGGAAGGCGTGGGTGGTAACTACGGTGCTGACTTCTGCCTTTTCGATACATCCAAGAACTGTGTCCGCCGGGGCCGTATAGTTCAGGTTTACTGTGGTCTTGCCGGAACTTATGATGGACATGATGCCAAGGGCTGCGTCACGGCTGGTGGGAAGCATGAAGCCGATTCGCTTTTCGCTCTTGGCAATGGAACGGATCTTCTTGCCAAAGCGGTGGCACAGATGAAGCATGTCATGACCCGAAACGTGCTTGCCGGCCGGATCGATGAGGATGGGACGGTTGCGGCGCTTGCGCATGGCGCGGAACCAGAGTGGCACGATAGGCTTGGAATGGTCCATGGCCATATTCCAGACATCGGCTCCGAGGAACTGCAAATCGCTGCGGATTTCTTCTTCGGAAGCTTCGGCGGGTTTGGTGGCTCCAAATCCAACAGAAACCGTGCGGTTGAAATACTGCGGCCTATTGACGCTATCGGAGGCGTGGCTGTAACGGGTTCCCCAAAGACCATGAATATAGAAGGGAAGAATCGTTGCGTTCGTGTCCTTGACGGCGTCGTGATAGTTCAGGGTGAACTTTGAAATAAAGGGGGACTTGGAAACTTCGCCTTCGGGGAAGATGACCACAGCTTCTCCATGTCGGAGAGCCTGGTTGATTTCTTCCATGGCTGGCTTTGGATCGCGACGGTTAATGGGAATCAGGAACTTTCCGTGGAAGAACCAGCGCTGGTACCAATCTGCAAATGTATTGCGGTTGCTTGCGATGCGGAGTGGACGGGGGCTTGCAATCTGGAGCACAGCCCAGTCAATGTAACTGAAGTGGGGACCAATCAAAAGTACAGGGCCGCTTTCGGGAATATTCTGTACGCCCATTACCTTTACGCGGTAGTGGAAGATGATTGCGAATGCGAATCTTAAGGCCGCTCTTAACAGGGTCATTGGGTTACTGCGCAGCGTGAGGATAAAGGTCAGGGACAGCATGATTGCCAGAATCCAGAAGCAGTGACGCACTTCAATGTCAGTGAAAATCAGAAGCAGAGTCTGTCCGCCCATGATAACCGAAAGAACAATCATCTGGATCATGTTGGACACGGAGTGGATTCGTCCCGCTGTATGGGGCTTGGTCAGATTCTGGATGGTGGTTCGGAGAATCACGAAAGCGACACCGGTGCTGATGCCTAGCAGACTGTACAGGATTCCCTGCAGCCAGTCTATCTGGACAAAGGGAATGAAGAACATGACCAGGGCCGAGGCGATGGCAGCAAAGGGAATGAGGCCTGTCTCAACAAAACCCTTGGAGGAGGCGCTGGCGATGATGGCGCCGATAATGATGCCTGCGGCAGTAAGGGTTACGGTAAATACAAAGCCTGCCGAGGTTAGGCTGAAGGTGTTGTCGATGCTGTGACTGCTCATGTGCTGTGCCAGGAGCATCAAAATCTGGATCACACCCCAGAAGGCGGATAGACCAAGGATGGCTAGGCGGGCACTTGGAATTTTCCAGGTGGCGGCAAAAACGCGTCGGGCAGAGCGGTACTTTACGCTGTTGTCCCGGTGACCCACTTGCACGAAGAAACTGAAGATGGAGGCGGCAACGGCTGCGCCGAGATAGATGAACAGGATCTGGTTGAAAACGATGATTCCAAGGTAGGCGGCAAGAGCTGCGCCAAGGACATAGTAGACCATGAACCAGGCGTTGGCCTTGACCAGATCGCTTCCATCAAATAGTTCCTTCATGGCGCTGGCGCGTGCGGGAACGTGCAGGGCATAGAATACGCCGTAAACGCCCACAAGGCCGAAGGCTACCCAGTTGCAGTCTGTGACATAGCAAACGGAAATGGCTATCAGTGCAGCGGTAATTCCGATGTTGGACCATGCCATGGCGCTACCCTTGGAAAGCTTGCCTACAAAGTAGCTGGCGGCGGGCATCATGATGATGCTAGGAACAAACATGGCCACCTGCAGGAGGAAACTACGCCACAGGAATGCGCTGTCGTTGTAGTTGGCGCTGAGCCAGGTCTGGAAATGGACGAATATGCCCATTTGCACGAAGGCTGCTAAAAAGACAACAATGAAAAAGGGAATAGAACCAGAATACTTATAGAGTTTCATAGAGTTCGAATGTACGGACTTGGTTATTTCTTTTTAAAGACCTTGGTAAAGCAGAAAACGCAAAGGCCGATAATGACTGCCCAGGAGGCAATCATGAAGATGATGCCACTAGTAGAAAGTTCCATGATTAAGCCTCCTTGCTTGTTACGACGTCATCAGAATCGCCAACGGGCATGTTCTGCTTGTGCTGGTGCTTTGAAATTTGTTCTGCCGGATCGCCCTTGCTCCATGCCAGGTAGATCAAGACGTTCAGGAGGATGGTGCAGACCAGCAGGAAAATTCGAATTCCCCAGGTAAAGGAAATCTGACTCATCTGGCAGCCTAGGAAGGTAACCATCGCATCGGCAGGAACGTTCTGCAGGCTTACTACGGCCCAACCGTCATGGATAAGCCAGGCGACCAGCACGATGGCCAGATAGGCGGGGCAAACATAGCGGATGATGAATCTGAAGAACTTGGGGAGCTTGAGGGCAGCACCTTCGTTCATAAGGGCGAAGGCTTCGGATTCCTCTGAGCCATCGTCCAGCTTGACTTTACGCTTGCCCAGCACGAAGGAGAAGATGAATGCCTGGATGGTTCCGATGAACACCAGCAGGAAACTGCCGCCCCAGAAGTCGAATTCGTCGACGGCGCCGGCGGCGAGCCCGAAGATGCCTACAAGGCCTCCCAGGAAGGTAACGATGCTGACGGAAGTGATGGCGCCCTTACGGGATTGCTTTAGGTCGTCTTCGCAGAAACTGATGAGGGGCTGGATAATGGAAATTGCACTTGTCACGCCTGCGATGAACAGCATGGCGAACCACAGGGTCTGGAAGAATCCGCCAAAGGGCAATTGTCCAAAGACGAAAGGCATTGTCTGGAAACCGAGACCGAAGGTTCCAAGCTTGGCACATTCTTCAATATTGTTTCCGGCAATGAGAACTGCCATGGGGATCACGATGGTGCCACCCAGGATGATTTCTGCAAAACCGTTTGTGGAAGCTGCCGTGAGGGAAGAAAGAACCAGGTCTTCCTTGGGTTTTAAATAACTTGCGTAGCAGAAGACGATTCCCATACCCAGGCTCATGGTGAAGAACACCTGACCAGAAGCGGCCAGCCATACGGTGGGGTTGGTGATTTCGGAGAGGTTCGGATTCCACACGAAGGCGAGGCCCTTGCCGATACCGTCAATAGTCAGCACACGACCAACGAGAATAAGGCCCATGATCAGAAGAATCGGCATGGTAATCTTGTTCACTCGTTCAATGCCCTTGCGGACGCCGAAACTGAGAAGTCCCATATTGCAGGCGAAGGTGATGAGGAAGAAAAGAATGGCTGCCGGGAAGGGACCAATCTGGGTATTCAGCATGATGTAGTTGCCGAAGAATTCCTTCATGGGGCCGTAGCCGCCTGCAACAACTTCCATCAGCATTCCGGTTGCGGAATAGTAGGTGAATGCCAAAATCCAGGACTGGATGAACATGTAGTAGAAACTGATGAACAGTGGAGGCAGAATGCAGAGGGATCCCAGATGCTTTGCCCAGGGCTTCTTTCCCAGAATGTAGTGGAAGCCGCCTGGAGCCGTTCCGTGACGCTTGCCACCTGCGGCTCGACCCAGGGTCCATTCCATCCAGGAAAGGGGAATGCCTAAAAGCAGAAATGCAATCAGGTAAGGAATGATGAAGGATCCGCCGCCATTTGTAGCAGCCTGCACCGGAAATCGGAGGAAGTTTCCGAGGCCTACGGCAGAACCAGCTACCGCAAGAATTACACCGAGTTTAGAACCCCAATTATCACGCATAGAAATACCTGATCTAGTTCAAAAGAGAGTGAAAATATATCAGAAGAAATAATAGAAAAAAGGAGGCATCATCAACATGTGTGGTAGCATTTA
Source organism: Fibrobacter sp. (assembly GCA_045616805.1). Lineage (GTDB taxonomy): Bacteria > Fibrobacterota > Fibrobacteria > Fibrobacterales > Fibrobacteraceae > Fibrobacter. Next base: position 172,504 of record JAZLHK010000025.1, read on the forward strand.
GGCAGCCTTGCTAGATGATTCTCTCGATTCCGATTCCCATTCGTAGGCTATCTTTACGTCTACATAGGAACAGCTCAGCATTATCAGCGACAGCATGTTGTTCATGTTCC
>JAZLHK010000026.1:0-2956 GCA_045616805.1 Fibrobacter sp.
CCTAAAAAGCGACTCCCAGTCGGGGTAAGCAACTGAATCGAAACCCTCATACCGGACTGCAATCGCCATGGCCAGGAAACGTCGCTGGGCGGATTCTTCCGAACGGTCCGCCATAAAATAGATATCGTTTTCCTTCAAGACACGCTTTAACAAGGTGGACTTACCCAACCTGCGACGGCCATAGACAACGACAAAAGACGCCCCCTTCCGGGAGAGTTCCGCCTTCAGCCTTTTCGATTCTTCTTCACGATCTAGGAATTCCATACCCCTAACATAACAAATTATTTAGCAGAAAAATAATTTACCTACTAAATAATTTTCGAAATTTAGCCATTTATTGGGCGTTCCCCGGCCACGGGCCGGGGCGGGCTGTCGCGTTATCGCACGGCAATTTTTATGGCAAGAATAAGGCAGCCGTGCGTCCGTTCAGCCTCGCTTCGCGAGTCCGAATGGCTTCGCCACTTCCATCCCTAACGCGAAGTCGATGTGTAATGTGCGATGTGGAATTGACAATCCGTCGGCGGGTTAATCGGAGTCCTTGATGCAGCGGACGGAGTAGGCGTCACTCTTGTCAAGCCTTTTCTTGAATATTCTATTGGAGTCATAAGACAAATTCACAGCAGTGGTAAAACCGTCAAATCGGTCCATGGTAGTATGGAAATAAGCGTGATGTCCGGCAGCGATGAATTTGCCGGAGCTGGTCCAGCCGGTCCTGTAACCAGCAGGAATCCCTGAAAAACCGAGGGTGTCGGTGCCGATATATTTATTACCATAATATTCCCATCCTATCTGCGACTTGAGAGCCTTGCCTGCCGTTTCTTCGCTCACTGCAATATACATGATGAGGGATTCATCATCATCAATTGAAGCATATCTAGGCAAGTGCCAGCCTGAAGGACAAATGCCCCGCACTTTTTTAGGCATAGTGCAGTTAACGCCATCACCACAATTCACACCATTGCCATTATCATAGAGTGCAACGGAATCTATTGCCGCCGCCCAGGTGTAAAGGCGGCCCGCCACGTCGCAGTTCTCGGTTTTATTGTCGTAGCACCAACTGCGTTCCAACAGACTCGGTGTCTTGACACTGTCAGCGTAGTTCAGGTTCTCCGCCATCCATATCTGGTCACCTATCTGCACCGTCCTGTAAACCTTGCCGTCGCGTTCATCGGTCATGGAGCCGTAAGTAATATTCGGATTAAAGTAGGCTTCCTTTGGCACATCCCAGTTCCAACCCATTAGAGAGACCCAACCATTTGCCGTGCAATAATACTTGTTAGTTTCGGTCACAACGCCATTTGTTCTCGTCCCCACTTCTGCGTTGGTGCACGTTTTGCCATAAGTATCCATGTCAATTTCCTTGGCCTTTTCCCACGAACCATTTTTACAGATAACATAGGACGAAGAATCCTTCTTTCTGATAAATCCTTCCCTACTCGCATTGCATTCTGACAACGCCTTTACGGTGTCTTTTACGCAACTCTTTACTTTGTTGTCGTTCCCGCCGCCGTTCTTGCAAGTCGATTTTGCGGCATTGAATGCCATCTCCACGCCCGCTTCGGATTCCATGTTATACATAGAATAAGTCTTAGAATCAGTCGAGCCGTCGGCATTCTTGATGGTCACGATAAGGTCCTTGCCGTCCACCGTGTAGGTGTATTCCGCATCGTCGCCGAAGTTGTCCTTGCGCACAAAGTGCCATGTACTTATGTCGGTCTTGACCATGGCGTCGCATGCGCCCACTTCGGTGCAGGTCTCGTTCACGGTGATTTCGGGTTCAAGGATTTCCGTCGGGCGCGAGCTGCTGGACTTCGCAGAACTGCTAGATGTCGTAGCGTCGCTGCTCGATGAACCGTCCTTATCAGAATTCTTGGAATCGCTGGACCCGTCGGACTTCTTGCTGCTCGACGACTTTGTAGAAGTCGAACTCGGCTTTGTCTGGTCGTAGGACTTGAACCACTTTTCGCCGTCGCATTCGTAGTTCTCTTCGAGTTCGGTCACATAGACCTTCTCGCCGATGTCATCCATGCTGCACTCGTATGTTTCGAGTTCTTCCATGTCGGCCACTTCGGCGGGGAGCCCCGTCCCTTTCGGCGAAGACGACCCGTCGTCCCCGCAACCGATAAACGCAACACCAAGCACCCCCGCAAGGGCACAGACCATAAACTTTTTCGCGAATGTATTTTTCATAGCAAAACCTTTTGGAAATTACTCGGAGTCCTTGAGACAACGGACGGAGAACCCGTCGTACTTGTCTTTGTATTTCAGGTATGCGAACTCGTCGTTGCTGTACAAGAACACGTTGTAGGCGTAGTCACGGAACTCCGTGGCACTCCAGAAGTACGCGTATTGATCCGGACTGCAGAAGGCTCCCTTGTTGTCGCGGGCGCCCGCCGGAAGAGCGGAAAAGCCATAGGCATCGGTGGCCTTGCCAGCAGCAACCCACCCGCTGGTAGATTTGAGCTTCTTTGCTGCTTGGAATGAACCGCCCACTGCGGTGAACAAAGTTTCAAATTCGGCTTTGGTAGGCAAGTGCCAGCCTGTGGGGCAAATTCCTCTAACAGGGTAAGTAGGCGAACATGTGGAACCGTATCCGCAGCCTATTCCGTTAGTGCTCCAGGTTCCTATACTGTCCATGGAGGTAGCCCAAGTGTAAAGACGACCGTATTTGTCGCAATTGGAAGGGTCATCGTCGTAGCACCAACTTGTGGAATCGGAGGTGTAACTGCCATATTTACTGTCATATTTATAGGGATCGCTGGTGTAAGCGTAGTTCAGATTCTCCGCCATCCAGGTCTGGGTACCTATGGTGACTGTCTTATAGACTTGGCCGTCACGGTCATCAGTCAATGTCCCCGTTACAACAGTTGCCGGATCAACAACAGACACGCTACTGCTGGAAGCGATGCTACCGCTCGATTTCACACTGCTACTGGACGCAACTGAACTACTAGAC
>JAZLHK010000027.1:0-2141 GCA_045616805.1 Fibrobacter sp.
GCTCCAGCAGTGGCAAGACCGACGCCATCTTCGCAGCCACTCAGGCACCGAAGTTTAGCCTGTCCGTTGCTGGTCGCAATGTCCAGATCGCTGGTGCTCGCATTGGCTCTGCCTACGCAATCCTCGACATGCAGGGTCGCGTCATGACTACCGGTTCCGTGGAATCCGCTAACTTCAGCGTGGCCTTGCCCCGCTCTGGCAGCTACATGGTCCGCGTCGGTTCACAGACCCAGCGTGTGAACGTAAGGTAACTTTTCGCACGGTTACTTTGAAAATAAACTGAAATAAATCGCAGAAATTCAGAGAAATGGGCTCCAAACGCTAAAAGAAATGCTGTTTGGAGCCCATTTTCATATTCTGCTTCCTGAAAATGAAGAAATTTTACGCCTGGCGTACATTGATAGATGAATCTCCAAATCGGCCAAAAATGCACATTACAAAAATTGTAAAACAAAAAGTGTAAAATTGTTGATTTTTACACAAAATGTAAAGAAATTGGCAAAATCCTACAATTATTGTATAAAATTTGATAAAAAACTTGTGGTAATGTTTTTCACTCTTTGTTATTTTTCAAGCGTCAAAATTTAAAATAAACTCTCAAATTGCCCCTTAAAGGACTTATTATGGCAAAAATCGCTATTCTCGGTTATGGTAACTTGGGCCGCGGCATCGAATGCGCAGTCAAGAAGACCAAGGACATGGAACTGGTTGCAGTGTTCACCCGTCGTGACCCTGCTACTGTCAAGATTCAGACTCCGAACATTCCTGTTCTCAACGTCTCTGAAATCGAAAAGTGGGCCGACAAGATCGACATGCTGGTGATCTGCGGCGGTAGCGCTACTGACCTTCCCAAGATGACTCCGGAAATGGCTGCCAAGTTCAACGTTATCGATACTTTCGACACCCACGCCAACATTCCTACTCACTTTGCAAACGTCGATGCTGCCGCCAAGGCTGCTGGCAAGATTGCCATGATCTCCGTGGGTTGGGATCCGGGTATGTTCTCCCTGAACCGCGTCTATGCAAATGCAATCCTCCCGGATGGCAAGGACTACACCTTCTGGGGCAAGGGCGTTTCTCAGGGTCACTCCGACGCTGTCCGCCGCATCAAGGGCGTGAAGAATGCCAAGCAGTACACCTGCCCGGTTCCGGAAGCTCTGGAAGCCGTCCGTAGCGGTTCCATGCCTGAACTGACCACCCGTCAGAAGCACACCCGCCTTTGCTACGTGGTTCTTGAAGAAGGCGCAGATGCAGCCTACGTCGAAAACGAAATCAAGACCATGAAGAACTACTTCGATGAATACGACACCACCGTAAACTTCATCAGCGAAGAAGAATTCAACGCAAACCACAGCGGTCTCGCTCACGGTGGTTTCGTGATTCGTACCGGCAAGACCGGCATGAACAACGAACACACCCACGTGATCGAATACAGCCTGAAGCTGGACTCCAATCCGGAATTCACTACCGCTGCTGTGATCGCTTTTGCCCGCGCAGCTCTCCGCATGAAGGCTGAAGGCAAGACCGGTTGCTTCACCGTTCTCGATGTTCCTCCTGCATACTTGAGCGAACAGAGCGGCGAAGAACTCCGCGCTCATCTTTTGTAACCGCTCGGCTAAAGTCCTGCGCCCATTACAGTTTGTAAAAGATTAAAAGATCGCTCGCTTATGCGGGCGATTTTTTGTATATAAGAAAACTACCGGCTAGGCCGGTAGTTCCGTAAAAGCCTTCTGGCGGTCATGAAAAAAAGAAATCCTTTGACTAATATTGAAATGCGGTCTGCCAACTGCATCACAATAAAATCAAAGGATTTGAAATGAATGATAGAAATAAATCAACCGCACACACCACCTGGAACTGCAAGTACCATATTGTGTTCGCACCGAAGTTCAGGAGGAAAATCCTCTATACCCAGAAAAGGGAAATTGTGGGACGAATACTAAGAAAGCTTTGCGAATGGAAAGGTGTGGAAATCCTGGAGGCGGAAATTTGCCCAGACCATATTCACATGTTGGTCGCCATACCACCGAAACTTTCGGTATCGAGTTTTATGGGGTACTTGAAGGGGAAAAGCAGCCTGGAATTGTACGATACTATGCAAGAGCTGAAAAACAGGTTCCGAAATCGGGAGTTTTGGTGCC
>JAZLHK010000028.1:0-1773 GCA_045616805.1 Fibrobacter sp.
CCCAAATAGTTCATTAGAAATATCAGATTGCATACGGAAACTGGAAATCATCCATAGTGTTCCATATCCCCTTGAATGCTTTTCTTGTCGTCATAGATCTGGCCAAATACAGAACTTGCTTGTCCTTTGACTTCCTGAGATACCCTGGTATGGCTAGCAATTCATATCGTATCTTCATCAGGAAAGGATGCTTCTTGTTGTTGGTAAGTACTAGTCTGAACAGGGCATAGAGATTGTATGCCATTATGATAAAACTGGCACAAGCCTCATTTGCCCAGAAACTGTGCACTGCGAACTTATCCACAGAAAAGTCATACTTGATTTCCTTGATACGATTCTCTGAATCAGCCCTTCCGCGGTACATGTCATAGATGGCTTTCATGGGCAGTTCCATATCCGTTATGAAACAGCTGTACCTATAGTTGCTCAGGTCTGAAAACTCAGGGAAAAGATCTAACTGCAGAATCTGTTTGCCCGCAGCTTTTGGACGTATGTCAATATGCTGGCGCACCATGACAATGCGGCGAGGCTTTTCCCAATCCAAACCTTGATAGACGGTTTCTGATATGTCTATGCCATTCGCTACTTCAACCCATTTCCGCTCCTTAGCCAAGGCCTGTTTAATACGGTTGTTGAACCTGCAGGCTATAATGTAATGAAGCGACTTCTCTTCCTAGTAGCTCATTATCTGATTGCTGAAGAAGCCACTATCCATCCTTACAAGACCGACCTTCTTCCCTTCAAGCTTATGGAGAGTGTCATCCAGAAACGACAGGAAGTTTGTTGATGCAGACGTGTTACCAGGGCGAAGCCAGAAGTTTGCTATCATACGTAAGTCTGCAACGAAAGCCAAAAGCGGATGATGGGACTGCCTGCCGGGACGTTTAGGATTATATCCCTTTGCTGTTCCCTCCTGCTCACCGCATCTTTGCTCTACCGTAGAATCAAAGTCCAATGTGTAATTGTCAAATTGCAGGTTCTTGAAGAACCATCCATACAGATGGTCAAAGACACGCTGGTTGTCAGCCTGGGTAAACTTGTCGAAATAGCGGATGTATGCACGGTGGCCAGCGCCTTGTTCCCATCCGAGTATCCTTCGAAGGCACCCGTCATGACGCACGATCTCCAACTGGTCAAAGCATGAAGCTCCACACCAAACACCGGCAAAGAGACCATATATAAGTTGCTTTGGACTATAGCCACGGTTTGATCCTTGCTGGGGAAGGGGGCATGAAGACAGCGCTTCATCCATGCCGCATCGCTCCAGCATTTTGAACATTACTGACAATCCTCCCCATGGAGAAATCTCATTATCTGTGAACCTAAGGTCTATTTCGCTTACCATACATGTAATATTTTGCGTGGCAAAGGTAGCAAATATTTGGCAATTAACAAATTATAATGGCAAATTTCTAATGACGGCCATTAGGATTTAGTGAACAATTAGTGAACAATTACGTCTAATGAACTATTTGGGATTATTGTTGTCCGCTAAACATAAAGAGTCGGTTTGAACCCATTGCTGTTCAATGAATTCAAACAAGAATACCTATTCCAAGCCCTCATACGCGTATGTGTGAGGGTTATTTTTCGGCTTTGTCAGCCTCCGGTGGGCTCTCCAGCATGGCAGCTAACGACTCCTCCCAATCCTTCTCGGGATGTTCAAGGAACCCCTGTACATCGATGTAATACATGAGCATAATCCTGACGATTGTTGCAAGCCCCGAGAAGCTCCATGAGCGGGAGACACCTTTCTGCAGCAGCGTAATGAGC
>JAZLHK010000029.1:0-63156 GCA_045616805.1 Fibrobacter sp.
ACGGTCTCAACATGTTCCTGCTGGTTCTCACGGCTTTTATCGTGTGGGCAGGCGTCTTGGTCAGCTGGAATATCAAGGGCAACAAGAAGGTTTTCTTTGCCCTGATCCAATTGCTCGCCACCAGCGTCTACGGCGTATACATGAGCTTTGACCTGGTTCTCTTCTTCGTGTTCTACGAAATGGAAGCCATCTGCATGTACCTCATGATTGCATGCTACGGTTCCGGCCGCAAGGATTACGGTGGTAAGAAACTGACCTTAACACTGGCCTTTGGCTCCTCCATGATTCTTGCAACCCTGTTCGGTCTCTACTTCGAGGGCGGAGTGGGCAGCTGGAGCATTATGGAACTTTCCAAGGTCACTCTTCCCATAGACTTCCAGATGTGGGCATTCCCCCTGATGTTCATGGGTTTCGCCGTCAGTTCCTCCCTGTTCCCCTTCCACTTCTGGAGTCCCGACGGTCATGCCAGCGCCCCCACGGCAGTTTCCATGCTTGCTGCAGGCGTCATGATGAAGATGGGAGCCTACGGCTGCCTCCGCGTGGCATTGTTCCTGATGCCCGAAGCCGCCAAAATCTGGCTTCCCTACGTGGTAGCCTTCCTGATCTTTAACGTAGTGCTAGGTCCTTTCATCGCCCTCCGCCACAAAGACCTGAAGTACATTACAGCCTACAGTTCCATCAGCCATCTTGGCCTTATCTTCCTGGGTCTTGCCGCCCTCACTCCCGTGGGCCTTCGCGGCGCTAGCCTCCAGATGATTTCCCATGGTTTCCTGACGGGTCTCTTCTTCGCCACCATCGGCATGATCTATGAACGTACCCATACCCGTGACATTACGGAAATGGGCGGCATCATGCGCAAGGTTCCCTTCCTGGGAGTTGGCTTTGTACTGGCTGGTTTCGCAGGTCTCGGCCTTCCTGGTTTCAGCGGTTTCGTGGCAGAAAGCACCATCTTCATTGGCGCCTTCCAGCAAGATTCCACTCTTGTCCGAATCGTGACGATTCTCGCCATCCTTTCCATCACGACCACCGCAGTCTACATTCTGCAAACCGCCAACCGAATGCTTCACGGCAATATGCCAGCCAAGTACGAAACGCTCACCGATGGCTGCTTCCGCGAAAAGTTGATCATCGTGGTGCTGGTTGCATGTCTCCTGCTCATCGGTATTTTCCCGGGCTGGATTTCAAATATGCTAGACCAGAGCATTGCTCCGATTTTTGCAAAGATTTCTGCCGCAACCGCACCGGTTAACGGGATTGGAGGTTAATATGAGCTACATTCCCAATTATATCATTCCCGATTTGCTTCTTTTGATTCTGCCATTCCTGGTAATCGGCAGCCGCCTCTTTGTCAAGGATAATTCCAAGATTCCCTGGAGGATTGCAAATATCGGACTTGTACTGATTTTTGCCCTGCTGAACTTCATCCCTTTGGCTGGAGGCAGCAGATTCTTCATCAACAACTGGAACGTCAGCGACTTCGGAATTCTGATGCGCGAAGTTCTGGTTCTTAGCGCTATTCTTGGAGTCTGGCTTTCTAAGGACTACTTCAATCACGGTGGCGACGGCAAGCCCGCCATGAACCAGATTGCAGAATTCATTGGCACCATCGCCTTTGCCACCTTCGGCGGCATCACGGTGATCTCGGCCTGCGACCTGCTGACCTTCTTCCTGGGCCTTGAAATTGCAACCATTCCCATGTACGCCCTGACCGCATGGAACAAGCGCGACCAGCTTGGTTCCGAGGCTGCCACAAAGTACATCCTGATGGGCTCTGTGGCAACAGCATTCGAGCTCTTCGGCTTCAGCTACCTCTATGGTTTTGCAGGTTCCCTGCAGTTTGACGCCATCAAGGAAACTGTTCTTGCCGGCTCTACCCCGCTGCTCTGGGTAGCCGTACTGTTCCTCTTCAGCGGCATCGGATTCAAGTTGACACTGTTCCCGTTCCACACCTGGGCTCCGGACGTCTACGAAGGCGCACCCACTCCGGTCACCGCATTACTTTCCGTATCCTCCAAGGCTACAGCAATCGCATTCCTGGTAGTGCTGATTTATGGCCCTCTGGCTCCCGTGCAGGAGCAGATCGCGCCCTTCATTGCCCTGCTGGCTGGTGCAACCCTTTTCGTCGGCAACCTTGGCGCACTGAAGCAGTTCCGCCTCCGCCGTTTCATGGCCTACAGTTCCATTGCTCAGGCTGGCTACATCATGGTTGCACTTCTGGGCCCCGCTGAAATCGCCAAGACAGCCATCATTTACTACCTGTTCATCTACACCGTAGCAAACTACCTGGCATTCTTCGTATTCGGCATCATTGGTCACCATCGCGAAGAAAGCTTCGCCTCTCTCCGCGGTCTTTCCAAGCAAAGCACGTTCCTTGCAGCAGCCCTGGCTGTCGCCATGTTCAGCCTTGCTGGTATTCCACCCATGGCAGGTTTCTTTGGCAAGTTCCACCTGTTCTTCAGCAGCGCCACCAGCGGCCACTATGCTCTGGTCGTGTTTGCCGTTCTGAACAACGTGCTGGCACTTTACTACTACCTGCAGGTCATCAAGAGCGCCTGGGTAGACGAACCGGAAGGAGAACTGAATCCCCTCCGTCTGACCAAGCGCCAGCTGTGGACCACAATCGTCCTTATGGTGGCAGCAATGCTCCTGGGCATTCTACCCTTCCTGAGCACAAACATCTTCGCAGGATTCACTCTTTAGTCTGACGCGTTAATAGCCCAGGATTTGACTAAAATCCAACAGGTTAAAAACAACAGATTCTATAGACAGTCCGCAGATTTAATTGAGCCGGTGAATTTGAGGGGCAGCGAATTTAGAGTTCAGTGAATTCGAGATTCCGCGAATTTGAAGTCCCGCAGATTTGAAGTCCCACAGATTTGACCAATAATCTCAAAGTTCAACGCAAAAAGTCCAGCCACAAAGGCTGGGCTTTTATATATGGAATAAACGTTTTCCGTAAAAAACGCCAAAAACGCCTACCAAAAGCACAAAAACAAGAGGCTTAGTAGGCAAAAACAACAAAAAGGGATCATTTTTCACGGGACAAGTGCATGATAATTGCGCAAAATACGCGACATGGCACACCAAAACGCCCCTAAACGAGCAAACGGAGCTTACTTTTGCCCCCAAAAGGCGATTCCACCCCAAAAAAACACCTACCATAGTGATAAATAAGAGGTGTTTGGTAGGCAATTTCAGCTCATTTAGGGTCATAACAAACTTTAACATGAGAAAAACGGCAGGACTCTCGCCCTGCCGTTTTCGTGTGTTTAGGATGTGTGAGTTTCTCTTAGCGAACTACGCGGAAGCTGTGCATCTTGCCAGTTCTCTGGTCACGCAGGTAGTAAATACCATCAGCCTTTGTCAGATTGCTGAAACGTACGGTTTCCATGGCCTGTTCAACACTATAGGCATTGAGAACACCCATGAATGCACCCTTCATGTCGAACACGGCATACTTAGAGAGGACATTCATCTGGACACTCATATCATGGGTTAGAGCCATAGGTTTATCATTCTCGCCAGGAATCTTGGAGCCTTCATCCGTAGCGCTGGAGGCCGGCTGTTCATCGCCAGAAGCACTAGATGCAGGCTTGCTTTCACCTTCAGCACTAGACGTTGGATCTGCGGAAGCGCTGGATTCCGGTTCCTTAACGATGGGTTCCGGGTCAGCTTCGCCACTCTCAACAAAAGTCATGTAGTCAATGTCGAACCAGGCACCAACAACAGTCAGGCGGAGAATATGTTCACCCTCAGGCAGCTCCACGTCAAACTTAACCTTGTTGTAGTCATCATAGTTTTCTTCGCCAGCAGCTGCTGCAGGAACAGAAATTACCTTAGAAATATCCTTATCGCCCAGAGAAAGCTTAAAGCTAGAGGTGGAACCTGCAGCTGCAACGGCAGCATAGACGGTGTATGTACCAGCCTTTTCAACCTTAACGGTGTATTCGTACCAGTTGCCTTCGTTGTTATAGCCGATAATATTGCCCGTAGCCTTCTTATAGATGCTAACCGGAGTATCCTTACGATAGTCAGAATCACCATGGGTCTTGGATTCAGCAACACCATAAGAAGCGGTGCCATAACCAACGCCTGGAATATCAAAATCTTCCGCTTCGATCTTTCCCGGAATGGAAATGGGAGTACCCTTGAACGGAGTCTGCGGTTCAGGATCAGTCATAACACCAGTGGCAAGTCCCGTAGTGTTTACACCCTTGTTGGAAGCAAGGTACTGTTTTAACCATGTCATAGCAGGGCGATCCTGACCGTCCTTGATAATACCGGAGCAACCATCTGCCGTACCGTTACAGTTAAGCCATGTAGTTCCATAGACATAGCCCCAGATGGTAATACCTGCAACAACGGGGTCCTCCATCCAGTAAGACATCTGTTCCTTATAGCAACGAAGCTGAAGGGTGTCTGACGTGGAAGGAACATCATATTCGGAAATGAAGATGGGAAAGTTATTCGTTTTTTCATGGATATGACGCATAGTGGAGGTAAATTCATTGTAATTCATGCAAGTACCACCACCACCGGTACCGTTATATCCACCGCCCTCTGTCATCAAGTCATGGGCCTGAAGGCCATAGGCATCCACAGGAGCTCCATTCTTTCTAATGGTATTGATAAGATCGATGCCTCGATCCCTGTCATACTGAATGGTATTGTAGTCGTTGTAGATCAGGATTGCCTTTGGCCAACGTTCACGAGCCATAATGAAAGCGTTTGTCAAGAACGTATAGTTATTATTGTCGCCGCCCAGGGCTTCAATAATTTTTGTCTGTTTATAATTGGAATGATACCCACCATTGGCGTTACGAATCGCTTCGTTAGCAACGTCGATCATTTCCAAGTCTGGATAACGTTCTGCTACTTTATCAAACCATTCTGTAATAAGTTTTTTCGTATCAGCTACGTTTGCGCGATCTAGCGTATCAGGATATTGAGAACCCCATAATAAAGCATGGAATTTAAAATGAGCACCATTTTGTTTTGCCCAATTGTAAGCAGCATCACAGCCAGACCAATTATACTTATAGTTATGGGTGTGAACAGGATTTCCGTTTTGCCAAATTACATCGCTATAGATAGAAGACCACTTACATTCATTCTCTGCAGTAATCTGATTCCAGTATGTACCGAAATCATCACGAACTTGGCCTCTGGTTGTAATGTTACCGACAAACTTCGCGGCACCATCAGCCAGACCGGGGCCTGCATAAGACATTGAGGCTGCTGTGAGGCCAGCCGCAATGAGGGAGGTTAATTTTTTCATATCCGCATCCTTTTAATTTTTTGGGGTATTCCCATACACTTGACACTAACTTATATTCGTCAAGTCACAATATTCCAGGTTGAATGATTATATTCATTGACAAATTATCCATGCACATGAAGGGGCTCCACCTATACCAAACAAAAAACAGCAGGACTCTCGTCCTGCCGTTTTTTTGGATGTGTGAGTTACTTATTGAGCTACGCGGACAGACTTAGTCAATCCGGTTGTTCTTGAGCGGATGAAATATACGCCCTTTGGCATAGAAACGCTATTCTTCATGACGTAACCAGCAGCCTCTCTCATGCTATAGGCGCTGAGGCGACCCATAAACACGCCATGCATATCAACCACGTCATAATCCTGAAGAACGTTGGATCTAAAGTTGACATCTTGAGCAATGGCCAGGGAATTATCTACTTCAGGAGCCTTGGAGCCGTCATCCGTTGCGCTGGAACTGAGATCAGCCTCCGTTGCGCTAGAGCTAGGATCAGCCTCGGTTGCGCTGGAAGTCGTAGTAGAAGAGCTTGAACCGCCAATGGGTTCTGGATCTTCCGCATCAGCACCCTTGGCAAAGTTTATGTAGTCAACGTCAACATAACCCTGGACGAGAGTAAGACGAATAATCTGCACGCCTTTCTTCAGGAACTTCACGTTATAGGATGTCTTCGCAAAACTATTATAGTCGTCCGCATCGGCGCCAGCGGCAACCTTGATTTCATCAGTGAGGTCCGCAACAGTTCCGTCATCTTCAACAACGGAGACCTTGTAAATGCCTCCATTTCCAGAAGAAGCAGCAACAAACAGAGAATAATCACCGGCTTCTTCAACATTGACGGTATATTCCAGCCATTCACCTGTTGCACCCCAGCCAATGACATGGCCAGAGCCAGAGGTCTTGATGTCTACGCCAACATCCTTACGGTAGTTGTCCTTGCAATCGTCGGCAAAATTAGCATTGTTACTGGCGCATGCATTGTTGTCAGAATCAGTGTCATAGTAGGAAGCGTTGGGACGGCCACCTTCAGTCTTACCAATACCCGGCTGGTCAAAGTCTTCGGCTTCGATTTTGCCCGGTACAGCCCAAGGAGTCTCAGTTGCATTGAACGGCTTCTGAGGAACCGGTTCGATCGGGGTGAAGGAAATATCATTCTGACCCTTGTTCAGATTCTGAGCAAAATACTCTTCAAGCCAAGTCAAGGCCTTGCGCTTTCTTCCATCACTGTACATGATACCGGTATTAGCAGCCCAGGTCGCACCATGGATGTACCCCCAAATGGTAATACCGCCGATCCACGGGGTTTCCCACATGAATGGAATCTGGTTGGCATAATCTCTCTTCTGATCATCATCATTGGCTTCGCCAATATCGTATTCGGAAATCAGCAAGGGAAGACCAGTTTCATTATGGATTCGGGTAAGTTTGCTTTCGAAATCAGCCTTGCTCATACCCTTACAGTCATGAGCCTGCTGACCATAGAAATCAATGGGAGCGCCATTGGCAAGGAGGGTCTGAATCATTTCAATACCTTCATTCATCTGGTGAGTGAGGGTATTGTAGTCATTATAGATAAGCTTTGCATGCGGCCAACGTTCACGGGCCATTTCGAAAGCCTTCTTAACGAAGTTATACTGGTGCTTACCATTTACAACATCGTCGCCACCAAGAGCCTGGACAATGTAGGTACCGCCGCAGTCCGGATCATCGGTAGAGATGCCTTCTGCACCAGCTGCAGGTTTGCTATAGCCAGAGTGATAGTTACAGTCCTTTCCAGTCCAGTCACAAGACCAAATGGCTTCGTTCACCACGTCAATGTACTCAAGGTCCGGGAATCTCTTTTGCACAGCATCGAACCATTCGGTGATGTACTGCAAGGTTTTTTCCTTGTTAATGCCAGGGGTTTTCTTTGTGCAGAGGAAGTCAGGCTTCTGAGAACCCCAGATCAATGCATGAAACTTGAAGGTACGACCCGGTTCAGCCTTTGCCCATTCATAGGCGCCATCGCACTTGTCGTAGTTGGTAAAGTCAAACTTGCTCCTACCCTGATCATCGAGACTATGAATGGAAGCCCACTTACAGCCATTTTCGTTGGTAATTTGGTTCCAGTAAGTACCCATATCCGAGCGAATATTACCACTTGTGGTAATGTTGCCGAGGAACTTAGCGCCACCATCGGCGAGGGCAGCCTGGGAAATTGTTGCTGCAGCAAGAACTGCTGTAACAACTGTCAAAAACTTATTCATATCCACATCCTTTTTCTTTTTTGGGTTATTCCCATACACTTGACTAAAATTTACCTCTCCCAACACGGAATATTATGATTCCTACAAAAGGTTTCATGGATGATTTATCCATAGTGACAAGCATGCAAAAAACGCCAATTTTTGCTCAAAAACGACAATTTCAATAAAAAAACGGCCCTCCCGAAGGAAAGCCGTTATCAAAAGAGAGAACAAAAAACTATCGTGCTATGCGGAAAGCCTGCACCTTACCCGTGGAACGGCTACGGAGCTGATACACTCCGGAACCCTTGACCACGCTGCTGCTTTTCACGATTGAAATGGCTTCCTTTACGCTGTAGGCGCTGAGGCGTCCCATAAATGCCCCCTGCATGTCAAACACGTCGTAATCTTCCAGACCAGTTGCGCTGAAACGTACGCCCTGCGCAATGGACTCTTCTTCCTCGGGAGGTTCAACATAGCCAAAGCCGCCAATAGGTTCAGGGTCTGTAGCATCCTTACCACGCACCAGAGTGAAGTAGTCAATATCGATATACTGTTCTACAACAATCAGACGGATAATCTGAGTACCCTTTTCAAGTTTCACGTTAATGGCATTCTTGGCAAAGTCATTGTAGTTGTCGGGATCAGAGGATGCGGCAACCTCAATAGGATCGGTAAGATCCGTCACCTTGCCATCGGCATCGACTGTGGCGAACTTATAACTACCGCCATTGCCAGAAGATGCGGCAACAAACAGGCTAAAATCGCCACCTTCATCCACATTAACGGTGTATTCCAGCCATTCACCAGTTGCATTCCAGCCAATGACATGGCCAGTGCCGGAGGTCTTGATGTCCACATCCGTATCTTCGCGGTAATTATCCTTGCAATCAGCATCGAAGTTCTGATTGTTCTGCATGCAGGCGTTATTGCCGGCGTCTGTATCGGAGTAAGAGTTATTATTTCTTCCTATGCCCGGGATATCAAAGTCTTCGGCTTCAATTTTGCCCGGAATGCCCCAGGGCTTGCCACCAAAGGGCTTCTGAGGCACAGGCTCAACTGGAGCACTTCCACCAAATCCCGTTGTATTCTGTCCCTTATTCAAATTTTCAGCAAAATACTGTTTGAGCCAAGTCATTGCGGGGCGGTCAGTTCCATTACTGTTCATGATACCCGTATTCTGACGCCAGGTAGAGCCATTAATGTAGCCCCAGATGGTGATACCCGCAATCCAGGGAGTTTCCCACAGGAACGGGATCTGGTTGGAAATGATATTCTTCTGGGTATTGTCATCGGCACCCACGTCATATTCCGTAATAAAGAGCGGAATCTTAACAGCATCATGAATCTCTTTCAAAACATTCTTGAAGCTGTTTGCATCAGGGAAATCAGCTGCATCGTGAGCCTGCTGACCATAGGCATCTACCGGGGCGCCATTATTGATAATAGTCTGAACCAGCTCTATGCCTTCCCTTTTCTGCCACTTAAATGTATTGTAATCGTTGTAGATAAGCACAGCCTTGGGCCAGCGTTCGCGAGCCATCTTAAAGGCGGTGGTGATAAAGTCGTACTGGTGTTTGCCTCCGACAACTCGGTCTCCTCCAAGGGCTTCAATGATATAGGAACCACCGCATTTTTCATCATCCGTAGTTACACCCTCGGCACCTGCTGCAGGCGCAAGATAGCCAGAGTGGTAGTTTGATCCAGCCCAAATAGCCTCGTTCACCACGTCTATGTATTCCAGGTCAGGGAACTTGGCAGCGACAGCATCAAACCATTCGGTAATGTACTGTCTAGTCTTTTCTACGGTTATGCCCGGATTTTCGCCCTTGCAGAGGAATCGCGGATACTGGGACCCCCACACCAGAGCATGGAACTTGAAATGGCGTTCACCGGGTTTTTCCTTAGCCCAGTTATAGGCTCCTTCGCACTTGTCGTAGTTATCCCAGGCAAACTTGCTTTTCCCATTTTCGTCAAGAGAGTGGATAGAGCCCCACTTACAGCCATTTTCCGCAGTAATCTGATTCCAGTAGGTGCCCATATCCGGGCGGATTTGTCCGCCCGTCGTGATATTACCCAGGAACTTGGCACCACCATCGGCAAGAGCCGCATGGGAAATCGAGACTGCAGCAAGCCCTGCAGCAATAAAACCAACCAACCTTTTCATATTACACATCCTTTTTTGGTTTTACCCATAACCATTATTAAAAGTACCGTCAAGCCATCGACATTTCCCAATCAAAACAAATTTTTCCAATGATAAAAAATCCATAGCATTCCCCCCTTCAGCAATTGTGACATTCGTCACACCATGTATACAACCCCCGTGCACACCCGTAAATTCTTGGCAACAAAAGACCAACTGTATACAGGATTTGTTAAATTGCATTTTGGTTGTTAGGATGTTTTGGATAACTCAGAAAAAAAGGAGAATGCATGAGTTATCTGGGCATAGGTTTGGGACGCACCGTAAGAAAAGCGGCCCTGGGTATGGTTTTCAGTTCCTTTGCAAGCTTGGCCTTTGCATGGAGCATTTCAGGAAATGTGTCCGACGAGGCTGGCTCGCCACTGGCAGCAGTTTCCATCAATGCGATGAACATCTCCGGAGTCAGTACAAAAACCGACATTGCAGGGAACTTTTCCATCAGTAGCGAGTCTCCGCAGGGCTTTTTCGGAGCAGCTGAAAGCAAAATCTCCGTAAATAAAACCGGAAACCTACTAAGCATTTCCAATACCAGAGGTGGACTCGTCAAAGTCACCTTGATGGATGCTCTAGGCAAGGTTAGCCTGCAACAGGAATTCTATTCACTGAATATCAGGATCGATCTGACGAAATATTCAAACCAGAAGATCATGATTCTGCGAGTTTCCTCCATAGGTTCAACCGACAACTACGTCATCACTCAGAAGGCCATTGTCAAAAACAGCCTCAGGCTTGAAGCCGCATCAAACATGCCCCTGTTCTCCTTCTCATTGGATGGCTACGAAATGACAGCCTATCAGATGGCTGCAGACGTGGAAACAGACGTGAAGATTGTTATGAAGAAGGCTACGGCGATTTCCAGTTCTAACAGCGCCGAGTCCGGAAATTCTTCCAGCAGCACGGTACCCAACGTTTCTTCAAGCAGTGAAGTTTCTGGAGAGACCTCCAGCAGTGACATGTCCGGAGTATCCTCCGGTAGCGAGCCTCCGGTTTCCAGTTCCAGCAAAGTTGAAGATGTCGTTTCCTGCACAGAAAAAACCTTGAAAACCGACCAGCAAAATTACATGGTCGACGGAAGAAAGGTTATCATTCAGTTCCCTCAGGGGTACGACGCCACAAAGCCGGCACCGCTCCTTATCAACTACCATCCCATCTCTGGCAGTGCCGATGGCTGGAGCGGACAATCTCAGGTTGCAAAGGTCGCCAAGGCAGACGGAGCAATTGTCGCCTTTATGGACGGCGTTGCAGACCACAAGATGATGGGCTTCATGCTTGCCCAGGCTTGGAACGTTGGCCCCTGCTGTACCGATGCAGACGATATCACCTACACGAAAAAGTTTATCGAAAAAATCTCCCAGGAGTCCTGTATCGATACAAAACGTATCTATGCAGCAGGATTTTCCATGGGTGGCGGCATGTCCAACTATGTGGGTTGCCGCATGGCAGATGTTTTCGCAGCCGCAGCACCTTCAGCCTTTGACCTGGCACAGGAAGTGGTTGAAGGAAACGGATACGAGAAGTGCATTCCTTCACGTGCCTTCCCCATTCTCAATTTCCGAAGCACCAACGACAACACCGTACCTTACGATGGAGGCCCCTCCAGTGTTGTTGAGGGCAAGCCAATTACCTTCTACAGCGCCTACAAGACCCTGGAATTCTGGAAAAACAACAACCAATGCACCGGAAATGCAATCGTTACAGGCGGCCCAATCACAGGTAACAAGAATACCGACGGGGAGGGATGCATGATTTACGAAAACTGCAAGGACGGCACCCAGGCAGGCCTCTGCGTAGCAAAAACAGACCACAGCGAAGGAGATGCCACCAAGGCCTGGAACTTCCTGAAAAAGTTCAAGCTACCGTAAATTTTTCATCGTAACATCAAAAAAAAATGGCCCTGAAGCACTCGCCTCAGGGTCATTTTTGGTGTTTGGTTTAGGAAACTTTTTAGCGAACCACCTTCATAAAATGAGGCTGATTCTTTGCAATGGAGCGGGCCTGAACGCTGGCTTCCTGGACAGAAGCTGCATTGACACGACCCATGAGCTTTCCATTCAAGCCAAAGACAGCATAGGTACGGGGAGCAGAAAAATCCACCTGGTAACGTGCACTCACGAACTGCGAATTTTCAGGATCTACGCCAGGCTTTGTTTCTGTATCGGTTCCAGGATTGGAATTTGGCGTCTTTTCAGGATCTACACCAGGTTCTGCGCCAGCGGAAGAACTCTCTGGACCAGCGCTAGATGAAGATTCCCCTGTTGCCGATTCCGGAGTAAATTTCACCCAGTCCACATTTACGTAGTTGCCAACAATCTGAAGTTTCAACTCATGATCACCGGCATACAGCTTGGACTTGCCCACTTCAATAACCTTATAGGTTTTCCAGTCTTCTCCAGTTGCTTCAATGGTGTAATCTTCCAAAATTTCTTCGCCATCAATGTAGAGCATGAAGCCCTTAGTATCTGACGCAGTGGAAACCTTTGCTGTAATGCTATACATGCCATCTTCAGCAACATTGACAGAATACTTGAGCCATTCTCCAGCCTCGGTATAGCCGACAACGTAATTATCACCGGCGGCTTCAATATCCACACCATCTTCACGATAGGCTCCACCCTTGTTATCGCTGTTGTTGTCAAAATAGGAGAAGCCCTGGCCAGCCACATCGTAGTTTTCTGCTTCCACGGTGCCGGGAATGGAAATCACGTCCTTAAATGGTTTGAGAGGGACATCCACAGGAGTCAGGTACACACGGTAACCATAGAACTTGCTTTCAATATTTACTGGAACCGTGATGGTAGAACCCTGCATTTCGTATTCCTTGACAGAAAGAGTATCCGTCTTAGGAACAGCGATATCCTTGTCCTTCCAGACAACGCGTTCCACGATGGCCTGAACCTTACCGCCCAGGAAAGCAGGAATCTTATCAAAGACAACATTTACATCGCCCAAGGTGTTGCCGCCAATCACGACACTTGCATAGTTTTGCTTGGCATCTACAGCGGCAAAACCATCAAGGCCCGCGCTCTTGTCATTGGGAGGTGTAACCTTGGCCATGTAACCGGACATGTCGCCATACCACTTGTACAGATGCCAGCCACCGCCACGCTGGTTCTGAGCAGTAAGCAAGCTGCCCAGACGACCTGGAAGCGGTACGAACCACCAGGAAATCATTGCACTTTCAACGCCGTGACGTTCAAACTTTGCAATAAAGGGAACAGAAATGCCGGGGCATCCTTCATATGTATGTTCACCGTCAGAATATTCATTGATGCTGATGGCTCTGGGAGAAATGCCCAGTTCCTTTTCCATCTTTCGCAGGGATTCCAGAGCGCCAACAAAGCCTTCTGAGCCCCACTGGTGCCAGCTAATCACATCGGGAAGGCAGTTGTTCTGCACGCAGAAAGAAAGAAATGCCTTCATCTTACCTTCGTTGAAGAAGGAATAGGAAGGACCAATAATCTTTGCCCCCGGATCCTGCTGACGGATCAAATCGTAGGTTGGCTTCCACAAATCTTGTTCAAAGTTATTTGAGGCCTTCCAGGTATCATTGGGTTCGTTCCAGATTTCATAACCGTCAAAGTTCTGAACTGCAGCGGCCTTCTTTTCGTTAATGACAGAGGTAACTTCCGTTTTCCAGTGATTCCAATCCTGGTACTTGTAGGGCCAGCCGGGCAAAATGTCCGCCAGACGAATCTGGACCTTTGCAGTTGTATTCTTGAGGCGGGGAGAAATCAGGAAGGCTCCGCCAATTCCCTGCTGGCGACCTTCACCGCTACGAGCCGGCGCCAAGAAGACATTGGGCTTCAACGGAGCTACATCAGCATCCACGTTGCCAGGGAGGGTTTCAGTAAAGCCGTACAGAGAACCAGAAGCCACATGGGTCACCGGGCGAATGCTGTCCCCAAGACTCACGTAAAGATCAGCTGCGGCATTGGCAGACAATGCACACAGAAAAATTGTAGAGACAAAGCCCTTAAGAGAAACTTTACCCATACCAAACATCCTTAATGTAGCGACACCACTCACTACGCTATGAAATTAAATAAAGGATCAAAAGGAAAAAAGGGATTTTAAATAATCTTCATGGACAAATTGACAATGCCCCTGGAATAAGACAACACCCCGGGAATATATCCCGAGGCGTTGTTTTGGGTGTGGAGTGTGTAATTTTGAATTTTAAGGACTATCGAGTCAACTTTATGACCTGCTTAATCATGCCGTTGGCGCTGCGGATGATATAGGCGCCAGGCTGCATACCTCGTGCCAGTAGTAGATCGCGCAGCTGATTCTGGCCCACAGCATTTACCTTGGCAACCATGCGGCCCTTGGCGCTGAACACGAAGAAGTCCTGAGATCCAGCCACACTCAATTCCAGATGTTGATGGACAAACTGAGTACTGTCACCCGGAACGACTGCGCCAGAGGAATCGGCCGGATTTTCCACATCACCCGGAGTTTCAATTTCATCCACGCCATTCACACTGAACTTGATCCAGTCAATATTTGCATAGGACCCGGTTAGCAGAACCTTCAGCACATGCTTGCCTGCAGCAACCTTCCCCATTTCGCCTTCCACGGCACCATAGGTATCCCAGTCGTCGCCCTTGGGAATCTTGACCGTATCGGTTACAGCCTTACCATCCAGGAAAAGCTGGAAACCGCTACCATCGAGACCGCTTGCCACATTGGCGGTGAACTTGCAATCACCGGAGTCCTTAATATCCACGGTGTACTCCAACCATTCGCCGGCCTGGGTATAGCCAACAGCATAACCCTTGCAATCCTTGTTATCGGTTCCACCGAGACAAACGATGTCTACACCATCATCACGATATACCCCACCGTCATTGACCATATCGACATCGTGGAAACTCATGCCCTCCCCGCCATTGTCGTAATTTTCCATTTCGACCGTACCGGGGAATGTATTCTGAGCAAAAGCTTCCTGCTGCACTTCAGCATATTCAATTTCGGGATACTTGGCGTTAATCACCAAATCCGTTTCCAAGTTGGGGAAACCAATATTTGCAAGTTCAGAAGGATCTTCCATAAGGCCACGAACCGGAGTGATTCGGAACTTGTGAGAATAAGCCTTCTTGGCACCCAGCATATAGGTACTGAGAGGCTTTGCGCCCCAACTGTTGGTACCCCCGAGACCCATCTGCTGCAGGTCTATGCGGAGTGTGATTTCCTTATCACGCTTCAGGTCCCAGGGAAGCTTAACATCGGTCAGCTGTTCTGGAGTATAGTGTAGAGCGTTGAATTCCATAAGCGGAGAACCCACCACCATGAGGCCCTTGCCCAGTGCGTTGGTGAGCATCACCCATCTTGCGTCGGAACGCTGACCGGTTTCACCCACTTCCATGTAGGGAACGTAGAAATCATCCACATTGGCCTTGTAAATGCCAGCATAGCTACCTTCACGGCGGCCCACGTAGTTTTCGCTGGGGCCACGACCATACCACTGGACCTTTTCAAAGCCGCCAGGAATGGTGAAGAGAGTACCGATGTTCGGAATATCCGGCTGAGCGGCATCCGGAGAGAGAGAATATTCCACCAGAATATCGCCGGAGCCATAAACGGTATAGCTCAATTTCATGGTTGTATAGCCAGCAGAAATGCCAATATCAAAATCGATGCGGGTCTCATTTTCATCAACCTTGGTGACCTTGGCGGAGTTCACCTTGCGGGTAGCGCCAGCCTTGCGCCATACGCCGCTGACCTTTTCCATGTTGTAGCCCTTGTCGTTATCGGTCGGTGCACGCCAGAAGTTGGGTTCACCACCCTTCTGAATCAGTTCAAGGCCATTCAGCTTGTAGTTTTCAATAGTCGCATTTGCTGTATTAATGGTCACAGAGAAATCATCGCCTTCCACAACGGTCTTGCCGTCGCCTTCAGAAACTTTATGCTTGGGCAAGCTAGAGAAATCTACTGTAGGAATCTTGTTCTGGCCCAGCTGAACAGCAAACTGTTCATGAGCAATGCTAAAGCCTGCGGCAGCCCAGTCCTGTTTGTTCTTCAGCTGGAAATCAATATCCAGCATATATTCGGAACCGGCCTTCAGCTCGGGCTTCTTGAATCCGATAGTCACTTCCTTTTTGGACAAGGGTGCAATATTCAAGTCCGAACCAGAGAGCTTACCGGTGGCAACAGCCTTGCCATCTTCCTTAAGTGTCCATTCCGCAGTAGCATAATCGCCCAGGTTCACGAAATCGAAGCGGTTTTCAATTTCCACCAGCCCCTTTTCCAGAGTCTTGGCGTGAACCACAACATTGCGATACTGGTGCTTCACTTCCCACATTTCAGGCTGGAGGCTACGATCCGGGAAAACAAGGCCATTAGCGCAGAAGTTATCGTCATTGGGCTGATCGCCCCAGAGGCCGCCAAAATTGAAGAATTTGGTTCCATCACGACGAAGACCCTGGTCAATGAAGTCCCAGATAAATCCTCCGAACACACGGGGATTATTGTAGAACGCATTAACGTATTCCTTCAATTCACCCACAGAGTTTCCCATGGCATGTTCGTATTCACAGAGCATCCAGGGTTTGTCATTATTGCTGTATGTGGCAGCAATCCAATCACTACAGTACATGCAGCTCTGAACGTCGGCATGGTCGTTATCACCTTCGTAATGAACAGGGCGAGACGGGTCAGCGTCATGAGCGTACTTCTGCATGGTACCAAATACATCACCCCAGCCAGCTTCGTTACCCAGGGACCAGATCAAGATAGAAGGATGGTTCTTGTCGCGCTGGATCATGGAAGCAATACGTTCTACAGATGCATCACGCCAGTTGTCATCGCTCTTGGGAACCTTATCGTTTGCGCCGTGGGTTTCAAGGTTAGTTTCATCAATGACGTAAATACCGTACTTATCGCAAAGATCGTACATACGGGGATCATTGGGATAATGGGACATTCTAAGCGCATTGATGTTGAACTGTTTCATTAGGAAAACATCCTTCTCCATCAGTTCCTGGCTCATGGTATGACCATAATCCGGATCAATTTCATGACGATCAACACCACGCAAAATCACAGGCTTACCGTTAACCATGAACTGGGTAATGCCCTGGGCATTCTTCTTCAGCTCCACCTTGCGGAAGCCGATGCGATTACTTTCAACCTGCACCACCTTGCCAGAAGCATCCTTCAAAGTCAGGACGAAAGTATACAGATACGGAGTTTCAGAAGCCCAGAGTTTTGCACCGGCAACAATCTTATTGAAGGTGACCTTTTCTTCCTGGCCTGCAGCCACAGAAACAGTTGCCTTGTCGGTCACAACAGCTGTTCCAGAAGCATCGTACACCCCCATTTCCAGGGTATAATCACCAGAAGCAGCAGAACTGGTATTCTTCACCCAGACACTAGGATTCAAGGTTCCATCGGTATAATTACTTGCCAGAGAGGCATTCACCTGGAAGTCCTGAATGTGGGTCTTGGGAGTTGCATAGATGTACACATCACGCTGGATACCGGAAAGGCGAATAAAGTCTTGGTCTTCCATCCAGGAACCATCACACCAGCGGAACACCTGTACGGAAATGTTGTTCTTTCCACTACGAAGTTTATCTGTAATATCGAATTCGTGGTCGGTAAAGGAGTTTTCGCTATAGCCAACATACTTGCCATTTACCCAAACATAATAGGCGGATTCAACGCCTTCGAAATGAAGGCGAATACGCTTGCCGTCCCATTTTTCGGGAACGGTAAAGTCGCGACGGTAATGACCCACCGGATTAAACTTGATCGGAGCTGCGGGAGGACTGATCCAGTCCTTTGCATTCCAGGGATAGATCACGTTACTGTAAATGGGATGATCGTAGCCATACATCTGCCAGTTACCAGGAACTGGAATATCATCCCACTTGGAAACGTCATAGTTGTCAGCAAAAAAATCATTATTGCGCTGAGCAGGAGCATCTACATGGTAGAATTTCCAGGTGCCAGCCAGAGTCTGATACCACTCGGAGCCACGGCGATCCATCTTCAAGGCTTCTTCAACCGTATTATAGGGCATGGACGTCACATGAGGCGTCAAGGTATTTACACCGAAGGCTCTCGGCTTTCCATTCCATTCATCATTAGGTTGAGCAAATGCCATGGACTGGAGCAAAAACGCACCAGCAACCAACGGCATGAAAGAACTTTTGTTCATCATGACCTCCAATCATCTCACCACACCTACAAAAATACCCTTCCGAGTAGCATTTTTGCCTATATAAATCGCACTTTCCATTGACAGATTGTCCACGTGTCACGGCGGCCTTGAGTCGTCACCTCCTTGCATAGAAATGCCAGTCCTCGCCAAAATGACGAAGAAAGCGCCTCCGTTACCGGAGACGCTTTAGGGAGTGTGTATATGAAAACTTTGCCTTGTGACGATTTCACGCCGTTTTGTCCCGCGCGAGTCACCTAGATTTTACTTAGTGGCGTTCACCTTCTGTACACGGCCACTCTTGAGACCGCGAATCATGTACACGCCCTTGCCAAAGCCCGCATTCACAAGACGTTCGGCAATGCGTTCGCCGGCTGCCACCTGAACACGGCCTAGGTACTTGCCCGTAAGTCCAAAGACATCATAGGACGTTTCAATACGAAGTGCAAACCTGGAATTTGCGAGAGCCGTAGATTCTTCTGTCGGACGATCTACAGGATCAATATCATCCGGGTCCGTAGACGGGTCTGTGGAAGGATCATCTGTCGAACCATCCGCCGGATTCTTTGTCGGGTCCTTCGTCGGATTTTCTTCTTCGTCGGAACCAGGCAGAAGCTGAGAATCTTCAGCATCCTTACCTCTTTCAAAATTGAAGTAGTCTACGTCAAACCAGTCACCCGTCGCAGTAAAGCGAAGGATATGCTTGCCTGCGGGCAATGTCACATTCGCCTTGACCTTGTTATAGTCGTCGTAGTTGTCTTCGCCTTCGGCTGCCTTAGGCACCACAACATCGTCCGTAATATCTTCGCCATCGATGGACAGCTTGAACTTGGAGCCGCCAGCAGATGCGACTGCGGCATACATGGTGTAGTCGCCAGCCTTGGCAACGTCTATGGTGTATTCCAGCCATTCGCCTTCCTGGACATAGCCAAGAACCACGCGGCCATTGGATTTCTTGTAGAGGTCAACTGCGGGAGCGTCATCCTTACGGTAGTCGCTGTCGCCGTGATTATCGGCATCCTTGTCGCTGAAGGACTGGTTGCCACGACCTACGCCCGGCTTATCAAAATCTTCAGCCTGAATCTTGCCCGGAATGGCAGCAGCCTTGCCGGAGAACGGTTCCTGGGGAACAGCCTGCTTTGTGCTTTCGAAGAACCAGTAGTCAAACTTGAAGTTACCGGACTTAAACACGAAATAAAGGTCCCCAACACCGTCTGCACCAGTAACCGGGAAGGAATTTTCCTGCCAGTCAGTGCTTGCGGGAACGTCGATGGTAGACATCAGCGGACCTGTTGCAGAACCGGAATGAAGTTCAATAACGCCGGAGCCCCCCTTGGTGCAGACAACAATATTATCGGCACCATCGCTCATATCCACGGAACGAACCTTGGTCCAGGAATCCTTATTCATGTTGGTAAGGAATACGGTTTTCCCTTCAACATCAATATTCTTGATAATGGTATAACCACCAGCCTTATCCACGTTGATGCCTTCAATCCAGGCCTTGGTCTCGGCTTCCACACGGGTGTACGGGTCAAGATTCTTGATAGGCTTGGTAACGCCATCGTCCGTCATACGGATGGTAGGAATGGTACCGTCGGCACCCCAGGTAAATTCTTCCACGGCGGATGTACGGGAATAGCCGCCTGCACTGGGAACGCGACGCTGGTTATGATAGAAGAAGAAGCTACGACCCTTAAAGTCTACAATGCCGGAATGGACCGTAAAGGCGGAACCCGGTTCGGCGCTGGGCATAATCACGCCCTTGTATTCCCACGGACCAGTAGGAGAATCACTCCAGGAGTAGTCAATGGATTCGGGAATGCCGCCGGCAGCGTAAATCATGTAGTACTTCTTGCCGCGCTTGTGAATCCACGGACCTTCGGTATACTTGTCATTAAAGGAAGCCATGTCGGTGACCTTTTCCTTGCCGTCACATTCGATCATGTTGTCCTTAAGGGGGCAATAGTAAAGCTTTGGGTTACCCCAGTAGAGGTAGGCTTGGCCATCATCGTCAATCCATACGGTAGGGTCGATGTAGTCCCAGTTGGGGCCAGCCAAATGTCTACCATCCAGAGCATCCTTGAAGGGGCCTTCCTTGTAATCGGAAACTGCTACATTAATGGCGCGGC
This sequence comes from Fibrobacter sp., assembly GCA_045616805.1. GTDB lineage: Bacteria > Fibrobacterota > Fibrobacteria > Fibrobacterales > Fibrobacteraceae > Fibrobacter. The sequence continues at coordinate 20,001 of JAZLHK010000029.1, forward strand.
CGCCCTTAGTTGATTCTACGGTTACATAGTAGTAGTACTTGAACTTACCGCTAGCATCCTTACGGCGGATAACCTGGGCAGCCCAGTCGCCATTCTTCTTGGCGCTGCCGTTAAAGTCACCAGCTTCAAGGATGAGGCCGTTCATATCGGTCCAGTTCACCATATCGGTGGTGCAGGAAACGCGCCAGCCGTGCATGGTAAAGAAGGAACCGCCTTCGTCATTACCGGAATAGGAGCAAAGGGTATCGCCAAACACGACCGGAGCCGGGTCCGGAGAATAATAAGTCTGGATAAACGGATTATCGGCCATGGCGGAGGGCACCATGCCCAACCCAAATGCTGCGGGAATCAACCATTTTGCCCAAATTTTCATAACATCCCTACCAAATTTTATTGTTTTTCCAAAAAATACCCTTTAGATGTGCAATTTTTCACACCCTAAAAACAAATCCCATGGACAGATTGTCAACAGGATTGCGAAACTTACTTCACGCGAATTCTGAAGGTAGATCCTGTCGGAGTTTTTACCATATAGATGCCAGATTCTGCAAAGTGGCGACCAATTTGAGCGCGAGCCTCACGGGCGGAAACCGCATTCACATGCCCCATGAGGCGACCCTGCATATTGTACACCCTATAGGATCCAACATTATTCAGGTTCAAATCCAGACGATAACTGCGAACAAGCTGAAGATTGGAGGAATCTCCCGCTGCAGAAGAAGAATCCGAAACATCCGGGACATTTGGCAACGAGTCAGAATCCACAACGACATCCAATTCCGCTTCGGTGAGCGCAAACTGAATCCAGTCCAGATTGCCGTAAGCGCCCGTCATCATGACGCGAAGAACATGTTCTCCCTTGGCCAATTTCTCGGTCTTGCCGTTAATTTCGGTATAGGTATCCCAGTCTTCGCCCTTGGGAATTTTCACTGTATCGGTCACAGCCTTGCCATCCAGGAACAGCTGGAATCCGGCAACATCCAGACCGCTGGCCACGTTGGCGCGGAAGACATAAGCAGCCTCCTCCGCAATATCAACAGTGTATTCCATCCATTCGCCGGCTTCGGTATAGCCGATAGCATACCCCTTGCAATCTTCCGTAGCAGCAGAATCAGCACAGCCGAGGCCAACCACATCTACACCGTCTTCGCGGTAGGCACCGCCCTGGTTTGCAGCATCCTTGTCGCTGTAAGAAACTGCCTGCCCGCCTTCGTCGTAGTCTTCAAACTGCAGGCGACCGGGAATGCTATGAACCACATCATTGAAAGGAGCCTGAGGAACAATGTTGGAGAAATCAGCCTCAGGAATTTCCTTGATATTACGGATGTACTGGAAATCCTTCTCAATGCCAGCATTATCCACAACGTCGGCACTATAGTAGTCGTTGGGCTGCTGAAGGGTGTTGGTACCCGCCTGATTCGTCCCCACGCCTGCGGGAGAATTCTTGAACACGTTTTCCTTTACGGTAAAGCCGCTGGAGCCTTCGTCCAGATAGATGGGCACGTTCCAGTAGTCAGCCCATTTGGAAGTTCCATTGTCGTGAATGTAGTTATGCTGGATTTCGCTGCCGGTGCCCTGATTGGACAGAGTGTAAATCGGACCGGAATCGCACAGCAAGCGAGCAATGTGGTGGATGTTATTCCAGTTAATGTGGTTGTTGGTCATGGCTGTCTCCTTCTTTGTCCAGCCAAAACCAACAGAAATTCCGGAGTAGTAAGTGTAGGAAACTTCGTTATGCTCAATGACAACGTAGCGTGGGTAGCCAGCGCCAATACCTACGGCCCCCTGATGCTCGTTGGTCACGTTTGTCACAAGATTGTTCTTGATGGTATCGCGGGTGCTGATTTCATCCTTATCGGAGGGGTTGTAACCTTCATGAATTTCGCTGAGTGAGTCGGGCGCAAACTTGCCCAGCATAATGCCTGCGGCACCCACTTCAAAGAAGGCGTTGCCCTGAATCAAGTCATCGTTTGTTCCAGAGACAAAGTCAAGGCCTGTTGCCGCAATCTGGGAGAAAACGCAACCCTGCACCAAAAAATGATGGGCATTTTCTACACGGAAGGCAGCATCAGGGCGCCACAGCAGAAACTTGTTACTGTTCAGCTTTTCCCAGTTTCCGCGACCCGGATCCGGCAAGACATCAACGTTAAAGTTGGCAGCCTGCAAATCCAGGAAGCCTTCTTCGCTGGGGCGGGTATAGTTGGAGTGGGCAAAGGTCAAGCCTTCGAAAGCCATGTAGCCCACCTTGGTCTTGGTATCCTTACCCAGGACATTAAACAGCGTATTCACGCGGGGAGCCACCACATTGGCGGTACCCATGTTTTCGCCCTTGCGAGCCTTATAGTAAAGCACATGTTCCTTTTCGTCCAGGAACCATTCCCCTTCCGCATCAATGAGGTCATAGGAATTTTCCAGATAGAAGGCCTGCTGCTTGGGCGGATCGCTCATGAAGGCAGTGCCCAGCATGGGGTATGCGCGATGGAACAACTTAGTACGTTCGGGATCCTTGGGAATAAGCTTTGCGGTACCGCCGTTTACTTCGGCTTTTTCCAAACGCAAAATGTTCTCGGACCAGGCAATCATCAAGTGGATTTCAACATCCTCGATGTTCTTGATATTCTTGATGTAATCCGCAGAAACATCAAAAGCGCGCCCCGTAGAGTCCACCTTGGTGAGACGCACAAAGTCATGGTCAAAGCCGCCGACACCCTTGTCGTTTGCCGCAATCACATTGGGGAAACAAGCGCGGACTGCCTTCTGGTTGTTCACATAAAGCTGACGGAAGCGGCCCTCGACACCCTCGGCCTTCCAGATGTTATTGGCCTCGTCGTGAAGGGTCCAGCCCGTAATGGGCATGCCGCCGGTGATCAGCGGGTGCTCCCCTTCTGCAGCCTTGTAACGAACGTAATAACCGTTCTTGCCGCCGTCGCGTTCATCAAAGTTAATGGTATTGGTTACCTGGTAGGTGCCTTCGCGAAGAATCACCTCGATGTCGCCGGTCATGTTACCGTTAATGGCGCGCACAGCCTTCTGGGCTGCACCAATGGTCTTAAAGGGAGCTTCCTTGGTGCCCTTGGCAGCATCACTACCATCGGGAGCCACATAAAATGTCGCCTGAGTTGCAGCCTGAGCAAAAGTCGCAAGGCAAAATGCCGCGACACAACCAAAAACACTCTTCCTTTCCATACTTCCTCGCTTATGAGCCCAACCCACTATTGGGGCCATACATCCAGATAAAAAGATATTTCTTAAGCCTTCAGAAAGGAATGGTCAAAAAAAACATCCCATGGACAGATTGTCAATGGGATGGAGAACGATTCTGTTTTATGCGATTATTTCAACCCGGAAATTCATTCCAAGTCACCATAAATGAATCAGTTTGCCGAGGGATTCCACGGTACCGATCTACAGGAAAAATCCTCTTCAATAACAATTGAACCTGCAATAAACTGGCCCGCAAACCTACCATGGGCCCCAAGGTACAAGGAGCCAGGCACAACTATCGTCCCTTGAACAACAGCAGATAATGACGCAGGGAAAAAAACATCACTTGAAGAATAAATCATCAAATTCCCCATATATTCAGAGCCATCCAAGACTCGCACGCTTCCCGTCCACCGATTTAATTCAAAATCATACGTACTTCCCCTCTCCATGACAGCAGTTTGAATAGCATATTGACCAGCCACAACCAACTCATTCGTAAATATGCGAGTCAGGCGGCCTCCTTCAGGCATTCTTACAATCAGCGTTGAATGATTCCTCATAACTATAGACTCGACATGCAAATCATATGCACCTTCACCAGGAGGAACATCAATATAGGCAACCATGTTGTCAGCATGTATACTTGGCCGAATATTTTCTACGGCACCAAAATCAACCTCCGGTATAGTAAGATCTAAATCTAAAGACGGTACATTTCCGGGACAATTTTGATAATTGTCTCCAAAATATACGGAGTATTCATCCTGCATTTCATCTACATATATTTCTGACACACCGTTTTTAGCACACACATCGCCAGCAAAGATATTTGAACCTTGATACCAGTTGATAGGATTAATAACGACCAGGCGCTCTCCAGCATGAATCGGCCCCGTAAGCACAGTATCCCCAGCGCCTATCACATAAACGTTTCCCCCGGCAACAATCGGACCTGCAATAAATACGCCTCCATTTTCGCCTAATTTAACATTTCCACTACCAGAGCCAAACTTACCCCATTCTACTTGAAAATGAACATCTCTATCACCCAGAAGAACATACTCTCTGCCAAAGACCTTATATTCCATTAGCCTATCCCAATAAGCCTGCTGAGCGTCTTCAGCCACATCTTCGAAATAGAACGGTGCCATAGGTATTTTCACAACAGGCTTTGCAGGGCTATCTGAAGCGGACGATCCTCCCGAACTAGAACTTTCATCCGTACTGGGCGAAGAATCCTCTGAAGAAGATGAATCATCAGAAGAAGAGTCTACAGATGTCGAAGAATCCTCCACAGGATTTTTCGGGGAATAGTAGGTGATTAACACGGAACCCTTATTATTGAGGGCAAATGAAATTTTTTTGACAAGCATGGGATACACTTGTCCATACGCAGTCTTTACCATCACCCAAAGGCTTTGATAGACTTCATCCACTTTATTCAGTGACATCACAAAGTCTTCTAGGCAAACAGGATCTGGAGGAAGTAAGCCTGGAATCTGGTTATTATTTTCTTCAACAATCAACACCCCTTCACTAGGAATAAAATAAGCTGTTTCACGTTCAAAATTGATGGTAAAATCAGGATTTTCCGCAGATCCAGTCCTTAGATTAATAGCATACTGATCTGTTCCTAGGCTATTCGACAATACAATTTCGTTCGCAACAAGCTCCGTGCAGTTTTCAGCCGCGGAAGACACCCCAGCAGAGGACAATGCCACGCCACTTGAAGACGTGGCTCTTGAAGACGAAGAATTTCCGCTAGGATTCACCAACACCATTTCTCCATCTTCACAGATATATTCTACGCCATCCACATCATAGGTATCGCCTTCCCTGCAAGCTTTTTCAGCAGGTTTACTTCCGCTAGGGGAAGATTCCACACTTGAAGAAGAAATTCTGCTTCTGCTAGAAGAACTTAATACATAGTCTGTATAATCTTCTTTTCGAACAAGGACCTCCACTACGTCAGAACTACCACTCCAAACAGCATCGCCTCTTTGAAAAAGGTTTCCCAACAAATTCAAATGGGAGCCATTCACTTCAAAAGTATAATTTCCTCTTCCGTAGAGACAATCGCCAACAGTCACTCTAAACATCACAGAATTCTGCGATTCATCAATAGACCAGCGTCCATAATTTATTACACCGCCACAACTCACATTCATCAAGTGTGAAGATGGATCGGTAGATGTTGTATAGGCAAAAGATTCATCATTTTTTATTTCCAGCACACCTGGCGGTGCATATGTTTGATACACCGCTCCTGAGAGCATATCATTTTGAGAAACCAGCATCCAGGTTCCCACTAGACATTCTGCACTCAGCTTATCTATACACGAAGCCACACTTGAAGAAGACTCAACCTTTTCCTCATCTATGCTGCAACCTTTTTCATCCGGGTAAATGTCGCAAATGTCTACAATGACTCCAGACCTGCTAGAAGAACTGGAAACCTTGCAACTTGAGGAACGAGGTGGCAGAACATCTTCGTCGTCATCGACGTCATCATCCGGCGTGGAGGCCTTGCTACTAGAAGATCGTACGGTCTTACTGGAGGAACTCTTTTCCTGTTCCACCCATTCTCCATCAAGGCATTCCAAATCAGCATCCTTGTCTGTAGAATGCCAAATCGTACCTTCATTATCTTCGGTACATTCCTTAACGGACGAGGCATCTACAAGAAGCCACCTGCCATTCTTGCATTGATAATCCTGCTGTTCCTTCACCACAAACAGAATGTCGCCGTTTCGCTTGCTGCTACAGTCGGGCAACTGATCTAGAGTAACAATGGTATTGCGCTCTTCAGAGGCTCCAGCATTATCAATTCCGCCAGAGGGAGAAGATTCTTCAGCACACCCCCAAAAAACGCCAACAACGGCACTCAAACATAAACCGCAAAGAGCATATTTCTTCTTCATAAAACACCTTTTTTTTACCATTTTCATCTCTTAATCTATTTTTTTAATGAATAAAAAAATAGTCTTAATCCTTTCAACTACGAAAAAAAGCCCCCAATTAGGGGGCTTTCCAAACAGTCTTGCGACTGCCATCACACAACTAAATAATCTGGCTAATCCTTCACGCAACGAGTGGGAAAAAATCCAGCAACCACATCATAGCAGACTCCAGCGCCCTTGGCATAAAGACGGAGGCCATAACCATCAACAACTTCATCCTTTGCGAATCTCATACTATAACCGCTGGGATGTTCACATGTACTCATATCATCTCTCTGAAGGCTACGACCAGTGGAGCTCCAATAGGTAGCATCCTTGCCGTAATCGTAAAAGACGTAATCATCTCCTCCATAAAAGATACCGACGAGATCCAAGGAAACGCCCAGTTCATCTGTTCCCATATACTTTTCCGAAAGGATTGCATCGTAATTGCAGACTGAATTTCCACGAGGATCGACCTGTAACTTAGAATTGCAGCGACCTTCAGAGCAGAGTCCACAGGAGGATTTCTTGAGGACATCATCCAAATGAGCTGCGACAAAAAGATCATTCCAGTCATTTTCTGTAGGAACATGCCACCCTGCCGGGCAAGCTTTCTGCACAGCTTTCCAGGAATAGAGTCTACCATCTGTATCAAGGGAGCCTGCACTACCACCTGCAATCATTTCCGCAGGAACCTGCTTACAGTGATCGTAGGAAAAAAGCATTCTATAGCAGTATTTTTCTCCAGTTTCTATATCAAAACCACTGCCATCCTTTAATTCCGAATCGCAATCTACAGGATCTTCTTCTATCTTGTACGAGCACGTTTCTTCGGGAATCGTCACTTTAGTTTCGTAACGATTGTTTTCTGCAGTCCAGACTTTTCCGCCAACAATTGCAACTCTATACGACTCTCCGTCACGTTTATCAACCATAACAAATTTACCGACGTCAAGGGTATACTCCATGGTCCCTTCATTTTTCAGGGAACTTGAGGAACGCTTCGTTGAACTAGATGAAACATCCTTGCCGCTGGAAGAACTGCGCTTAGAACTGGACGATACTTCTTCACAGTCATCATAATTTTCATCGCATTCTTCCTCATCAACATCATCATCCAAAGAGGATCGCCTAGAACTGGAAGATGACTTTACACTGGATGAACTGCGCCTAGAACTGGACGATACTTCTTCACAATCGTCCTCATCTTCTTCACAGATCGATTCTTCTTCCTCAGCTTCAAGCCAATCCCCATCTACACAAACGAAATCAGCTTTTTCTTCCTTAACATAAAAAGTTTTGCCTTCACGCTTTAACGTACAGTTTGGCAAATCTTCCAACGAATCAACGACGTTTGAGGAAGAGGATGACTTTTCAGAATCCTGCTTAGGCGCAGATACTGATTCGCCATCATCACTGGAACACGCCATCATTATTGCGCATGCCGCTGCAGAAACCAGAAACAACTTACTATTCATAAATACACTCCTTTTACACATTATCAATGTAGAAAAAAAGTCCCCCTGCATTCACAGGAGGACTCCTTGGGATGGGATTAGAAGTTTTTCTTACTTATACATGTAACTGAGGCCGTTGGGGAATTTCACTTCCGTCATGCCAGCAGTTTCCACCTGGGCAACAGAGGTAACGCTACCACCATAGAGCACCATGCTGCCCGACCCCTGGGGTTTGAAAGCGGCATTGGCGGAGCCATAGTAAGCGCTGTTTGTATAACTTGTGGCTGAGCAGTTGGGATATTCCTCTGTCTGACTGCCAAATCCAAGCATCACGCCGCCGGTAATACTATAGCCGCTATCGGTATCGATGAGGCCGCCAGCCATATTGGTGGAGCAGCCGCCACTGGAGCCGCCCTGATTACCGCCCCAGCCGCCCTGATTGCCACCCGGAGCCCACATCATGCCGCCCTGGCTAGAACTATTGGGAATTTCGAGAATCAGCACGCCGCCGGTCTGCGTTGCAGTGCCGTTAGCATCCAGCACGTCAATATCGTTACCGGAAGCACTAATGTAGTGATAGCCCCCGCTAATCACGATATGCCCCTTGGAGGAACTAGCGCCGCCCATGCCGGGGCGTACACCCTGGGAATTTTGATTACCGTTCGTATTGGCATCGCTTCCGCCAGCGGCATTCCAGCCATCATCAGTGCCATAGGTTGCCGTCACACCAGCCTGAGCGCGGATGTAGTAAGCCTCCATCCCCTCGTAAGCGGTCTTCACATTGATAGTGGAGCCATTCAAATACAAGGTTGAATCGGCATGAATGCCATCATCCTTGGAAGAAACCGTCACATCGCCGCCATTCATCCAGACATTCAGATTAGAGTGTATTCCGTCATCAGTTGCATCAACCGTAATGGTACCGCCATTGACATAAACCACATGATCGGAAACAATTCCCTTGCCTGTGGACTTTACGCTAACAGTTGCAGCATCCGTGGAATCACAGACCATCACATAATTGAAGCCCTGAATACCGTCATCACCAGCGTTGACAGTCACCTTTCCGCCAGAAACAACCACAGCACCCTTGCCCTCAACAATTCCTGTGCAAGAACCATCGGCAGATTCTACGCATTCATCACTCTTGAGGCCGTCACCATTTTTTGCAGTCACATTCAGCGTGCCGCCAGAAACCAGCAGGCTACCCTTGCCCTTCAAGCCATTTTCCACAGCAGTCACCGTAATGTCGCCATTTTTAATCTTAAGATCGTTGCTGCTCTGGATTCCGTTCTTGAAGTTTGCGGTCACCGTCAACTTGCCGGAACCCTTGATGTTCAAGTCATCCTTGGCATAAATGGCAGCCTTTGCGGTATCCTGGGCTCCACTCACCTTTGTAAACAAATGTGCGCCAGCATCGGAACCATCCTCTACAGAGTTCGTCGTTCCCTTCACCAGATGAAGCACTGTCTTTTCAGCGTTCTTCACGAGAATCGGGGCACCAGAACTCTTGATGGATGCATTATAGAGATAAATTCCTGTATTGCCTTCCCCATCGACACCTGGAGTATTCACCACCACCTGGAAATCCGTAGAGGTTCCCGTCACATAGTAATCGCCAACGCAGGTAATTGTAGCGCTCTTTTCAGTCACTTCCACACAACCGTTGTTGTTTTCTACCGTTGCGCTAGTACCAGAAAGTTTCAGCATGATTTCGGAGCCTTCCAGAGTCTTGGCATCTTCCAAATCGGAGTCGTCATCATCGGAAGGAATCACCACCGGCGTGGACTGGCTGGAACCAGGCAAGGCATCACCAGGATTTTCGCCAGCGGCACTGGAATTCGGATCAGCACTGGAACCAGGCAATGTACTTTCAGAGGATCCCGGAACCATGGCACTAGAATTGGGGGCTGCACCTTCAGAAGAACCAGGCGCAACATCTGCGGAAGAACCGGGCTCCACTGCACTGGAGCTCAATTCCAGTTTAGGGCAAAGAGAAGCGTCCTCCACCACCGTTCCGTCAGAACAGGTAATCACGACGACTTCCGTGGAATCCGTAACACCAGGCATTTCCTCGCCAGTCACCGGATCAACAACAGCAGGGCAAAGGGCAGCATCTTCCACAATGGAGCCATCTGCACAGGAGTATGTCTTGGTAACCGTTTCCGTATAGTTGTCAGCAATTTCTGAGACCTTAGTCACCGGATTCGATTCATCCGAGCAAGCCACAAAGGCTAGTGCTGCAGAGGCTACAACAACAGACAATTTTCTTGAATTCATAAAGTTCCTCGCTTTTAACCGTTAACACTCTGGCATTAAAACTACCAAAGGCAAGGATTACCTTAAAGCAAGAAAATTGCCTAAAAAAATTTTCTTAAAAGATTAAACGGAACAAAAGTTCCCGACCGTGATAAATCGTACCGAAAACACTGTTTTCAAAAAAACAGTCTATCGATTCCAGCCGTTAGGAGCGTCCACATCAATGAGGGGCTCGCCACCACCACCAAAATTGTGAGTCTCCACAGAACTCTTGATCCCAAGCCAGCCACGACGCCTTTTCAGCATATCGGCACGGGATGATTCTGAAGACTTAGGCACAACACCAAGAACATCCACAAAGGATTTGGGGAGAATCACGTTGTCCATGTCAAGGGCTGCCTTGAAAAGAGGTGCTATTTCAGAAGCGTCAAAGCCAGCAATGCCACAGCCAATAGGCGTTACCAGAAATCGCAATTCCGGATGCATCCTGGCAAAATCCACAAACTGATCAACGTAGGGCTTGATAGTCTCTACCCCGCCCTGCATGGTGGGGATTGCGTAGCTCTGGCCCTGAAGTCCAACGCCAACACCCCAGATTGCACCAAAATGATCTACAGCAGCCATGGCAGCACCGCCTCCATGACGACCCATCAGGTTGCTGCCAAAAACGAATATCTCGTTCGGTTCAAGCCTGGTAATATTTTCCGGAGTAAATTCTCGTGTACTCATGCTATAACATTCCAAGTCACTTCTTTACGAAGAACAAGGCTCCGTGATCATAAAAGTCCACCTTATAGCGCTGAACGCTGGTGGTGGTATAACCAGGAGCGGAATGCCAATGGCCGGCATAATGGCCATTGCCATAGTAATGCTGAGCATAATAGGTGGGACCCGGATGGTACCTGGACTCAACGTAAGCCACCGTATCGGAACCAAGGTATACCCTGTTCTGGATAATGACCGCGTCTGCACCGATTGCATCGCAGGCTTCCAGCGCCCTGTTGTAGTCGTACTCGTCATCCATGGCGAAGAAGGACTTCCCCACGTACTTGTACCCCTGGGATTCTATGTAAGCGGCAGCCTGATCCGTCTCGTTGGCATTGAACCAGCCAAGAGCCTTGCAGTTATTCGTATTCTGGTAGAAGAACGAACCTTCGTAATGCTTGTAGTAGGCATTGGGACGATTGGCGCAGCCCGTAAAAAAGAGCATACCCAGCAGAGAAAGAACAATAGCAAGGGACTTCATTTGCATTACCAACTTTTATAGCGGCAAAGATAGAAAAAGGAACTACTCGGACTTTTTCTTCTTTTTCTTACGGCGCTTTTCGCCGTCATTGTTCTTGCTCTTATTCTTGTCGACAGCCTTGAACAACTTCGGTGACTTCTGCTTTACAGTATCCAGCAGGAATCCTACGCCGTTTCCAAGTCCGCTGAAGCTGGATACAAGCTTTGCACCGGTGACTTCGTACATTTCCACGAACAACAGGAAGGAACTGTTGAACTTGCCCACGCGAGCCTGAAGAACATAGTTGGCCACAAGGCTATCGCCCACTTCGATAATGTAATTACCCGTACCGATTTGATTGGAGGTGCTAGCAGGAAGCATCACCTCGATGTCCTCGCGGCTCATGAGCGTATAGCCATCCTGTGCAGGAAGAGCCTTTTCAGCCTCGCTGCGCAAGGCATCAGTCAAGTAAGTCCGGTCGGATGCGGGAATCGCGTCGTTCAAGGTGGAGTCAACAATCGTTTCAAGGATTGCAACATAGGTTGTGGCGTTGCTGGACACCACGAGAAGAAGAATCAGCAAATAGAATAATTTCACCATACAGGACAAGTATAGATTTTTTTTGATGATGAAAAGGAGGTACCCCGCCGCCAGATTGCCTTTTTCACCAATAAATAACGAGTTGACTTTTATCAGATTATTCATTTCCAGCCGAACTCGTAAACAAAGTTTTTCTAAAAACGGAACAAATCGGTCATTTATCCGTCTTATAAGTAATCACTACTTTTTAAAACGGAGTATAAATGAACGAATACAAAATGAAGCCATACGACGAGCTGGACATCACAGACAACTTCATGTTCTGTAAGGTATTTAGCCACGAAGATGTGGCCAAGGATTTTTTGCAGGCCGTCCTGAAGGTGGATATCGAGAAAATTTCCGTGGTTACGGAGGCCTCATCCCAAGAGGATCCGTTCCATAAGAGCGTTCGCTTTGACGTACTGGCACGAGAAGAAACCTCCGACGAAAATGGAACTGTTAAGACGGGGCGTCAGTTTGATATCGAAATGCAGATGGAAAATACGGGGGAACTTCCCAAGCGCGCCCGCTATTATCAGAGCATGTGCGATATAGACTCATTGGCTAAAGGCTCCGATTACGAGGAACTCCAGGAACAGTACATTCTTTTCATTTGTCCCAACGATATCTTTCGTAAGGGAAAACCTATCTACAGGTTCCAGAATCGCGAGGAAACAGACCCAGAAATTCTGCTAGGCGACCTCTGCTATAAAAATTTCTATATATTTAAAAAGTACCGTGAGATAGATGATGAATCTACTCGCGAATATATGCAGTATTTCGCCACCAAGAAGTGCGAATCCGAAAAAATGAATCGCATTCATGATTTGGTCGAAAAATATCGTATGGACCCCGCAACAAGGAAAGCCTATATGACTCTGGAACAAGAACTCAACATTCGCTACAAGAAAGGCCTTGTAAATGGAGCCGATTCCAAGAATAGAGAACTGGCCAAAACGTTCCGAGACCGAGGCGTCGCCATTGAAATTATTGCGGACTCCACAGGTCTCTCCCCTGAGGAAATCAAGGCTCTGTAATACTTTATGTCATTCCGACCTCAAGCCGAGGGGCATTTTCATTTCGTCAGCCGTCGGCTGACGTTTTTTTCCCTTCGATGACACAACAGAGGATCGCCCTGAAAAGATTAAGGAATTTCTTCAAGGAAACAAATAAAAAAACGGTCGGTGCGACAGCACCGACCCGATATTTATTACGGCAGTTACCTGATCACCTGCCCTGCCGGCGATATTCCGGCCTACATCAAGGATATACACCCGGAAATTGGGACAGTCAAGAGGCTGGGCAAGAAAGGGATTGTCCAGATTGGGATGAAATAAGATCAAGTATCCAAATATATGTAATCGCAATCACCAAACAAGTCGTCTCCGGAATTTTTAGGATCTTGTTCTACGAAATCCCAGGGGAATCCGTCTATTTCCGGGAAATAGGGGCGAGAAAGTTGTTGTGCAATAATCAATCGCGGCTCAGAAACATCTTTTACGCTTAGTTTCTTTTCGAGCTTAGGAATTCCATGATTTACTGCATATTCACTATGATATTTGATAATTGAATGATACCAATTATAATCTGCGCCGCCACCAAATGAATAGTAAGTAATGTGTCCGCGACCATCCTTCCATTTTTCTTTCATCAATTTCGGATCTTTATCTCTAACTTCAATAAGTCCACCAAAAAAGGCTTTTTGGAACTCTATTCCAAGTTTATGAATTTTTTCCGTTAAAGGTTTATCTTTTGAATAACTTGGAATAACCACATCCTTCTTTTTCAAATTCATAACACAATCATCACGATTCTCATGAATTTCCTGAGGGAACAATTCATTCAACAAAACCTCTACACCCAAAGGAGCTACACGTTGAGAATAGATTCGAGCCTTTTTTTCACCATTAGTCCACTTAATGGAAATTGTGGCACAATCAGCAGTACCACCACCCACATCCAAAATCGTATAGATACCCTCCCCTACAGAAGGTTTCTCAATAAACCAAAGGGCTTCTGCATACAATTCAGGGATTGTTTCTAGCGATGGATCTTTATGCGTCTTATTTCGTTTGACGAACTCGCATATTTTACCAACATCCATTCGTTTCTCAAGTTCTTCATCACTCAATTTATTTGCAACATTAAGAACTAAATCGAATTCACCCTTGGCAACATCACTAAAATTATCCAATGGACAGCCCATATTGAAACTGAAATGAACATCATCTTTCCCGCATTCTCGCTTCACAGCCTGTTTTATCAGTTTAACAACATGTGCCATAAAGAAAACTGAGCATATGGTATCCAAAGAAACACTTATATTCGCATTTTGTTCTCTAATAACATCGGTAACATGAAGATTCTTGTTTAACAAACCATACTTAAAATATTCAATTTTATGCAAGCCCTGTTCTTTCGTAAAACACAATTGATTCGTCTGCTTATCATAGTAGACAACTGAAGGTAGGAAGAGTTGTTTCGCTCCATCTACATCAAAGCGAATGGCGAATTGGTCCCAGCCAGCAATATTGCAATAGGCTTTTGTATAACTGGTACCGAAGTCCACACCAACGATAGCGCGACTGGATTCTCGTTGTGGTCGCGGTTTTCGTACCCGAGGAGCGGCGTGATGACGCTCAGGTGGAGTCGAACGATGTCGTTCTGGGGTTACTGCAGAAAAAGAAACTTTTTGTTCTTCTTGTTTTTCAACAATTTTATTTTTGGGGGGATTTTTTATTTCTGAAATAGGCTTACTTAAAGGCAAGTCTCTATTTTGGGCAAATGCAATTTTCTTGACTTTTTCTACAAGAATTGTCTTCCTTTTAGAGACAGCCTTTTTCCTGTATTCTTCAACTTCCCTTTTGATTTTTTTTGAAAATTCCTCATTTATCTTGGTAGGATCAGCCTTTTCTCCAGTTTTATAGACAACATCTAACAGTTTGCCATCATCTTCTGAGCGCAGTTGGGAACTTTTATCAGCATTTTGCTGGCCTTTCTTGAACCATTCCCAATCATCTTCCGTCAGGACGCCCTTAACAAGCCATTTAACCTTGCTCCAAAAAGACATACCCCAATCCTCACCTACTTAAGCATCAACAAGCCAAGACAAATTTCAGCATTTTGACATTGAGTTTGCATTTTCAGATCAATATCAGACAATTGGTCTGTCAAACGCTTCTTTACAGCAACGATCTGGTCTTCATTCAATTTTGCAATTCTTTCGTTACCATTTGCACGAAGATTATCAACAACCTCTTGCAACTGCGCAATTTTACGTTCTGCGGTTGTCACAACGGCAATTTTCTGCTGATTACAAAAATCCTTATTTCCAATTTCAAAATCACCTTCAAACTGGACGAAGTCAGAATCTGCCTTATTCTTAATAAGATCCAAAGCATCATAGGCATCATCTAGATTGCAGAATTCTTCCCAGCGAAGATTTGATGCACCATTCATGAAAGCCTTAGAAATAAGTTCTTCAGCCAACAATGGTTCTACAACATTTTGAGATTCTACGTGGCACAAGTAGAACTTAAGCTCATTTTTCTTTTTGAAGCCATCCGCATTCCACTGCTGAACATAATAGGCATACATTCCTCGTCCACTTTCTGGCAAGGATTCTTTTTCACATACATATTCAACAGAAGAACAGCCGTAACTAGATGTAGGAATATTTGAGCGCTCTTCCGTAATCCACTTTACCAAAGGATGAGAGTAGGATATCACTTCATAATAATTTCGTCGAACAGCATTCCGTTGAGAAGAGTCAAACAGACACAATGTCTCTGTGGCACTCAGTCTCAATTGACTATTCATCCCCTGCTTAGCTAGGTAACTCGAGAAACTTTTTGCAGCTTCATGCGACAACTGTATCACAAGAGCATCCTTCAAAGAAAGAAATTCCTCAATCTTACAATCTGGCCATTGTTCGGACAAGTAATCTGTCACATAGAATTTCAAGTCAATTGAGCGAATATAACGTTGAGTCTTTTGCGCATCATCGACATTCTTGATAATATAATCTTGAAATGCACGGAAATTTGCAGCATTATCTTCAAGTTCTTCCTGGAGATTCTTCTTTATACAAGCAGTTTGGATTAGATCTTCTGCTTTTTTCTCACGTTCCTGTTCAGAAAGATTCTTATCCAACAAAACAAGAGCGATATCACTTGTAGCATTACCAAGGATTTCATCAATATCGCCAATTGATCTCTTGAAAATATCAATGCGATCATACAAACGCAAAAGGACCTTATCCTCGACACTATCTGCACATGCAAGGTTGATAATGTTCAATTTGGCAGCATTCTGCCCAATACGGTCAATACGACCGATTCTTTGTTCCAGACGCATGGGATTCCAAGGCAAGTCGTAGTTAATTTCTGTATCGCAGAACTGCAAATCAAGACCTTCAGAACCAACTTCTGTAGAAAGAAGAATCCTGACTGCCTTATCCTCTCGAAATTCCCTCATAATTGCATTTTTATCAAGGGTTCCACCACCCATCATGCTAATACAGTTGATTCCATCATCCCTAAAACGACGTTCCAAATACGAAATCGTATTTCGATAGAAAGAAAACAGTACAATTTTAGAATTCGGATATTCTTCAAACTGATTCCTTATACATTTCAAAACTTCATTGTATTTTGAATCGTTCTTTTCCAACTGTTCCAAATTGACATTGGTATCCGAAATGATTTTTGAAAGATCCAGATGCTTTACTGCAACTTCGGAATAGCCCTCAACATCCTCAGTCTCGCAGATTTCTTCGTCATCCTTAGAGAATTCAACCTTATTCATCCAACTTTCAAATGCAGCATACAAGCAACTGGCCATTTGGCGTTGGCGTGCAATAATTTGAAATGCACCAAATTTATCAACTTGGCAGGACAGTTCTCTTAATGCATCCGATGTTTTCTCGTATATGCCCTTTTCATAGGCATTCAAGTCATAGGAGTAAGTATATGCGCAGCGCAAAGGAGAATCCAAAGCATCTCGCTTACGAGTTCTCGTAAAATAGTTGGCGTAGAACACTTTTTGTGCAAATCGGTCAAAATACTCCAACCTCAAACGGTCATTCTTTAAAATTTCACCTAATCTATTTTCAAAATTATCAATGAAGGAGGGATCCTGGGCATACATCGGTCCTTTCTTAATCTTGGCTAGTATCGGAAGGATTTTATCAGCAGATGTTTTTCCTCTTAAAAGGTTAGAGGCTACAATATAATTCTGGCCTTCCTCCAGCTGATATTCAAAGGTTTTCTTATCAAAGAATACCTCAGGATCAAGGATACTCAGTACATTAAATAGATTGGATTCGTGAGTCTGGATCGGAGTTGCAGAGAGTAGAATTACCTTATTTGAATTATCGCGAATCAACGACACCGTTTTATGGCTTGCGGTGCCGGAATTACGCAAAATATGAGCTTCATCCACCACAACCATGTCAATAATAGGAAATTCGTTCTTTTCGTGCCTAGACTTCAAAAATTCGTACAGTCGTACTTTAGAAGATTTTTTGACAGCGGCCTCTTCTTTTTCCTTATAACGGATTCCTTCTAGACTTGTGATAAGAGCAAAATGCTTTTGAGCAGGAATATTAGAGGCATCTTCTAATTCTTGATGCAATCCTCCGGCATCTACGATTTTGGCATCTATAGAGAAGAAGTTGAACATATCCTTCTTCCACTTTTCACATAACATTGAAGGACAAACGATAATCAAACGGCGACTATTTTCTCTTGCCACGAGTTCCTGCCATATATACATGGCTTCAATAGTCTTACCAAGACCAACTTCATCTGCAACCAGTAGACGACCTGTCGAAGATTCAATAAATTTCAATACAGGCTTAAACTGATAAGGAAAAAAACGAGTTGCACCATTATTCATACTATAGTAGATATTGGTGACGTCGCCCTTAATTCTGATGAAAGAGAGAATACGTTTCAATTCCTGGAGCCCAAGAAATTCACCATCATAGAAACGATCTACAAGATCTTTTTCATCATCAACTTTTTTCAGTTGATCTTCTTTAATCCAGGGCTTACTCTGCTGAGAAATGAAGATTTGCCAACGAATTGATCCACCGACATCCTTTTTCCCAAGGACAATGCCACGTTCACCAGTGTAAACATTTACAACTTCGTCATTCAGATTAAATTTATCCGCCATAACACATTCCTGGAATTTTTACAGAAATCTTGTAAAAATTTTCGATTTAGTCAGCGCAACGACCATTGTTGCCCCAGTTTTATAAGAATATAAATCCGTTTCTACAAAATATGTTGCCCACAAGGCGATATTCAAGCCGCCAGTGTGTTCACTGAAATTGATGTTCCCCCCCGCCTTACCAGGGAAGCGACCACACAGAGCGGGAAACAGGGATCCTCCCCGCAGCCCTTCAGGACGGACTCGATGATGGCAAGCAGTTCTGCCATGGTCCTGGGGCTTTCCGAGCGTTCCAAGCTCTCTTTCAGGCGAAATTTCACCTCATCCACCGCGGAACCAAAGCACAAGCTATCGTAATCGTTCGGATAGCCCTCCACGATGTACTTTCAGATTTCATTGTTTTTTTTGCAGCATCTAGAGTTCCTTGTTTTATTACAAATCATCCCCTATGAATCGGTTGTCCATGCCGGGCATGTTCATGAAGCCCTCCATAATGCGGGATTCGGGGCTTGCGGACTTTATCTTTTCGGCACGTTCATGATTGTCGATGGTTCGTTGGTCCACAACCACGCCCTCCTCAATCTTGATGTGGAGTTCCCTTTCGTACAGGGTACCGAAACCCATGTGCACATAGTAAAGTTCTTCACCCTGTGGGATTCTAATGACGCTCGAGAACCAATCGGCAAGAATGGAGTCCTCCTTAGCCATCTTGATGCAACCAACCAGTTTTTTCAAGTAGAATTTACCCTCCTTGATTTCCCAGGTGCCGATATAATTGCGCCAGCAGGCCGTAGAATGAACAATTCCTGGGATTTTTCCGTTTGCGCAGCCCTCGCAGAATTCTTCGTAGGGGAGTTCCTGAATGACTTCCGGGCTATCGATGATGGGCGGGCAGAAATTCATGCCGGTCTCTTCGCCATTGAGAATGAGCTTTTCATGTACTTGTGCGGTCATGGTATTACCTCCGTTTTTCCACAATGTACCCATTCGCAAAGGTGAAAATGTCGCCAGCCAGGCGACATTTAAAATAGTTTTCGCTTACGACATCTTTTGACATATACGATTTTTTATTTTAATCCCCATGGCAAGGATATTTACATCAGACGAAGCATTTTCCACCCTCGAACGTTCCAAAGCACTGTTGGAGCGCCTAAAAGACTCCGCTTCTAGGGTAAATGAGCCCAAAGATGGGATAATTTCGGCAAAAGATGCCATTGCGAAGCACAACATCATCCGAATTTTGAAGGACATCCCTGTCGAGGAACTGGCTAACGAGAAAAGTGGCCTCAAGGTAAAGCCATTTATCGACGCAAACATTCACACTTATGCAGATCTTTATACGGCAACCCAGGATGATTTGTACAGAATCCCCGGTTTTTCCATCGGAAATTCCATCGCGGTCAAGGCCGTTCTCGAAAATTTCACAAAATCCATCTCCGGAAGGGTGAAAATCCGCCTGGATTACGATAAAAAGACGGAATCCGATGGCGAACTTGTGCTGGCGATTTCCAAATATCGCAAGTCCCTGGGGCTTTATGATAACTGCCAAGCACTATTAAATACGGAACATAAGGGAATTCTAAGGGCTCTGGCCAACATCCAGCCGGGTCTCAGCACCCTAAAATGGGTATTTACCGGCCGCGAAAAGAAGCAGTTGGCCACCGATGCCTATATCTATTTACAGGATATTCTCACGGGAGAATTCTTCCAGAAAGCCACTTCGCTCATGGATACCCTGGATGCCATCAACGGGACCACCGTGGACCAGGCCTGGGAAGAATTCCTGGCATCCCCCATTGATTTCTATAACACCCTCGAAGAAGTTTGCCCGGGTACCACCGGTGAACTGGACAGCGTCTACGGTCTTACCGAAGAACTGGCCAACGCCATCAAGGAAGAGGTCGCCCAGCTGGAGGGTTTCAACGGCACCCTCAGACGTTACCAGGAATGGGGCGTCAAGTATATTCTCCATCAGGAGAAGGTTCTCCTGGGCGATGAAATGGGTCTTGGCAAAACCATCCAGGCCATTGCCGCCATGGTCGCCCTACGCAATAGCGGCATGACACACTTTGTAGTGGTGTGCCCGGCCAGTGTGGTTACCAACTGGTGTCGCGAAATCAAGACCAGAAGCAATCTGAACTACATCAAGATTCACGGTCCCACAAAGGCATCTTCATTCAAGAAGTGGAAAAAGGAAGGCGGCGTTGCCGTCACCACATTCGACACCACCAGTCACATGCCCTTGCCCCAAGGTTTTGATTACCATATGTTAGTGGTGGACGAGGCCCACTATATCAAGAATCCAAGCACCAGGCGTTCCAAGAACATCCGCAAGCTTTGCAGTCATACGGGCAAGATTCTCTTCATGACGGGTACCGCCCTGGAAAATCATGTCCGCGAGATGATTGAGCTGATCAGAATTCTGCGTCCAGAAATTGCAGAGGAGGCATTGCCCCTTTCAGCCATGTCCCGCGCGCCTGAATTCATGGGCATCATCGCTCCGGTCTATTACAGGCGTAAGCGCGAAGATGTGCTGACAGAACTTCCGGAACTGATTGAAAATGAGGAATGGTGTGAACTGAACGCAGAAGAAATCGGTGCCTACGAAGAGGCAGTCCTCTCCCAGAACTACGCCGCGCTCCGCCGCGTATCCTTCGACATTCCCAATATGGTTCACTCCAGCAAGATGACCCGTCTTCTGGAGCTTGTGGAAATGGCGAAGGCAGAAAACCGCAAGGTCATCGTATTTTCCTTCTTCCTGGACACAATCAATAAGGTAAAGAACGTCCTCGGCGAATCCGCAATGGGGCCCATCAACGGTTCCATCTCCCCGAAGGCCCGCCAGGATATTGTGGATGAGTTCAACAGCGCGCCCGCCGGCAGCGTATTGGTGTCACAGATCGCGGCGGGCGGCGTCGGGCTGAACATACAGGCGGCAAGCGTTGTCGTTATTTGCGAGCCGCAGTTCAAGCCTTCGTCCGAAAATCAGGCTATTTCCCGCGCCTACCGCATGGGCCAGGCCCGCAATGTGCTGGTCTATCGCCTGCTGGCACAGGACACCATCGACGAAAAGTTGCTGGCACTTGTTCAGCACAAGCAGAACATCTTCGACGCCTTTGCTGACAACAGTATCGCAGCCAAGGTGGCTGAAAAAAGCATCGCCGGTGAGGCTAGCGAATCTGGCGAATCGGGTGAAATCAACGACGACACCTTCAAGAAACTGGTGCAGGCGGAAATTCGACGCATCAAGGAAAAGAAGAACAGTGTCAAGGACGCCATCGGCTACCAGAATAATGATCGCATCCAGTTGACCCAGGATTTTCTGGAAATGACGTTTGAACATTACAACGCAATTTATTTCGACGGGATTTTACCAAGGATCCCCCTTCGAGCAAAAATTTTCTCCGGGAACGATCTGGGACTATTTTCTGAGGCAGGTCCATCCATCAGCATCGCTGACGGAGAATGGATTTACCAGACATACAGAAATACCATGGTCCACGAAATGTGCCATTACTACGTTTACCTCACAGGTGGCACTTGGGGCATGGGAGACGGTCACGGAAAGGATTGGCTAGCCATTGTCAAAAAGTTGAACGACAACTATCCGGAACTGGACATCAGCATGTACGGCGACGAAACGCCGACGTTCTAGCGGCAGGAATCGCCGACATTCTGGAGTTTCGTTCATCGCGAGACTAGTCCCCCGCGAGAAATGCAAACAGCAGAAATGCTAACGGCGGGCAAAAATTCCAGCAAGAACGGTACCGCTAATGGAATGGTAGGCACAGCTAATGGCACAGGGAACAACGCACAGCGCAGCCGCAGGGTTTGCGGCAATGTTTTCAGGATTGGCAAAGAACGCCGCAGCAAGAACAGTAGCCATACCCGCATTCTGGACACCCACCTCGATGGCGATGGTACGTTTCTTCGCGGTATTAAAACGCAAAATACGTCCAACGCTGTAACCGAGAACATATCCAAGAGCATTGTGGCAGAAAACAACAGCAAGCACCAGAAGTAAAAGGTTCACGCCGTTGGTCAACAAGTGCGGGCGAACCGTCACAACCACGCTGCCCACAATCAAGGCAAGCCCAATAACACTTACGGAGGGCATGTTGGCCTGGACTTCCTTGAAAACGCTACGATGACCGAAGAAATAGTTGCAAAGGAAGCCAACCATCACGGGGCCAACAGTCACATAGAGAATGTTCAGGAACATACCCAAAGCATTTACGTTAATGCTGGTATCGGCAAGCCACAGAACCAGTAGCGGAGTCATGATGGGAGCAAGCAAGGTGCTCACCGTGGTCATGCCCACGGAAAAAGCCACGTCACCCTTCGCCAAGTAACTCATCACATTGCTGGAAACGCCACCGGGGCAGCAACCCACCAGCACAATGCCCACTGCAAGATAGGGATCCAGTCCAAAAATTTTCGTCAGGCAAAATGCCACCAGAGGCATGATAGTATACTGAGCCAGGGCACCAGCGCAAATGTCAAGAGGGCGTTTCGCAAGATTCTTGAAATCGTCCACTCGCAAGGTTAAACCCATGGACAGCATGATAATCCCAAGAATTACGGAAGAGACGTTTCCGTGAACCCAGGAAAAAGTAACAGGGGCAAAAAAGGCAATTACCGCACAGACGATAACAAAAAGAGATGTATAGGACGAAAGAAAACGGGTCACCGCCCGAATCACCTTAAGCATAGACTTAATTCTCTAAATTAGTTCACCACGGGACCGTTTGACTTTTTCACCTTGGGTCGAACGGTAAAGCAACCGCTCAGTCCCATTTCAGCCAGATAGTGAAGCAAAATCTTGTATTCATCACCGGGTACAAAGGATTCATTGGTGCGCTGGAAAATGTTGAACATATGGGCGGCATCGTCCACGTACTTCTGGGCAACTTCGAACATGTTCACCATATCTACGGCATAGAGATTCTTGAACAGCAATGCAGGAAGTACAAACATGATGCGGAACCAGTCCGTCACAGTTTCAGACTTCTGGGGTTTTGCGTTCTGCTGCTTGATGATGTTTGCATAGGTACGGACTTCCTTCCCCAGGGCGTTCAATTGCAGGGGGCGGAATTCCTCCATCTGGAAAATCTTTGCATCGGCAACCATATCCAGTGTTGCACTGACGAAGAAATTGGTGAAATCGGAATACAGAGCCTGAGCCATGGATTCCACAACTTCCTGCTGTCCCTGAGGCACGATCTTTTCCAATTCGCCACGGAACTTTGTCATGGCATTCCTGTAGTTGGAATCGGTGCAGCAGATTTCGTATTCCATATTGGCGAGAGCTGCCTCGCGGCTCATTTCAAAACGGACAACATCGCGAAGCTTGCGATAGAGATCGTTTTCATCTTCGGTAGGTTCCATCTTGGCGCCATATTTTTTCTGGGCGTCTTCTGCTTTCTGATTAATGAGGGCGGCGTAATCCGTTTCGCCGCAGATCTGCATGGAAGCAGAAATCATCTGCTTGAACAAATCGTTATAACGGGCAGCAGACTCCTGGTCTACGACCTTAAAGTCTAGGAGGCACTGGAGGGCATTAGCAAATTGTTTCTTCATCGCAGTCAAATATAGAATATTCGAATATTAGTGAACGTTCACTGTTTTCGCAAGGCCGTTCACTTTCACAAAATATGTTCCTACGTCAGGCATGCGGATTTGCTGGCTAGCCAAGGTCACCGTACTTTGCACGACCAAACGACCAGATACGTTATACACGGCAATTTTCGAGCCAATACGAGCGTTGGAAATCGTAAGAACACGACCCGAAACTTCTACGTTGAAGCTGCGAAGTGAAGCGAACTGCATAATACGAGAAGGCCCTTTATCACCCTTCGAATTTTCCTCTGAAGGCTTGCCTGTTGTAGGCTTGTCTTCGTCAGGTGTTTCTTCTGCAGGTTCATCGGACGAAGGCTTATCCGTTGAAGGCTTGTCTTCGTCTGGTGTTTCTTCTGCAGGTTCATCGGTCGAAGGCTTATCCGTTGAAGGCTTATCTTCGTCTGGTGTTTCTTCCGCAGGTTCATCGGTCGAAGGCTTATCCGTTGAAGGCTTATCTTCGTCAGGTGTTTCTTCCGCAGGTTCATCCTTCTTGATTGCAGTCTTGCTGTATTTCGGAACATAGTTGCCATCTACATCCGTAGTCCAGCCTTCGTACTTGTAATCATAGGCATCATCGCTGTAATCTGCCGGTTTTGCAATGTTTGACTTAGCAAGGGCAGTTTCGATTTTCGCAACGATATCTGCAAGTTCATCCGTCGTCAGAATCTCCACAATGACAGCGCGGCCACCCGTCAGTGCAATCACATTCATACTCTTGGCAGTCTTGCTGTATTCCGGAACATAGTCACCGTCTTCATCCTTTATCCAGCCTTCAAACTTATAATCGTAAGTATCGTCGCTGTAATCTGCCGGTGCAGAAACATTTTCATTCGCAGCATTTGCAACGGCGGCATTGATCTTCTTTGCAATTTCTTCTTCAGAATCCTTAACAAGGATATCCACGTCAATAGATTCTCCGCCAACAACAACAGTAACTGTCGTCATCTTTGCAGTTTTTTCGTATTCAGGAACGAAGTATCCAAGACCTTGCTGATTTTCGTCTATAGCCTCAACCCATTTTACATACTTGTACTTATAATAATCATCCTCATAATCCTGAGGCAAAGTCATTCCCATCTTTGTCAGTTCTGCATCGATAATTTCACCAGTGGAAACGCCTTCATAATAGACATCGCCATATTGAAGATTGACAATTTCTTCATTATAGTGAACGACAATTCCCAGAATCCTAATTTCGCGGACGGAATAATAGCCGATGAAGGAATTTTCTTCACGAGCCCATTCATCAAACTCATATTTATTAAGTTCGTCTATAAATTCATTAGGATACTCACAGCCATTTTCCATCAAAGCCGATTCGACACTCAGAAGGATTTGCGCGTCGTCCCAGAAAACAGGAATTTCAACATTTCCAGAGCAAGAGGGCTTAAGCAAGTCACCATATTCAGGCAATGATCCAACATGCAATTTAAAGGCGTACTGGATTGATGTTGTAACCGGGGTCTTGTCATACACCGCTTCGAAAGAACCATCTTCATTCAGCTTCCAGGATTGGAACGAATACTTGTAATGGCCATCTGCATCTACATATTGTTGGATATCACAAGTTGCCAGTTGTTCAATCTTCTGAACAATCGCGTCAAATTCATCCGTAATATTGACTGTTTGTTCAAACTCCGTACCACAGGCAAGAACCTTAACAGCCACCTGTTTTTCTGTTCGTTCATAAATAGGTTCGTAATAGCACGGACCGCCTTCCGCTTCACCGCACTTCTTTTCCCAGCCCACAAACTTATAGTTGTACGTATCGTCATCATAATCTCCAGGAGCATCTAAATTTTCCGCAGCAACAGCTGCACCAATCGCCTGCTGGATTTCTTCATCTGTACTTTCTGGTTTCACTTCTACCGAAATGACCTGATCCTGGTAATGAACATCAATATTTACAGTTGATCCCACATGATTTGTAGTGATTTGCTTTACAAATGCCAAGGTCGGCTTAAAGTCAAAGCCAAATTCCCAAACTCCCGTATTTTCCGTTGTTCCATTGGAAGTATTCAGCATATTGAGGAACGCTTCCGATTCCACATCTGCAGAGGGCGTTGCACCAATGGTCGACGCAGTGCCGATACCATAAGTATTGTTCGAACAGACGCCACCGTCGTAATAATTATCAGATCCCGTTCCAGTAGTCCCCATTTGGCCAGCAACACATCCAGAAGCTGCAGTTCTATAAGTTCGAGCAGGAGTAACACTTGAAGGGATTCCACCAGTTGATGCGCTTGCAACAGCTTTAAGCCCTGCACTAAGGTTTAATGTATTGACTATGAAACCTGAATTTATACCTACAATTCCACCTGTAAAACTTTTCGATGTAGCATCTGCATTGCTTTGCTTATAGCTGGATGCATACGCTTTTGCAGTTATGGTTCCAATACCCAGGTTTAAACAATTTTCGACAACAGCGTCCTGTTTATTTTCGCCAACAATGCCGCCTCCACCAGCCGTTGCAGATGCACTTGCGGAAGCACTTGTTGATGAGCCGGAAACCGTTGACGTTGCAGAGGTTTCCACACGGATTTCCCCTTTATTTATACAATAAGAAACAACACCCTCATTCACCCCAACAATTCCACCAGACTTGGATGTTGAGCCCGTAGAAGCAAAAGTTATTTCTGATTTCGTCTTCGTATAACCGCCAACAACCGTCCCATTGTGCACACACATGGAAACGAGACCCGCATTGTGCGCAACCAGAGCACCCGTAGGAGTAGATCCCTCAACATAACCATTTTCCATTATAATCTTTTTCACAACACCTTCAGCACCATTGTACCCCACAAGGCCAGCGGCACCCGTCATCTTAATGTAGAGCCCATAAATGGTATATCCATTACCATCCAAGATTCCCTGAAAAGTATTTGATGAGCTATTTCCTATTGGGGTCCAACTTTTTGTACAGCGGGTTGCGTCGTCTACACCAAACACGATGTCATTCATGAGGATGGCATTAACCGCAGTATTCCCGGAATTCACCTGAATAGCCACCCAGGCGAGTTCCGCGGCGCTGGTGATTTCGTAAAAAGTCTTACCGTCTATCTTACGGGCGGAGGTGGGTTGAGAAGAGTTTCCCTCCCATTGAGCGGCACCAGCAAAACCAAAGGCAACAAGAAGAATGCAAAAAACGATATTCTTCATAAAAAACTCCTGTATCAACACATGACAAATATAGGTTATTCAATTCAAAAAATGTTAACGAACATTTACAAGCAAAGGCGTTCAGTGAGATTCCTCGACTACGCTCGGAATGACACTTTATTCGTTCGGAATGACACCTTATTCGTTCGGAATGACACATTTTTCACTAGGAATGACAAAGAAAGCAGGCCCAAAGGCCTGCTTTCCTATGGATGTGTGTATGAAAGATTTTAGCGAACTTGCACGCGGGTTGCACGAGCATAGCCGTTCCCACGGGTTGTTCCACGAACTACATATATGCCCTGGGCAAAGCCCGCATTTTTCAAAGCTTCGGAAAGTGCATTGTCCACAATGTCAATGCATCCCAAGTGTTTTCCTGTAATGGAGAACACGTCAAACTGACGATTGGCAGAACCATCCCACTTCAGGTCACCAGCAAAAACGAACTGGCTTTCACCATCTGGTTGCACTTCGGGAGCCTTATCCGCCCCATCATCCTTCCGTTCTGCGTCCGGATTAGAAGTCGGATCCTTCGGTTCAACAGTATCTGTCGAGTCTGTAACCTGGTCTGTAGTCGGTTCGGTTACCGGATCTTCCTTTCCTTCAACAGGCGAATCATCCTTTGCATTCTCGCCAGCCACGAAATTGATGTAGTCAATATCCATCCAGTCGCCAGTCACCGTAAACCGAAGAATGTGTTCGCCCTTCACCAGATTCACAGCAGCATTCACTTTATTGTAGTCATTGAAGTTATTGTCACCGGAAGCTGCCTTAGGAACAGAAATCTTTTCTGTAATGTTTTCTCCATCCATAGACAGCTGAAAACTGGAGGTCTCATTTGCAGAAGCAACCGCAGCGAACATGGTATACGTTCCGGTCTCAGCAACATTCACAGTATATTCAAGCCATTCGCCAGACTGGTTGTAACCAACAACAACGCCAGTTGCCTTCTTGTAAAGATCAACACCCGTGTCCTTACGGTATTCAGAACATTCCGTAGCATTGTCACCAGAGCAGGCTCGATTTTCCTTATCCTTATCATAATAGGAATCATTGTTCTTGCCCACACCCGGAATATCAAAGTCTTCAGCTTCGATTTTACCCGGAATTGCCCTGGCACTGCCAGCGACAGCAACGCCCGACGCATCATAACCGCCGAAGGGTTTCTGGGAAACGGGAGCCACTTCCACGGTATCGGTCCAGGAATACTGCATGCGGTCTACACCGGACTGGTTCACAATACTCAAGGTGGTGTTGGCACCAGAACCGGAGCGTTTTGTCATGCTGTACCAGTCTTCGTCACGGAGGCCAACCCAGTAGAAGCTACCCATCTTCCATTGACGCAGCTGTTCGGACATGCCGCGAATGTAAGCCATGAAGTAATTCTTAGGATTGGGATCGTTGTAATCCATGATTTCGTAATGAACGCCGGCCTTGTCGCCCTCGCCCATGGCGCCACCCCATTCGGTTGCCACGGTGCGATCGGCGTACTTGCCCACCTTGCCCTTGAAACTGTTCATCCAGCCCTGTTCGGTGGTAATGCTCATGTTCCAGAAGGTGTATTCGTGCACTGCAAAAAGGCAGCCGTCAAAGCGGGAATCATCGGCAATTTCAGGCACATTCCATGCGAGGCCAGTACCGTCCAGCAAAACATGGTCACGAGGCACATCAGGATAGCGCTTCAGCCAATCCGCGTACAGATTACGAAGTTCATCCTTTGTATACATGTGGGGCTCGTTGAAAATTTCAAAATAGGCATCGGGATTGGAGCCGTATTCCTTGATGACGGTATCCCACATTTTCCACCAGTCATCCATATTCTTGGGACCAGCGGGCTGTGCAGGGCCCCAGTAGCCAATGAGCATACGGCCATGAGCCAGAATGCCATCGACAATGCCCTTATAGGAACCCCATGCCTTCAATGCTGTGGGTTCGTTAATAGGAATGCGCAAACTGTTGATGCCCAGTTTTTCTACGAACTGGCTCATGACGCGGTCAGACAGCGCGTAGGCGGCCTGATAGTCCTCAGTTCCGCTCATACCGGAAAGCTTCAGCACATCGGACACGAAGTTGTCACGCTTATCGGCCCAGTTGGTACCTCGAAACTGATTTGTAACTGCAAATGAATTGACGGCTGAAACAGCAACAAAAGAAGCAATAGCCGCAAATTTAGCAACGGCAGATGCCGCACCCAATTTTTTATACATACCCATCGTTTTCCTCACTCAGGCCTGTACACCACTACAGACCCAATGTTGAAAGCAACCACCACGAAGCTTTCAACAAGGATAAAGATATGTTTTGGATACGCTATTTTGCGACTTTTTTAGAAAGTTCTATTGACATTTTGTCAAAAGCGCAACTCACTTCACCTGCACGCGGACTGTCTTTGCATGACCAGTCACACCGCGGACCATATAAACGCCCTTGGCAAAACCAGCATTCTTCAAGGAAGCAGACAGGGTATTGCCCACTACATCAATGCGCCCCAAATACTTGCCGGTCATGGAGAACACATTCACCTGACGAGAAGCACCAAAGTCCGCATTCAGAATCTTTGCCGCAAAGATTGTCTGAGTCTGCTCATCCGGAGATTCTGCAGAATCCTTGGAATCGGAAGACTCGTTAGAAGAAGATTCAGAAGAAGTAACAACGGAGGAACTTGAAGAAGCGGGTTCTTCTTCCTTACCTTCGATGGGAGCGTCATCCTTCGCATTTTCACCAGCCACAAAGTTGATGTAGTCGATGTCCATCCAGTCGCCGGTAACGGTAAAGCGCATGACGTGTTCACCCTTGACCAGGTTTACGTTAGCCTTCACCTTGTTATAGTCATCATAGTTCTCTTCGCCTTCGGCGGCCTTGGGAACAAGAATTTTCTCCGTAATGTCCTCACCATCCATGGACAGTTTGAAACTGGAGGTTTCATTGGCAGAAGCCACAGCAGCAAACATGGTATAGGTTCCAGTTTCTGCGACATTCACTGTATATTCCAGCCATTCGCCAGCCTGGTTGTAGCCCACAATGTAGCCTGTAGCCTTCTTGTAGATGTCTACGCCCGTGCCTTTACGATAATCGGTTTCACCATGGTCAACAGCATCCATTTCGTTATAAGAGACATTGCCTACGCCTGTACCCGGAACATCAAAGTTTTCCATCTCGATCTTGCCAGGAATTGCGATAGCCTTACCACCAAAAGGTTCACGGGGAACCGGCTTGATAATCAAGCGAAGGTACACAGAGCCGTGTGCCGGGATTTCCGCAGAAACGCTGGACTTTAAGCCCAAATCCTTTTTCTGCCAGACATCGCGGACTTCCACTTCGCCCTGAACGCC
Organism: Fibrobacter sp.; assembly: GCA_045616805.1. Lineage (GTDB taxonomy): Bacteria > Fibrobacterota > Fibrobacteria > Fibrobacterales > Fibrobacteraceae > Fibrobacter. The sequence goes on from JAZLHK010000029.1 coordinate 49,957, forward strand.
AATGTCAGCAAAATTGACCTCGATGGTCTGGGTAGAGGTGTTGTCGTTGAGAAGGGCCACAGCGATATCGCCATTGCGCAAGGGCTTGGTCCAAACTTGCTTGCCCTTGTTATTTGAAATACGATGTCCCTGAACGCCCAGGGAATCCTGGTTAATGGCTAGCATATCCTTGTTGATGTAAAGATCCTTCACCTGGTTAGACATATTGCGAACATCGGAACTGATCATGATGGGGGCAGCCATAATAGACCACATGGTCATCTGGGACTTCTGTTCTTCATAGGTCAGGTTTCTGTTATCCACTTCGAGCATGTCCGGGTCGTTCCAGTTACCCGGCTTTGCAACTTCCCAGTACTTGTTATTTTCGTCAATGATGTCATAGACGCCACGATACCAGGAGGTGGAACGCCATTCAGGGCCGATATCAAAAGTGGAGCGCCACAGGTGCGCAATCTTTGGCATCCAGGGCTGGTAACCCCAGGCGCAAATGCTGAACACGATATCGCGTCCGGAATTGCGGAGAGCCTTACTCATACGGGTGTAATCCGCTTCCTGATTGGAACCGGGAGCTTCATCGCAGTTGTCGTATTTCAGGTAGTCAACGCCCCATTCGGCAAACTTCTTGGCATCCTGTTCTTCGTGCATGTAGGAGCCGTTTTCGCTTTCCCATTTAGAATTGTAATGGTGGCAGGTACGCAGACCACGGTCGCCATAAAGACCGAACTTCAAACCCTTCTTGTGAATGTAATCGGCCAGAGCCTTCATGCCGCTGGGGAAAGTCTTGGGATGGTTCTGCAGGTCACCATTGACATCGCGTTTGGTATCCATCCAGTTGTCATCCAGATTTAGGTAGATATAGCCCGCATCGCGAAGGCCCGAGGAAACCATGGCGTCGGCGATTTCCTTAATCTGGTTTTCGTTGATATTTTCGTGGAACACATTCCAGCTGTTCCAACCCAGCGGAGGTGTAAGCACCAAGCTATCTGGATTTGCATTTGCCTGAGTGGCAAGGCCAAACGCAGCAACAACCATTGCTCCTGCAAAACTTTTTTTCATACCCATCATTTTTGTACTCCTATCCAAACGCCACCCGGCACAGCCCGAACATGGGTTTGTTTTTTATTTTGTCAAAATCATTCGACGAAGGCCAAGCCCCGATTCCCATGAAGAGCGCACAAAGTAGACTCCAGAAGATGGAATTACGTTTCGGGCAAAAGTCTTCATCTCTTCAAAATTCATTGCAGTCACCTTCCCAAGGAACGATCCCTTAAGGGAATAAATTCTGTAAACCTGCGCAGATGTTGCAGTCAAAGCCAAGGTTCCGCGCAGCGCCATTATTTCCTTCTCGGGATGAACATTTTCTGCCGGAGTTTCAGCATCGGCAGGGGTTTCTACAGAGGGGGATTCTTCAGTAGGAATTCCTTCAGTGGGATCCTCTGAGGAATCTTCTGGTTCCGCCGTTTCGGGAGTTTCAACCTTCTTCAGTTTCACATTATCAAGAGTGATGCCTACAGTGGAGGCGCCAGCATTGAAACTCAAACGAGAATCTTCATCGGAAGAAGCCTTCATCAGGAACTTGAAGGAATAAGTCTTCGCATCTGTACCAATATCAAAAGTTTGAGTCTCGGACAGGTAAGATGCCCAGGGATCCACATGCTGTTCCACATTCACTTCAAGAGTACGTGCAGCAGTCGCGCTAGCATCAAAACTCACTTCATACCACTGATCTTTTTCAAGAACAATATTATGCTGGATCAACTGAACTGTATAGGGTTGAGAACCAACAGCAGAAATCTGTAGACTGTACTTGCCATCCTTCACTGAGCCAACAGAACTTGCGTCGCCGTGGTTCTGGAGAGTCCATGCATGATCTTCTTCTTCAAAACCGCCATTGTAAATGGAATCGCGCTTAGTGGGTTCTACAAATGCAGGCTTTGCCGGTTCTTCAGAAGCAGCTCCATCCAGGGAGAAACGCTTGCAGAAATTCCAAATTTCATCGGAGGTGTTGACGCTTGCCAGGTCCATGGAATACCAGTGGCCCTTGCCCGCAATGGTAATGAGACGAACTTCGCTGCCATCCTTACAGCCAGTCCACTTTTCAAGAGTCGCAGCAGTGCTCGGGCGGTTTGCTGGATACTTTGCAATCTTTTCATAGGTGCCGCAACCTTCATAATTAGCCCACTTCTTCGCATAATCGGCGCCACCGCTATAGCCCACCACGTCATCGGTAGTACCGTGAGTGTGAATAACGGGCATCATGCGCTTGCTGTTGGCACCAGCACCAAAGGGATAACCAGAAACAGGAGCGATGGCAGCAATCATGTCGCCCATCTTGTTTGCTGCATGGTAACTCATCATGCCGCCCATGGAAAAACCGGAAACATAGACACGTTTCTTATCGATTCCATACTTGGAGCCCATGTCATTGATAATCGCCTTCAGGAAATTCACATCCTTATCGCCAGAAATATCCCAGGCCCTACCTTCACCATTTGGGAAAACAACAACAAAGCGAGCAGTATCGGCAATTTCTTCCCACTTTGCAGCATCATGCTGGAAACCTGCGTTCTGGTTCATACCATGCATCTGAATAATGAGGGGGCGGTCCTTTTCTATGTTCTTGGGAGCATAAACCATCATCGTACGATTTGAACCGCCGACATTGAGGCTAGCATTTTCAACTGCCTGAGCCCCCGAAACAAGGGCAAGTGCGCCAGCAATCGCAGAAAGGATTAAGCTTTTACCAAACATTCCGTACTCCTTTTGGGGCATTTCCCCTTAAACAGGACACCACTCCCGTACTTTATGAATTTACCTAGAAACATCGTGATTTTGGCCACATTTTAAGCACTTTGCATGGACATTTTGTCAAGGCGCCAGCAGGCCAAAACACACCATTTTGAACACAAAAAAAAAGAAACCTTCAGCGCAAGGCTGAAGGCTTCTATGGATTGGATTATGGGAGAACTTATCGAAGAGTCTTCAAGATGATCCTCTGGTGGCCAGCAATGCCACGGGCCAGAGTCCTAGCTTCACGAGCATTTGCTGCATCTATGCGGCCAAGAAGTTTACCATTCATGGAGAATACGGCAAAAGTGCGAGTGGCAGAGAAATTCACCTGATAGCGAGCGTTCACGAGCAAAGGCTTTTCCGGATCTACACCCGGCTTTGTTTCAGTACCGGTTCCCGGCTCTGTACCAGGATCAGTACCCGGTTTCGTTTCGGGATCATTTCCGGTGTTTTCACCCGGCTGTTCTTCAGGATTTTCAACGACAATCGGTTCGGGATCCGCAGCATCCTTGCCTGAAACGAAGGTGATGTAGTCAATATCCATCCAGTCCTTAACCACATTGAAGCGTATTACATGTTCGCCAGCAGGCAACACAACGTTCTTCTTCACCTTATTGTAGTCATCAAAATTCTGTTCTTCGCCTTCGCCAACGACATTAGCGGGGACTTCAATATCACCTGTCAGTTCCTTACCATCCAAAGTGATGTTGAATGCAGAACCGCCAGAAGATGCAACTGCAGCAAAGAAGGTGTAATCACCCGCCATGGCTACCTTGATGGTGTATTCAAGCCATTCACCGGCCTGGTTGTAGCCAACAATAACACCAGTTGCCTTCTTGTAAAGGTCTACGCCAGTTTCCTTACGGTAATCACTATCGCCCTGGTTCTTATCGTTATCCTTATCGCTATAGGAAGCACCATCCTTACCCTTGCCCGGATCATCAAAATCTTCCATTTCGATCTTGCCCGGAACTGCCCAGGGAGTCTGGGTTGCATTGTGAGGAGTCTGGGGAACCGGTTCTACGGCTCCATCCAGGTAGATTTCATCGGTATAGTTGTCACCCACCTTAAACCAGTCAAATGCAGCAGTACCACCAGCAGTCTTCTTTGCAAAGTTGAACAGACCAAAGCGATAACCCACGAACATACCCAAGGTATAAGGCAAATTCAGTTCGTTACCAATCGGCTTCCAGTCCTTTCCATCAAGGCTGTAGAAGAAATTTGCGTGGTCACCATTACCAAAGGAGAAATCTATACGGAAGTAAGCTTCGTCGCCACTGATAGGAACACTCTTCAGCTTGAATTCGCGTTCGTAGTAAACCACTTCGAATCCGTTGCCATTCTTTTCGAGAGCAACAAAACCCAAGGAATCAGCCAAGGCAACGAGGCCAGCAACATCACCATCCTTCATGTCCTTACCGTTCACAAGAGTACGGCCAGAGCACTTAGGGCCATAGGTACGCTGAGTCAGGGTATTCTTTGCGGTGTAGAGCTTGCCATCCACACGACCAGTAGTAATTTTCAGCTTGCCGTCGGAAAGAGCCCACTTACTGTTATCAGGATTGTGGTTCCACTGCCATTCCAGGGGAAGTTCAGAACCGTCGAAATCGTCAGAAGTGACCATGCCATAACCGGGCTCAACTGCATTCGGCAAGTTAAGAGTCGCAGGAGCCTTGCCGCCAACAACCGTGGGCCAGCCATCCTTCCATTCCACTTCCATCAAGTACGGGATACGGCCAATGCCACCGCTATCGCGGAACAGGTAGGCATACCACTTGCCTGCCTCAGTCTGGAAAATGCTACCCTGGGCAACGCCATTGTTCTGCAGGAAAACCTGGCCAGAATAGCCGCCCATCAGGTTCTTAGAACGGAAAACAAGCTCCGTACGGCAAGGTCCATACCAGCTAATGCCAAATAGGTAATATTCCCCATTGACCTTTTCCATGTGTGCGCCTTCCAGAGCCACAATGTAGCTGGAATTTTTCGTCGTCTGGTTACGCAGGGATTCGCTCACCAGTTTTGTCGGGTTGCCGTCAGGGCCCGAAAGGTCAGCCTTCAACTTCACAATGTTCAGTTCACCACCGCCATAAACCACGTAGGCGCTGCCGTCATCGTCCATAAAGAAGCTGGGGTCATGATAGAACGGCAACTGCTTTTCGGTAAAGGGGCCGTTTTCAATATCGTCGGTAATGTAAAGATGAGTCTTGTTGGTGGTATAAGACGGAGTGAGAATATACCACTTGCCCTTGTTATAACGGATGGCAGAAGCCCAGGAACCCTTACCATAGGCGTTCTTGCCGCCGTTCAAGTTCATGTTGTCGTTATTGGTCAAGGTTTCATAGGCGTAGTTGACCGTGCGCCAGTTTGCAAGGTCAGTAGACTTCATGATAGGCACGCCAGGAGCATAATGCATGGTGGTGCTAACCATGTAATAATTGTCGCCCTCACCCTTTGCAATGCAAAGGTCCGGTACGTCAGAGTAAATCCACGGGTTGGAAACTGTGGCAGAAAAGCCCAAAACAGCCCCTAAGCCAAGGATCAACGCCATTGTAGAAACAATATTCTTTAATCCCATACAATCCTCTATTTTGAATCCACCTAAAAATTACCCCCTTTAGCGGGTAAAAAACGGGTTCAAAAAACACTTACTTTGGACGATTTGTCAATAGAGGGGGATTTTAGCCTATAAATAACATACAAAATATGCAACATTCCCCCAAAAAACATATTTTAGAGGCATTACACGGTAAGGAATGTATGGACGTAAAAAACTTTAGGAATATAGCCCTGTACTCAGCCAGTGCAGCTCTTTCCACCCTGGCACTCATCGCCTGCGGTGAATTGGATCTCTCTAAGCAGGCAGAGGCACTCCTCCCCGAAGAAACAGTCAACAGCCAGATTGACCAGACCAACTGCAAGACCGTAAACGATGGTGACATCAAATACGACGCCGCAGAGGACAAATATTACCACTGCATCGATGGTAACTGGAAGGAAGTCAATGTTGAAATTGACATCAATGTAAGTTACGCAAGTTCCAGTTCCAGCAAAAAAAGATCATCAAGCAGTTCCAAGTCCAACTTCTTTTTTGACGATGATGAGCACGTCATTTCCCTCCACCGTTCCAGTTCTTCTAAAAACGTAGGGTTATTTGACGACGACTCTTCTGTAGACATAGACGTTCCAGCTGATCCGGGTCCAGAATCCAGCGCAGACGAAGAAAGTCCCGTAAATTCAGCAACAGGCTCCACCCCGGAAGATTCTGAAACTGAAACTCCGGAAAATCCTGAAACCGAAATCCCGGAAAGTTCCGAAACCGCAACTCCGGAAAACCCCGAGACCATCACGCCGGAAAGTTCCACAACTGTAACTGCGGAAAACCCCGAGACCATCATCCCGGAAAGTTCCGAAACAGTAACTCCGGAAAATCCTGAAACCGAAATCCCGGAAAGTTCCACAACTGTAACTCCGGAAAACCCCGAGACCATCACCCCGGAAAGTTCCGAAACAACGGCCGACAACAAGGAATCTAGCAGTAGCAAAACTCCAGCAGCAAACACCAGTTCCGCCACAAACGCAAATTCCAGCGCAGGCGAAGACATTTCCTGCAAGGAAAACGACAAGTACAAGTCCGAAAATTCAGGGAAATACTTCATTTGCCTTGATGGACAATGGGAAGAAATCGCCGACGAAAACTGGCAAATCGTGGAATCAAGCTCCAGTGCAGACGCGGTAACCGTTATTGGTGAACTCAACCAGACTGTTGCAAAAAATGCAGATATCACCCCAGTGGTTTTCAAAAACGTCACCAAGGAACCCCAGAGAAGCTGGAACATCTATTTCGTGCAGGGAACCTACGATCAGAATGCCAAGACCTACACCCTCAAGGGTAAGGTTCCTGACTATCTGAGCAATGGAACAACCCTCTCCGACACGTACACCTTCGAAAACAACAGTTTCATATTCACACTCACCATTGCTGGATCTCCCGAACCCTCAGGAACGTCCTCCAATAGCATCCAGCCGTCCAGTTCAAGTGCAACGCACTCCAGCTCTAGCCAGCAGGCAAGTTCCAGCAGCGCCAAGCCAGCCAGTTCAAGCGCAATTCAGTCCAGCTCAAGCCAGCAGCAAGGATCACTCCTTCCGAAGATTATAGACAACAACAAGAAGACTGGCTATGCAACCCGTTATTGGGATAGCTGCAAGCCCCATTGCGCATGGGAAGGCAAGGGTGGCCCGATTGCAAGGACCTGCAAAAACGACGACGGCATTACTCGAGCCAGTTCCGACGCTAAATCCGTTTGTGACCCCAATGGCACAGCAGGAACCTGCTTTGACCAGACTCCGCAAATCGTGAACGACACCATCGCCTATGCATTCGCAGCAACTCCAGGTGGTGGCAATGACTGCGGCAAGTGCTACATGTTGACATTCAAGGGTACCGGCGCTTCTGCAACAAACACCTCCACCGACGATCATCACAGAAAAATTAAGGGCAAGCACCTGATTGTCATGTCCAGCAACATTGGTTACGACGTTAGCCACAACCAGTTCGACCTGATGATCCCGGGCGGAGGCCCTGGTGCATTCAACGGCTGTAAAGCAATGGGCATCTCCTGCGCCGGCGAACAGTATGGCGGCTTCCTCGCTACTTGCGACTACAATAAGCAGTGTCTCATCGAAATGTGTAAAAAGGAATACTCCAACCCAAGCCTGCAACAGGGTTGTCTGTTCCTTGCAAACTGGATGGATGCAGCAAACAATCCCGAGGTAGAATTCGTTCAGGTCGAATGCCCTGCAGCACTTGTCGCTAAGTACTAGTACAAAACAGTCCCTACTCTAGAATATCGGTAAGAAGCCTCCCCAAGGGAGGCTTCTTTGCAAAAAAACGTCAAAAAAAGCTGTGTCCGTGGTCACACTTACAACAGTTGCCAACCATTTTTAGATTTCGTCCCCTGCAGGAAACGTAAATAAATTTTTATTTTTCTTACGTGTAATTTATCGTATGGAGAATGTCATGAAGTTTTCTACAGCTTTCTTGTCCGGGCTGCTGACTGTTGCAGCTCTGGTTTCCCCAGCAGCAAGCCGAGTTGGCCCCGTCAGTCAGTACGGTCAGCTCCAGGCCGGCACCAACGATGATGGTCTGGGCCGAATTTTCGGTTCTTGCTCCGCTTACAACAGCACCCCTGTGCAGGTAAAGGGCATGAGCCTTTTCTGGAGCATTGACAAAACGGCCGCTCAATTCTGGACAAAAACCACCATCGATGGGCTAGTGCAGAAACACGGCATTCAGCTTATTCGTGCTGCCATGGGTGTAGATGAAGACTGGGGCGCAGGGAACTATTTCTCCAGTACCACTACCACTTATTACGCAGGTCTTATGGACGAAGTCGTCCAAGCGGCAATTGACAACGACATTTATGTCATTATCGACTACCATTCCCATAAGGCAAATTACGACGTCGCCAGCGCAAAAAGTTTCTTTAGCCGCATGGCAGAAAAATGGGGCGGCTACGACAACGTAATCTTTGAGATTTTCAACGAACCGTATTGTCAAAGAGACGCCAGCGACAATTGCATCAAGAGTGGCGGTAATGACGTTATGATTACGTGGAGTCAAGTCAAGACTTACGCGAACCAGGTTATTTCAACCATTCGTCAATATTCCGACAATCTGGTCATTGTGGGTACACCTTCCTGGGATCAGCATCCTGAAGACGCAATTAACAACGAAGTGACCGACTCTAAACACAACACCGCTTATGCACTGCACTATTATGCTAGTAGCCATGGTACTTGGCTTCAAAGCAATGGAACAAAAGCCATAAATGCGGGACTTCCTCTTTTTGTCAGCGAATGGGGTACCATCTACGCTAGCGGACGAGGCGAAGTAGGTACAGCCAACGGTAGCTGGCAGACTTGGATGAACAACAACTACCTTTCTTCTGCAAACTGGTCTGTTGCAAATAAGTATGAAGGCAAAATTGAAGACGACGGAACAGATGTTGGAGGCGATGGCCAGGGAGGTTCTTACTTTGCAGATGGCTTTGTTCCCGCTAGCGCTACTGGCACCTGGAGTTATTCCACCAGTGGCAAGTGGATCAACTCCAATTATCTTGTATGGAAAAATGGAACAAAAACAGAATCTCTGTCTACCAAGACATACACTGCCTGCGCCGGTGGCTCTGTCGTTCCGACAAATTCTTCCAGCTCAGTGCAGCCTTCTTCTAGCGCATCCACCCCGATTGTTGTTGATGGCGACGACGTACTCCTGGGTAAGGGTATCTTTGGCAACTGTTCATCATTGACAGGCTGCGGCTGGACAACCAACATCAAGAGATACACCGGTTACACTGCTGCATACGCCGGTTCTATCGGACTTGAAAAAAATAACGACTACGATGTTGTTTTGAATTTCTGGTCCAATGGTGTAGTTGATGAAGCATGGGACCTCCAAGTAAAGCATTCCATTACTCTTACCAAGGGTTACGCCTATCAGATCGTCGGCGGAGGTTACACCTTTGACGACAGCTATGGCAAAGTCGCTATTGGAGTTGTTGACGGCAACGACAACTTCTATTTCGGTATCGACGAATCTATTGACGGGGAATTTTCTTCTGAAGTGTATGAACATTGCTCCGCAACCGACGCCACAGCAAAGTTCTACATCAACGGAGGCCTTATCCAAGGCGACACTTACATCAGCGGAACAGGAACCTATGGTGGCGGATTCGCTATCCAAAATGTAAAAGTCATTGCAACTCCCATCAACTGCGGCGGTTCTACAACTTCTAGTTCCTCCGGCGGTTCTGTCACACCGGCAGGTAACGACTACATTGACAACGTTGAAGACGGCGATGGCACAACCTTCACCGGCGGTTTCTGGTTTGCCTATGACGACAACGGATCCTGCTATGGTTATGATTGTTCCGAGTCTAGTTTCACCAACGAGACCTTAATCGACGACGAGGGAAATTCCTATTACAATGTAATTTTCCCTGCTACGAACGGCAGTGAATATGCTGCAGGCCTCAAAGGAATCAACCTGTATGCAGGCGACTATCCGTATGACCCCTACGTTATTCTTGCCCTCGCACTCAAACAGGACGAAAGCGCCTACAACCTGAGTGCATGCGACACCGTCATTTACGATTATGTTGGAGCCGACCATCTATTCAAGTGGGTAATGTACGATGACTATGATGGTTATTACTCAGATTACGATTACCACAACTACTCCGTAAGCCACTCTAGCACATGGAAAACACAAAAGATAGCAGTCAGCAGACTGACCCAGGATGGTTTTGGTTCAAAAACAACACTCAACAAGTCAAAAATCGGTCGTTTCGTGTGGGATGTTCGCGACGATTACTATGCAGACTACCTCTATGTCGATAATGTTCGCTGCAAGGGCGCAACAATCGTAAATGTGGAAGCTAGTACAAAATCCAGTTCTAGTACAGCAACAAACAAGTCTTCTTCTTCTACAGCAAAGTCCAGTTCTTCCGTGAAGCCAAGTTCCAGTGCCTCCGACGATACCGTTTCCAGTTCTTCTGCGAAATCTAGTTCTTCTACAGCAAAGTCCAGTTCCTCTGTGAAGTCTAGTTCTTCTACAGCAAAGTCCAGTTCTTCCGTGAAATCCAGCACCTCCCGCGACGACGAAGGTGACGACGGCAAGGACGAAATTAAAGAACCTGCTGAAGAAGCTGTCATTGCAGAAAAGTGGACTTCCACCAACGCAACCATTTCCAGCAAGTCCTCCAGCAAGGTCATCATCAAGGAAGCAACATCCACCAAGAACCGCAAGGCTTCCATCACCGCCGAACTTGAAGAAGGTTCCAAGTACTACGTTGAATTCAACGTGGTTACCGCCGAATCTGACGAAGGCGCCCTTCGCATCCAGATCAACGATGAAGATGGAACCCTCGTCACTAAGGAATACGAAATTTCAACTGAATCCCAGTTTGTTTCCATTCCCTTTAAGGCAACCACCAGCAACATTACCGTTGTGGCAACCATCGCCGGCACCGACGACAACGTGGCCATCACCGATTTCGTGATTGGTACAACCCAGGTTATCGCACAGGCCAACAAGATCAACCGCCTTGGTACCATGTTCAGCAACAACGTCCTGCAGGTTCGTTCAGCCACACAGGCACCTGTGAAGGTCCAGGTATTCGACATCATGGGTAATTCCATGAAGAGCGTACGCCTTGCCTCCGGTACAGGTTCCGTTTCCATGGAATCCATGCCGCGCGGCCAGTACGTCGTGAAGATCATGGGTAAGGGCTCAGCCAAGACACTCAAGGTTAGCGTCAGATAATCTAAAAACATTCTCAGAATATGAGCCGGCGCCGCAAGGTGGCCGGCTTTTTAGTTGTTGTGAAAAAAAATCCTTGAACTACGTAAAAAATTATTTATATTATTAATAAAATTATACCCCTTCACACAATGGAGTACACGATGAAAAAATCCCTTTACTTCCTGTGCAGTTCCTCCCTGCTCTTTGGCTTGGCAGCATGCTCCGACTCCGAATCCTCCACTTCCGCAGGTCACAGGGGCGGCGATGTTACCGCTGTTGAAAACGTTGCAGACCTTCCAGATTGCAAAAAGTCCAAGTTTGACAGTGTTTACACAATTGAATCAGAAGGAGCCGACTACATCTGTTTCGGCGCCATCAAGAAATGGGTAAAAATTACCGACAAGCTCCCCAAGTGCGGACCTTCTAGAGAAGATGAAATTTATTACGTAAAGAAGGACGAAAACGCATACGTCTGTCAGGACGAATGGGTTTCCCTCGGCGAAGACGATGATGACGAAGGCAACGTAAGTGGCGATGACGAAGAAAAGTCCTCCTCTAGCACGAACAAGTCTTCTTCCTCCAAGGGTTCAAGCGTTTTTGATGAAGGTGACGACGAAGAATCCTCCAACAGCCGCTTTGACGACGACGATGATGACGACGGCGACGACGATGAAAATCCTGTAAAGTCCTCCAGTTCCAAGGTCAAGGAAGTCACCTTCGTTGACGGCATCATTTGGCAGCCCTCTTACGGCAAGCGCGCAAGAACTGGCCTTGTCAGCAACATGACTGAATACAATTTCACAACCGTTGAACCTACCACCGATGGTGCCTGGGGTAAATACGTAGATGATCTCGACGGCGGCGTTTCCACAGCCCTGGGCCACTTTGAAGAAGAATACCTGAACCTGGATGTAACCCTGGTATACGCCAACTTCAAGCTCGCATATACAACCTACTATGATCGTTACGAAGGGGACTATGTAGAAACATCCTACACCGCAGCCGACCCATATCCGTATGCAGGTTTCTCCATCACCCTCGGAGATAAGAACTCCGGTGAAAACATCACACAGATTGACTCGAAGGGCATCTGCGTTACTTATGCTGCAGAAAATAGTTTCCGCATTGGCCTGGCAAGCACCAAGATCAATGATGGCGGCTTCTATGAATACGTTCTCGGTTACACCTCTTCACCCAAGACTGTAAATATTCCGTGGACAGACTTCGAACAGGCAAGCTGGGCAGTTTCCATCAACCGATCCACCGCTCTTCAGAGTGTCACCAGCATTGACTTCAAGTACACCAACGACGACACCGGCTGGTCCTGCTCTTACAGTCCCAGTCTCTGTCCGACTCGCGAGTACAGCAACAACATCAAGATCTATAAGGTCGGTACCTACGGTTCCTGCAGCGGTTCCTCCTCTCTTGGTGACGACTACCTCTAATCAATACTCGTCGAAACATTCCTAAGAGACTCCCCATTGGGAGCCTCTTTTTTTATGCGACATTCCGCCTAAAAAATCGATCTTTACAACAAGCCTCTGTTCAGCGATTAAATAAAGTTCGACACAAGAAAGGAACATGGCAATGAATTCCTCAAAAGCAATTCGTCTCATCACATCTACCGCAGCATTGTCAGCCTCTGTTTCCTTGCATGCAGCGACGTCGACGCAACCAGACTCGTTGATGAAGAGATAGAAGCCACATCTCCCGACAAGACCGATGTTTTAGGCAAATGCAAGATCTCAAATGACGGCGACATCAAATATGTTGCCTCAGAAGATCAGTATTACCGATGCGAAGATGGTGAATGGAATGAAGTTGAGGTTGAAATAGAAGTTAAGGATGACGAAAAATCCAGTTCCAGCAAGAAAGCTGCCGCAAGTTCCAACAGCGAAGTAGTTCCCGGCGAAAAGACCTACAAGTTCGGTTACGCCTTGAAGAACGCACCTCGTCCTAGTACCGGTTGCGGCAAGAATTCTACCCTGGTGAAGACCAAGAGTGTTGAAAACGGAGATCGCTTCGAAATGATGGTCGAAGGTCTGAACCGCGAATACTTCATCACCCTGCCGAAGAACTACGACAACACCAAGCCCTACAAGTTGCTT
>JAZLHK010000030.1:0-2433 GCA_045616805.1 Fibrobacter sp.
GCCTGAAGGCTTCGTGGATTTGGGAACGCATGTAGGCGGTATTGGCGGAACAAGACCGCTGTATTGGGCTAAATGCAATGTGGGCGCAGAAAACAGCTGGAATATAGGAAACTATTTTCAGTGGGGCTACACTGCAAAAGACAATCATTGTGGTTATTTTGATGGTGAAAGTTATCTGTTCGGAACGGAAAAAGGTGGTGGGGATATTTGGCTGCACAGGTATTGCGTAAACTCCTACCAGTGGGAGTACGTATCGGGTGTTTCTTTTGCAGAAAGCATGGATAACGAATCCGAGTTACGAAACCAAGATGATGCCGCTTACGTGGATAATAATGAAAACAGAATGCCTACCTATGATGAAATGTATGAGCTTTATGCTGTTGCGTATTTTGAGTGGACTGAGAATTATAACGGAAAAGGAGTCGCTGGCTCGATCATTTGGAAAGCCAAAGATGTAAATGACATGGGTGAGCGTAATGTTTACGAAACTTCTCACAATGCCAATTATTCATTCGATGATCCGCACATTTTCGTTCCAGTTTCAGGGAGACATACTATGGGGGATAAATATGATTATCTAGGTGAGGCTTCAAACCGTCCGGCACGTGCATATTTTTGGACAAGGACATTGTGGGTTGGTGAATCGGTTCCTGGTGATGGCGGTTGTCAATATGCTTCTTGCTTTAGGGAGCAAGAAGATCTCCATGATTCAACAGGAGGGACAGGTCGTTGCGTAGGACTTCCGGTTCGTCCGGTCCGCGAAGGCAATAATTAATCACAGTTTCTACCCACTGCTTGTGCTGCCGGCGGAAAGATGACTTCGTGCATTTTCAATCAAACCGAGGAATAATGCAGCGGTAGATGCCTGTGGGATGTGTATCAAACAAATAAACATCGTCAAATCAACAATTAAGTAGATGGGCAAAATTAGTTTGCATATTGAAAACGAGGCGTTGAGGTCGCAAGAATGCGGGAATACGAGGCTTCTCGAAATCCCGCAGCCTCGCAGCCTTGCAGTCTCGAATTCCAGGATGAATCTTAGTTTTGAGCAGTTACTTAACAATTAAAAATTTACAAATCACTTAACAAATTACAGAAATGGAAGAAAAAAAGAAATTCGGCTATCTAAGCCAAGTCTATGTTGCTCCGAGAGCGGAGAACGTAGAGGTTGAAAACGAAGGCCTGTTGCTGTCATCTTCAGCGTTGTCAGGAACGACCAGGAATGAACAATTTGGAACGTTTGGTGGTAACTGGTAAAACACGCCCCCATAATCGTTGCAACGTTTGGCGGCTTGCACGGCAATCTGCTTTCAACTGTTTGCATGGCGACGTTTTCGCTGCCATCCGCAAAGGAACTGGATGCGGAACCGCAGCCCCAAACACGAAACATTTTGAAAACTTTTAAAATTCAGAGAAGATGAAGAAATTATCAATGATCTGCATGGCGGCATTGCTTCTGTTGGCCGCATCGTGCAAGAAAGACAAGCAAACAGAACAATCTGACGGTGAGGGCTTTCGCGCTACAGCCGAGGCTCAACAGGGTGGCAGCAAAACTCACTTAGATGCTGCCTTGAATGTGAACTGGAATCAAGGTGATGCCATTTTGGCTTGCAGCGACGGTTGCCCGGAAGGCAATAAGTTTGTGGCTCAACAGGGTGGCGAAGCTGAAACGGAATTCATTCCCGAAGGTGGCAAACCGGAAGGATTCTTCGCAGATGGTTATACCTATACGGCATTCTATCCTTTTGCTAAGATGTCGGTTACTTCGCTTCGCAACAATGCTTACATGCTTGCATTGCCTGCTGAACAAGATGCAGTTTACGAAAATGACGCTTTCCAGTGTGCGTTTGCCAATGGAGCGAACCCGATGGCTGCAACATCAACGGAAAGAGAACTCGAATTCAAGAACATCTGCGGTATGCTCGACCTTTGGCTTTACAGTGAAACTGCATGTTATGTAAACACCATCACCCTTACCTCCAAGGGAGAAGAAAACCTTTACGGTGAGGGCGAAGTTACTTTCAACGGCGGTGTGCCTCAGCTCGGCGACTTGACAGGCGGTGGCAAAACTTTGACTCTCAACTGCAATGACAAACTCATGAGCCAAGATGAATCGACCCCTTCACATTTCTGCTTTGTGCTTCCTGTCGGCACTTTGGCAAATGGCTTCGAGGTGACGGTGACCGATAAGGATGGCAAGACTTGGACGAAATCAACCGAAGCTGAAAACACTATTGTGCGCAGCAAGATCTGTCAGATGCCAGCTATGAAGGCTACATTTGAATCCGATGCGCCTGAAGGCTTCGTGGATTTGGGAACGCATGTAGGCGGTATTGGCGGAACAAGACCGCTGTATTGGGCTAAATGCAATGTGGGCGCAGAAAACAGCTGGAATATAGGAAACTATTTTCAGTGGGGCTACACTGCAAAAGA
>JAZLHK010000031.1:0-125823 GCA_045616805.1 Fibrobacter sp.
GTACATTCCTTCAGGTTGTACTGGATTTCAGAAATCTTCGCCCAGGTTCCCTGCTTGCAGGTGTAGTACTCCGTATTCTTCGAAAGATTGCTTTCCCTGTACTGGCCTTCCATCTTGGAGGTACACATGCCAAGTTCCGTATCCAGGGCGGTAACCTTGTGCCAGCGCCTGCTGGTACAGGCAAAGCCAGCGCCGTAGTTGTCACTCTGCTTGTTGGTCACCTTGCGGATGGTCTCGGAGGTTTCCAGTTCTTCGGTACATTCACCCAGGCCATACACTTCGTTCCAGAAATAGCGGAGGTTGGATTCGAAGTTGGGCACGGATGCAGCAAGCTTCATGTTCTTCAGGTTGGTGCGGACGGCAGCAAAGCCATCCACGGAGTCCTGGGCACAGAGGTTGTCGGCCACAGCGGCACGGCTGGTGTCACTGTTCCAGGAGCCGTCGGCAGCAATGTCTTCGGCTACATCGCCAATCAGGGAGGCGGACTTGCTTACGCTCAGGTTCTGCGTCATCATGACGCCCGCCGCATAGAGTGCAGCACCCACAGAACCCGTATCGGAAAGGCTGATGCTGGTGGCAGACGGAACACTTGCGGAATCTATTTTCTTTCCGCCGTAGACGTAGCCAAACACATTTACGATTTCACGGCTGGCACGCATCTTGGCGGCGGGAACATTGTACTTATCCTTCTTCACCAGCTGCAGGGCGCGGGCCTTCTCGAATTCAGTGAACAGGTTCACGTTGGCCTTCACGTCCTTGCCGGCGCTCAGGTCCACAAGGGCAGAGAGCTTGGTCTTGGTGCCGCTGGTGTTCTTCCCGGTAAGGGCGTTCTTGTAGAAGCCGTTGACTTCCAGTTCGGCGTACTGGCTACCAAGAGCAATTTTTTCGATACTGAATCGACCGCTATCACCAGCCACCTTTCCCGTGAACTTTGTCTTTGTACGGGCGAAGCTGGAATCCAGGCCATACAGGGTCACAGCGGAACCACTCGTAAAGGGCCCCTTCTGTGCAAGCCCCGTCACCTTGACGGAGTCCACCTTCACCACCTCGACCTTGACGGTATCCTCGGCAGAGGCCTTTTCGCTGCTGGAGCTCTTTTCGTCGGAATCGCCGGAATCGTCCTTGCTGCCGGAACTCTTGCCGTCGCTATCGGACTTGCTGTCGGAACTGGAGAGGATTTCCTCCACCTTTGCGGAATCGGCCACCACCCAGCCTTCGCTGGTACATTCGTAGATGGAGTCCTTCTCCGTAACGTAGGCGACTTCGCCAAAATGACTCTTGGTACAGTGGACCAGGTCATCCATGCTCTCAAACTGATCAATGCCATCAGGAGTTTTGTTGCCATCGTCCTTGCTGCTGGAAGAGTCACTTCCGCAGGCAACGAGGGAAAGGCCAAATGAGAGTGTCAAAACGCCCAGGGTGGCGTTTGCTAAAGAAAAACTGCGAGGAAATTTCATTTGCAATTCCTTTTCACCTGCAATAAGACAAAACCAATTTTTTACAGCGCAAAGTTAGAAACATCAAGTTTCATTGTCAACAAATTGTAAGTTCCATCTCAAAAAAAAATCCCCTTCCCGACAAGGGAAGAGGATTGAAATTCACGAATTATAATCCGGTGGGAGAATCAAAATTAACGTCTCTTACACAACGAACGCCATATTTTCCACCCATAGAATTGACAACTTCCGGCTTTAATATATCTTTCAAAGTGTGTGCATCATTTTTGAATCTAGCATAGTGACCATCCGAAGTCCAATATACGGATTCATAATTATATGTAGAATTACCTGAATAATAATAGTTCGTAGGCATTGCCGAGAACCCAGTCAAATTATATGAATAATTCACATAAGAGCTTCCTTTTTCTTCAAAGGCGTTTGCAGCATAATATCCCCCATACAAACGTTTTGCATATAGTTTGGTACCAATTGTGTCGGGTTCTACACGTCCATAAACGACTCCAAAAATATAAGCATCAACAAAATTGAACAATTTATTCCAGTCAGCATCGCTGGGGAGTCGCCAAGGTGCAGGACAAGCAGCCTTCGCTTCTGTTAAAGTTTCATAAGTCTTACCATATCGGCAATCCGTAGTTGTGCCGTTAAATTGGTTACATTCTGAAAGATCGGCAGGCTTCATGTTTTCGGACATCCACCACTGAGAACCGATATTGACAATCTTATGAAGGCGCGTATTGAATGTAGCTGTCATAGGCTCGTATTCCGTATTCCAGTCTGCAACACCATCCCTAATCCCACACATATAGAGTTTACCATCATCGGAATAGGCAAAGAGTTTAGTTGAATTGCCCGACCAGGTAGGATAGCCAGACCACATAAGCTCTCTTTGATCAAAGCATGTAACGCCCCTCTTCTTTTCACCGATATCCGCATCACGCCATTCAAACTTTCCATGTCTGTCATCACAGACGTAAAGCCCCTTTACAACTTCAGAGAAGCCTGCACGTGAATATTCGCAATATTCACCAGTCGCGATTTCATACTTATTCTTTAGGCGCCAATCCCCAACGCCGTCGTCGCGATCGCAAACATAATCGCCATTAAATCTCCCAGACTCAAAACAGGCTTCCTTTAATTTTTTTTCTAAAGATGTTGTCTTTCGCCATTGTAAGAATTGGCAATACACAGCCTCGGTCTTATCGTTATTCCACTTCCAATCCTCGTATGCAACAGAATTTTTGCTGCAAATTCCACCAGCAATTTTTTCATTTTCCGTTGCCTCTCGCCAACTGTAACTGGAGGTTGCTTTTGTATATTCACAAACATAATTTCCATTTAAAACATTCACATTGTTTTCGGCGCACACATATCCCACAACAATTTCACCTTCACTCGCTTCGCGCCAGCCATATGCATCACTAGACTTTTCACAAACAAAGCCCTCGTAAACTTTGTTGTCATCTAATTGTTCACGGCAAACTTCTCCAGTTTCAATTTCACCGGTCTCTACCTTGCGCCAGGATTCGTTTTCGCAAACCTTGCCCATATCCGAATAAACTTTCTGATTATTCTTGCTATCACAAATGGTCCATTCCTTGTCTAAGCAAAGGTATTCGCCGGCCACGTCTCCATCGGAAATTTTTTCGACATCCCCGTCGTTTCCAGATTCGCAATAGGAACCGATTGCAGCCGTTACTTTGTCCACGGTAGTCCACTGGTCATCTACACAACTGTAGAATTCCCCAGACTTCGTTTCAAACATCTTGCTTTCAGGAATCTTTCCTGTGCAGAATCCAAGTTCTGCAGTGAGGTCGTCCACCTTGGTCCAGCCCTCTTCAAGGCAGGCATAGGAAACCTTTTCCAGTGTTTTGAACTTGGTGCTGTCCACCTTGCTGCAGTAACCGAAGGCTTCTTCCTGGGCGGTAGCCTTGCGCCATGCGCCATCGAGGCACACATAGCTTACCTTGGAAGTCTTGGCGGCAGCAACAGTTTCGTTTTTATCGGCACCGCAGTCCTTCAATTCATATTCGTCGGCAGTGATTTCTTCCCACTGGAGATCCTTGCAGACAAAGTACTTCTTGTTGTCCACGGACTTATACTTCTTGGCGGCATCCTTGGCGATTTCCTCGGTGCAGGCACCTAGGGTGTACTGTTCCTTGGTGATTTCGCGCCACTGGCCTGCCTTGCAGGTGTAGTACTTGCCGCCCTTGGTGGTTTCGTACTTGCCTTCGTTCTTGGCGACACAGAGGCCAAGTTCCGTATCCAGGGCTGTGGACTTGTGCCAGCGATTGCTGGTGCAGGCGTAGCCAGCACCGTAGTTGGAGCTCAGCTTGTTGCCATTCTTGGCGATGGTTTCCTCTGCCTTGGCATCACAGGCAGGCAGCTTGTAGTTGTCGGACCAGAAGGCATAGAGGAGTGAATCCACGCCCGTGGCCTTGGCGTTCAGGGCCTTGATGTTCTTCATGATGTCGACCATGGCTCCGTTGGAATCAAGCAGGCTCAGGTCGTCGGCGATTTCTGCACGGAGGGTATCACTGATGGAACCCGTTGCGGCAAGGGATTCGGCAACGTCACCCAGGCGGGCCTGGAACTTGGAAAGGCTCAGGTTGCCGATCACGGCTACAGAGGCAGCAAGGAGGCCATTGGTCGCAGCATTTTCACCGGAAAGGGAAATCTTGGTCGCAGTCACGGAATCAGCTTTCACGCCAAATGCGGCAAGGATTTCCTTAGTGGCACGTGCCTTGGCTGCAGGAACGTTGTACTTGTCGTTCTTCACAAGGGCGATGGCTCGTTCGTATTCCAGATCGGTCAGAACGTTCACGTTGGCCTTTACGGTATCGCCCTCGCTCAGGTCCACAAGGGCACGGAGCTTGGTCTTGGTTCCGCTGGTCACCTTGCCGGTCACCTCGTTATTGAAGAAGCCGTTGACTTCCACCATGACGTACTGGCTGGAGAGCTTGATCTTGGAAACGGAATAGTTGCCCTTGTCGTCGTTCACGGCTCCCTTGAAGGAAGTCTTGGACTTGTTCAGGGCGGAATCCAGGCCGTAGACGTTTACCACGGTTCCCTTGGTGAAGGGACCCTTTTCGGCAAGGCCCAGGACGGTCACAGAGTCCACTTTCACGGTCTCCACCTTGGCGGTGTCCTCGGCAGATGCCGTAATGCTGCTGGAGCTCTTTTCGTCGGAGTCGCCGGAATTGTCCTTGCTGCCGGAGCTCTTGCCGTCGCTATCGGACTTACTGTCGGAACTGGAGAGGATTTCCTCGACCTTTGCGGAATCGGCCACCACCCAGCCCTCGCTGGTACATTCGTAGATGGAGTCCTTCTCCGTAACGTAGGCTATCTCGCCAAAATGACTCTTGGTACAGTGGACCAGGTCATCCATGCTCTCAAACTGATCAATGCCATCAGGAGTTTTGTTGCCATCGTCCTTGCTGCTAGAAGAATCACTTCCGCAGGCAACGAGGGAAAGGCCAAATGAGAGGGACAGTGCGCCAAGGGCTGCACTAGCCAGAGAAAATCCGTTGAGAAATTTCATCTGCAGTTCCTTTTTTCTTAACAGGGACAACTCCCTTACGCACAAAAATAGAAATCCCAAGTTTTTCCGTCAGTAATTTGTAAGTTTCATTCTCTGAATACTTGAATTCTCCCAGTGTTTATTTGCAAACCACAATTCCAGAGCCCACAAAAACTTCTTCACTTTCTAAATTCGAACCATGTTTCATCCGATCCGACATTTCATCACCATAACCAAGCACAGGAACGAAGTGATTCGCCTTTGCTTCAAGGCGGG
Organism: Fibrobacter sp.; assembly: GCA_045616805.1. GTDB lineage: Bacteria > Fibrobacterota > Fibrobacteria > Fibrobacterales > Fibrobacteraceae > Fibrobacter. Next base: position 5,254 of record JAZLHK010000031.1, read on the forward strand.
TATCGGATTCCAGGGACTTTTCCACGATCTGTCCAAGTACACTCCTACCGAGTTCATTCCCGGCATGAAGTACTACACCGGCAAGGAATCCCCCAACAACGGTGAACGCCGCGACACGGGCTACAGCCTCGCTTGGATGCATCACAAGGGCAGGAACAAGCACCATTTTGAATTCTGGTACGACTACGAAATGGCCACAAAGAAAATCATCCCCATGCCCATGCCGGACCGCTACATCAAGGAGATGTTCTGCGACCGCGTTGCCGCCTCCAAGACATACGGCGGCAAGGACTACGACCGTACCAGTCCCCTACTATATTTAACCAAAAGTACCGCCCGCGAAAAAATGGCCGAGGAAACCTACCTAAAGTTACTTTTCCTCCTGACCATGCTTGCTGAAAAAGGCGAAAAGGAAACTCTTGCGTTTATTCGCAAGACTAAAGTCCTGCCAACAGGCACAGAAAACTGCGCCACCTAAAACGGCGCATCTCCATAAGTTTAATTGAAGGTCCCATGAAAGAGAAAATCGCAAAGCTTGCATTCGTTCTTTTGATTCTCACCGCCTGCTGCCCACGCGTTGCCTCCTGGATGGCACTTTTGGCAGGCATCGTTTACGCCTTTATTTTCGGCGGTCCCGCCTTCCCCAAGTTCGCAAAGAAAACACAGAAGTACCTGCTTCAAGGTTGCGTGGTGGGCCTTGGCTTTGGCATGAACCTGCAGGCGGCCCTAGCCTCCGGCAAGGACGGCATGATGTTTACCATCGTGTCTGTGGCAAGCGTCATGATTCTAGGTTTCATCGTAGGCAAGCTCATCAAGGTGGATCCCAAGACCAGCTACCTGATTTCTAGCGGCACCGCTATTTGCGGAGGTTCCGCCATTGCAGCCGTGGCTCCTGTTGTAAAGGCCGACGACAAGCAGATGAGTGTTTCTCTCGGCACCATCTTTGTGCTGAACGCCTTGGCCCTTCTGATTTTCCCGCCGTTGGGCCACTTCTTCGGTTTGGATAACCAGCAGTTCGGCGAATGGGCGGCCATCGCCATCCACGACACCAGTTCCGTGGTGGGCGCCGCAGCAGCCTACAGCGACGAATCCCTGCAGGTGGCCGCCATGGTGAAGTGCACCCGCGCCCTCTGGATTCTTCCGTTGGCCCTTGTGACCATGTTCATTTTCCGCAACAGAGGTGGTGACGGTACATCCAAAAAAAGAAAGCTGGATGTGATTCCCTGGTTCATTTTCCTTTTCGCCATCGCCATGGTCATCAACACCTATCTGTTCCCGGCCATCGGCGTTCCCGCGGCAGTGGGCACAACCATCGTTACCATTGCAAAGCGCGGCTTCGCCATTACCTTGTTCCTTATCGGCACAGGCCTTTCCAAGGAAGCCTTGAAGAAATGCGGCGCCAAGCCCTTTATCCAGGGCGTTATCCTGTGGTTCATTATCGGAGCCGGCAGCCTGCTGGTGATTAAGGGATTGTAGACCAGGTTAATAATGCTATATTAGTCGCAGGTTCGTAGGAACGAGCCACAATCAAAAATACACTTGAACGGAAAGGCCATTATGGAATTAGGAAAATACAATCGTGCCCGTGTGGAAGAAATCATGCCGCAGGGCTATTACGTCGAACTTGAAACTGGCGGCCGTGTGCTCCTGCCGGGCAACAAGAACCAGTACCAGCTGGAAGAAGGCGAAATCCTGGATGTTTTCGTCTACACCGACAGTGAAGACCGTCCCATCGCAACTCTGGACAAGCCCTACGCTCAGGTAGGCGAATTCGCAGTCCTCGAAGTAAAGGACGTAAACCGCTTCGGCGCCTTCCTGGACTGGGGCCTGAACAAGGACCTGTTCCTTCCCTTCAAGCAGCAATTGGGTGACCTGGAAAGAGGCGACCGTTGCGTCGTCTTCATTCTTGTGGATGAAAAGAGCGGCCGTCTCGTGGCTACCGAAAAAATCAAGAGTTTCATCGACCAGGATACCAGCGAACTTCATATCGGCCAGCGCGTACAGCTTGCCGCCTACGAAGTAACCCAGGACCACGTGGACTTTCTGGTGGATTACCGTTACACCGGCCGTCTCATGCTCACCCCGGGCATGGAACGAATCTATATCGGCGATACCATGCCGGGCTTCATCCAGCGCTTCACCGCCGACGGGAAAATCACCCTGAACCTGTCCCCCATTGGCTACAAGGGCCTCATGAAGAGCGATAGCCCGGCAGCGATCCTTCGCAAGCTGGAAGAAGCCGGCGGTTTTCTCCCCTACGGCGACCACACCGACCCCGAAATCATCCGTCAGGAATTCGGCATGTCCAAGAAAACTTTCAAGAAACTTCTTGGAACCCTCTTCCGCGAAGGCAGAATCCAGCTTACGGACGAAGGATTCAGCGCCGTCTAACGAACCAAATCATAAAAAAGTGTACGGCACAGCCCCCTAAAAACTACAAACGCATCAAAAAACGGTGCGTTTCTTTTTTTTCACGTCCCATTTTCCTTTTTCGGTATATATTAACTAGGCAATCATTGAACAAACTTGTTTTCAAGTTTGAACCGAGGAATGGATGTCAGGGATGTTGAGTATTTTGGGCCGTTCGGCTGTGGCCCTTGTTATTTGTATCGGCGGACTTATTTCCGTCACCCAGGCGGCCCCCGCAAAGGCTGCGAAAGTTTTACCCAGCGGCAATTGGAATTGGTACCTGGACGGAAGCTGCCCTGAAGGAGCCCACCAGGCAGAATTTTCAGACTGGCAGGATCTTGCTAAAGCCAAGTTTACAGGCAAGCAGAAAAAACAAAATGTCAGGACCGTCGCTGGCAATGCCAAAGGAAAAACTGCCTACTTCACCCTACCCAACGAAGAAAGCAAGGTTCTTGCCCTTGATCTGAAGAAGGGTACCCTCAAAATGGCAGCACTTCCGAAAAAGGCCAAGGCATCTACCCGGTGCATCAGCCAGCGGGACCTGTACGAAGAAAAGGGTATCTCCCGCAAGGACATGGTCATGACGGATTCCCGCGATGGCAAGAAGTACAAGGTAGAGGTCCGCGACAACAAGGCCTGGATGACATCTAACCTGAAATTCAGCATCCAGAACGCCAAGCAGTGCTTTTTGGAAGACACGGTATTCTGCAAGAAACATGGCAGGTTCTTCACCTACAGCGAAGCCCTGAAATCATGTCCTCCTGGCTGGCACCTGCCCGACGATGGCGAATGGCGAGACTATCAGAGAGACTGGTCCAAACTGAACTGGGACAATCTGGGTGTAGGCGGGTGCCGAGACTGGGACGAATACTGCGACGAGGGCTCCACGGGGCATTACTGGTCTGCCACCTCCGTAAAGAAAGGCACCGGCCGGTCCTGGGAATTCAGGCGCGTCGGCAAGAACATCAACCGAACCGACGAAAACCCACGCAAGGGACTTTACGTTCGTTGCGTGGCGACTCTGGAATAAAAAAATTTCCCTCCTTTCAAAAAACTCATGCGCTGACATCTTTTGTCAGCGCTTTCTGCATAAATTTGAGCGTGAAGGCAATCAGGAGGAACCAATGACTACACAACACCGCGAAAACATCCTCATCAAGCATGCGAAGGCAGGGAGCACCATCGCACGCGACCAGCTATTTCTGCTTTATGCCGACGACATCCGCCAATGCTACGAGTTCGGCCCCGACGGAATCCGTCCCAGAAACTTTGGCTACGGGTTAAACCCCAGCGGGCACAGCTACAGCCAAAGTTGCGGCAAGGTCTACCAGTGGTTCACAAAGGTCATCAACCGATATGATTCCACCATAGGCATGAGCTTCAAGAATTTTCTACTCCAAGAAATCACGTTCCGTTCCATGGACATGGTGAAGGTCCGGCAGAATAGGGAATCCAGGGAGATTCAGGAATCCAGATTACGCCTCACCAATACAAGCGACTGCGATAACGAATACACACTGTTCGATACCCTCCAGGCAGCGCAGGCCGCAGAAAACTTTGAGGCGGAACAGCACCAGCGCAGGTGCGAAAATCTTTGCGACCGTATCGAAGCCCTTTTCCCCGAAAACAGCAACGAGCGACGATACCTGCAACTATACCGAGAATTAGGGCAGGCATACAAAAATCCAACGACCAAGATTGCCGAGGTCATGGGCGTGTCGCGACAAGCGGTGAACCTCTACAAGAAAAATATCCAAAAAAGAATTGCCAAGCTCAACAACGAGCTTGGCTCTCATTTTTCCATGGCTGCATAGGGTTGCAGCGGCCAGCCAACTAGCAACTACTGCTGTTCAGAAGTTTCCACTTCGTCGGAATTCAGCACACGAATTTCAATACGGCGGTTCGCCTTACGGCCAGCTTCCGTCGCATTATCGGCCTTCGGCTGGCTGGAGCCATAGCCTGCAGCAGTCACACGGTTTTCAGCAATGCCCTTCTTGATCATGTATTCACGAACGCTATAGGCTCGTTCCACGGAAAGGCGCTGGTTCAGCTCGTCACTGCCTTCGCTGCTGGTATGACCACCAATTTCAACGCGGGCCTTGGGGTTGCGCTTTAGGCCTGCAATGGCAGCGTCAAGAGTCTTGAGGGAAGTGGGCACCAGTTCTGCACTGCCAGCCTTGAAGGTCACACCAGTCAGTTCCGCACGGGTATCGTCAAACACCACCGTTATGCCACCGGTACTTGCCGTCCTGGAAACATAGGGAGATTCGCCGCATTCAAAGGGACCTGTCAGGCTTTCGCAGAGGATAGTGTACTTGTCTTCACGAGGAATATGGAAACTGGCCTCGCCGTACATGTCGGTGGTAATGGTAATCTTGTTCTTGGCCTTGTTCTGGCCCACAAAAACCAGCTTCTTCTTGGCATGGGGTACGTCGTCGTTATTCACGTAGGTAACGTTCAGAACGGCGTGGGTCTTGTTAGGAGCGAGGTCCTTGGAAATAGCGCTGGTGGCCATGAGGGCCAGAGCGGCAACAGAGCAAATCACAATATTCTTCATACGGCGCCAAAAATAAAAAAATGTTCTAAATTTGTCCCCGCAAAACAATAAAGGTTAATATTCAAGGAGTAACAATGAACTTCAAGAAAATTGCAGCCGCCGTTTTGGCTTTCGGCCTCGCCTCCATGGCATGCGCAGCCGACGCCACCGACGAAATGAGCCTCAAGGGCAATGTCCAGACTCAGGTCACCAAGTCCCTGGCCGATGACAACAACAACTTCAGCTCCGGCTGGATCCGCGCAAACGTTGGCGGTCAGTACAAGAGCGAAAGCCTTGACGGATTGATCATGCTCCGCATCTTCGCTCCGGAGTTCGGCAACAAGCTCTCCGACGGCGCAAAGACCAGCAACTACGACAAGATTCTCGCTGACCTCTACTGGGTCAATTACAAGTGGGTTCTCGGTGCAGATATGGTCAATCTGAAGATCGGTCGCTGGAAGACCGACTGGTCCCAGTCCACCAACTTCGGTACCTACATCGACAAAGACCTGACCAAGCGCGGTCTCTGGATGCGCGATTACAGCCACAACGCAGTGGAACTTGGCTGGAAGCACGGTCTGAACCAGCTGAACGCCATGGTGGCCGCAAAGAACGGTACTGCCAACCAGGGCTACGTCCGTGTGGAAGACGACATGAAGTTCAGCTTCCCTCTGGAAGTGAAGGCTGCCTACCGTGCTAACGTCATTGACGTCGTTCAGAACACCGCCGCCATCACCCACCGTGTTGCAGCATACGCAAGCTACGCCTTCGTTCCGCACCTCCGTCTCTACGGTGAATACGCCTGCCTCTACACCCAGGACGAAGACATCAACAAGGAAGCAAAGAACTACGTAGGTCCGGAATCTGCCTACTTCACCCAGGGTGATTACTACCAGCCCTTCTACGTCGGTTTGGAAATTCCCACCTTCGACATTCTCTCCAACCTCATGTTCGAAATGGAATACATCAAGGACCGCGCCGACCTGAGCAAGTCTCAGCCGGATGCAGACGACCTGGCATGGACCGTAGCTCTCGTAAAGAGCATCGGCAAGTCCAAGCTCCAGTTCAGCGTCTACAGCGAAGAAACCTTGAGCGATGTAGGTCTTGCCTTCCGCCTGACCAGCACCTTTAAGTAGTGTAAAGGTTAAAGGTTAAAGATTAAAGAGAGTCGGGTAAACCGGCTCTCTTTTTCATTCTGGGTTCACTTTATTTTCCAAATCCGCGGCATTGAATGGCGCGACCTTCTTGCATTAACAGGAATTTTTAGAAGTGAACTGTAACTCCCGAGGAATTAAGGGCGCTCCAAAAGGAAACACGAGAACCACCCAGTTTATGCACGCCGATAATACCGAAACTGATTCCCGTTCCAACAAGGGCACCGACAATCACGTCCGAAGGATAATGCTTGCCCGCCGCAATACGTAGAACACCCACCAGGCCAGCAGCGCTATAGGAGCCGGCCCATACAATTCCCTTATAGGGCGAGTTAGGATACATTTCACTAAACCACTCACCCGTGAAGGTGGCTACAGTAAAGGCCGCGGATGCGTGTCCGCTAAAGAAACTTCCGTAAGCCTCCCCTTCTGCCTTTCCAGCCATTTCAACGGCGTCGGCTGAACAGCTGCGAAACCTGTTACCAGCAGATCCGTTATCCGCAGCCCCATTGTCAGCCGTTCCGCAGTCCTTGGCGTAAACGTAAGGCCTTGGCCACAGTTCCAATGAACGGACCATGAAGTTAACGCCACTCTGCAAGGCAAGGGCCTGTGCAAACATGAGGGTGAACGCCCCGAAATCATGCCCCGTCGCATCGCCAGCATACCAGGAGTAGCCCGCCAGACCCAACGGTGCAACGGCAAGAGCCCCGCTCCAGAAACTTATTTTATCTGCAGTTTTATTGTACCTTCCTGCAAAGCCCCGATCCCAGGGTAGAAGGTCTCCGGATTCCCTAACGATAATCTCATCGGGAACATCCATATTGCTGTAGCGGTACTGGCCATAAATTGCAACTAGAGCAGCGCCAGCCGTAAGAGGTAAATCCCCGCGCCATGAAACGGAGTAATGCGGCGAAGCGAGTGGTTCCGCAGAAAACGGGGAATCACTAGCCCACGCCATGGCTCCCGCAAGAGCCACGCCAAATAGGATTCTTTTCGCCACATGCAATTTCACCTCACTAAATTAAAAATTATATTGAGGATATGCCTATGCAAAATAGTTCACGAGAACCGATTACACCGAGCATCGATTTGTTCAGCGCCATTTCTGATGAAATGCGCCTGAAGATCCTTATGCTTCTGGACCAGTCGGAATTCACGGTGAACGAACTGAAGGACATCCTGGACATTCATCAGAGTAACGCCAGCCGACATTTGGCCAAGCTTACCGCCTGCGGACTTCTGAAGGACCGCCGTGACGGAATCAAGGTCTACTACCGTCTCAGCGAAGAACTCCGCCTCAGTTCCAGGGTTCTCTCCGTCATCCGCGACGCCTACGGCGAACTGCAGGACACAGACATTCTCCGTTGCCGCGCAGAACAGATGCTGCAGGAACGCACCAACAGCAGCAAGGACCAGATTCACAAACTGGATCAGGCCGGCGGAAGCCTCAAGGCACAGATCAGCCTTTTCAGCAAGCTGATGCTCCCCTTCGAAAGAGCGGTAGACATTGGCTGCGGCGAAGGCGGAGACCTTTCCCTGATGCTCGCCAACCGCTGCAAGAACGTCACCTCCCTGGACTACGACCAGAACGTCATCAGCGGCCTCCAGAAAATTCTTGACCAGAAAGGCATCAGGAACGTGGAACCCAAAGTGGCCGACATGACCCACACCGGCCTTCCCGACAACTACGCCGACCTTGTCCTCATGAGCCAGGTGCTTCACCACGCAACGGACCCGCGATTAGCCCTGAAGGAAGCCATCCGCATTCTGCAACCTGGCGGAACCCTGGCCCTGCTGGATCTGGCACAGCACAAGGAAGAATCCTTCCGCACGACTCACGGCCACATTTGGCTAGGATTCGACCGCAAGCAGCTAGAGCAACTCGTACAGGAATTAAACGGCAAGGTTCTTGAAAGTGAAATCATCGCCAGCGAAAACGAAGTAGACAAAAAACTGCCTGTCATCTGCCTAATGATTACAAAATTGGCATAAAGCCCACTATTTTGCGATTATTTTCGCCGAGCCCACTTGCTTTTTTTTGAAAAAACAAATACATTGTATAAAAAAACTGAAGGAGTTCCTCATGGCCAAATTGCTCAAGTATGCCGCCTTTATCGCCGTCTGCGTCATCTCCGCATTCGGTATCTACAGCCTCATCAAGACCAACAAGATCGACGAAAATACTGTAGACTAGTAGAAAGTTTCAATACAGGGTTCAGCGACATCTCCGTTGTTGTCGTATGAGGTTGTATGACGAAATGCTCCCGGGATCCACATCTCGGGATTTTTTATATTTCCGCCATGAACTTTCTAAACAAGAAACCCGCATTTTTCATAGTCACTGCAGTTGTATTCTTCGCCATCCTGATGATTGTCTTCAGAAGCTTCGCCTTCGATGACAGCCTGCTGATGCTGAACTCCGACCAGCTCAATGGTATCGGCAGCAGAATCCTCCGCGCAGAAAACGTCGTTGTCACTGAATGGGACGATAGCCGCCTGGGTGGCGTCCCCACCATCGACGCCCTCTTTGCCGACGCCTACCATCCCCTGGTATGGACCCAGTTCCTGATGGACCCGGCACGAGCCGTGGGCTTCAAGTTCATTCTCACCGTATGGGTGGCCTTCATGAGCGCCATGCTCCTGGCCTGGAATCTCACCGGCAATCGCTGGTGGGGCGCGCTCCTCGGGTTCCTCTACGCCTTCTCTCCGGAATACTTCACCTACATCTACGGCGGTCACGACGGCAAGATGATGGTTTTCGCCATCGCCCCGCTGGCTGTTCTCGCCATTCGCAAGGTGGTCCGTGAAGCAAGCATCCCGTACATGATCGTGCTTGCGCTGTCCATCACCTGGATGATTCTCGGGTCCCACCTGCAGTTGACCTACCTGTTCCTCTGGGGCGCAGGTTTCTACACCCTCTATGAAGTAGCGTTCCACTGCAACGGCCTCAAGACTCGCGGCACCCGCATCGGCCTTGCCGCTGCAGGCCTCGCCTTCGGTCTCGCCCTCAGCTGTTTCCAGCTGGTGCCCCCCTACCTCTACACCACAACGCAATCCGTCCGCGGTGAAGGCGACCACACCAACATGGGTCACGCCGTCAGCTGGTCCCTCCATCAGGAAGAACTGGCCCAGATGCTTCTGCCGGGCTTCATCGGCGTAGACGTCTACGAACAGAACGAAAAGACCAACGACCTTGAAGGCAGTTCCTTCGTGAACATCTCCATGCAGGAATACCGCCAGATGGCAGAATCCGGCAGCCAGGGCAGTCCCTTCTACTGGGGTCACAACAGCTTCAAGCTGGACCACAATAACGCTGGCGCCCTCCTCACCTTCCTGGGCTTCCTTTGCCTCTTCCTGCCGGGCAAGCGCCGCTGGGCATGCTTCTGGGGCCTTGGCGCAGTCGTCGCCCTCTCCTATGGCATGGGCGCCCACTCCCCGCTTTTCAAGCTCTGGTATGCCATTCTCCCCGGCGTAAAGAACTTCCGCGCCCCCGGCATGGCACTCTTCTGGCTTCCGCTTCTCCTGGTCATGATGGCAGCCCCCGTGCTGAAGGCTCTTTCTGCACCAGCCTCCACCGAAGAAGGTAGCGCCGTAAACATCCGTCGTGCTCTCCTTCACGGTTCCGCCATGTACGCCATTCTGCTTTTACTGGTGGTCATCGCCCGCTTCAACTGGACTCTCTTCATCGGCCCCTTCGGTCTCGTAGTCTGCATCCTCTTTGCAGTGGCATGCCTCGGCATCATGAGCATGGATGACCAGAACAAGCCCTTCTCCGTCGCAAACTTTGTAGACGCATTCAAGAGCAAGCTTCCTGGCACCCACCGCGGTATCCAGGTCAGCGTTCTCGTTGGCTTCACCTTCATTGGCCTCTTCCTCATGAGCGGTCAGAATCTGCTGAACGACGTGGTGACAGCCCCCTACTTCAAGCCCCTCAACGAATTCGTCATGAACGCCACCGCAGGCAAGGTCATTCCGGGATTCATCCTGATTCTCGTCATCATGGCAGCAACCATCGCCGTATTCAAGTGGAAGGGTAGCATTGCAGCAAAGGCCGCCATCCTTGCGGTTGCCGCCGCAGTGGATCTGTTCTTCATTAATGCAGCCTTCATCCAGAACGTTGCCGAAAACGAATACATCCAGCCCAACAATGGCGTTGTTGCTGCAGTAAAGGCACCCTATCGCGCCGACTCCCTGAACACGCCCCGTGTTCTTTCCATGTCCCGCAACAAGGCCCTAGGCGCAAACGCATTCCCCCAGTATCACATCCGTAATGCAGATGGCTTCCACGATAACGAACTGGCCAGCTACCGTGAATTCCGCGGCGGACAGAACAACAGCAACTACCTGATGAATGTCAACGATCCGAATGCGGCACACCCGTTCCTGGATCTGATGAACATCGGCGCCATCATTTTCGACAGCCGTCAGGGCACCACCTACATGCCCATTCCCACTGCCATGGGCGAAGCCTACATCTATGGCGAAGCGGTCGTCAAGAGCGACGCAGACGCCATCAACGCACTCCGCAATGGCTTCGAATACAAGAGCAAGGTGATTCTTGACCAGGCTCCCGCAAACGACTTCAGGGGAAGCGTAGACGCAAACGGCCCCATCCAGGGTTCTGCAAAGGTTGTAGAAAGCCCCAAGATGGACACCCAGGTATTTGCAGTAGAAGCAAACCGTCCGGGCTTCATGGTAGTCGCAGGCAACTATCATCCTTACTGGAAGGCCTACGTCAATGGCACAGAAGCCAAGGTCTACAAGGCATTCGGCACCCTCCGCGCCGTCGAAATCCCCGCAGGCAAATCCGAAGTCCGCATGGAATACCGTTCCGTGCCCTTCCACGCCTGTCTGAAGGTTAGCGCCTTTGCTGCAGTGCTGCTCATTGGCCTCGGCATATTCTTCGGCATCAGGAAGAAGAAAGTCTAAAGACTGCGACACGACAATGAAAAAACAATTCTCTCTCTACATCTCTCTTTGCGCACTGCTATCCTTCTGGGCTTGTTCGGAAGATGCAACAAATGCTTCTCAATCCCCCATCACCGAAGAGGATGACGTTCCACGAGTCGTAAGAAACCTGGTTGATATTGACTGCGACACAAACAACGTGGGCCAACTTCTGTTCGCATCTGACTCAAACAAGATGTATTTCTGCAACGGTGATAATTGGCAGCTGCTACAGGGTACAGATGGCATTGATGGCAATGCCGGCAAGAACGGTCTGAACGGATCAAATGGTACCAACGGTTCCAATGGTGAAGACGGAGAAAAGGGAGAACGCGGCCCCAACGGCTTCGATGGCATTTCCTGTTCCGTCTACAGGGATACCCTTGGCGTTGTGGAACTGGACTGCGACCCCTACGACACAACCGCAGTAAACGTTGTTACCTACAAGGCTTTGTGCGGCATGGAAGTGTACGACCCATTCACTGCCAGTTGCTACAACGACTCGCTCTACTCCTGCAATGACAAGCCTTACAATCCGAACACACACTTCTGCTACAAGAGCATACTCTACTCTTGCAACAATGTTCCCTATAGCCCCGAAAACGCAATCTGCATAGAAGACATCCTCTATTCCTGCAACAACAAGCCCTACGGTCCAGACACAGCAGCATGCATCAACGACATTCTGTATTCATGCAATCATCTGCCCTATGACCCGGACACGGCAAAATGCGTCAACGATGTTCCGTACACCTGCAACCATCTGGCATATGACCCCGACACGGCAATGTGCGTCAACGACGTCTTGTACGCCTGCAACCATCTTCCCTATGACCCCGATACGGCAATGTGCGTAGAAGACATCCTCTACACCTGCAATCATAAGGCTTATGATCCTGATACGGCAAACTGCATCGATGATGTAATCTACTCCTGCGGCCAGGTACCCTACGATCCAGAAGTTTCGCTCTGCAAAGATGCATCTCTTTATTCCTGCGACAACAAGCCATTTGATCCAGACACAGCCTCTTGCATAGCTAAGGTTCTGTACTCCTGCCACGGCAAGCCCTACAACCCACTACTGGGAAGTTGTACTGCAGATGGACGAGTCTACAACTGCGGAAAATTCACCTACGATCCAGACTATGCATTCTGTCTGGACAATACGATGTATTCTTGCAATAGCAAACCCTATGACCCCAGAATTTACTTCTGCAATCCAGAGGACAATCAACTATACACCTGCAACGGCCACGGTTACGATCCTAGATTTTTTGCCTGCATTGATGGAGAAATGTATTCCTGCGGAGACAAACCCTACGACCCCAACAAGGCAATGTGCGTTGATGAAAAGACATACTCCTGCAACGAAATGCCCTACGACCCTACAATTGAAGGTTGCTGTGGCAAGAACATCTACAAGCCCACAGAAGGCGCCTGTGATATGGGAGTAGTCTATTCCTGCAATAATAAGCCCTACAACCATAAGATATACAGTTGCTACGACAACAAGCTCTATTCCTGCGGGGATTTGCCCTATAACCCCAACACTCACGGTTGCTACGAAGGCAAGACCTACACATGCAACAACAAGCCCTATACCCCCGATAAGGCTAAATGTGTGGACGGCGTAATCTACTCTTGTGGAGGAAAGCCCTACGATCCCAGCACCCATTCCTGTCACAACAACACAACATACTCTTGTGGAAATAGGCCTTACGATCCCAACATCTATAGTTGCCATGGCGACAAAACCTATTCCTGCAACGACAAGCCTTACGATCCTAGCACTCACTTCTGTTACAACAAAGTCACTTATACATGTAAGGACAAGCCCTACGATCCAAGCAAACAGCTGTGCGACGACCGCGACGGGAAGATATACGGTCACAAGACCCTGGGAAATCTCAAGTGGATGACCAGCAACCTGAACTATCGTGAAACGCAAAAAACAAGCACCAGCGATACTTCCAGCTTCTGTTACGAAAACAAGGTTTCCTATTGCGACACATACGGTCGTCTTTACACCTGGTCTGCGGCCATGGACAGCGTCGGCAAGTATAGTTCTGACTGCAAGGGCTGTGGTAACGAAGCAATAAGCAAGTCAGCCACTCCAAGAACGATTCCAGGAAAAGTACGCGGTGTATGTCCCAAAGATTGGAGAATTCCAACAAAGAATGACTGGATGGACCTGATAAACGCAGCAGGAGGCCCGGAAATTGCTGGAAAGAATCTTAAATCCACAACCGGCTGGGAACCCGTAAAGGGTGTTAGCGGCGACGGAATCGACAAATATGGTTTAAACATATTGCCCTCCAGCGTCTACTGGAATGGTAATTTCGGCACACTATACGGAATCAACATTTCAGGTGCATTCCCTTATGGAATCGGAAAGACAGCCTATTTCTGGACATCAACCGTAAGAGGCTATGACTATCGGGACAATGATAACGTAAAACAGCCCGAAGTTTACTACTGGGCATTCTCCAACGAAACTGACGAAACCTTCAATAATACCGACTACAATCACAGTTTGGTAGACCTCAACTTCGCAAATTCAGTCCGTTGCGTTCAGGACAAGTAACCATCAACCCAAAGTTTTAAAATCAAGAATAAAAAACGATATGAAAACAAGAATTCTCATTTCCACATCTCTCCTGGCAGCCGCATTCTTCTTCGGCTGCGATGACACCGTTGCGCCCGTGATTTCTACCAGCAGCAATGATAACAGCACAAGTAGCAGCATTCTTGTCCTGAAGGCTGGCGAAGCTCTTTCCAAGACAAAATGTGATTCAACCCTTACGGGACAATTGATTTTCGTTCCGGACTCTGCAGCAGTCTATTTCTGCGACAGCCAAAACTGGAACACCATTAACGGAAAAGACGGTAAAGACGGCGAGGATGGAGAAGACGGCGCCAACGGAGAAAATGGAAAGAATGGAGAAAACGGAAAGGAAGGTGCAAAAGGCGACCGCGGGATTAACGGAGCCGACTGTCTCATTCAAAGCGACTCTGCCGGCGTTGTAACTCTTCGCTGCATGAAAAAGGACAGCACCTATGAAGAAACCACCTTGTACAAGGCCATGTGCGAACAGGAACCCTACGATCCCGCAAATGCAGCATGCTACAGCGGCAAGCTCTATTCCTGCAACGACAAGCCCTACAATCCCAGGGAAAACGTCTGTCACGAAGACAAGCTCTTCACCTGCGAAGAATCCCCGCTAGATACACTGACCTGCCTGAAGTAATCTCAAAAAAATCCATCAAGGAAAAACCCGGCGCACAGCGTCGGGCTTTCTTTTTAAAGTTACAATAAGGCAGCAACCTTTATAAGGCAGCGGCACTCACTCTGCACAACCAGCAATTACTTCTTCATGCCGGAGAGAGCGAACTTCACCATGGCACGGGCAAACTTCTTGCTCAGCACATCGCCATCAGCAGAAGCGGCTTCCTTGCCAAGCACCTTGTTGTCGCGCTTGAAGTTATTTGCCATTTCATTGATTTCGTATACGAAGCCATCGCTGATTTCAACGCTGTAGTCATCAAATTCAAATTCTTCTTCGCTCTTTTCTGCCTTGTAATCATTGTAGGCAGCCTTACAGTCGGCTTCATTGTAGTCGTAGCGAAGCTTGAAGCTGATGGTCACAGTCTTCTTCTTGTACTTGATGACTACCTTTCCGCTATTTTCCTTGAAGTCCGTCAACTTGATGGAAACATCGCCATGATGCATGGTCAGTTCATCACAGTTGGGAGCATTGAACTCATCCTTCATCTTTTCTTCGTCAAAGCTTTCAGGATCAGCCAGGAACTTCTTGTAGAAGGCAGTCAAGGCTTCACGGGCTTCTTCAAAAGCATAATCGTCCTTCAGCATACGGTCATGGAAGGACTTTGCATAGCAGTCACCGTCGTACTGGTAGACGAATTTAATCACGTTCTTGTCTATGCGGTAACCGTTGCGAGCGACGCTAGCAACATCATCATCACGGATCAGAAGGCCACGCGGGAAAGACTTGCCTTCGAACTCATAGGACACGCAATTCTTGCCCTTTTCATCGCACCATTCAGCCTTCTTGCCAGCCATATAGAACATAGAAGTATCAACATCTTCATTGTTGTTCTTACGCCAGACCAGGGCGCCAAGGGAACTAACCTCACAAAGCGGAGCATTGATGGAAAGAATGGAATCCTTGGAATTGTACTTGTAATCAGTCTTAGCCAAGACCATTTCGAAAGACTTGCTTAAAGAAATCTTGCCGCTGGGAGAGTCATCGTCGCCACAGGCACTCAAGGTCATGGCAGCGCCAAAGCCCAGAGAAGCCACCAGGGCGGCCTTAGAAATTTTTTTGAAAGTTGCGTTCATTGGAAATCCTTCTTTATATCCGTATTATAGAAAAATTAATGTTCGTGATGTTCGCAGCAACCGCCATGAGTATGATCGTGAGAACCCAGCACTCGGTGCGGAATGCCATGGGCAATCAGATCCACCTCGCAACCGTAGGTATCAGAAATCATTTCACTGGTAATGTTCGGACCTTCATGATAGTGAACGCTACGGTTCACGCAGACAATGCTCTTCACCTTATGGGAAAGAGCCATCAAATCATGGGTCACAATCACGATGGTCATGGTCTTACTGAATTCTTCCAGCAGGTTGTAAAGATTTTCCTGGCCGGCGGCATCAATGTTATTGCTCGGTTCATCCAGGAACAAAATTTTTGGATTACAGACAAGGGATCGCGCAATCAGCACGCGCTGGCGTTCACCACCGCTCAATTCACCCAGACGGCGGTCCAGGAAGCCATCCAGATGAACCTTGGCAAGAGCCGCGGCCACTTCCGGCGAAGTCGTTTTCAGGCCAATCTTTCCAAGAGATACGCATTCGCCCACAGTAATGGGAAACTCTACGTTCCTGTTGGTATTCTGCGGCACATAACCCACCGCCACCTTCTTTGCGGGTACCTTTTCGCCAAAGAGTCTAACTTCGCCCGAGGTGGGCTTTAGCAGGCCCACAATCAACTTCATCAAAGTGGACTTGCCACCACCATTGGGACCAATGATTGCAACAAAGTCGTTCTCCTCGATTTCCAGATTGACATTATCGAGAACCACGGACTTGCCGTACGCGAAAGAAAGATTTTTTACTTCAATTGCATTCATTTTTCACCTTACGTCATTCCGAGCAATGTTCAGTGTCATTCCGAGCGCAGTCGAGGAATCTCCTTGTCACTTCTCTATGGCGCACTCCTTATGGTTTCAAGCAGTTTGCGAATATTGCCCTCGTAATCGTAAGCCAGGGGGTCCGTCACCACAATCTTGGCATTCAATTCCTTAGCGATAGTCGCTGCAGCACGTTTGCTGAACTGCGGCTGGACAAAAACAATGTGCACATTGTTTGCCTTTCCAGTCTTGACCAGATTCATGATGTCGAGGGGTTTCGGTTCCTTGCCATTCACTTCCACCGTAAGCTGCTTCATTCCATAATCACGGGCGAAATAACCATACGCCGGATGGAATACAATAAAGGTTCGTCCATTAGCCGGCATCGTCGAAACAACCTTAACAAGTTCCTCATTCAATTTCGTGAGTCGATCCATCAGGTTCTTGGCGCGGGCGCGGTACAGTTCGGCGTTGGCGGCATCCAGCTGCACAAGGGCTTCAAGCACATTCTTTGCAATCAGCACCATCTGCACAGGTGAGGTCCACAAGTGCGGATCCAGTTCATCGTCGTCGTGTTCCGCTGCGGCATCATGGACGTCATGTTCCTGCCCCCCGTGATGATGATGTTCATCTTCCTCCATCCAGGCAATGCCCTTAGATAGAGAGATTACATTGATATCCTTGTTGACGCCCTTAAAGCGCGGAAGCCAGGCGGCATCCATTCCAGAGCCATCGCTGAAATAGACCGTTGCCTTTGCAAATTCCTTGAGAGATGCTGGCTTAGGTTCGTACGTGTGCGGATCAGCCCCTGGAGGCAACATCGTCACCACATCCACCTGTTCTCCGCCAATTTCGTGAACCACACTGGAATAGGGCTGCAGAGAAACAGCCACCGTCAACTTTGCAGCAAATGCAGTTGAAACGGCTAACAATGCAAACAGAAATGCACAGATTAGATTTTTCGACTTCACGACCTTTCACTCAAAATGACACTATAAATTTCATTCAAAAATGCCACTATACTCTGCCCTCGAAGAAACCTTCGAAGTCAATGTCACTTACCATTTCCACCGTGTACTCCGGCTTAACGTCAAGTTTATCCAGGTCAGCCATCTTCGTTTCGCCACACAGAGGCAGAACAAAACGGCAGCCAGCGCGTTTAGCCAGTTCAAAGTCCGTATACAGACGGTCGCCCACAAAAAGAATCTCTTCGGGTTCGTACTTCTTCAGCAGACCCGAAAGCATTGCCGGGTTGGGCTTGCCAAAACTGCGTTCCGGCTCCACACCGTAAGCCGTCTTCAGCAGAGCCATAAAGCTACCAATATCAGGCACAGGGCCGTTGGCATCGGGGCAAACAAAATCCGTATGGGTTACCCAGAACGGAATCTTGCGCTGCACGCGGAAACTCAGTTCGCAAAGTTCACGATAGTCAAAGGAATTATGATAGGCAACCAGTACCAGCTCCGTTTCGGCAACGCTGGGGCGTAAATTCAGGGAAGGATCCTGAGCCGCAAACCATTCCGTCACTTCGGGATTTGCAAAAAAGAAAACATTCTTGATGCCTTCCTCGTGAATGGCATCCAGGGACAAGTACAGTGCAGAAATGATGGCATCGTCCCTGAGAGGAAGGCCCATAACCTTCAGGCGGTTCTCGTAAAACACGGGAGACTTGCTGGTATTGTTGCTCAGGTAGTAAACCGGCACATGCTTTGCCACATTATTGACCGTCTTTACAGCCTTCGGGTACGGACGGCCACTCAGGTAAAGAGTGCCATCCAAATCAAATACAACAGCTTTCACGGGCTTACGAGTCATACTGTCAAATTTAGTAAAATGCCTCTGACGGCGCATCTCCATCAGCGCGGAACCCTCAACCAGCGGCCAGCATTTTTCTACTTTGCGGGTCATGAAAACACCTGATAGCCGTTTCTTCTGCCCGCTCATCAGCGAAGGCATCATCACCCTGGATGAAAATGAAAGCGCCCACGCCGTTCGCGTATGCCGCGCAGCCGCAGGCGACATTCTGCAGCTTTGCGATGGCCTCGGCCACTATGCCGATGCAACCATTATAAAGGCCGATGCCAAGGCGTGCGAAGTGCAAGTAGATCAGGTTGAAAACGTTACCCGTCCAAAACCCCATATCAACCTGGCCATCGCCTGCCTAAAAGACGACGCCCTGGAAGAAGTTGTCTTTCATGCGGCACAGACTGAAATCGACAACATCATCTTTCTGCGTACGGATTACTCCCAGGAACCAAAGAATTCCGACCTGCACAAACTCGTCCGTCGTGCGGAACTGAAATCCCTAGTAAGCCTGAAGCAATCCAAGAAACCCTGGATCACCCACATTCAGGGTCCCGTGGAATTCAGCAAGTGGCTGGCGGATTACGAAGGGGACCTGGTACTCTGCGACCTGGATGGCGAACGCACCCTGAATCTTTCTGCAGACAGTTCCCGCCCCGTCACCATCCTGGTAGGTCCTGAAGGTGGATTCTCTCCCAAGGAAGTTGACGCCGTCAAGAACTACACCACCACAGGTAAAGGCAAGACATTTCTGCTGAACCTGGGCAATACCAGACTCCGCGCCCGCACGGCTGCAATCATCGCCCTGGGCAAAATTCTTTAATCAAACAAAGAGATGGCGGCCTGCGCTGCCATGACGACGTAAAACACCATGACGATGAAAGACGTCATGACGAAAAAAAATCCCGAGCCAGCGGCCCGGGATTAATTTATTCTAAGTCTTTAGATTACTTGGAGAACGGAACCAGTTCCACGCGACGGTTTTCTTCACGGCCGCTCTTGGACTTGTTGTCTGCCTTCGGCATGGAGGAACCGTAGCCCTTTGCACGGAGACGGTCTGCGGCAATGCCCTTCTTTACGAAGTAGTCCATCACAGACTGAGCACGCTGCTGAGAAAGTTCCTTGTTCTTTTCTTCGGTGCCAGATTCATCGGTATGACCCTGGATTTCGAGGTTTGCCTCAGGAATATCCTTCATCAGCTTGACGATATCATCAAGAGTACCATAGCTGTTCTTGGTAAGAGCAGCAGAGTTCACCTGGAACTGGATACCCTTCTTCAGCTGGTCAAGGTCCTGCTTCTTGTCCAGCGGACAACCCTTGTCGTCAATCTTAACGCCCGGCAAGGTGTTGGGGCACTTGTCCTTAGCATCAGGTACGCCATCCTTATCGAAGTCGAGTGCGCAACCGGTTTCATCAACAGTAATGCCTGCCGGAGTGTTGGGGCACTTGTCAAGACCATCGGCAACACCGTCCTTATCAGTATCCAGGCTGCAGCCCTTGTCATCAACAGTGACGCCTGCCGGAGTGTTGGGGCACTTGTCATACACGTCAAACACACCGTCCTTGTCAAAGTCAAGGGGGCAACCTTCGTTATTCACGGTAACGCCAGCCGGAGTATTGGGGCACTTGTCGAAAGCATCTGCAATACCATCCTTATCGGTATCCACAGCGCAGCCGAACTGGTCCACCTGGACGCCTGCCGGAGTATTGGGGCACATGTCGTTCGCATCAACAATGCCGTCCTTGTCGAAGTCCGGTTCGCAGCCTGTGTTATCCACAGTCACGCCCTTCGGGGTGGTGGGGCACTTGTCAAGACCATCAGGCACGCCATCCTGGTCGCCGTCCAGCGGGCAGCCAGTGCTGTCAACGAGAACGCTATCCTTAGTATTGGGGCAGTTGTCGTACATGTCAACAATGCCGTCCTTATCGCTGTCGTGAGTCTTCAGACTGTCTTCACGAGCAGCACGGGCAGCGAGAATGGAATCAATCTTTGCCTGGGAAAGAGAGTCACTCAGGTTGCGGGTGTTTTCTTCATCCATGGCACCGAAGCGGTAGACCAAGGTTGCAGCACCGGCAAAGAGCGGAGTGGATGCGTAGCCGTAATGAGCCTTGCGGCCGCGTTCATTAGCATACTCAACCGGGAAATCCTTGGCATTATCCATTTCGTCGTTCCAGTCGTAACCCAGGTTCTTGAAGGTACGGACAGCAATTTCAAGACCGACACCGAAGTCGATGTTACGAGTAACGTGGAAACGGAGACCCGGAGTAATGAGCATGGGGTCGTCAACAGGAGAAATGTCGTAAACATTGTCGGTCACGCGCATTTCACCGGAGAATTCAACAAACACGTCCACCAGGCGATGCGGGAGCCAGTTCAGGCCAGTGCTATAAAGGAGCACATTGGAAGCATCGTCATCAAACACATAGAGGAATCCCACCTGGGTATTCCAGCGGAGGGGCAGCCCCTTCTTGGAGAAGTCCAAGGTGAAGATACCGCTAGCAGCAAGAGCAATAGCGTCTGCGGTATAGGGATTGGTGAAACCATCCTTCACATACCATGCATGGCGAGGACGGATACCGGCACTGGTTTCACCAGTGGGCCAGAATCCCTGAACCAAAACAGCTGCAGAGAAGAAGCTGTTGTTGTCGCCCACGACCTGAGCCTTAATCCAGGTTTCCAGATCACCGCGGCTCAAGGCACTCATATTGTAGTCCTTATCTTCGCCAGAGGAGGATCCCACGTATTCGTAGTAGATAGGAATGTTAGCACCGAAGTCCAGCCAGTTCAGCAGGCCCACGGCAAAGTTGAAATTGCCAGAGAAGGAACCATCCACATCGTAAACACCAATGCTCTGACCCTTCTCATCATAAACAGCACCACCCTTAGCCAGGGACCAGGAGTCGACGGAAGCATTACCACCGGTACCGATTTCAAAGTTCCACTGACCCAGGGACTTTGCACTGTACTGGTGCAAACCATCGGAGCCACCGGCAATACCGCTTTGGGCGCATGCAGAACCAGCCGCAAAAAGGCCGGCGAGAAGCGCACTATAAAGAGACTTCTTCATGTTATGATTCTCCATTCTCTAAAAACTATGGTGCCAAATTTAGCAAAAACTAACCCAGCACGGACTTGTTAAATTCCTCAGGCGTCGTAAATGTGGGCACAATCTCGTGAAGAGCCCGCACAGCAATATCATCCTTGTTCTCTGCAGCAGCGTTTTTCAGTTTCCACAACTGTGCAGCAAAGGTTTTCTGGTCAATATCGATTTGCTTTCCAATGAAAATCAGGCTATTCTGCGTTTTTTGCAGGCCCTCTTCATTCATCAAAAGTTCTTCCTTGATCTTTTCGCCAGGGCGCAAACCCGTGAACTTAATTTGTACATCACGGTAGGGAACCTTGCCATACATGCGAATGAGATTTTCCGCAAGGGTCACAATCTTCACCGGCTGTCCCATATCCAGCACAAAGATTTCGCCACCGTGAGCAAAGCTGGCAGCTTCAAGCACTAGACTTACCGCTTCAGGAATCGTCATGAAGTAACGAATGATATCAGGATGAGTCACCGTCACAGGTTTACCCTGCTCAATCTGGCGTTTGAAAATAGGAATAACGGAACCATTACTGCCCAGCACATTTCCAAAGCGTGTCGTCACGAATTCCGTCACCCCATCCTTCTGTTGCGACAAGTACTGGACAATCATTTCGCAGCAGCGCTTGGAAGCCCCCATCACATTAGTGGGGTTCACCGCCTTATCCGTACTGATCATCACGAACTTCTTCACATTGTTCAGCAAAGAAAGCGTCGCGATATTGAAGGTGCCCACCACGTTATTCTTGATGGCTTCCATGGGATTATTTTCCATCAGAGGTACATGCTTGTGGGCTGCAGCATGGAACACCACATCTGGCTGGTACTTCTTGAAAATTTCACTCATGCGGAAATAGTCTCGAACGCTGGCGATCAGGGTCACCAGATTCAGGCGATTTCCATATTCCATCACCAGTTCCTGCTGGATTTCGTAGGCATTATTTTCGTAGATATCCACGATGACAATCTGACGAGGGCCATACTTGGCAATCTGGCGAACAAGTTCGCTGCCAATGCTACCGCCACCACCTGTGACCATGCAAACCTTGTCATGGACAAACTCACGGACACCCGCATTGTTAAACTTAATGGCATCGCGCCCAAGCAGGTCCTCCACCTTGATATCACGAATCTGTCCCACAAAGTTTGTTGCGCCGTCGCCAATACTGGAAGTATCCAGAAGACTTCCCACAAAAGGCAGAATCTTCACCGGCAATCCCGTCTGGCTGCACAAATCAAGAATCACATGGCGGTCTGCAGCCGGGCAACTGGGAATGGCAAAAATGATCTGTTCAATATTTTCTGTTTTAGCGATAGTGGGAATTTCACTGGTTCCTCCAGCCACCACCACATCGTAGAAGAACTTGCCCATCTTGGAATGGTCATCATCAATGAGGCAAACCGGATAGATGGAGCTGTTCGCGTTCTTTTTAGACCGATCCCTGCTATGACGAATTTCCCTAAGCAAAATCTTGGCGGCACTACCCGCACCCACAATCATGGTACGCTTCACTTCCGCTTCCTTATGGCCGGTCTCAATCAAGGTGATGAACGTGTCCTTGAACATATAGCGGAAAAGGCAAACACCAATGGAGGCGAATACCGCATGAAGCACAGAAAATTCCCAGTAAAGGTCACCGCTGATCACAAGAATCAGGACGCAGGCGACACCAATTCCAAGAATAACCCCCGTCACACACGTCACATAATCGCGCTTACTGAAATAACGCCACAGCTTGTTGTAGGCGCCAGCAAACATCAGGCAACTAAAGCAACAGAAAACACTGACCAGGAAAATCACAAACAGGTCAGGACGACCAATACGTTCTGCGAACAGGGGCAGCGGGAAGTTTGCAACCAAACCCGCCATCGCCACAATAAAAGCATCAACCACCGCAAGCACACGCTTACGGTACCTAAAACTTTTTAACAGATTCCTTAATTTTCCCATACACAACCATCGAAGCAATTAGCGGCGTTTGTAGTAGTAATAGCCGTAATTTCCGTAACCGCCATGTTCATTTTCACAGTGGTTCATAACAAAGGCCTTGGGCTTTTCGCTAAGTCGTTCGGCCTTCGCCAGAGATTCGTTGATCTGGTCCATGGAATGGCGACCATAGTGAAGCACATACAGGGCAAAATCCACATGAGGAATCAAGAGCTCCGTATCGGCAACAAGGCTAATAGGCGGAGTATCCAAAACCACCACATCAAACTGAGCCTTGATAGCCTCCAGCACCTTCGGCAAGCCTTCCCCATGCAGCAAATCCGTGGGAGCAGCCATGGCCTTGCCCGCACCGATCACATACAGGTTCGGAACTTCCGTTTCGGACACGGCACTGGAAAGATCGCAGGTTCCAGCCAACAGTTCTGCAAAGCCTTCGCGACGGGTGCTATGGATTACGCCACGACGCATATCTGCATCCACAAGGACCACCTTCTTGCCCGTATTGGCATAAAGTGCAGCCAAGTTGCCAGACACAAAGGACTTACCTACGCCAGCACAAAGGCCAGCCACCATAATCACAGGCTTTTCTGCATTCACAGAAAATTCCACTGCGGTAAACAGGGAGCGAAGAGCCTCGCTTGCACGATCTTCGGGAGACGTTGCCACCAGAGGAATATGATCCTTACGGTGCTTGCGAAGAAGTTTCTTTTCGCTGAGAGTGCGGTCCTTGGATTCTGGAATGCGGGCATAGACACTGACGCCGGTTTCCCTTTCAATCTCAAGTGAATTGCGGACACCCGTCCTCAGCATTCGCATGAGGAACACCAGAAGAACTCCAACCATGAAACTTGCAGCAACAGCGCACAGAAGGATTTGAGCTTTCTTGGGCTTTGTCTTTTCCGGATCATCCACAGCATAGTCCACCACGCGAACCGTTCCCACTTCACCAGCACGAACAACACGTAGCTGCTGAATATTGTTCAGCATGGATGTGTACTGAGCGTTGTTTACAGCCACTTCTTCTTGCAGGCTCAGCACCTCCTGCTGAGTTAGGGGCATCTTTTCCGCAGAAGACTTCAATTTGCCTAATTCCGAACGAACCTTGGCCAACTGTTTCAAAATTGTCTGCACAGCAGGATGTTCTTCCTTGAACAGGCGGGTAGCTTCCTGGCGTTTCTGTTCCAACTGAAGAATTTGATTATTCAGATCCTGTTCCTTTTTCAACAAAGCCTGAGTTTCACCAGACATGTCCACAGAGCCAATCTGATGACGGTATGTAGCAAGCCTATTTTCGGCGGAATCCAACTTAGCCTTTACACCAGGCAATTGTTGTTCCAAAAATGTCAACGTTTTTTCCGCTTCAGCGCTACGCATTTCTACATTCTGACGCAAATAAACATTGGCAACCGTATTCAAGATAGAAGATGCTCGATCTGGGTAGCGATGCGAATAGCGAATGCCAATAACACCAGTCTGCTTGCCTTTCTCGGCCACCTTCAATTGGCCCGCCAAACGACGAGCGGCCTTAAGTGGACTCACCGTAGTAAGGCGAAATTTTTTCCCTTGGTCACCTTTCAATTGAGAGACGTTGATAATGACGGAATCGCCATCATAGACAGTTCCCACCTCTACACCAACCTCCCCACGAAGAAGTCTATCTCCATTAGGAGCAATCAAATCATATTCCGTTTCGCTAACAATTTCAGCAGACCACCCATTAGATGATTCAAAAGGCAGAACCAGATTTGCCAAATCCATTCGACCTTCACGATGAGTAATGCGATCTATAAAACCTACGGGAATCGCACTAAAGCAAAGAGCTTCCGCATCAACCACATAGCTCAAAACCCTTCGACTCTTGATCATTTCTATTTCGGCATCGGCAGGACTAGCCATTTCAAGTAAGGCCCCCATTTCGCCCATCGCGCGAGCCGCAGACTTATTACCTTTGACGTCCAACCTCAAAAGAGCATCACTACTATACTGAGGTCGAACCCAATTGCCCCAAAACACACCAATACCAACACCAACCAAGGAAAAAATAAGTAAGAAAAAACGGCGTTTCCACAAAAGGGAGATGGCGTCCACTAGTGCAATTGCATCGGCAGCCTTTGATCCCTGCAGGGCGGACAAGTTGATTGTGGCAGTTTGGTTCTGGTTATTCTCTTTCATTTTAAACCATAAAACACCGAGGCAAACCCCGGTGTTTCCAATTCAGGTTAGTAAACTATGCTTGACGGCTGTTGCCGGGAGTATAGTTAAAGCCGAATTCGTCGTCAGATTCCTTGAAGTCATCCACATCGTCGCAGCTGGAGCAGCTAAGCAGGCTGGTCTGGAACTTCATGTCAAGGATAGTCATTTTCGGGGCTTCGTATTCCTTCTTTTCCATGGCGATCACTCCTACTTAACGATAACCTTGTTGTTGTAGAAAGAACCCTTCACTTCGGGCTTCTTGTTCATCTTGCGGCCTTTCAGGTCGTACCACTGGTTCATCTTGACTTCGCCAGTGCGGGTATTCATCGTACCGAAGAGCTTGGTGGTACCATCATCTTCGATAATACGAACGTCCAGAGTTTCCGGCAAATCTTCATTTTCATCAATGGCGCTCATTGCAGCAGACTTTGCACCGATTGCGTTAGTCTTCATGCACTTGAGGTAGGCACGCATGGGGCGAATCTTGATGCCAGCCTTGCCCTTCACAAATTCGCCAGCCTTGATGTCATTCACATCACGGGCAGCAAAGCCAAATACGCGGCCCAGGTCCGAATCGCCTTCATTCCACTGCTTGTAGTCGTAGGTGCCAATGAAATTCCAGCTACCATACTTATCGCTATAGTCCACAGACTTGCTGTTGGTCGTGGTATTCAAAGTCACAGATTTCACATTGTGGGAAATGTCGAAAGAAAGACCCTTGAGATCCTTACCCGGCACAACCAGGTACGGAACATTGGCTTCCATCACCTGCGGATAGGCATGGGTAATGTAGACAACCCAGGGAGCCCTGGACCACTCATTGCCATCCCAGTCCTTGGTAACCTTTACATAGCGGAAGCAAGTCACATCCTTCACTCGCCAGGTATCAATGGAGAACGGCAGCATAATCGTAGCCGTAACCCCCTTTTCAAAAGCACGGTCATAATATACGGAATCAACCACAACATCTTCGGTGATGCTGATTGATTCAGTAGATTCACCATCAATGATGGCAACCTTCTTGCCGTTAATTTCTTCGACGGAAATACCACCGTACTGAGTTGCAGCCTGGGCGCCGACAAAACCGGTCAGGGCCGCAAACATGGCAACATTGAACATCTTTTTCATTTGAATCCCCTATATTCAAACTTTTCTTTACATTCAAAATATAGTTTTTTAGCCCATGTTCTTCAAGGACTTAAGAAGAATGCAGACGTTATTTTATTGAAATAACTACAACAGAAAATGTGACGAAAATCACGGTCTTTTTCTTAAAAGCTTTCCCTCTCTCGCAATTTTTAGGCAATTCGGCAATTGACTCGTAAAATTCATAACATATTGAAACAGCTGCCAAGACACCTCAGGAAAATCAAAAAACAACAAGTCAATCAGGCGAATTTTTCCTTTTAACCACCATCCAACCAAAGAGCCTCTTGCTCGTTTAGAATACTGACCAAAATCTCCTCCTTCTAAAACATCCGCTAAAAGCCGCTTACCCCTGTTACAATCTACAGGACAAAGAAAAAAATCTTCTTCAAGAAAAAATAAGTCGCGCAACACCCACATCAAAGCACCAGCAATTTTTTTCAATCCGAATTTTTTCAGCTGTCGAGACACAGCTATTCGGTCTTCTTTTGTAGATGATTTCAACAGGAAATAATAGTCTACAATTTGCCTCAAACCTATTCCCACCGTCAAAAAATGCCGTAGAATATGCGACAACTGCATCACAAGAGCAAACTTTACCGACGGAACGTTAAACCCTTTTGAGCAGGGCGAGATATGCTTCAATTCTTGATTCAAATATTTTTGCAAACAATGATTAGAAATCGGATTCCGATTACCAGAACACGCCTGAAAATGGACCTCAACAGGAAAACCAAAGTGCCTTGCAGGTAAAGTCACATCATGTAATCCAACAAAAGCATCTTCTATAAGATTTACCTTTGAAAGAACTTCTAAAACATTCTGACGTCCGCCTTCAACCCAAATATCAATGTCCCCAGACTGCCTTAAATCAGGATCTGGGTACAACAAGGCATTCGCTTGACCTTTCAGTATTACAGAACGGCACCCTAATTCAGCAAAAATTCGAGTCAATTGACACGCAGCAGCATCCATTTTTTTGTTGATGCCTCGAATCGCTTCGGCTTCAACAGACCAACGCATAGCTAAATTACGAGAAATACTCGTACTTTCCGATGCTTTCCTAACGCAAGAAGACAGCAACCCTACAATTGACTGACATTCAGCAACCTTATGCACCTGTTCCCAGTCTTCATAAGAAAACTGGACATCTAGAAAATCTGTTAACCCGAAAGAGCCGCGAAGGAGATGGACAAAAGCATTCTTACACATATTATGCCTTACGTCGATTTTTCAATTGCAAAATAAGACTTTTCAACGCAGATCTATTTACGGCAACAAACCCTGCAAATATAGTAAGATACGAAAGAAAACCACTCAGGCCATCAACAAACCAAGCAGCAAATACAAAACAGGCAATCATAAAGGATTCAACAAATAATCCTTTGAAAAAGGATATCTCCATTCTTTTTGAAAGACAAAACTCCCCCACTGACGTGCGAAAAGCAAAAACCACTAAAATTGCGAATACCGCATAAGTCAAATTTTCCAGATAGAATATGGTCAACCAAGTTAATAAAGTACCCAAAATCAAGGTCACAAGATTTGTAAAAAAGATTTTCTTTTCCATTCGAAGGGTCTTCAAGTACGTTTCCACAAGCATGCTGAGTTTTCCTTCATAAAAACATATCGGGAAAAGTATTGCCATATATTTGAGGCAGTCCGCATACTCCGGCAACCAGTAAGTTAAAAAGAAGAATAGGGGATAATAGGCAAATAAAATTCCAAAAGTAAAAAACATCAGCCCCATTTTCATCTCACGATAAATTTCCGAGTACTTTGATTCATCAATTCTCCGCAAAGTTGGGAGCAAGACCATAGAAACAGAACGAATAAAAACCATAACAAGATTAGAAATCGTCAAAGTTAGGGAAATTTTGCCAAAAGTAGACACATCCCATTTACGTTCTATGGACCAACGAACCTGTCCTAAAATAAGCAAACTTGCAATATTAGCAAACATCAATTTTGATCCAACGCTAATATTTTCATAAATCTCTTTTAAAACCATCTTTGAAACAGAAATCTTTAGAGAAATTTGATCTCGGCATTGAAAGATTCCGTAACACATGGAAACCAGTTTACCTAACAAGTCCGCAGCAATAACAAGGGTAAAACAATCTAGTCCGGCAAAAACAGCAGACAACGCACCCATTCCGAAGCAAACGCGATCAATCATTATCAGGAAAGAATACTCCTTGATTCGATTGGTTGCTTGCAATACATACTGCAAAAAAGTTTTCGGCATTAAAAAAAGAATGCATAAACCAATTAAAGTAAATACAACCGTTTTCTCTGTCGTGGGGGTAAATTTCAAAGCGCAAATGCAGAATAAAAAGCTAATAGCGCCTTCAAAAATACAGAACATTCCAAACTGGGATTGGAAAAGTTTTTTATCTAACGATTCATAATAAGCACCGCCATACCGCAGGTAAACACCATCCGCCCAACCAAAGTGTAAAAAGCCTGTATAGTTGATATAAAAAAGATATAACTGAAAAAAACCATAGTTTTCAACACCTAAAGTCTTCGGTACAAGAAAAGCGACAAATACTGACACCATCAAACAAACAATATTTGACAAAAACGTATATGAAATATTTTTCAAGACCGAGGGCATAAACAATTAAATCTCTTAAAAATATCATCTAAACACAAAAAGCCATTGCAAGTTTCGAACTAAACAAACAACAATTTCTTCATAGTACTCTACCCAAATCCATTCCGCATTGACCATGACAAGAACAACAAAAGGAACCGAAATTTTCACAAAATAATCATTCAACAAATCATTTTCCAACTCTTTTCTCAAACAAACATACGCATTACAGAACAAAAAATAGACAATATAAACCAACAACATCATATTTTGCATTAGCCGTCCAAACGTAGCGCTAACAACATATAAGGGCCAAAAAAAAGTACTGAACAGAAGTAAACCATACGTCCTTTCAACAACTTTTCCTGTTGGAACAACTGATGAAGAATGATTTTCCAAAACAAGATTACAAACAAAAAAGAACTTTTTTGACAACCAAACGACATATATCATAAGAACAGACTTAAACATCATTAAAAAGCCTCCCAAAGACGATCTTTTTTCCATATAGCCATCGTACCGTGTCCCCGCAACGTCTGCAATCACAAATATTTTCTGCATAACAACCATAAGACTACTACCGTCGATCAAAATCAAGAACGATGTTAAAAAAAACATTATGAAGGGAACCTTTTCCATCCATCTTTTTTTATTCCAAAAAAGTACAGCAGGCAAATATGCATATGCAGACGAATGTTGTGAACAAGCTAACATTATAAAGAAAATCCAAACAGCATATTCAACTATTATATGTTTGCAACGAGCGCAGATGGCAAAAGCAAGCAAGAATAAAGCCATGAATATTGCATTACGTATTTGAATGACATCTAATAAAAATGGATAGAGCAAGTACAATGTCATACATTTCAGGAAATTAAAACTCATCATTTTCACACTTAAATAAATAAGCATGAGAACAAATGTATGACATAGCATATAAAATTGATAAAACCCAACTCCGCGTTCATAAAAAAATTGAATCAACGAAAGAAACCCCAATTCGCCATCTGTATACTGATATTCATACATGCTCTGATAATTTTCTACATCAGGAAGCATTGTTATGCAAGACAGAAAAACAAGAGTCAACAACAAATAGACAACTTCAAAAATACTTGTTTGAATTTTCAAACAGCGCAATACGACAAATGGCATAAAAAAACACAAAACAAGTAATTCAGCAAACATAATCTATCTAGCAGTAAAATTTTGCAGCCAACTAGAAAAATCGTATTTTTCAACAAAAACATCTGCAGAATGATCGTACCCTGAGGAAATAAATTGAGGCAATTCCTTCAAGTCTCTTTTCCCCAAAATAAAAATATTATCATGACAATAGAAAGGCTCGTTCATAGCGCTTTCATTATTCGTAATGAATTTCTTTTTTAGGAAGAGAGCTTCCATCAGTCTAGCCGTAGCACCAACCTGTCCATCCCTCGTAATCTCTAACAAAGCTTTACTCCGCATATTGTAGTCTAGCAAAACGCTATAATCGACAGGCGAAGATTTCAATCCATTTGGGATCTGATCATACTTGGGAAATACAATTTTAAAAACAGTTTTCAAGCCCATTTCTTCAAGCGAATTATGCAGTTCAACAATTCTTTTCCCACGGCCGGAATCAGTTCCGCAAAAGAATACATCAATATCTTCTCCACAAGACTCTTTTACCAGAGTTTTAAAATAGTACTGGTGATTCAAATGCATATTATACTTTTCACTGTCACCAGAATCAAAGGTCCAAAATTCACAAGTTCCCTTTACTTTTTGAGGTAATGTTGTCTCATTCACGACATTCCAATACCATGCTACAACTTTAGCTTTAGAATTGATAGAATTTATATACCTTGGTAAGCGCATAGTCAAACGAGACATATGAACAACGATTACATCACTTTTTTTTACATACTCAACCCAGCCTTTAGAATACCAAAGAGAGTCAAACGGCAAATGCAAAATCATCCATAGACGACGAATCGCTCTAAGCAACTTATTTACCTTTTTAAAAGGGTAAAATGCAGGAACGCCATACTTCGGCCACTCATCCACGGCAAAATTGCCAATCATTGTTTGTGTCAACAGCAAAAAAGACGCACTCATATCTATCTCAACAATCTCTGAATTACCGCCATATTACCTTCATGAATTCTTGGCAAAGTATTCTTAAAGGCGGCCTTTAATTTCTGTTTAATCATCTTCCGTTCTTTTTCTTTTGTCAAGCGAATAATTCCATCGGCAATAGAATCAACAGAGTAGGGATTAACATAAATGCAATTCGGGCCTAAGACTTCCGGAATAGAAGTACCATAGGCAGCAACCACGGGACATTCGTATTTTGCAGCTTCTAAGGCAGGCAATCCAAACCCCTCACTCTTTGATGTGTATAGTAAAAAAGTTGCATTTTTATAAAGTGAAGCCAGTTTTTCATCATCTACATAATCAAAAAAAACAACTCTTTCTTTTTCAATCATTGACTTCAAATTTAACGATTTTACTAAAGCCTTTTTCGTTTTTTCACTAGAGCCAACAATATACATCGGAATATTACAGTCACATTTTCTTACATACTTTTTATAAGCTTCAATTGACCTTGCCAAATTTTTTTCTGGTCGATTTCCGCTAACAAACAAAATATACTCCTCGGCAAGTCGTTCAGTCTTACTTACTTCAAAATCAATTTGAGTTAGATTAGCATCTTCGTACTGAAGAATAACATCGTTTACATTGCAGAGCTTAACTAACCCTGCAAGAGTAAAATTTGACACCGTGATAATAGTATCAGCATACCTTGTATATTTTTTTAAATAGCGTCTATAAAAATATTTTTTTATGGGAAGAAATACTTCCTGTATCAGTACCTTTATTTTACTTAACAACCCTAATTCATATTTAAGATCATAGGAATCAAATTTGAAATCCAATTGTCTTAAGCCATGAATGGTCAATACAACATCAACGTTCTTCTTTTTTAGTTCTTTTAAAACCGGGTAATCTTTAACAGCCAATAACGGAATAAACAAAGTTGAACCAGATTCAAATTCAATTGAATTACTTAACCGATTAACCTGCAGTATATTAAAACACGGACTGTTATATATCGTCTTTTCTATTTCTGAATTTGGTGAATATCCCTCTGGCCAAAGCAAAAAAATCTTTTTTGAAAGCGGGTTAGATTCCAAATAGCGAATAAGGTTAATCAACAAAGTCCTAGAATAAACAGCACCGCCATGAACTTTGGTTTGATTTGCGGGGACAGAACGAGTATAATCTATATATAGTGAACTCATAAACGCTCCAATTCCTTCAAATATGCATCAACCACAATCTGTCTGCTAAATTCTTTTTCAACTTTAGCTCGTCCAGATGCCCCCATCATTCTTTTCTGCTCATAGGGTAACGCAAGGAACTTTTCAACTTTGTCAATCAAGTCCTGAGAGTCCTGCTGTTTAACAACAAATCCATTGACCCCATCATCAATGACTTCCCTGCATCCACTGCGATCAGTCGTTATAATAGGTCTAGCCGAAGCAGAACTTTCCAACAGGACATTACTTAGCCCCTCAGGATAATAACTAGGATGAATGGTACAGTGAACCTGTCTTAAAACCTCTCGTACATCGCGGACCATACCATGGTATACAACTGTTCCATTCTTGATTAGCTCATCAAGTTTTCCCTGATACTCTGCTTCACAAAATCCGCACACATGAAATTTTGTATTCGGGTATTTCTGCGTAATATATTGCGCCGCATCAAGGTACTGGTCTATTCCTTTTTGTCGCATGATTCGACTAATAAAGACGAACTCTATCGTATCTACACCAGGGTAAGGCAATGCCTCAAATTGCTTTAAATTCACACCACTGCCAGGAATTAACGCATTAGGAACCTTAATCACTTTATGATTTAGCATAAAGCTGCGGTTTTCTTCATTCTGAAAGAAAACCATTCGCGCTTTTTTCAATCCCGACTTGTACAAAGCTAATGTAATTTTTTGGAGGATTCCCCCATTTTCCACAGCAGAACCTAAACCGGTTACATTTGTCACATAGGGAACATTCAGTTTACGACAAGCAAGTCCACCATAAACATTTGGCTTTATTGTGTATGTAAATACAATATCTGGTTTAATTCCTTTGATAATTGAACGATACTTACGCATCAGTTTCAATTCAGCAATCGGATTTGTTCCATGGCGTGAAACTTCAGTCTCGATAAACTCACACCCCATCTGTTTCATCTCAGGAATGAACTCACCATCAGGTAAAGAAATATATACCTGATGTCCATGTGCCAACAAAGCTTCCAGAAGTTCCTTACGAAATTTGTACAAGCCTACAGAAAAATTTGCCAATATCAAAACTTTCACGATAAACTTCCCTTTGGCAAAAATTCAATGTAGTAGTCCCCATTTTCCAGGGTTTTCAATATTTTAAGTTCATTAACTGCCTTGGCACAAGCTAAAGAAGCTGTATTATTAGGAGAAATGGATCCAAACATACGAAGGCCAAGGGATTCATTCACCCTATTCATCGCAACACCTTCTAACTTTGCAATCCCTTTTCCTCGATAGTCCTGACCGACCATATATCCCTTAAAGCTTTTTCCATTCGCAAAGCAACGCAGGAAAAAATATCCCACAATCACATTTTCATCCTCAACAACAAAGGTCAGGAATGATTTACTACGAAGAACTTTTATCAAAGATTCTCTGTCAAAACCATGGGGCTTAAAAAATTTAAAAGCATCTTCGGGTTGTTCCGCAAAAAAAATGGCAAGGGCATCAGCATCTCTTACATCGGCAACACGTACAATGTATTTACCAGAACAATCCGCTAGTACTTCGGGAATTTGTTTAAGAATCTTACTATGCAGCATTGCAAAAACTTGGGAATTGCCCCATTCAATGGCATCCCAAAGAAATCCAAATTTTTCCTTTACAACATGAGCAATTTCGTAAAGCATAGACATTGCAAATTTACATTTTATTGCTAAGGAAAAATTTAATCTCTAACGGGAAAAGCCAATTATGGTTATTGTATTTATAACTTGATTTGCCACGCATTGGACACATAAGGCAAACTGCTCTATTTTGCCCCAAAACAACCTTTCACCTTGACATCTAGTGCCCATTTGTTTATCTTATGTACATCGATTTTCTCCTCCCGTCAGAGTTGCTGGCAACGGACTGGGAAACCGCTGCAGACCTGCCACGCAGGCGTCGCACAACGGGGAGGCCATTCATTCTTGAGGACCCGGCAGGAGCGAGGGGATACAACCACCTGACCACCCCCAAGAGCAACACCCAAGCAAAAACAAGATGATCTTCGCCAGGGATTGCACCCTTGCGAGGTTATCAATCATACACCCCAAAAAGTGAGTATCCCCATGGTTAAAGAAAACTCTAATACCAAAAGAGAAATTCCAGAAATATTCGAAGGCGTAAAGTACCTTGATCCCAAATACGAGCCCGCATTCCGAGAACTTTTTGACGACAAGGTTACACTTACCGATTTTCTGAACACGATTCTCCATCTCAAGGAAGGCGGAAGGATCGACAATCTTGAATTCAAGTTCGAAAACAAGATCCAGTTCAAGATTCCAGAAAGGCGAGCAACCACCCTCGACATTTTCGCCCACACCGAAGACAACCGTTTCCTAGACATCGAGATGCAACGAGCGGGGCACCCGTTCTTCATCGATCGTGTATTCTATTACAGTGCATTCCTTGCAATCAAAGGCAAGCAGCAGTACGCAAAGTCCGCAGATTTCAAGAAACTCCGTGAAGAGGAACAGCTCAAGCGCCGCTACGAGTTGCCCGAAACCATTTCCATCTGGATTTGCAACTTTCATCCCCGAGAAAACTGCACGGAATATCGCGACGAGTGGGCTATTTTCAGCAAGGCGGACATAGAAAAGAATCGCGGTGGCGAAGCCCCCTTGCCAGTCACAAATAAAATCAAGTATATTTTACTTGACTTGCCGAACTTTGTCAAGTACTGCAACAAGACGGATTCCCGCGAAATGCGGTGGCTCTACTTGCTTGCAAATGCAGGCGGCAAGGAAGACCTGCCCGACATGGAAGATGACATTCTCAACCAGGCCATCGGGCGGATTTCAGTTGATTCCGCAAGCGAAAGTTTGCTTAAGACCCAGGAGCACTCCATGATTGCACAGGACGAAATCATTTGCCGCCTCGCCGAAGGAAAACTACAAGGCATTGAGGAAGGCCGTACAATCGGTCTTGCAGAGGGTCGTGCAGAGGGTCGTGCAGAGGGACGTGCGGAGGGACGTGCGGAGGGACGTGCTGAGGGTCGTGCGGAGGGACGTGCGGAAGGTCGTGCAGAAGGCGAAGGTCTTAAAAACAGGGAGCTAGCCAAAGGTTTCCGTGACGACGGAGTCCCTCTTGATATCATATCCAAGCGAACGGGCCTTACACCCGAAGAAATCAAGGCTCTGTAGTCATTTTACTACTGTAGTCCTCAATCCGCTTATCTGGCGAAAAACAAAAGCGTCCAGTGGAAAATCCTTGTAAAAACTAGAAGGCTTCCGCGATCAACTTCTTCGCCAGTTTCTGGCCTTCATCATATTCAGTCTGACTGATGCGACCTGTCGCAAGCAGATAATCACCGAGATCCGTTGCGGTATCGCAATTTTCTTCGGTGATGTCAGCTCTTTTGATGAAGGCCTTATTCAAAGTGGTGAGAATGATTTTTACATCACCGAGGAACGTTATGTTCTCAATGTACTGAAGATCGTAATCAATCTTGGATTCCCATGTAATGGCGTTGCGACCATTCACCTGAGCTAGACCGCTGAGGCCCTGGCGCACAGTGTGACGTTTGCGCTGTACAGGAGTCATGAATACCATGTCGCGAACCAACTGGGGGCGAGGGCCAATGACAGCCATGTCACCCTTCAAGATGTTGAACAGTTCCGGCAATTCGTCCAGGCTGGTGCTGCGCAAAAACTTGCCATAACTGGTGAGGCGCACGTCGTCGGGAAGCAAGTTTCCCCGGGAATCGCGAGCGTTCGTCATGGTACGGAACTTCACTAGATTGAAAATGCGTTCGTTTTTGCCAGGACGAGGCTGGGTAAAGAAGGGGTTTCCCTTCATCTTGATAGCACCAAGAACGACAAGCACAACAAGAAGCGGGCTCAGGCAGATGATGGCAGCCAGAGCGCAGAAAAAATCAATGAGTCGTTTAAAAAAAATCTTGTACATAATTCTTACAGGTTCAATTAGTTCCTTCGTCGCTTCGCTCCTCAGGATGACACGCGGGGAGGTTCTTCAGGATGACTCGCGGAGGGCACTGAATGACGCGTGGAGGGTGGGCTCTGAATGACACCGGTGTGAAGCGTTTACTTAAAGCACTCCCTGATGGTCGCGATGATAGCATCCTGCTGTTCAGCAGTCATCTTGTTGTCGCTGGGCAGGCAAAGGCCGCGGGCAAAAATGTCGGCACCCACGTCCTCGACGGAACCATCGATGTAGGCATTGGTGCGGGCACGGCCATTTCCCTGTGCGGTAATGAACGCATGGCTGCGGTAAATGGGCTGCATGTGCATGGGTTTCCAGATGGGGCGGCCTTCAGCGTTCATTGCAGCAATCTTTTCCAGGATTTCCGTGGGGCAGGTCTTACCCGGTTCACTAACGTAGGCCACATCCGTTTCGCCGCGGACCTGCTTGCACATGGCGTCCTTATCGATGATCATGCAACTGAGCCAGAAATTGGGTTCGCTGTTCTGCGCATCGTACGGATTCATCTGTACGGGCAGGTCCTTGAAGCCTGCCTTGTAACGTTCGTAGATTGCCTTCTTCTGCGCAATATGTTCTTCCAGATACGGCATCTGACCACGAACTACGCCGGCAATCACGTTGCTCATGCGGTAGTTGAAGCCAACTTCTTCGTGCTGATACCAAGAGGCGGCTTCGCGGCTCTGGGTACTCCACTTGCGAACCTTGTCGGCGTCATCCTTGCTATCGGTCAGGAACATACCGCCCGCGCTTCCGGTGATAATTTTGTTGCCGTTGAAACTAATGGCGTTGAAGTCGCCAAAACCACCAGTCTGCTTGCCCTTATAGGAGGCGCCAAAGCTTTCGGCAGCATCTTCAATAATCAGCGCATTGTGCTTTGCGCAAATGGAGCGGATTTCATCCACCTTGGCCGGGGTTCCATACAGGTGCACCAAAACAACCAGGCGCACTTCTGGATAAATTTCAAAAGCCTTCTCAAGGGCAACGGGATCCATGTTCCAGGTATCACGTTCCGTATCGATGAACACGGCTTCGCCATTTTCGTAGGCGATGGGATTCACCGTTGCATCAAAAGTCATGTCGCTACAGAAAACCTTCCGCCCCTTGAGGCTACCCTCGCCCACCTTGGGCATCCCGTAAAGGGCTTCGCCGGCCAGTTTTGCACAAAGGTGAAGCGCGGCCGTTCCTGCAGAAAGCGCAACTGCGTATTTGCAGCCCACCTTTTCGGCAGCCAGGCGTTCCACTTCATTAATGTTCGCGCCGACAGTACTCATCCAGTTTGTTTCATAAGCTTCCTGGACGAACTTGATTTCATCGCCGTGCATAGTGGGGCTAGAGAGCCAAACTTTCTTTTCGAATTTCATAAACACTTCCTGTTATCATGTTAAATATAATTAACTAGGATGCATGAACTACCGCAGAGCGCGCCTTATCACAACAAAAACTTCTTCACCAGGCGTTGAACCTGAGGAATCTTCAAAGGCCGCGTCTCCGTCTCTCTCGTAATGATTAGACGATCTCCCAGAAAGATGCCGTTGGCTTCGCAAACGTCCAATTTTTCATTAACATTTTTGACATACTCAGCATCATCCATTTTTCCCTTTTCGCCTTTACTTGATTTTCGCGTACTTTTTGTGGAAGTCGTTAATTTATATGGAAATTCATAACGATAGGGTACATTGAACTTGTCCAGTACTTCTGCAATAATCACCCCTGATTTGGAACGTACCATTTCGCCATTTCCGATTAAACAACATCAATTGCCGCAGACAGTTCCTCCGCACGTTTTTGTAGCAACGGCAGAAAAACATCCGGCGAAATCAATTCCCCAGGATTCATACACTCCCCATGAATTTCAGAATGTAGCGGAAAAGAAAAAGTTAAGGTCGCGGCAATTGAGACCTTCAAGGCATTCAAGGCTTTCCGGGCCTTCGAAGTTTTTAAGAAAAGGTCACCAAACATCCATGCAGGAGGAGTTTGGTGACCAAATTGCGGCCTATGCCAACCTAATTGCAGCCTATGCCAACCAAACGGCAGCCTAAGTTACTGTTCGTCCGGATAGAACGGCACCAGCTCAACGCGGCGGTTCTTTGCCTTGCCCTTCTTAGTCTTGTTATCGGCAATGGGCTTTTCATCACCGAAGCCAATGGCGCGGAGACGACTTACAGAAATACCCTTGCGAATCATGTAGTCAACAACAGACTGAGCGCGGCCCTGAGACAGGTTCTTGTTCATTTCGGGGTCGCCCACGTTGTCAGTGTGGCCCTGGATTTCAAGACTTACATCAGCGACCTTGGTAAGCAAGGCAACGATGTCATCCAAAGTCTTGTAACTTGCCTTGGTCAAGACCGTAGAACCACTCTGGAAGTTGATGCCCTTCTTCAGATTTTCAAGGTCTTCCTTCTTGTTAACAGGGCAACCGACCTTGTCAACCTTGATTCCATGGAGGTTGTTAGGACACTTGTCCATGTAGTCAGGTACGCCATCCTTATCGGTATCCAGCGGACAGCCCGTGGTATCGACGGTAGCCCCCTTCGGAGTTGCCGGGCACTTGTCGTTATCATCAGCCACACCGTCGCGGTCTTCGTCCTTGGCGCAGCCAGTAGAATCCACGCCAATGCCAGGTGCGGTATTGGGACACATATCCAGGCGATCAGGAACGCCATCCTGGTCAAAGTCAAGTTCACAACCGTCGCGGCCCACGAAGATTCCTGCCGGAGTTCCCGGGCACTTGTCCAGAGAATCAGTTACGCCGTCGTGGTCTTCATCAACAGGGCAGCCAAGAGAATCAACCGGGAAGCCCATCGGAGTATTGGGACAGGCGTCCAGGGAGTCAATGACGCCATCACTATCGGCATCGCGGATCGTATCGGTCAAGACAATCTGGTTCAGAACGGTGTCAGAAACGAACAGAGTGTCTGCCTTTACGACGGTATCGGGCTGCGGCAGCCCCTGAGGGCAAACCGGCTCGACAGCCTTAGGAGCAAAGCCAAAGCTCCAGGTCAGCAAGCCTGTAAATGCGTAGGTATTGGTCGGAACGTAGCCGTAGGTTCTGGTGTAGCCGTCATCATCCTTGAAGGTGAGCGTGTACTTGTCCACGTTCTTCATTTCCTTGTCCTTGTCGCGACCGATGTTTCTGAGGGCGCGGACAGAGAAATCAAGGCCACCGGCAATTTCGATGTTGTAAGGCAGCTTGATGCGGATACCCGGAGTAATGGTCATGGGGTCTTCCAACGGATCACGAGGATAGCTATTCTTCTCTACACGGAACTCACCGGAATATTCAACGAAGGGAACGAAGTAGTCGGCAATGACCCAGTTGATGCCGGTGCCATACACCATGGTGTTGGTACCTTCGTCAGCATACACCAAGCCGAGGTTGGCGTTGAAGCGGAAAGGTACATTTCTCTTGGTGAAGTCAGCAGTGAAGATGCCCTGGGCTTCAATGACAAGTTCGCTTGCGCTATAGGGATTGTAATCGCCGTGATCCTTGATGTACCAGGCATGACGGGGACGGAGACCCATGTGCATTGCACCAGTGGGGAAATAAAGATCAAACTGAGCGGCAAGGCTGATTACGTTACTGTCGCTGAGGAATGGCGCACGAATCTTGGTCCACACGTCAAGATCGCCAAACTTGATATTAGTCGTAGCATCCAGATAATCATCTGCGTAGGAACGGTCATAGTTGATAGGAATGCCGACACCGACGTCAATGAAATCGCCAAGGCCAAGGCCCACAAAAAAGTTACCTGTGGCAGAAACCTTGAAATCCTGCAAATGCTCTTCTACACCATCGGTATAGAAAACGCCACCGCGGGAAAGAGCCCACGGGTCAATTGAAATGTTACCACCGGTACCAGCAACAAGATTCCACTGGCCCAATGATTTCGCATTGATCTGATGAATACCGTCAGAGCCGCCCATAAGGCCCGACTGAGCAAACGACAAGGAGGCAGCAAGCAACGCCACCAGGAGAAAGACTTTATTTTTCACAATACATCCGGGGTTGATTTTCTCACTTCGGGCGCAAATTTAGAAATTAGGCCCCTGATTGTCCACCCTCGGGCACATAAAAAAACGCCAAGCCGTTAATAATCAACGACTTAGCGTAAGTTTAGACAAATTTATCTAAAGATTAGAAGACCGGTTCGACCTTCGGCTGTTCCTTCTTGGGAGCAGGCTTCTTTGCTGCGGGCTTGGGAGCGGGCTTTGCAGGAGCAGCGGCCGGCTTAGCAGGTGCTGCAGCGGGCTGAGCGGCAGGAACCGGTTCTGCAACAGGCTCCGCTACCGGAGCGGGTTGCTGGGCCGGGGCGGCGGCAGGCTGAGCGGCTGGCTGGGCGGCAGGGGCCGGGGCAGCGGCAGGCTGAGCGGCTGGGGCCGGGGCAGCGGCAGGCTGAGCGGCCGGAGCCGGGGCAGCGGCAGGCTGAGCGGCCGGAGCAGGAGCAGGTGCTGCTGCAGGCTGAGCCTTAGGCTTCATCACATGGGGCGCAAACACCACGCGGTTGTTCTTCGGATTGCTCTTGGCCTTCTTGCCCTTCTTTGCGGGAGCAGGTGCTGCAACAGGTTCAGAATTACCCATAGCCTTGTAGCGGACGTACTTGGAAGGAACGCCCTGCTTGACCATGAAGTCAACGATAGCCTTGCCACGCTTATCCGTCAAGGAAATATTTGCATAGTCATTCTTGCCTTCATCGGCATGAACCTGGAATTCAATACGCAGGTCCGGGCGGGCAAGCATCAGTTTTGCAACGCTTGTCAGGGCCTTAGTGCCAGCCTTGTCCAGCTTGGCGGTACCCTTCTTGAACTTCACCAGGGCCTGAAGCTTATCCAGATCCTCATTGGCATTTTCAGGGCAGCCTCTCCTATTGACGGCAACGTCCCTCAAGGTCATGGGGCATTCATCGCTTACGTTAGGAACGCCATCCTGGTCATCGTCAGCAGTCAGCTTGGCGAGAGAATCCTGGAGAGCCTTGTTCTGCAAAATCATGGCACTGTCGACCACAGCCACCGTATCCACCTTCGTCAGGGTGTCAACCTTCACCAGAGTATCGACCTTGGCAATAGTATCAACCTTAGCAACAGTGTCTACCTTGGCAATGGTGTCGACCTTCACCAGGGTATCAACCTTGGCAATAGTATCTACCTTGGCAACGGTGTCAGGTTTCGGCGGTTCCGGCTTCTTTTCGCGGCCAAAGCGCCAGGTCAGCAAGCCAGTAAGAGCATAGGGGGAAGCCGGAGTGTAGGAGTACACAATACGCTTGCCGCCTTCCTTATGTCCGATTCTGTAATCACCAATGTTCTTGACTTCCTTATCGTAGTCGAAGGATGCATTGTTAAGAGCGCGCATGGAAATGTCTGCACCAAGGGCAATATCTACACCAAGCGGGAGATGGAAGCGAATACCCGGGGTCAGCATCACGGCGTTGTCCATGAACTTACTTGGAATGCCATTTTCTTCCAGGCGGTATTCACCGGAGAATTCCACAAAGGGAACCACGGCACCCAAGCACAGGTCAAGACCCGTTGCAAAAGCCAAGGTGTTGGAACCTTCGTCAGCATAGAAGAAACCGGCGTTACCATTCCAGCGGAGGGGAACATTCACCTGAGTCAGGTCCAATGTGAAGATACCGGTTGCACCCACAACGATCTCATTTGCGGTATAGGGGCTAACGTCGCCCTTCTTGATAAACCAGGCATGACGGGGACGGAAGCCCATGTTTTCGCGGCCCGTGGGCATGAACACGTCCAACTGGGCAGCTACGCCAAAGACGCTGCTGTCAC
The DNA here is from genome assembly GCA_045616805.1 of Fibrobacter sp. Taxonomy (GTDB): domain Bacteria; phylum Fibrobacterota; class Fibrobacteria; order Fibrobacterales; family Fibrobacteraceae; genus Fibrobacter. The sequence goes on from JAZLHK010000031.1 coordinate 47,280, forward strand.
CGGCCGACATGGAGCTAACCTTCAACCAGGCATTCAGATCACCAAGCTTCGCATCGGTAAAGGCATCGCCAAAGTCCTTCATGTAGCCCATGTCGTTGTAAATTGGCAGACCGACACCGATATCCACATTGTCTGCAAGACCGAGGCCAATAAAGAAGTTGCCAGATCCAGAAAGGGTCACCTCATCAAGAGCCTTACTTTTCCCATCTTCAAGGTAATACCCGCCACGGGCAATGCCCCAGGCATCAATGGCGCCATCGCCACCTGTTCCGACAGTCACGCCCCACTGGCCAAGAGTCTTGGCGTTTGTCTGGTGGATACCGTCTGTACCGCCCATAAGCCCAGACTGAGCCAGGGCAAATGTCGCCGTAGCCAAAGTCAAACCGACAAGCTTCTTCATAATTACCAACCTTTTTTACAAAATACTTTTTAGTAAATATATAACTCTTTTCAACAAAACAGCACCGCCCTTTTGAGGCGGTGCCATTTAATTTGTCAAATAATTATTGCAAGTTGTACGTTGTTCGCGTACTTTCTGCAAAAATTAGTCGAAGGTGTAGGTTCTGGCCTTGAAGGTTTCGCTTTCAACGTCAGAGATGATTTCCTTACCACCGATCATTGCGTAGGGCAGCACAGCGAAGGAAACCTTACCAACGTCTTCGAAGCGGTAGTCGTTTGCATTCACGGAGTATTCCAGAGCCTTCGGATCTTCAATGGTGGTGAATTCAATGAAGTCAGCCATCTTGTTGGTCTTGTAGAAGATCTTGTAACCAGTGATGTCTTCTGCAGGAGCCTTCCAGGAGAGGAGCAAGGACGGATAGTCGGTATCATCGATATCGTACAGCTTTACGTTGGACGGACGTTCAGTGAGAGAGCCCGGAACGAAAGTACGTACGAGAGATGCAGAGTAGCCTTCGGAAGTATAGACGACACCTTCAACGCAGTAGGTTGCACGGTTCCACTTGCCGGAGACGGACTGGATAATCACGGTCTTGCCATCCTTATCGAGGGTTGCAAAGGCGAGAGCTTCGGTACCACCGTAGCATTCGCCATCGTCAACGTAGCTGCCCTTGAACACGCGCCAAGAAGTGGAGACGGAGTCTGCAATCAGCTTGGTGGAGAAGGTAAGCTTCAGGTCGGCACCTTCATCAATGGAGTCGAGGCTGTTCAGGTTGCTGTGGATCAGTTCCGGACGGAGACCAACAACTTCCATGGTGATTTGGGAGAGGTTGCGAACTTCGCCAGCGCGGAGGCCACTTACAGTACCGAGGTTGGTAACTGCTTCGTAGGTCTGCTTGTCAACGACAGCCTGGGGAACCACGATTTCGTATTCAGCGAATTCAGCCAGGTTTTCGAAGGAGAACACACCGGAAGAGTTGGTGACAGTTTCCACTTCAGACGGATAGACATCGCCATTCACATAGCGGATGACAACAGGAATCTTCTGTGCTGCGGAGAGGTTGTCGCTATAGGCGTCCTTCATGAGCACGGTACCGTTAACGGTCACGCCTTCCTGATGGAGTCTAACGTCAACAATGCGGTCCGGTACGCGAGCGGTGTTGCCCTTACCGGTTTCTTCGATAGTCACCTTGGCGAGGGTGCTTGCATAACCGTCCTTCATGACGATGTAGTCGTAGTCACCGAGAACATTGCCCTTCCAGGTGGCAAGACCCTTGGCGTTAGTATAGACGGTATCGCCCTTCAGCACGGAGAATACCTTTGCAGAATCAACCGGAAGGCCAGACTTTGCATCGACGACCTTAACAGTGACCTGAGCCTTTTCCTTGGCTTCGGCACTTGCGTTAGTGACGGAGTCTTCGGAGAACCAGCAGCCAGACATCAACATTGCAGCTGCAGCAAAAGGAATAACTTTGTAATTCATAATTGTACCTTTCTCCCTTTAATTACTTCTTTGCAGATTCTTCTGCAGGTTCTTCTTCAGTTTTCACTGTAAAAGCGTTTGTTGTAACAGCTTCTTCAACCGGAGCAGTGATGACTTCACCATCCACAGTGGCATACGGGAGGATGATGAACTTCACGGAGTTGGCGTCACCGTCCAGAACGTTGTTCACGGGGATGAATGCCTTGGAGTCGGTTGCAGTCGGCTTGACATTTGCATACTTGGTGTACCAGAAGTAGGTGTAGTCAATCTTGTCGTAGGACTTTTCAAGGCTTTCAACCTTAGCCTGGCAAGACGGAGTCGTGTCGAAGCTGGAGTTGGACTTGACGGTGCAAGAAGTAGAGTCGGTGTAGGTGAAGTGCCAGTAGGTAAGATCAGTAGATGCCGGAGCGGCAAGAGTTTCCGCATAAGCGTCACAATCTTCATAGGCATAAGAACCTGTATACTTCACAGTGCACTTGGTAGATTCATCCAAAACACTCTTGTAGTACTTCACTTCAGAACTTGCGGCAGCGGTTCCATAAGTGGAGTACTGTTCGCAATAGTCATAGTAAGAAGAAGTGCTTACGCAGGTGTCCGGAGTAGCCAGGTCTTCTTTGACTTTCCAGATATAGCTATAGACACCGCCACCCAGATAAGTGTAATCATCGTAAGAACCATAAAGTTCATATTCAGGACATTCGTCATAATAGCCATAATCAGTTTCACATGTCACCGTCGTATACTGAGTGGTCCACACATGGATATATTCCCTAGAAGACTCCAGGTCGTCAGCATCGGTTTCCACCTTCTTGTTCCACATATAAGTGACACTGGTAGAATCCTTGTAGTACAGTTCCATGTCGTCGTTGTACTGGGTAGCATTGGAGGTAGCCTTATGCTTGGTGTACCAGTAGTAGTTCACGTCGCGACGAGCATAGTCACCGTATTCTTCAATCTTTTCTTCGCATTCAGAGTAGTAGCTGGTTTCTGCGGAGCGGCACTTGGTGGAGTCCACAGGCAGGCTGTTCACGCCGAATTCGCCGGGCCACTTCAGGTATTCCACGTAGTCAGCGGTATTGTTGGTCTTGTAGAAGATCTTGAAGCCCTTGACTTCGGATTCCAGAGCATCCCAGCTGAGCTGGATGTAATCGTCATAGTATGCGACTGCGGTCGGGGTCTTGACGTTTTCCGGCTGGGAAACGGCGCTACCCGGAACAAAGATTACCGAATCAACAGGAAAAACGCGCCCTTCCTTGGAGAACACGCTACCGACGAGGCAGTAAGAAGCAAGCTTGGTCCATTCCTTGGAAACCGGAGCAACGGAAATGGTCTTGTTATCGCTACCGAGAGAAGCGGTAACCAGAACTTCAGTGCCGGATTCACAGCCGTTCTTGTAGACCTTCCATGCATTGGCCACAGAGTCTGCGTCCAGAGCAACGGAGAAGGTCATCTGTACGGAGTCAGCCACATCGACAGTCTTGAAGTTAGACTTGATAAGTTCCGGCTTCAGACCAACGATAGACATGGTAATCTGTTCCAGAGTCTTCTTTTCACCGCTACGGAGAGCGTCCATGATGTTCTTGGAGCCATCGTAAGCGTAGGTGAAGGACTTATTGACATACTGAGGCACAGACACGGTGTAAGCCAGGCCTTCAGCCAGGTCTTCGAATTCATAGACACCGGACTTGTCGGTAATGGTTTCCACTTCCTGCGGAATGATGAACGGGTCGGTGTACTTCAAGATCACAGTCACCTTGGCGGCAGCGTCCTGGTTGCCAGTCTGGGGGTTAGCCAGAAGTACGGTACCCTTCACGGAAACACCAATCTTGTACATGGGGACTTCGATAACCTTGTCTTCCACGCGGGCCATGTCGCCCTTGCTATTTTCCAGGAGGTCAACAGTCACGGTACGGGTGGCGTAGCCTTCCTTGGTGATGGTGTATTCGTAAGTGCCAATGTCATTCTTCTTCCAGGCAGCGACACCCTTGGCGTCACTGAACATGGACTTGCCATTGACCAGGGAGTAAACTTCGGCAGAATCGATTGCGACGCCAGTATTGGAGTCAACAATCTTCAGGGTCACCTGGCCCTTTGCCTTAGCTTCGTCATTGATGTTGGTAACAGAATCGTCGCCGCAGCCGACAAACAGCATTGCAGCAGTAGCGATTCCAAATGCGAATTTAAGTTTCATTTTGTATTCCTTGTTTAAAATCTCTTTGCTTTAATGCTTGATTATCTGTTAGAGCACGATGTCATATCTTCAGGAGCACCCGGGCAGTCGAATTCACTCTTAGGGTACCTTGAAGTTTCATCCCAGTATTTATCCTTTTCATAGACACCATCTTCATAGCAGAACTGGGTGGCAGAATCATATGCTGCATCACCGCATACCGCGTCATAGCCCGGAGCGTAAAGATAGCTGGTGGTTTCGTTGCCATCGGCATCTTCACAGGTGATGGAGACAAAGCCTGTTCCCTGAGCAGTGGTGCAGCCATGGCTAACGCCGTTTTCAATCTGGAAGGTGGATTCATCTTCACCTTCACCGCAAGTCACGAGACCGCTTGCGCTAACAGAGCAGCCTGCGCCCTTGTCACCAGTCTTCAGCTGGAAGGTCTCTTCGCCGCAGGTCACAAGGCCAGTTGCACTAACGGAGCAGCCATCACCCTTGTCACCCTTCTTCAGCAGGAAGGAGGTTTCGCCGCAGGTCACGAGACCATCGGCATCAACAGAGCAGTCGTCGCCATCCGCACCATTTTCCAGCTGGTAAGTGCCTTCACTGCAGGTCACGAGACCAGATGCATCAACGGTACAGCCAACGCCATCGTCGCCCTTGTCGCCGGGATTAAGCACAAAGGAATCTTTGCCGCAGGTCACAGTCACATCCTTGGTATCAGGATCCTGAGTTGCAGAGCAGCCTACACCATTTTCAATCTGGAAGGTGGATTCATCATCACCTTCACCGCAGGTCACGAGACCAGATGCGCTAACGCTACAGCCAACACCGTTGGTGCCGTTCTTCAGCTGGTATTCGTCTTCGCCGCAGGTCACAAGACCGGTTGCGCTAACAGAGCAGCCTTCACCGTTTTCGCCGTTCTTCAGCTGGAAGGTGGTTTCGCCGCAGGTCACGAGGCCGGTTGCGCTAACGGAGCAGTCATCACCGTTCTCGCCATTCTCCAGCTGGAACTTGGTGGTGCCGCAGGTTACGAGGCCGGTAGAACTAACGGTGCAATCATCACCATCTTCACCGTCTTCACCCTTATCGCCCTTGTCGCCCTTGGGGCCCTTAACGCCCTGTTCGCCCTTGATACCATTGTAGAGGTAACCGATGACTTCGTCACCACAAATCACGTCGAAACCATCGACTTCAGCGGATTCTTCAGCCTTGCAGGAGGTACCCGGAGCACCGGTGCTGCCCGGTTCGCCGTTACGGCCATGAAGACCATTGTAGACAACGCCCACAGAGTCACCTGCACAGATAATCTTGTAGCCGGAGTCATCCTTCAGAGCTTCTGCAGCGCAGGATGCGCCATAAACACCATCAGCGGATTCCTTGATTACGCCAAAGACGTCGTTGCCGCACTTGATTTCGACACCTTCGTCTTCAGTTGCCGTCATGGTGCAGGCACCTTCAGGCAACTTGCTAGCACTTGTAGATTCATCGTCGGAACATGCCACCAGGGATGCAACACCCACGGCAACGCCCGCCAAGAGAATAGTGTTTTTTAACATATGATCACCTTATAAATTGAACAAATATACCATAAGTATAGTTAATATTTTATTACACATCAAGTGCCGAACATGTGTATCGTATCCAAATTTTTTCATTTACGGCATCAAAAAATGTGATTAAGGTTGCAAAATTTCACTAAAAATGTAAGTTTGATAAGGAATGTTTACAGTTCAGGGTATTTTATGCAATTTTCCCTCTCCAGAATAGCCACCGCGGCCGCCGCAATCCTGGCACTCGCCACCACTGCTCAAGCCGACTACACCCTCCACATCAAGAAACCAGCCAACTGGGCAAATATTTACCTGTCCCCCAGCTGTCTGATCAAGGACAACAACGGGAAATTCCTCGTCAACGAAAGCGAGATGCTTACCACCGACAAGTACGACTGGGTAGACGTCAGCAAATTCAGCATCAACAGCCTCACGGGCAAATTCTGCCTTTACGGTCTCCTGAACGACGGCAAGACATACACCAGCACTAATGCCGTTACAGAAAGTTCCCTCGATGGAGCAAACGAAATCTACATCGTCGACAACGAGGTGTTTTTCAACGAGAAGGACCTGCGCAAGGTAACCGCCTATATCGAGTTGAACTGGGACAAGGTGTATCAGGACCGCGGTTACATTCGCACATACTTGGGCGCCCCCATAGACGGGTGGATTGCCGCCCAGTTCCCCATTGAAACAACCGCCATCGTAGACTACGACACGCTGGACACCTACACCACCAAAAAGATCGTGGACAAGATCAAGCTCGTCTATGATGAAGACGGCTACCCCATTGAGGACGAAGACGGCAACTATCTCAGAGACACAACCTACCTGATGATAGTGGACAAGATTACCGAACGCGAAGACGAAGATGGCATCATAACGTACGACACCACCTACAAGTTTGCGCTGGACACAATCTACGACACAGAAGTAGCCCGCACCACGCTGATATCTTACTACGGAACCATAAGCCTGTACAATAAGGAAGAAGGGACCAGCGAATGGCTCGACGCTGGCCTCAAGACCAAATATGTGGAATACGGCGGCTACACCTCTGATTTCGGAGCAAAGCCGGGAGAACCCATCACAGAAATGTACGTGTTCACCGGTCCCACAACCGGCATCACGGAAAGACGAGCCTTACCGCCCACAACATACACACTGTATGTGTTGCCTCCCCAGAACGACCAGTGGTACGACAAGCAGATCGCCATGAGCGGCAACGGCACCTTTAAGGAATACCGTTTCAAGAGCAACCAAAATAACTGTCCGTGGAAGACCCTGTCCATCTATGACGAGGACATGACCACCCTCTCCTCCCTGTACATTGCAGGAGACACAAAAACGGCGGTAAAGATCAACGGCAGCACAACCTTCAACCTGAAAAACCTATTTACAGCAAACAGGACAACCACGCTGTACCTCGTTGCAGACGACCCCGAAGGCCAGTACTGGTACACGAAGCAGCCGGCAACTTCTGCAACATGCGAAAACGACACCTACAAGAGAATCTACGTACAAACCAACACCAGCGAGCTGTACGCCTCCAGGGGCTGTTCCATCAGAAACAGTTTCGATGAAATCGAGCCAAACGAAGACGAGCGACTATATTCCCCGTACAACGAGAGCAGCACTTCCACCTCCTCCAAATTTGACTTATCCACGAAGAACTACCTTGTAAACGACACAGTCTCTGTCTGCTTCTACACCTATTCAACCGCCGATGAAGGCTACAAGATTATCGCAGACATTACGGAAAGTTCCTTCAAGGGTGGTCCCAACGTTTTCGTAAGCATAAGCCAGTCGACGTACTCTACAACCGTTACAGACTACGTGAACAGCGCTATGCTGAAAAACGTTGCAGTCCACTTCCAGGTGCCTCGGGACTGGCCTAAGATCTACACAACGTCAATGGGACAATTCATCAGCCTTCCCATCAAAGACGGCTGGACCACCCCAAATCTTTCGACATACTCCGCGAGCATCGCCCTCACCCAGTACACCACCAGATGCCAGGACAAGACCGTCGAAAATTTCGAACTCGTAAAGATTAACGACAAGGACAACAATACCTACGACACCGTCTACACCACTAAAACGGAGTCCCACTGCACGCCAATCCTGGCAGCAAGCAAGAGCGAATCTTTTGCTAGGTTCGGAGAGATCAGCATGCTCAACGCAGATAGCTGGTATCCCGTTACGAGCATTAGCTACCCGAACTACCTGAACACTAATAGCAGCACCAGTCTAAAACTTGACACCATCATCTCTCGCGTTGACGTCAAAGACGTCTACATCATGGAAAATCCCAGACAACCTGGCAAGACCCTAGTACGTTACAGCAATGCGGGAGTCTACAATTTCCACGTTCTGCCGCCACAGACCGAAGCATGGATCAACGACAAGCCCGTGCTGCTCACCCAGAACGGCGATGAACTTCCCAGCATTCTGGACCTAGACCGCTGCGGATGGTACACCATCCCCGCATTCGAGGAAGATCTCACCGACGCAGCAATATTCCGAAGCGAGCGCATCAAGAACGTCACATTCGGCATTGACGGGACAGCAGAAGCATTCAACCCCAAGGAACTTTTCAAGACCTACAAGACAAATGATATTTACATTGTCGCCAGCAGCTACAAGGGCCAGTATATATTCAGTACCGACCCTGGCTACGAGGGCATCTGCAGTTTCCCGCTCATGGGAATTCTGTATGATACTGACGCAAAACTCCACCCGGCCTTCTCCTGCTACTCTTTGGGAGGCGAAGGTTGCCAGACAGGCGCCCAGGGCATAGGTCCAACAGCCGCACTAGAGGCAGTCAACAGCTGCATGGGTATCACCAAGGGGATTGTAGAAGAAACTCTGGGAGAAGATGGCAAGCCAATTCTCTCCGAAACCGCGGGAAAGACCTGCTTTATTGACCAGAAATATTTCAATCAGCTGTTCAACGTCACGGAAGGAGTCAATGAACGTTCCTGCGCGTCAATACCCCTGTCAAAGAACACCTTCAACAACTGGGAATTTTCTTCTGACGATTACCTATCCCCTGGCGCTCCGGTGGTGGGCGGCTACTACCCCGCCGAAGAAATCACCGATGAAATTTTCCTGAGATACAACAGGGGTATGGAACCCGTTCCCCAGGCAAGAATAAAGCGCCCCGCAGAAGGGCCCGTCTTTATGGGCCCCAGGCTCAGAGATCTTGACGAAAATGAAAATGTCATGAAAATCAACACCCTCTGCAATGGCCCTGGCTGGATGCTGGGCATGGATTGCGAGGGCAAGTTCTCCAATGGCGATGACTTGACGATGAAGGATATTGCATCTACCCTAAACATCACCCCTTCTACGTACTACGACGACTGCATCTGGGGATGGAGCTGCATTGACTATGCTCCCGCAGGCTGGCCCATTTTTGACTCCTACGGGAAAAAACAGATAGGAACCGTCAGCAGCACCACGAACTATACTGGATCCGGACAAATCCGCTGGGACGGTTCAAGAAACCAGCACTTCTGCTTTGAATCCCACGCCAAGTTCACCTACCACGTTGGCCAGCGTTTCGGCGTCCGTGGCGATGACGACATCTGGGTGTTTATCGGCGGCAAGCTGGCCATCGACCTGGGCGGAACCCACATGGCGGCCCCCGGCTACGTAGACCTGAGCCTGATTACCGACAGGAATGGTGACCTGCTCGTGGAAGGCAAGCAGTACGACCTGGACTTCTTCTTCTGCGACCGCAGAACCACCATGAGCAACATGAACGTGTTTAGCAACATCTACCTGGACCAGGTGTCTCGCAGACGCGATATGGATCCCTGCTATATTCCCAGGGAACACGTATTCGACGACGACCCGCAATCCGAACGCTACGAAGTTGCCACCGGCACGGAATGCGCAGGCAACTCCTGCGAAATCTCTGAAAATGGCGAAATCGTCCCGAGCACGTCCTCCAGCGTTAAGCCCGGCACCTCCTCCAGCGTCAAGCCGGGTACATCCTCCAGCGTTAAGCCGGGTACCTCTTCCAGCGTTAAGCCCGGCACGTCGTCCTCCAGTGTCACCCCGAGCGACGCCGAGGGGACTAGCAGCAGCACTAAGCCAAAGTCCTCCTCCAGCGTCAAGCGCTCCTCCTCCAGCAAGGGCGGCACCGGCAGCCTCTTCGACGACGAAGACGACGAAGCTGATGACGAAGAAATCGCCTCCAGCTCCAGCAAGAAGCGTTCTTCTTCCAGCAGGAGAGTCGTTGACGACGATGACGAAGAAGAAGCCATCGTTGCCGCACGCACAGCAAACATCAGCGTCGTTACCCGCGGCCGCAACATCGTCATCTCCGGCGGTGATGCAGGCACGGTCTACAACCTGATGGACATGCAGGGTCGCACCCTCGAAAGCTTCGTGGCCCCCCGCGGAAGCGCAGTGGTCCCCGTGAAGAACGCCGGCACCTACCTGCTGAAATACGGCAGCACCATCAAGAAGGTGAACGTAAAGTAACACCCGCGTGCCGTTCCAGGCACGCATCCGTTTCATCCCGTATGTAACGAAACAAGGCTGCGCCAAGCGCAGCCTTGTTTATTCATCCGCTTTACGATAACGTATATTGTCTTTCGCAAATTCCTCTAAGGGGGTGAAAAAAAATAGGAACTACATCAGGCGAAGTTTCCTAGAATCAGCTTTGATGTTGCTTCGCTATTTTTGCGAAAAACCCTTGACACTACCCCCGGCCCTTCGGGCCTCCATCCCTAACGCAACCTCCTGTAAGCTTACAATGCGACGGGCTATCCCATTATAAAGTTTTTACCCTGCTCAAGTTTTTTTTTGAAGTCTTTTTCTCGATCGTCTTGATAGAATCCAAGAAAGCCTTTTCTACAGACGAGAGCGTCTTTTGCTGGTATTTGCGATATTCACCGGTAGCCTTTTCGACCGCCTGTTCATGGGAAATAGAGCCATTGCCTTTAAGCAAATGTCGGCTTATCCCCAGAAAAAGTCGTAAGTCCCATAAAAACCTTTTCGGCATCTGCGCGGCTATAGATGACCTCCGCCGCAGTCTGCCCGTGCACGGCAAAATGCATCTTGTTCTGCACCTTCTTGAAGAACAGAACCGATGTATCCGCCTTGGGGTCATAGTCAATAAATGACGTCAAGGTTGTAAAAATTGGTCATTTTCGTCAAATTATGCGTAAATTCGGAATTTCCGAATTTTCTCATCACCTGCGATTCGACCAGTTCACCTTCCTGGAAAATGTTCTTTATATGCTCGTTTATGGTCGATTTAGACTTGCTAAACAGCACGGACATCTGGTCCTGCGTAAGCCAGGCCGTCTCGTCCTCGAAACGGACCTCCACATTGATGGACTCGTCATTGGTCCTGAAAATTACAATCTCTTCGTTCATATCGTTCCAAAAACCTATACATTTGTTCACTATCAAATGTGACACTGTATACTTTCCGTGTTTATGACCATCCGCAGTCAAACCGCAGTCAAGCAGGGTCAGTTCAAGCGCAAATTCTCCCAAAACCGACTAAATGTAAACTTGGGGCAACATTTGGGTAGGATTTAAACATTGTGGGTATACAGTGTCTATACGAGAAGTGCTCCTATGTTCATCATGTTTTAAAGGGACCTCTAGTGCTGGATGAAGAAAACCTTGCCAGTTAATCTGGCAAGGTTCCTTTAACCACAACTAGTTTTTCTTTCTGCGGACAGGAATTTTCCAGGCCTTGTGACCATAATCCTGTGCGTCGAGAAGCCTGTTGGTGTGAGGTTCTCTGCGATAGCGTACGAAAATGTAATCGCTATTCTTAGAGGTCTCTCTGGAAGAATGTTCATCGAAGTTTTGCATTATATAGCCTCTTCTTTGAAAAATGGGTGGAAAACCGAGAATGGACAGGTTTTCCGTCATACTTTTTTCAGGAATTCGGCTATATTTGTCGTACTTTCAAACAACAAGGGTGCCGAACCATTCGGTCCTTTGAATAGGGTTTCGCCTTGCCGGGCGGAGCCTTTTTCTATGAGAAAATATAGTAAAAAACGTCGACCCACGTGGTAATTTTGCACAAATCATGCAAAATCACTTGTTTTCTTATGTTTTTTTTTGTAATTTTGGCGTGAAACAAGGAGTTTTCTATGCTTATCGCATTTGGGGCCAAGAATTTCAGGTCTTTTGCTGATGAATTTTTGTTTTCTATGGAAGCAGCTCCTAAGCAGAAGGGACTTGACTATAGTGTCAAAACTGTTAAGGTTGGTAAGAAACTGCTAAAGTCCCTAAGTTCTTCTATTATTTATGGTCCCAATGCTGCGGGTAAGACATCTGTAATCTGCGCACTGGATTTGTTGAAGAACCTCGTCCTTCGTGGTAACATTAGAGATTCCGATTCTCGTTCGGAAAATCCTGTTGCCATGAATCTGTCTTTGATTCCTGACTTTACGTGTTCAGAAGAACGCCCTGTGACATTGTTTATCTCTTTTTGCCAAGGTAGGTATTTATTTGATTATACCCTGTCGTTTAACGTTGGTCTTTTTGGACAAGCGGATGCACCAAGATTTATTACAAAAGAAATTCTTCGCGTGAATGATGTTGAATTGTTTAACCGTGATAGAGAATCTGTAACGATTGGAAACCTTAAGTCACTTAAGGACAGTTTTTCGCAGGAGACCATGAGCCAAATTGATGCCGCGAAGGCTTTGGCAAATGGTTCTTTAAGTGATCAAGATTTATTTTTAGCGAATGGATTTAAAAGTATATTTGGAAAAATTCTGTACCCTACAATCAATGAGTTTTTCCAAGATTCTCTGATGACTTTTTGCAATCTTCAGGATTTAAAATTGTCCCCCAGTGTGATGGGTCGTGGAATTTTTACGGATGGTTTGATTACAGAAGCGGCGCATGCTTTTGGCAGTGATGCGAATGATCTTGGATTCTATAAGGAAAAGGATGATTCCAATCCTGAAATGATTTCAAAAGTCAATGGGAGAGCCGTGTATTCCAAGGTTTTTGAGTCCTTGGGAACTTTAAGGTTTATCAATATTTTTCCTGCAGTTGTAATGACGCTTATGCGGGGTGGAACTCTCGTTGTAGATGAACTTGATAACTCGTTGCATCCCATGGCTGTAATGAGCATTATCAATCTCTTCCATAATGATGATATCAATAAGAATGGGGCTCAGCTGATATTCAATAGTCAGAATCCTTTGTACTTGAATAATAATCTGTTCCGTAGGGATGAAATAAAGTTTGTGGATCGAACTTCCAATGAAAAGGGTAGTGTGCTGTACTCGCTCTCTGACTTTGGTACTAGAGGAACGTCTGCACGCAAGGGTAAAGACTATATGGAAAACTATTTTATTGATAAATATGGAGCCATAAAGCAAATAGACTTTACGGATCTTTTTGAACGGATTATGGGAGGCGAAAATGCCTCTTAGAAAAAGTTCTCAGACATTTTATTTCTCAGTTGAAGGTGAAACTGAAAAATGGTATTTAGATTGGTTGCAGAACCAAATCAATATTCGTCTTGAATCATTGAATGCCGATTTTATTGTGAAACTGGATTCTGCGAAAATGAATCCCTCTAAATACATGAAGCGAAGTGCAATTTTATGCGAGGAACGTAAAGTTGTTCATGTATTTGATCATGAAGGAAACGTTGAGAATTTCAAGACCATTCTAAAGCAAATGAGTGATGCCTCCAAGCAGAAAAATATGAAATATGTGCTTGGTTATACGAATATTGATTTTGAATTGTGGATGATTTTGCATAAGCAGGATTTCTTTAAATCGGTTGAATCGCAAAAGGATTATTTGGGACCAATTAATTCAGCGTTTAATGAAAAGTTTCAAAGCCTTAAAGATTATAAAGTCGAAAATAATTTTAAAAGAGTCCTTTCTTCTTTGAGATTAGAAGATGTTCGTTCTGCAATAAGACGCTCAGGCCGAATTCAGAAAGATTGTGAAGAATTTCAAAAATGTCAAAAATGGAGTGGCTTTTGCTGGTTTGATGCTAATCCGTCACTCTCTTTGCATACTTGCATAGCCGATATTTTTGATTATTGCAAAAAAGAAATCAATGCTCAAAGAAAGGCTGATGGCGGAAGCTTTATTGAACAATTTCCATAAGAAGTAAAATGATAATCTTTACGTTATGACTCCCTTAAAAAAGGGTGGATTACAAACCTGGCCTAGATACTCAAACAACTGTTGACACTTCTCAAATAAAATTTTAGCCCGGCAAGACTTTAGGCTTGCCGGGCGCAGTTCAATATTGCATTCGCAATAATTACCTCAACGGATTTCTATCGCTTTTATACCACTTCATGAATTCGGCGATGCCATCGTGCAGACTCCAGTGGGGTTTGTACCCGCATTCAGTCTCCAGCTTGGTGGTGTCGGCGTTGGTCTGGTATACGTCGCCAGGTTGCATGGGCAAGAATTCCTTCTTGGAGGGCTCGCCGTAGGCGTTCTCGATTTCGCTGATGAAATCCATTAGCTTCACGGGATTGCTGCAGCCGATGTTGTAAACCTTGTAGGCGACCCCGTTGGGACAATCTGAAGCGACTGGCGTACGGTCTACCACGTGGATGGTTCCTTCGACAATATCATCGATGTAGGTAAAGTCGCGGATCATGTCGCCGTTGTTGAACACCTTGATAGGCTCGCCCTTTGACGCTCGTTGCTCTTTTTGCTGGCGGCATAGAGGCTTACGGGAGAATCCACCTTGTCGTCTTCGCTATAGGGAACCTTACTATTAAGGCCGTAAACGGAACTGGAGGAAGCGTAAATCAGGTGCTTGACATTGAAGTTGTGGCATGCTTCCAAAATATTCAAGAATCCCACCATATTGCTTTGCATGTAAGCATAGGGGTTGGCAATAGAATAGCGGACGCCTGCTTGAGCAGCGAGGTTCACCACTTTGTCAAACTTTTCAATCTCGAAAAGTTTTTGTGGGCGGCCCGGCACGACAGTGCCGTCGCGCTCTATTTTATGGGTGCCCCCACCCACCTTCTCACCCCCTGTCATCCTGAGCATAGCGAAGTCGATATAGAATTGTTGGCAACTTGTTGCCTTACAATTCTTAGGTTCGAAGGAGCAAGATCTAGCAATCTTTGGGGCCACCTCATAAAACGCAGCCACTACGTGTCTGCGCCCCAAGGGGTCACGATCGCTGCCGCATTTCTGATGGAAAATAATGTTAGGGACTGTTCTTTAAGGCATAAATAATATATATAAGACTTTTATAACATCGTTATGGTGGCGTGGTGCTAAACTTAGGTGCAAATATGATTACTAAAATTACGATGGAAGGCTGTGCATCCTATAAGGAAGCAACAACTCTAGAAACCCAAAAGAAAGTTAACCTTGTATATGGATTGAATGGAGTAGGTAAAAGTACTATTTCAAATTATCTCTACAATCCTCTGGACGAAAAATTTAAAAAATGTAGGATAGAATACGACGTTGGAACAGATGCGGATTCTTATGAGTTTCATGTTTTCAACAATAAATTTGTCGCAGACAATTTCTATGAAGAAAGTTTGAAAGGTGTATTTACTTTATCAGGTGAAAATAAATCTGCCAAACAAGCAATCAATGTGGCAAAGACTTTGATTGAAAGTAATCAAAGCGATATAGCTAAACTAGGTGAAGAAATCCAAAGAAAAAAAGAAGAACTTTCTTCGCTCCAACAACAAACTAATTCTTCGATATGGGAAATTAAAACGAAATATGCAGACTCTGCAAATCCTTTGGATTACTGTATTGAAGGATTAAAGGGGGATAAACAAAAACTCTATGATTATTTAAAACAAATCCCCCTTCCAGAATCAAAACCTAAAAGGTCTATTGAGGAACTGGGAAAAGAGGCTTCTTTATATCGTAAAAATAATCAAACTCCAGTTGCCAAACTTCAAGTAATTGCAGATCGATTTTCATCCATTGAAAATTCACCTTTGCTTACAAAACATATTGTCGGCGGAAAAGATAGCGTTATTTCCGATTTCATAAACGAAATGAAATGTTCCGATTGGGTAAAGTCAGGTAGCTCATATCTTAAAAGGATTATAGAGAGCGGAAAGAATATATGTCCATTTTGTCAAACAAGCATTGATGTGAATATTCTTGCACAAAATATTGATAAATATTTTGATAAAACCTACGAAAATGACATTTCCAATCTAAAAAGAATTACTGACCAATACACCCAATTAGTTGATTCTTTTGTGAGCGAAGAGAATACTATCGTACAGAATGAGCGTCTATTAGGTACATTCCGTGTATCGTACGTGAAGGGATTTTCTGAATTGAAACTCTTGCTACAGGAAAATGTACGGAAGCTTGAAGAAAAGAGTAATAATCCAGGTAATCAATGCTTCCTAGAAAAATCAAGTGATAAATTAAATGCTTTGAATTCTATTATCGAAAAAATTAATACAGAAATAGAAAAGTTTAACAAAAATCTTTCAAAATCGAAGCAATTGTTGGAAGATCTGAAAAAAGAGTTCTGGTCGTTAATGCGTTATGAGAAGAATGATGTCATTTCTGGATTTGAAACTTCAGCGAACAATTGTGCCACTTTCTGTGGAATAAAAGAAAAAGAAATAAATAAAAAAAAGGATGAAATTTCTGTTCAGAAATCAATTATTTCTGTTGAAGAGAGAAAGGGTGTCAATATCCACGAATCTGTAGAAAATATCAACAAAGGCCTTGTTGATATTGGAATCACCTCGTTTAGAATTGTCGAAGCAGAAAATGAAATGTATCAAATTGAACGTGAGGGACAACGGGAAAATATCTTTAAAAGCCTAAGCGAAGGCGAAAAAATGATGATTAGCTTGTTGTATTTTATTGAAACATGCAAGGGAAGTTTTTCTGGTCAAGCAAGTGGAAAGAAAAAAATCATTGTCATTGACGACCCCATTTCCAGTTTGTCCCACATTTACGTATTCAATGCAGGAATGTTGTTGAAGAAGATTTTTACAAGTGAAGATCCGATAGACAAAAAGAGCACTGATGCATATGAACAAATTTTCATTCTAACACACAATCTGTATTTCTTCTATGAGATGGTTCTTCCCAAGAGAAAAAAAGATGGTGTCTTAGTAGAGAATAGTCAGGCTTTATTTCGTGTTAAAAAAGGTGAGAAGGGAAGTAAAATTCTAGCAATGGGCCATAATGAAGTTCAGAATGAATATGAATCGTATTGGTCCGTTGTGAATGCACCCGATGGACTTTCTCCGATATTACAGGCGAATTGCATGCGTAATATTGTTGAGTATTTCTTTGGTTTTATGGAAAGGAAAAGCTTGAGTGATGTTATGAATACATCTTGGTTAAGAGAACCTAAATACCAGGCTTTTTACCGTTTTATCAATAGAGAATCGCATTCTGAAATGATGAACATTTACGATTCAAAAGAGTATGATTTAAGCATTTTCAGAGAAGCCCTAAAAGAAATGTTTGTCAGAAATGGTTACGAGAAACATTATGAAAAAATGTCAAAACTGAGGTAAAAGATTGTTTGCCCGACAAGACCGTTTAGGGCTTGCCGGGCACATTTCTCTATTGTGATAGACGTTTAGCGGCCCTTGTACTTATTCTCGTAATTCTTCTCATAATCGCCACTGGTGATGTTGTCCAGCCATCCCTGATCGTCCAGGTTCCACTTGACGGCCTTCTTGTGACGGATGTTGTTGATGAACAGTGGAATCAACTTTTTTTCAATTCACGAATCAATAATCCAATGTTTGTGCCGAGATTGTTTTCTAGTTTTACCAAATTTTGTTCGTAAATTTGTGAATTTTTAACAGCAATATCAATATTGTTCATAAAGTCTCTATTGAAATTAAGATTTGATTTACTGTAAGATCCCTTAAGTTTATCTTTCAAGCACGCACTCACAAAAGAACGACTTCCATTTTTCTTATTCTCGAGAAGTTCCTGCTTACGGTATTCCTTCAGGTCACTGTAATGCAATAAAAGCCACAATTCAAAGCAAGGATTTGATACGAAAAGAGAATAATTTTCCTCTTCTGATTTTGTAACAACTTCGTTGTACTGCCTCAACTTAAAACTCTTCCTATCACGATCAACAATTAAGCAAACCTTATCAATGTCCTTTGAATAAGAATCTGATTTTTTTACATCCTCTTTCACCTGTTCAAGCAATTTTGATGGATTACTTGATGTGCTGTCATCATGTTCAACCAAAACAATTTCTATTAATGGATTTATCTGCAGTTGAATACGATTCTCACAGATACCCCGCAGATATTGATATTCCGTTTTCTTTCCTTCGCAGGCTATAAAGAATTTTCTCTTCGGTTCAACAGAGTAAGATTCTATAGAATAGCGTTCGCCATATGGTCTAGAAATTCTCATGCTACGAATTCTCCTCATCGAAGAAAATGGATTCAAAAATAGGAACTCCACCATAACGGCCTTCCAAGTATGCCTTTTCTATTTTTTTGTCAAATCGCTCTTTAAATTGATCGAAAGGAAACAACTTCGAAACACCAAACTTATCTTTTTCAATAAAGAAGATTTCATCTTGACGCAAAATGTTCAAATCAAGAAGATGACTTTCATGAGTTGAAATAATCAGTTGGACATTTCTTTTTTCGGCAATTTGCAGAAATTTTTTCACAAAATACAGGGTCAGTTGTGGATGAAGGCTTCGGTCTATTTCATCAATGACGAAAACCGAGTCCTTTTTCTTGCTTAACAATACGATCAAGAGGCTGAATAAGCGCTTTGTGCCATCGGATTCTTCTCCAAATGAATAAAGTGTACCTGGAACACCATTATGTTCAAACAAAATTTCATTGAAGGACAAGGCTTTTTTGCCTCTTTTGGGAGCGTACCAATAGAGGTGGCCATTCACATTCATGCTCATATAATGGCTAAGAGCTAGTCTCGCACCAATATCCCTAGGATTCTTTAAACCCTGTTCAATTTTTTCACGATACTCTATAGGCAAATCCTTCAAGATATAGTCAATACTTACTTCATTGCGAATGACATTTGAAATGCCTGTAGAAAATGATTTTAACGTATCTAAGAAAAGATCTTCATTTTCGGGAGACAAGTACTCCCAATGTTCGCCAAGCTTTGTATGAGGGAAAGCGATGCTTATATCATCCAAATGAAAGAGTATCTGAGGTATAATCGAAATTCCTGATTCAATTTCATAAAGTCCTGCCTTGTTCAAGACCAGGTTTTGGATGATAAGAGAATCCTGAACTTTCTTAAAATCATCAAAATAAATTCCAATACGATCGGCGATATTTTTGGGGACTAACTTTTCATTAAAATGAAAATCTCCCTTTGTAGAATTCCTTGAATAGATAATAGTATCTTTTTGACCAAGTTCTACCAGCCATTCTTCAGTAAAACGGCCCTCGGAAATAACCATTTCAAAGCCATACGCATAAGTTTTATCCTTGATTGTGAATTCAAATTCAAAATATGAAGGCTTTGATTTATTTATGTCACAAACTTTGGAGTATAAAAGGGTTGATAATTTTTTACTCCCTTCAAAAACAGCTTTCCTCGCAAAATCCATTGCTTTAATAAAATTAGACTTGCCGGATGCATTAGCTCCATAAATTGCTGCAAATTTCAGCAATTTAAAATCCTTTGACTTATAAAGTCTCTTAGAATTCTTCTTGACATTCCCTGCAATCAAAGACAACCGTTCTACAGAGTCAAAAGAGCAAAAATTACCAACAGAAAAGCCAGACAACATAGCTAAGTCCTATCTTATGTGATTTTTTCACATAAAATATCATTTTTATTATTCAATGTCAATTGCAAAGTTTCAAATCCCCTATATAATTTTTCTGGTCGTAAAACCCTTCGATATTATCGAAGTTAATTCTATTTTTGTCAAATAAAATTTTAGCCCGGCAAGACTTTAGGCTTGCCGCCCGCAGTTCAATATTGCATTCGCAATAATTATCTCAACGGATTTTTATCGCTTTTATACCACTTCATGAATTCAGCGATGCCATCGTGCAGACTCCAGTGGGGTTTGTACCCGCATTCAGTCTCCAGCTTGGTGGTGTCGGCATTGGTCTGGTATACGTCACCCGGTTGCATGGGCAAGAATTCCTTCTTGGCGGGCTCGCCGTAGGCGTTCTCGATTTCGCTGATGAAATCCATCAGCTTTACGGGATTGCTGCAGCCGATGTTGTAAACCTTGTAGGCGACCCCGTTGGGACAATCTGAAGCGACTGGCGTACGGTCTACCACGTGGATGGTTCCTTCGACAATATCATCGATGTAGGTAAAGTCGCGAATCATGTCTCCGTTATTGAACACCTTGATAGGCTCGCCCTTTGACGCTCGTTGCTCTTTTTGCTGGCGGCATAGAGACTCACGGGAGAATCCACCTTGTCGTCTTCGTTATAGGGAACCTTACTGTTAAGGCCGTAAACGGAACTGGAGGATGCGTAAATCAGGTGCTTGACATTGAAATTGCGGCATGCTTCCAAAATATTCAAGAAACCCACCATATTGCTTTGCATGTAAGCATAGGGGTTGGTAATGGAATAGCGGACACCTGCTTGAGCAGCAAGGTTCACTACTTTGTCAAACTTTTCAACCTCGAAAAGTTTTTGTGGGCGGCCCGGCACAGCAGTGCCGTCGCGCTCTATTTTATGGGTGCCCCCACCCACCTTCTCACCCCCTGTCATCCTGAGCAGAGCGTAGCGAAGTCGATATAGAATTATTGGCAACTTGTTGCCTTACAATTCTTAGGTTCGAAGGAGCAGGATCTAGCAATCTTTGGGGCCACCTCATAAAACGCAGCCACTACGTGTCTGCGCCCCAAGGGGTCACGATCGCTGCCGCGATTACTTATCGTTTGATTCGTCAGAGTTCGTTTTCACGTTTGTAATAGAAAGGACGTTCCCATCATAACTACATTCATATTCTTCGCTACAGTTGAATAGCCCGCTTGTTATGGGATTTGACGCTCTAGGATTGTGGATGATAACAAAGTCGTCACCGCTTTTTGCATTATGGTTAGGGCTGAAATACTCATCAAAGATGGAAGAATATGAAAATACTACTGCACTTATATGGCTGTTATCTTTTGATATGAAATAATTGTTCTCTATTTTAGTGGTTTCGTTCTTTTTTAGCCCTGGGTCAAACTCATAACTCCATGAACTTGAGTGAGAGTCAGGATAGAAAGTCAATGTCGGTTTATTCAATGGAAACACAGCTCTGGCGAAAGATGACAATTGGCCTTCCGGATTCATAGGATACGGGTCCCGTAATTGTCTTGTGGAAACGAAAAGAACAATAGGTTCGTCTGCTTTTACAATCCCTTTTGTTATGTCCATCTTCAGCTTTTTTGATTTAGTTGACAAAACGCTGGAAATTCTAACAAGGGGCTCGTCAAGATCGACATTTCGGACTTCGAAAGGTTTTCCTCGGAGTTGTCTCTCGGGTAATTCCGTGGCAGCAACAAACTCTCCCCATCCGCTGATGTCGTTAATCCAAATATCTGGACCGCAGTCTCCCTTGTGTTGGATATGCAGCCCACTTTCAACTAAAGCTTCAATAAAGTATAGCTCGGTGAGCCTTGAGTTAAACTCTCCACCGACAAGTCTTTTCTCGAAACTTGTATCTAGGAAATCCTTGTATTTTTCGTATTTACTAGATAGGAATTGAAAACGTTTGGATATTTCGAGAATCTTCACGCTGTTTTTTCGAAGTCTTTGATAGAAATTCGTTTTCAGAGCTTTATTTGGGTTCATATGGACCTCTATTTCGATATGAGTCGGGTAATCCTTCGTCCATATACATAATACTTTCGTAAAGCAACAAGATTGTTTTCCTTTTATTTTGCAATTTTTACGGAAAAAGAGTGCTCGCTAATACATCTAAGGGTAAATGAGTTTATATTTGTCGCGGGGTTAGATATAATCAACATTGTTAGACAGCTTTTGTTTGTTGATTTTCCCCAATCAAAATCATGTAAAGAGTAGGTCCAGGCGATGTCGCTTGGATGAGCAAACTGTTAAAATTGGGCTAAACCAGTGAAATACATCAAGTCTATTCGTATAAAAAACTTTCGATCAATTATTGACGATACAATTGATCTTTCTGACTACAATTGCTTCGTTGGAAAAAATGATGCGGGAAAATCCAATGTTTTAAAAGCCTTAAATCTATTTTTCAATAATAAATCAGACTTCGATGATTCTTTTTTCGACTTTGAAAAAGATTTTTGCAAATTTGCAAAGAAAAATAAAAAAGCAAAGGAAATTGAAATATCGCTGGACATTTGCATACCTGATAGTTTCAAAGATGCTGGTTTGAAGACTTGGACAAAAAAATGGCGAAAAAACGGCTTGTTTTTTGATAACATCGGAGATATGGGGGGTGAAAAAAGTAGGACACGAGCATTCCTATCGAAGATCCAGTACAAATATGTTCCCGCATTTAAAAGTTCCGACTACTTCAGATTATTGCTTACGGACATATATTCGTCTTTAACAATTTCTACAGGCGCAAGTTTGTCTGAACAAAATGACCAATATTCTCAAGTGCTTCAGAATTTAACAAGAGACATGTCTCAAAAACTAGAAGATAAAATTGGACTAAAGTCGTTGATTCGTATGCCGGAAGACATGTCCATTCTTTTTAAGGATCTTAGTTTTTCAACAAGCGATAGTTCCGTATCGGGCGTTAACCTTAATCAACGTGGAGATGGAATTAAGGCGAGACACATACCTTCCATATTAGCCTCAATCCAAGATAATCTTAAATCAAGTAAAACAAAGTATGAAGTCAATTATTCTTTCATCTGGGGCTTTGAAGAACCTGAAAACGGTCTTGAATTTACCGCTTGTATAGAAATGGCTGATGAATTTTTAGAATATAATGAGAATTGTCAGATTCTTATCACGACACACTCTCCTGTATTTTACAATAGCTGCAACAAACAATCGAACGCGTGTCTATATTACGTTTCAAAATCTTCGGGAGAATCTAAATATAAGAAATCTTCTGATTTGAACGAAATCGATAGCGAAGTGGGCATGCTCCCCATTATCGCACCGTATATTCAAGACGTTCAAAAAAAATACGAACAAATTTCTAAAGAAGCTGATTTGCTCCGAAAAAAATACGAAACTGCAAAAAATAAAATCATTATAGCTGCAGAAGGTAAAACTGATATAATCCATATTCAAAATGCATTCAAAAGATTAAAATTGAATACAAATAATCTTGAATTCATTGATAAAGATCGTTTAGGAGGAGATTCTTCTTTAGACCAACTATTAGAAAAACTTTCTGAAGTTCCTAGGGAAAATAAGGTTGTAGGAATTTTTGATAGAGATTCGGATAAATATACCGCAAAATACACTAACTTAACTTCAATGGGCAACAACGTCTTTGGATTTTGTATACCTCTTGTAAATGAAAAAAATTATGGAAATAAAATTTCTATAGAACACTACTATGACGAACATACGCTAAAGGCTCTTGTTAACGGACGTCGAATATTTCTTGGAAGTGAATTTTATCCATCAGGAAATAGCAAGGATGGAAAATATTCCACGAAGTGTTCAATTCAAAACAAAATTTCCGTGAATGGAGTTATTGATGAAAAAGTCTATGAAAGAGATGACCTTGAACAAAAAAATTCTATAGCTCTTTCAAAGAATGATTTTGCTGAAGCTATTTGCAAAAATATCATTCCGAATGTTGATTTTAGCAAGTTTCACCAGATTTATGATAAGATCCAAGAAATTTCAAAGATGTAAGATTAAAGGGGGATAACGTTCTCGCCCTGCTTCAAAAGATAACGTATATTGTCTTTCGCAAATTCCTCTAAGGGGGTAAAAAAATAGGATGTTCCAATTTTTAGATTTGAAATAACCACAAATCAACCTAAAAAGAAAACATCCTATGGATAGCAATATAATTAAAATTGACGAAGAGGGTGACCATCGAGGAAACTATCAACGCTATGCTGGACGAGGTAGAACTTTCCGTCCCCAAGCTTCGTTTGGCCCCGTTTGAAACAGCCTCGGAGGTCTTTGCAGAAACATCCTCGGCTCGGATATGAAAATATGCAAGCATATTTTCGCATCACTCGCCTTGCGGAGTTTTCCGAATGGTGAATCGGCCTTGATGTTGGTCTGTGCAAGGCTTAGATACGTCGCGTCAAAGGACTGGGGTTCCAAGCGATACTTGAATATGAAACACCTCTATGAACTTGAAAACCAAAGGGAAATCGATAGCGAAATGAAAAAGGCCAGGTCGAACCTAGCCTAGAACCTGATGTTGGAACAAACGCTTCGCTATTTTTGCGAAAAAACCTTGACACTACCCAGCTGCTTGCGAACATTCTCAAAGACGGCAACTTCGGCAAACATTCCAAGGAACAGAATCTTTCTGTAATGAACCGCTGGCTAGTAGATCGTATGCGCCCCTTCAAAAAGGTTCAGCTTCAACTTCTCAGAGTCGCTGTAGCACGAATGCCGCTACATCATTACATTCATGCGCTACATGCCCAAGCGCATCAAGTACAGAAAAATTTCTGTGAAGAATGTCTAATTGAAAAAGACTTGTACCTTAATTCTAGGAGAATCCTGACTATCTCTTTATTTCGCCTTTTCCGTGAAGCAGTTTAAAAGTTTTCTTCATGATTTTATAGATTCCTAAGCGATTGCTCCACAGTCTTGCTTGCTTTTCAAGTCGATGTCGCATGGTCAAGGGAAACCATTTTGCAAAAACTTCGTCTGCAGGATTTGAATTCAAGTCAGCAAAGAATTCATCCCTACGGGGATGCATTTTAGGCCCGTCGGTGAGTTCGTGAACTCCTGCAATGGCTTTTGCAAAATCAACTTCAACAATTTTGAGCTCTGAGTGCAGACTGTTTAGGATTTCTTCGGCACGACTTGAGTGCATGATAATTCTTGTAGCACCCTTATCGTTGTCAAGTTCCTTGCTGAAATCATCGATTGTGAAGCAATCCCAAATGGTCATATCGGTTCTTCTATGAACTCGGCGAAATCTACATTCTGTACAACTAGGGCGAATGCTCATTCCTGAGAAAAATGCTCTTAAATAAACGTCGGTATCAATACCTTCGTGATAGTCCTTGTTGTTCTTGGTAAATAAGGACATGTTGGAATACTTGTATCCATGATACTTGTCTCTAAATTTAACATCCCTCAAATCTAAGCCTCGGCCTTGCTGCATTTCTAGATATTTGCGAAGGACTAAAGGAGACGGGGTGGCTCGACAAATCACGTCTATAGCGTACAAGTTTTCATAAGGCTTTCGCAAGTAATTGAATAAGCCTTCTAATTGGCAACCGGTTCCACTGAACAAGACCTTACGGCCTTGATTTAGAAAGTTCTTGGCCTCTTTATAAGCAAAACCAACTGAACTTTGCACATATTTGCTGTTTCTGAATTGAGCAAGATTTTCGTACCTTTCAACAAAGCTATGTTCCGCTTCAAACTTGTCGTTTAGATGAACTCCGAATACGACTCCACCTTGGTCTAAAATCCATTTTGCTATTGCAGAGAATGCTCCACCAGAGGTACTTTCTCGTAAGACTTTTTCATCCTTATTTTGAACAACAAAGGCTTTTTGGACGAAGGTTTCATCTGCTGCGCCGACATTTTGCACAGGACAAACTTTTTCGCACATTCCGCAGTTTACGCATTCTTCAACATTTACAGAAGGATAACGAAAACCTTCGGAATCTTCAACCATTTGAATGCACTGTTTTGGGCAAGCATTGGCGCATGCGAAACATCCGCAACATTTCTTCTTATCTTCAATAGAAATCATAGCAGATTCTCTTTTTTTAGGCAATCAGTAAGCCAGTTCCAGGTGAGTTCTCTCATTTCAGAAAGTTTTTTATGGACAGAAGTGTAATCTATTTGTGAACTGATTACGTCCTTTGCGTCTTCGCTGCCGTTTAATAAACGATTTTCCAAACCGACGAGAGAAAGCAAGGAATAAAGTCTTCCGTTGGTAGAAACATTTCCATCGCTATTGTAGCGTCTAAATGTTGAGAAGGCCTTCTTATGCAACATGGAGAATACGGAACAATGGAAAGAGTCTGTAAATACGAATTCCGCATCTCGGATTAACTGGATGAATTCCTTTGGCCCTACATTGTAGGGCGTTTCATCTGCAAAGCCTACGTCGGATTTAATGAATTCGTCGCAATGGGCGAGTTGAGTAATCTTGTATCCGGTTTCCGATTTGATTTTCTTGACAAATTCTCGTTGTTCAGGATTGTTGCCAAGGAAATAGACGAAAATGTATTTGTCGTCGCAGTAACGATCTGTCGGCACAATTGCAGACCATTCTTCTGCAGAGAACATTAGGGTAGGGTCGCAAACAACAGGAACGTCCCTATTGGCGAGTTCCTTGATTAATTTTTGTCCAGATTTTTCTCGAATGGAAACATAGTCAATTCGATTCAAGAATTTGGCCGCGGCAGAAGCTTGCTTTTTGGGCAGCGAAGATACGCCGAAACTAGTTGCCAATGCAATCTTCGGAATGCTTTCGGGTACAAAGTTTAGAGTGTAGTAGTCGGCTGCAATGTTCGATGGTAACCAAAGCTGGTCTGATCCTACAACAAATGCCGAATACTTGTCTGCCTTTGCTGTAATCTCGGCCTTGGAGTCAAAGTAATCGGAAATCCTGAACATTTCCTTTGCAAATTCAGAAAACTTCTGGTTGCGAACATGCAGATTCTTGGCGTATTCAGGATTACGTTTCTTAGCGATGACTTTACGAACTGTAGCCCATTTGTCTTTGATTGTATTTATGTCAAAAATACGGCTTAGAAAGTACTTGTACTTGGCCTTGTTTATTTCTGAAACAAGACCGTCAATTTTGATGGTCTCATTTTCTAAGCCAAGTTTGTCAAATGCCATTTGTGTGGCGTATGCTTGTAGCTGACTGCCGTAATTAGGCTGGAAATAGCAGGTGACGAGGGCAACTTTTTTCATATCAATAATTGAATTTTCCACGTTTAAGCATGAATTGCTTTGTTTGTGCAATGAATTCTAACATAAAGAACATCTTCAAACGAATAAACATAAATGCAATTTTTCGAAGTTTATCCATCCCAGTTGTTGGCGCTTTTTGCACAGATTTTTTGTACAAATCATAGCTGTCAATTACCTGCTTAAATTTTCTTATTCTAACACGAAGAGACTCTGTATTAGTGGGATGAAAGTATGTTCCCATGGCAATAGCCATTAACATGTACGCAATACGCTGATAAAGGGCCTGTAGATAGTCTTCTGCATTATTTGCAAGAACTTTCACATCATTTTCAATCACGCGAAAACAATCTGTCAGGTATTGCGTATTTTTTTCATTCACTGTTTTTGAAATCGAATCGGCATTGAAGCGATAGTGATTAAAATATTGGTTGACAAATAACGCTTTGTTTGCGTAATGAAAAACTCTAAATGAAAATTCCAGGCCTTCGGATCCCTGCCTCAAACGCTCATCGTGTTTTAAATTGTATTTTCGAGCGAAGTCGGTTCTTATCAATTTACAGTATGCGGTTGCCACGCCAGATTTGTAAATAAGAGTGTGACGAGCAAGGTCTTTGCAGTTTTCTCCCTCATATAAATGAGTCGGCTCTGGACAGGGCCATTCAAGTTTTCCCTTAATAGACTTGTTTCCTAATTCTTGGATAAACTTCCAAAAGATAACATCAACATCCGGATGCTTGTTTGTTTGTTCAACCAGTTTTTCGCAGCAATCTAAGTCAATCCAATCATCACCATCCAAATACATTTGCCATTCGCCCGAGGCAACTTCATACCCAGCATTTCGTGCGGAGACTAGTCCTCCATTAGTTTTATGAATAACTTTGATTCGATTATCTTTTTGTGCGTATTCATCGCAAATTCTTCCGCAATCGTCAGGAGAGCCGTCATCGACGAGTAGAATCTCTATATTTTTGAAAGTTTGCTCAATTAAAGAAAGAACACAATGGTCCAAATAATTTTTTTTTACCTTATACACTGGTACAATAATACTGATTTTAACCATAAAAGAAAACTACTTTAATATGTAATAAATGACTTTTACTATAAAATTTAAAGTTGGAAAACCGAATCTGGCAGATTTTAAAAAATATTTAAAGCCTTCTCTTTTTTGTCCGTTTGCGAGTAAACCGGAACTTAATTCTTCGTATTGTCGTCTGTAAACCAAACGAGACTTTTTCATTCCCTTTATATCTTTTTCAAATTCGTGAAGGAAAAATCGCCTATATTCAATACTTTTTAATGGATCTTTGGATACAACGTTTTTAGTAGAGTATTTTTCAACCAAGAAAGTCTCTTTTGTGGTTAAACAAATTCTATTTTTTCGAAAAAATCGCAACATTAATTCTAAATCTTGGTGTCGCTTAAACCGTTCGTCAAATCCACCAAGTTCTTGTAATACTTGTTTTCTGAATAATAATGTGGATGTGTTGAATATTGCTTTCCCACTCAAGAGGTCAAAGCCCAAATTTCCTTCTTTTTTGTTTTTTGTAGTGAATGTTCTTTTTTTTCCAATTACCTTTGTATTACAATATGCAGCGTCAAATTCAAATTCGTTCATCTGCAATTGTTTTACTTGTAATTCTATTTTTCGAGGGAGCAGAATGTCATCATCGTCCAAAAAACAGATGTATTCTCCTTTAGCGTTTTTTAAACCTGTATTTCGAGCGGCACTTCCGTTTTTATTTTTTTCGTGAGCGATGTAAGTAATATTTTTTTTATCAATAAGTTGTTGTAATATTTTTTGTGTTTCTCTTTGATTGTCCGAGTCAATGCCATTGTCATCAACAACAATTATTTCAGTATTGTGATAAGTCTGATCTAAAACACTAGCCACTGCACGAACCAAATTATGAGGCCGTTCGTATGTTGTGATTACAACTGAAACAAGAGAATTGTTATTCACGCATTGCTCCTATGTATGCGCATTTAAGCATTTTTGAAATGCGGGCTGTATTCCAATTTTTAAATGCATATTCTCGATTGGATATTCCTTTTCCGTCCTGTGCAAGAGTCAATCCTGTTTTTATGGCGTTGACAACTGAATTCATATCATCAATATCAAATGTTGGATTCCCCGTTTCTTTTAATATTGCACCAACATTTCCTTGGTTTATTCCCACAACAACTTTGCCAAACATAAAGCCCATAGGAACATTGCCGGAATTCAATATAGATAAACGTTGGATTAAAACAACATCTGACGTGGAAAATAACTCTTCCATTTTCTCATCACTGACACGTCCTGACGTAAAATGTATTCCTGCGATTTTGTATTTAATGAGGTGCAATAGTCTTGAAATAAACTTTACCGGATTTTTTGAGATGAGCCTCTCAATAAAAAAACCAGGAAGAATGAACTCAATATTTTCTCGCTTCAGTTTTTTTCGCAATTTTAGAATAAAATTACGTTCGTCGTCGCTTCTAAATTGGCCGAAGCAAAGGATTTTTTTCCTTTTGTTTGTTGATATTGATGCTGAGGTTGAATAGCGATTGTCGTAGATATGGTGAGGAATGATGATATGTTTTGCATTAGGGTATTGTGCTTTTAATATTTGTTCACTAACATGCCCCATATGGACGAAATAGTCCGTGTATTGGTATATCAATTTATATAAAGGTAGTGTTGATTCCGCATTAGAAACATGTGGCTTGAGGTTATGACACGTAATAAAAATTTTCTTTCCAGATTTTTTTATTAATCTTAATTTGGAATCAAGTAGGTCATAATCCTTCTGTTGAATATTTTTTTTCCAAGAAAAAATGGCTTCGGGCCATTGAAAATGTATTATATCAAAGTCGTTATTCAGCCACAACTTTTTACAGCTGATTTCATTAGATATTCCAAGATTTCTAAGCCCCTCGCTTAAGGTGTCGACATATGGGTTTGACGTTTTCTGTGAATCGCAAACAAAAAGTATTTTCATTTTTCTTATCGTATTAGTGATTTTGCCAAACAACGAAGGAAAATTTTAGTTCCTATACCAATTTTTTTTCGCATTCTAAAAAATTTAAATACGAAACGAAATTTTGATTTCAATGCCAAAATTAGGTATGTTTGAGTCTTGGCACTAAAATGGGTGTTTAACTCTTTTTTTAATAAGAAATAATATTTCTTATCCAATAAAGACATTTTTTCTTCTTTCGATTTTCTGTTTAGAAATTCTTCAAACCACGCTTTTTCTTGTTGGATTGCAATTATTTTTCCGTCATAATTTCCCGTTTGAGAAATAGTTCTTTGGTTAACTCTATACTGGAAACAGATTTGTTGTGTATTGGCTACGCCGTTTTCTTCCGAAACCATTATCGCAGAAATGTCATCAGAAGCCCAACCGAATGGTAATTTGTAGAATCCACCTTTTTCGCAAAGTTTTGTTTTTCTGAAACAAAAATCACCAATGTACTGTCGGTTTCTTCCGTTCCATCGGTTCCATGCAAGAGACAGAGACGTTTCCAGTTCAGGCCTTGGTTGCTGTAAGGTTATGAGATTTGAGTCGGAATCAATTAGCTCAGTCCAAGCATGGTATAAATCCAAATGAGGGTATTTTTGTATTAGCGCAAAGTAACTGCTTAAACAATTTGGTAATAATTTGTCATCATCTCCTATACAAATGACAAAATTACCGTTGGCTTTTGAAAGACATATATTCCAGTTGTCTACGACATGATAGGCCCCGCAATTTCGATTATTGCGAAAATATTTCACTCGTAAATCGTTGAATTGTCTGACAATTTCCTCGAGTCTTTCGGGAGAAGCATCATCAACAACGATAATCTCAAAATTTTCATAATCTTGAGCTAAACAACTTCTTAATGCTTCGTATAAAAAAGTCCTTTTATATGCAGGAATTAAAATGCTGAATTTAATGTCTGTCATAAAACTATTTTTCCGAGTTAGCAAGTAGTCTTTTCCAGTTTACGATTTTCAAAAATGACAATAAAAATGCATATCCACAACTCCATAAAAGCGTCCTTATGCAAATTACTAGTAGATAAGATGTTTTCTCGTTATTGATTAGCTGTAATTTAGGAACAGGCAATTGGGCTATGATTAAGTAACATGCTGCTCCCCAGAAAAAAGGTTTAAAAAAACTTAGGAGCATCTTCTTTTGATCTAGTTTCATCAGTTTTTTGTAATAATATGCGTAATTCAGGGAAATGACCATCGCGACATATAATCCATAACCAACAATAGCTGAACCAACTCCAATTTTGGGTGCAAGGAAGGAATTGATAAAAATTGATATGATGCAGGCGATAGCAGTTGTTTTGACCATTAGAGATGTTTTTCCATATGCAAGAATCATTGCATTTCCAGGAGTTGTATGGATTTGTGTTAGCGTTATAATGCACCATAGGATAAGCCACTTAGCAAGGAATGTGTATTCGGACCCGACGTATATCGATAAAATTTCTTTGGAACTTAAAATGAATGGAAAACACAAAAAACACGCAAGAATAGATGTTAGCATAGTCCATTTATATGCGAAATTTTCTATTTCTCCTTGATTTCCACGAGTTACCATCTCGGAAACTTTAGGTAAAAAAATGCTGGTAAATGTTCCTCCAATCATAATTATAAGTTGTGGGATTACTTCAACAATTCGAAATTCGGCAACAGAATCTGCCCCATTTAAGGCGAATATGCTAAGAACGATGGATCTGGATTGTGTTGCTGTCATTTGAAATAATGAAAGGGCGAAGATTGATAAGCTAAAAAGAAATACTTCCTTAAAGTCATCCCAGAAGAAACCTGGTTTAATGATTGATACCATATTGTTTTTTAAACATTTCCATGCATAAGGAAACACACAAACTGATAATAGGATAGTTAAAAGGCAGAAATATGTTGTTAATGAAATTTGAAATTTTATGGTAGAAAGAACGAGTAGTAATTTGCCCAAAGCTATGATGCTTTGTATTTGCATGGTAAATTTAATTTGTTTACCGGCAATCAAAAGTTGATTGAATGATGTTGCAGACCAACTCAGAAATGAAAAGATGGCTAGAATAATAAGACAATTGCGAAGTTGAATGAATTGATTGTTATTCAAAGAAAAAAATGATTCTCCAAAAAAAGCTAAAAAAAGAAGTCCAATCGTGTTTAATGTGGCGACAAAAAAGTAGAATGAAATATTTGTTCTTACTACATTGTTTATTTTATCACAGCATCCCTTGGATAACCATTGCGAGTAAAACCGTACCGCACCCGTATTCATACCAAGATCTAAAAGGTGCATATATCCATTACATGCGGTTGCGATGGATAAAACTCCATAATTTGATTTTCCAAAATACCCAAGTAATAAGGGTACGGAAAAGAAACCTACTAATGCGTTTAGTATCTTTTGAAGTGTTGACCAGGCGAAGGATGAAGCGTAATAATTGCGTGTAATTTTTAGCAAAATAATTCTTTCACTCCCTCATAAACTTGGTTTTCAAAGGACATGTTTGGAAAAACATTGTTCTCTACAACATAGTCAAATAATTCCATGCCCTTTATACGAGAAATGTCAAATATAGAGTTTTGCATACCAACAATTTCCATAAAAGACAAAAATTTTCTTTTGTTATTCAAACATATAATAGGGGTGTTTGCTCGATAAGATAAAATCAAGGCGTGTAAATTTTGCGCTAATGTAAGCTGCGCTTCTCCTAATATTTTTTGTAGTTCAAAAACATCGTTAGGAATTATTAATTTTACGTTGCATTTCTTTTCTTTTAAAGCCCAGTATAGATCTAAAGCCAGTTTTATTGAATTGTACCATAGCTGAGACACTGTTACAACAATCTCACAACTCTTATATTCTGCGATTCTCTTTAGATTTTCACAAAAATTATGCATGTTTGCATAAATGTCGTGCTTGAATGGAATGACGGCTATATATTGTTTTTTTTCTGTCGAATAAGACTTTGACAACGCTAAGTCCGGCATGAAATTTTCGTTGCATTTTACGCCCATTTTTAGGGAGTCTTTTATTGATTCAGAATCTCTAAACGTTGTAAAACTCATTTTAGAAAAGATCTCTTTGGCTAAATTTCTTGCAGCGGGAATCTGGAATGGCCCTATTGTTTGACCAATGGCAACGCATTTAGCCTTGTGCAAGCATGCTAACTGTACTTCAACACCTTTTGAAATAATTGACTCTGCCCAATCATTGATGTACCCCCCCCCTGACATGATGTAAGTTGATTTGCTGTCAAATAAATTTTTTAAAACATTCAGTTTTTCACTCTTTACGATATCTTCAATATTGTTGTTTGACAGAATATTTTCGTTATATTTTGTTGATAAACGGTTACAAAATAATTTCCTAAAAAGTTTTTTTAAATCATTTTTTGCACTTGGTGCTTGGTATGAATCGTGGGGTTTCCATCCAAAAATTAATTTATGAGCGGAGGGAATTACTTGAATATTTTCATAGCCTTGTAGAATGGATCGAGTTTCATCGTCATTGTAGGACAACACAATGATTTTTGAAGTGGGACTTTTTTTTCTGATTATATCAATTGACGCAAGCAAAATTGCATCATCGCCCAAATTTTCGTATCCCCAACCACCCGATAAAATAATTTTCATGTATCGTTCTCACTTAATGTCTAGATGCCTAAAAATAAAGAGCTGTAAGGATATGTATGTCCTAAATTTGCGATAATAACAGTCATAATCCAGTATATAACAAGAAAAGTCATATGAAAAGATTTTACAAGTTTTGAGGAAACGTACGTTTGATACATAAAAGGAAAAATTATAAGACTTAAATAGAGAAAATAACTACCCATGCGAACTGCGAACGTTGATATCAATCCAGAGAAGCAAAAAAGCAATGAGATGATAAGGATGTATTCAAAAAAACAAATGTAAATACCAAAAGCTTTATTTCGTTTCTTTATTGTGTAAAATACAATCAGGTTTACGATGTTTAAGGCTAATAATGATATGGGTAAATTTGTGCCGTAGACATCTTCTGTCAAATATCTTGCCCCATAACGATCATCTACTATACCTATTGATTCCGCTGTATTTACCACCAAAGCCAAACTTTCTAGAAAGACAAACATTAATCCCACAAGAATTATTTTCATCTTTCGTTTGTTAAGAATCTTCCAATATTTTTTTGAAACTAGCCATAATAGACAAACAACTAGAAAGATAAAGGCGGTGTGATGAAATCCATATGCTATAGCAATCCATAACAAAGATGATTTTAATTTATCATTTATTAAATATGAAAATGCAATTAGGCAAAATCCTAGTGCAATGCTCTGTCTCATTGTGTTTAGTGATTCTCTAAAAAAACAAAAACAGAAAATGAATACAAATAGCCAAAGAATGATTTTTTTTCTTTGTATGTATGCAGCAAGGAAAAAAGATCCGTACATTAAAGCATGTGTCATACACAGAAATAATTCAAACTTATTCGTTAATGTTGCAATTGCGTAATTCCACACTACATAAAGATATTCGACATCAATCCAATCCTTTTCAAATTTGTACAGAGCCGAAAAAGAGTCGTAAAGATGTACTACATTAAAAAAAGGAAAGACATACAACATTGTGTCTGTTCCAATTAGTGGATTTCTTACCCCTGCGATAAATGCAATAACAAAAGAGGCTAGCATCATGCATAACATTTTAAATTTGTCTTTAAGTTTGGAAGACAAAAAAACAAAAAAAATGGATAAACTAAAGGATGCTAGATAAATCATTTTGTAATGAAATGAAAAACAGGCTTTACTCGGGAATGTAAAAATCCAAGAAACGTTAAACTTATACCCTTGGGCAAGCATTCGTACATCTTGGCGCAAATTGTGCGGTTTAGGGACTGCTTGAAATCTCGATAGGGGGAACTAGCCCAAGGAGTCTTGCTCTTGTACCTCTTCCATTCGTCAAAGTACGGGCCGTTGGAGTTCTTGTTCCAGGGGCGAGACATGCAGAACAGTGTCACAAAGTGGGCGATGGTCGCATCGTTCTTTGCCTCTGCGATTTCTGTGCTGGAGGGGCAGGCGCTGGGCTGGCGGAATTCCAGCAGGTCGTTAAAGTCGAAGGCTGTATAGACGGTAAAGCAGTTGTAGCGTGGGTGTACGCACTTGATCAGGCCGTAGAGGGCGAGATTGACGATGCCCTGGTCGGCGTAGGGGACCTTTCCGCGGAACTTGACCACCACCTTCTCAATGTTTCTTTCGATGTCGTGGGCTTTCCAGGCCTGAAGGTCAATGAGCATCATTCCGGAGTTGATGTAGATATCGTCGGGGGAGATGCCGAGGCGGGCCCTGTGCTGCTTGCTGATGCAGTCCATCACGCCGCAAACGACTTTGCCTTCAAAGTCGGTGTTGCAGAGTTCCACTAGGCTGTGTCGGATGATGGTGTCGCAGTCTATGTAAAGGACTCTTTCGCAGGTTTCCGGCAGGAGCTGGGAAAGGAACAGTCGGGCGAACTGGCTTGCACCACCGCGGTCCTGCTTTATGCCATTGAGCTTGGCTGAAACATTCTTGGTGGAGATGAACTGGATATCTCGCCCGTAATTATTGGCGATAGTCCGAAGCCTAATCTCGTTTTGTTCATTGATGGAATCGGCTAAAATATAAACAGTTATGTCAGAAACATCCTTGTTATTTTCAAACAGGGAAAGCATGGAAACCCCCAGGATCTCCGCAAAATTGTCGTCACTGGCATAGACAATGTTCATCACGTTTCTCCATCCCTCAATGTGTACACTCCCCCTATTATTCCAATATAGAATATATAGGGAATTTACCTTAATTTTGGGAAAGAGAAAAGCCCTTTTTGGGAGGTATTTGGTGCACATTGTTCTATAAAGAACGGATTGTGCGTTTTTTCGGGTCCGGGACAGGGAGGTATTCAGGCCCTTCGACTTCGCTCAGGATGACACGGTGGGGGCGAGGAGTGGCTAGATTTTTCGACTCCACTTCGTTCCGCTCAGGATGACATGTTGGCAGAGGCTGTGCCGTCGCCCCGGGGCCGCCATAAAAAAAGATCCCGGTTCATGGCCGGGATGACATGTCAAAAAAAAGGACCGCGCGGGTCCTTCTGGGCTGATTCTTATTTCTGCAGTGCTGCAATCTGGTCATTTCTGCAGTGCCGCCAGCTGCGCCTTGAGTTCCTGCTGGATTTCAAGGACCTGCGAAAGCGGTATTTTCAAAAAATCTGCAATCATATTTGCTTCATAACCTTTTTGCAGATTTTCCTTGATCAAGTTTACTCGCTCCATTCGGTGCAGTTCTTCTTGCAGTTTGCGTTCTTCCTCACGCGCGAGAACAATGCGCCCAATCTGTTCGTCGATACTCATTGTACAAGCCACTTGCGCCTCCAAAAGTTCCTTGTCCTTGCCTGGGTCAACGATAATATACTTTATTTTAGGAGATTATACGAAAAAAGCCTCCCTAAGGAGGCTCCTATTGTTACTGGTTCTGAAGTTCCTGCTGGATTTCAAGAACCTGCGAAAGCGGGACGTGCATAATATCGGCTAGCATTTCTGCAGCATACCCTTTCTGCAAGTTTTCCTTGATCAGATTCACTCGCTCCATTCGGTGCTGTTCTTCTTGCAGTTTGCGTTCTTCCTCGCGCGCGAGAACAATGCGCCCAATCTGTTCGTCGATACTCATTGTGCAAGCCACTTGCGCCTCCAAAAGTTCCTTGTCCTTGCCTGGGTCAACCGTGATGCGGGCGACCGCATCGTCAAGCACTTCATCGTTAAATGTTGGGAGCTTGTCACTGCTCCCGGCATGCTTCAGCAAGTAGAGCCACTTGTCTTCAATGGTTACAAGTTCGTCAGCCGTCTTCGCGAAGTTGACCAGGTCAACGATAATATACTTTATTTTTTCCGTCACCGGCTGCGGCGCATTCTTTGCAATCGAATTTTCGCCGTAGATGCGCCAGACATCGCGATAGTTTTCATCCGAGTTGATTGCAAAATTGCAAATCCAGACCGTATAGACATGCGGGATTTCGTAGCGGCGCTTTTCGCGCTCGGCAACATCCTTCGGGTCATTCGACGGATACTTCTTCTTGATTTCAGCGTCAAAGGCCTTCTTTTCAATGCAAAGGAAAGCGCTTTCCTGCAAGATCACGCGTTCCACGAACGGCCGGACAGAGCTTTTCTGCATCTCGATGTCGATACTCTTGCCGGACTGCGTTTGCGCATTGATGTCCAGCCGCAGGCGAAGCAGATCCGTCGCGTGAACGTCAAACTCTGAGTCCTTGAAAGTGACGCTTTCGATTTTGTCTTCCGAATGTAAAATCGCATTCAAGAAGCTTACCATTGCAGCTTCGTTTTTCAGCAGCCGCTTGAAGCCTGGGTCGAGCGTCACGTCAAGGTACTTTGCGCTGCTGTACTTTCTTAAAAGTTCCTGCTTTCTCGCCTGTTCATAATCTAGGGAAACGCCAAGCGTTTGCAGCGCCCCTTCAATCTCATACTCTTCTTTTGTCATTGCGTTATTTTGCATGCCGCTGGCTGCATTGCCGAGCGGGGCTAGGCGCAAGTTCACCTAACCATTTACATACACGCCTTTTTCGCTTTTTTTGAGCCAAACTTTATTGTAAAATTTTGGAGAATGTAAAGCAAACCTGACAAAATGCAGTCGTACAAAAAAATCCCTTGACATATAGTGCACATTTGTTTATCTTTCATGTATCAAATTCTTCCTCCCGTCAGAGTTGCTGGCAACGGACTGGGAAACCGCTGCTGACCTGCCACACAGGCATCGCACAACGGGGAGGCCATTCATTCTTGAGGACCCGGCAGGAGCGAGGGGATATAACCGCCTGACCACCCCCAAGAGCAACGCCCAGACAATCCGTAAACATACGCGACTGCATTCCGGTACGCAAAAATGTCCCGGAGCATTTTCATTGCAACTCTACAGATTGAGTATCTGCCTTATCCGCACATACGTCATAGGAAAATACATGAGCAAAAAATTCAAGCCAATTGAAGAACTTACCATCCGCGACAACTTCATGTTGGCAGAAACATCCTCGGCTCAGCAATAAAAATGAGCAAGCTCATTTTTGCAGCATTCGCCTTGCGGAGTTTTGTAAAAGTATTTAGCAATCCCGAAATCGCCCTGCCATTTCTGAGGGCGTTGTTAAAAATCGAGATCGAGAAAGTCAGCATTGTCGGCGAAGCTCAACAGCAGGCCGACCCACGAAAAAAATATGTACGTTTCGATGTACTGGTTAGGGAAAATGGCGCCGAAGGCACTAATAATGTCGGGCGCGTATTCGATTTGGAGATGCAGATGGTTGACACGCAGGAACTGCCTCTGCGCGCCCGTTACTACCAGGGAATTTGCGATGTAGAGACTCTGGGAAACGGCATCAGCTACAAGAAGCTCAAGGACCAGTATGTTATTTTTCTCTGCCCGGAAGACATTTTTGGCAAGGATCGACCCATTTACGAGTTTGAGAACCGAGAAAAGGATGATCATTCCTTGACCCTAGGCGACCGCGCTTATAAGATTTTTCTTAACTTTAGTAAGTACGGCGCCGTGACTGACGCTTCCGTACGCGACTACCTGAAATATTTCGCTACCGGCGAGGCAACATCCGATGCAACGCGAGCGATTCAAAGCCAGGTGAATTTCTACCATAAAGACCCTAAGACAAGGAGCGACTATATGACTTTTGAAGCTATGCTTGAGGAAGAACGAGAAGAAGGTCGCGCCGAGGGCGAAAATCTTAAGAACAGGGAACTCGCCAAGGGGTTCCGAGACGAAGGTGTTCCGCTCGAAATAATCGCCAAGCAGACAGGTCTTACTCCCGAAGAAATCAAGGCCCTTTAGGAGAACGTAGCGCGCACTGTGCCATTCGTGCATAGCCTTCTGCGTCATTCCGTGCATTGCCTCTGCGTCATTCCGAGTAAGCGAAGCGCATCGAGGAATCTAGATCCTTCGACTCCGCTCAGGATGACACACCACTGTATCATTCCGTGCCTTCGGCACTGCGCCCTGGATGACACGTTACATACCGCTCCGAATGACACCGGTCCCCTAGTCATTTATCTAAAATCTTTCTATTATAAGTGAATCTTATTTAGGAGGAATCATGAAGTTCATTAACAAGGTAACATTGTCCGCCCTTGGCATTGCCGCCATTTTGGCAGGCTGTTCCAGTTCTGACAGCAACAGCTCCAGCGCCAGTAGCGACAAAAACGGCGCAGCAGCAAACAACGTCCAGACATTCGACGTATCTTCCTGCAACGACGAAATCGACGCCCTTTCGCTGAACAAGCTGGAAATGGCCAAGGAAGACATGAACAGTTTCTACAGCCAGCTGGCTGACGGCCAGTTCAAGAGGGCTCAGGCCACAAGCGCTGCCATCAAGAGCACCTACGCCGAAGTTCTCAAGAACTACCCCGCCTACTGCGAGGCTCAGCTGGGTTATTCCGTGGCCATCATCACCGACATTTTCACCAACCAGGTTTTCAGCGACCTGATTGACTCCCTGGACAACCAGAAGACTCCCAACCTGTTCAAGATGAGTGCCGAAGACGCCTCCAGGATCGTGGTCAAGGCTGGCTCCATGTCCAAGGAAGAATCCCAGAAGATCATCACGGACCGTGTACAGGACGTCATCGCCAACAACTTGCTGCCAGCCGTCGACTCGGCCATCACCTACCTGACCAACGTGGTGAAGGACGGTTCAGTCACGGTGCTGTACAAGAACGACGGACGCACCTACGAACTTGACAACGGCGAATTCGCACCGGCCCTGGGCGCACTCTACCTGACCCGCGCCATGATGGTTGTGGTCGCCAGCAGAAATGTCGATGCAAGCATGAACGGAAGCTTCAGCTGGATAGACGAGCTGAACTCCATGAACTTCGACAACTACAAGAACAACGCCGCAGCAAAGCACCTGACCGACCTCTTCAGGAAGGACAACGGCTTTGGCGCGGTAAAGAGCGGCTGGGAAAAGGCCTACAGCAATGTTCCCGGCATGCTGGACAGCGCCATTTCCTATGTGCAGGCGGGCCTGCAGTACGGTATTGACGAGGCAAAGAAGGGTCTTGCCGGCCAGCTTCACGACCCATATGTGGTGGGTGACGGCGAAGACGCCGACGTAAGCGTAAAGGACATGCAGGCAGCAATCGACGCCATGAGCGAAGTCAAGGATGCACTCCACAATGACTTCACCTACGACATCGATGAAAAGCATTCCATCACCATCAACATTTCCAAGTTCTTCCAGATGACCAACCCGAAGGAATACCTCCCCTACTACCAGATTGTGGATCCCAAGGACTGGTTCAAGCCACTTGCATCGGACACCTGGACCGACGCTCTGGAAAGGGGTAGCTACGCTACAGCACAGCTGTCCAGCGCACTTTCCAGTGTTTTTGCCAACAGCTATGAAGACTTCTATGTGGATGTCGACGAAGAATATTATGATGAAGAAGAAGGCGAATACAAGGACGGAATCAGCCTGTACTACGATATTGAATATCCCCATGGCTATGCCTATGGCAGCTACAGTGTCACTATCGACGGCTGCGAGCTGAGCCTGAAGCGCAGTTCCTACAAATATTACGATTACAGCGGTGATTATGACTACGTTTACAACTCGGAAACGGGCGAATACGAGTACGTTCATAACAGCAAGAATCCTGCACCCGACACCGTGAAGGCCGAAATCAAGTCCATCAAGATCAGTTCCGATTTCTGCAAGGTGGAAGGCGGCACCACAAAGTTCCTCACCTCTGAATCCAGGGTCGTACCGAACCTGTTCAACCTTACGGACAAGAGCGGCAAGGTGACAGTCAGCTTCAGGGAACTGAACCGCGGTGTAAAATATCCCTGCGACGATCACTTCCACTATCGCAGCTACAACGTGAAGGAACTGAAGGAACTGCTGGTATTCCCCGATGTGACCTTCGGCGGCGTGTTCCCGGGCATGACCGAAGAAAAGTTCTGGGACCTGATGACTGCCGACTGGGATGATACCGGCGACATGCTGGACGATGCAGAAGATTCCATTGAGGACTTCTTCCGTCACGACCGCGAATCCGATGAATCCAGCAGTCCCGTGTATTCTGATCCGGACTACGACTGGATTACCAACTGGGATTCCCCCAGTTTTGACTACGACGATTCTGACGATTTCGACAATTACGACTAATCCCTTGGGAAAATGTCATTCGCTTTGCGAACATCATTGAACATTGGGGCCTTGGCGGTTTTGGCCGCCGGGCTCTTTTTTGCTCATGGGTCGGCAATGGCCGCAGATGTGTTTGCAGGCGGAATGTATCTGAAGAACGAATATTCATACCGTGTAGAGAACACGCAGATTCAGGCCCACCTGGTTCACGAAAGTCACAAGATTCGCTGGAGTGATGGCTGGGACCTGTCCCTTATAAGAAAGCGTCCTTTTGACGATGGCGCAGACATCGACGACGTCCTTGACGGCGGTGTCGACTTTCGCAGTGACTACAGGTATTTGACGGTGGAAGCGGGCATCGAGACGGGTCCATGGATTTCAGCAGGTCTGACTTTACACGCAGCAGACTCCCTGTTTTTTGCCGGTTCAAGAATTGCACGGGGCAATCTTAATTTCGGAACGATCCTCTGGAAATCAAACCAGGGCAACGAAAACATTCCGGACATTTCAGCACCGTGGGAATCGGACATTTTGCAGAAGGGATTCAGTCTCGGCAGCCGATTCGGAAGGCAGGAAATCAGCGTTGACGTAAACCACACGCAGAGTACGCCGCACAATCGGGATCAGGAATATTACATCAGGGATTCCATCGACATCTGGAAGGTGGATGCAAGGTATAGAAACGGGAATGCCGAATTCGGGTACACATTCACCAATGCCGACGCCACGCTTTACGGAATCCGCCATCAGGATGACAGCCGCAAAAGATTTCTGTATGCTCCGCTAGAAAGCAGGTTTCACTTCGTGGAATATGTGCAGCACGATATTCTGGGAAGCCTCACCGCGAGCGGCTTGAATGCTGCGGGTAGACAAGGCGCTGGTGGCGTGAATGCTGCGAGCAGACAAGGCGCTGGCGTCCTGGACCTCAGAATTTTCGCGGGCCACGGAGAACTGAATCTGTCAAACGATGGAGAAAGATTCCATGAGACGCTGGCCCCCAATCGGGCGTTGCGCAGTTCCCTGATTCAGGTTCTCTCCTTCAGTTTTCTGCAGCAGAACTACCGCATTGACGCTGATCTTGACGCCTCCGCAGAGACCATCGGCTTTGCATACCGCAAGCCCATTGCGTTTGGCTCCGCTCAAAGTTCAGCCAAGGGAGCCGCGCAAGGTTCCGCTAATAGCGCCGCTAATAATGTCGCGGGCAGGTTTGTACAAAGTTCCGCGGGCGGGGTCGTGCTCGCGCCGAACATTTCCGCAAACATCTACTACGCTGAGGGTTCAGCCGACATCAATCAGGTTTCCGAAACCACAAAGTTCATAGGCGTCTCTGCCCGCACAAAAAAATACGCCTGGAACGTCAACAGCTTTGGCGCATTACTCGGGCTCGGAATGAATTTCTACGTCGGGCCCGTTGAGTTAAATATCGCCGCCCATCAGATTCTGCCCATTACTTTTGAGGTGGAGAGGAACTGCTCTGCGCGCCACAGCAGCTACGAAGGGTGCGGCGATTCCGACAGCGGGTCCAACAGCAGTTCCAGCGGCCTCGGAGATCCAAGCCTCCGAGACAACCTCGGCAACGGCCTCCTCGCCACCGCCACACTGAACGTCAGGTTCTAGATCCTTCGCCTTTTGAGGACAAAAAAAGAATCGTGAACAGAAAAATCCAGATTTACATACTGCGCTAAACATTTTCTGCTTTCAAGTATGTAATCTGCTATTCAAAAACAATTCTTCCTACACCTTCTTACATACCTCATTGCAAGATTTCAGCCCACAAGTATGTAAAACTTTGCTGCAAAGTCATTCTTTACATACCGCATCAGCTATTTTCTTTCTTCTAGTATGTAATAACGATAATTCGTCTAAACAAAAAAACCCGCATTGCTGCGGGCCTTTTATAACGTCTTTCCGAACTTAATCCGGAATCTCTATGTGGTTTGGTACTAGCCCCAGTTTTCTGCCTTGAGGTCGCGGCCCCAAATTTCATCGAAAACTTCCTTAACAGTCTTGCCACCGAAAAGAAGGTCGTAGACAGCATTGACGATAGGCATTTCAACGCCAAGCTTGTCGGCCAAAGCCTTGGTGCTACGGCAGGTAGGAACGCCTTCGGCGATCATCTTCATGCCACCGAGAACCTGTTCAATGGTTTCGCCCTTGCCGATGTGTTCGCCCACATAGCGGTTACGGCTGTGCTGGGAAAGGCAGGTCACAATCAGGTCTCCCATGCCGGCAAGGCCAGCGAAGGTTTCAGGATTGGCACCCATGGCACGACCCAGGCGGCACATTTCTGCCTGGCCACGGGTAAGGAGGGCTGCGCGGGTATTGTCGCCAGCACCTACGCCATACAGCACGCCAGAAGCAATTGCAATGACGTTCTTCACGGAACCGCAAAGTTCAACGCCAACAATATCGGTGGAAGTGTAAACGCGGAGGTAGGAGCAGCTCATGGCCTGCTGCACAAGCTTTGCAGATTCAATGTTCGTGGAAGCGGCAACGATGGCAGTGAGCACGTGACGGCTAACTTCTTCGGCGTGGGACGGACCGCTGAATGCGACCATCTTGTCGTCGGTGAGCCAGGGAACCTTTTCGAGAAGGACTTCGCTCATGAGCTGGTTGGTACCTTCGAGAATACCCTTGGTGGCACAGACAACAACCGGTTCCTTGCCCTTTTCGGGAGTCCACTTGCCCAGGTTTTCGGCAACGCCGCCCATGAACTGGGAAGGCACCACAATCATGACCATCTCAGCACCTTCGAGGGCTGCATTCATGTCGGTGGTATACTTGAAGTCTGCAGGGAAAATCACACCAGGGAGCTTGTCCTTATACTGGTGTTCGGTAGAAAGAAGATCTACCTCAGCCTGAGAGTTTGTCCAAAATGTAATGTCATTCTTGTTTTCGTAAATGACCTGGCCAAGGGTAAGACCCCAACCACCAGTACCAAGAACCGTAACCTTCATAAATTATTCCTCATTAAATCAACTTCAATTGAAAACTGACAATCATCAAAAACAGATCATACATTATCAATTATCAATCATACATTATCAATTCTTATGCCTTGGGAGTCTTGCGCTTACTGCCAAAACCATTCTCAGAGCCGTTCATGAGGCGCTTGATGTTGCCTCTGTGCTTGAAGATGATGAAGGCGCCAGTCACAACGCAGATAATCATCAGCGGCAGGGTGATGTTGTCGTACACCGGATAGGGGCAGCCAAGATACTTCATGACAGGCAGGGCTGCCAGCACGATGCAGGCGGCAATGCTACCGACAGAGACGTACTTTGTTGCAACGGTGAAAATGATCCAGACGCCAAAAGCGCTGAGGGCAGTCACCGGGCAGAGACAGAGGAACACGCCGAGAGCGGCGAGAACGCCCTTGCCGCCACGGAAGCCGGCAAAGCAGGTGTAGCTGTGGCCAAGAATCACCAAAAGACCAGCAACCACGGGAAGCCAGTTGCTAAAGTCCTGACCACCTGCAGCCACCTGGGCCTCGCACATCTTGATGGCGATGAAGGGGCCTAAGAAGCCCTTCAGCAGATCCATGAACACCACGGGGAGAGCCGGCTTCCAGCCCAGCACGCGGAAGGTGTTGGTAAGGCCCGCGTTCTTGGAGCCGTAATCGCGAATATCGAAAGACTTACCTTTCGCGAGTTTTGCGATCCAGATGGCGCTGGGGATTGCCCCCAACACGTACGCTATTAGAAGACTCAGTAAACTGCTCAAGTTCTTCATCCTTTCTGAGGGTTAACTTCATATCGAAATTCAGGCGCAGAGGGGCACCCTGCAACTGGAATTCTTCATAAAACTTTTTAAGCAAGTAGCGCTTGTAGGAATCGTCCACCAGTTCCGGGGCGCGGGTCTCGATGGCGATGACGGGCGGTTCCACCATGATCTGGCAGGCGCGGGTCAGGGCAACGGAACGGCCGTTGTGGCTGGGAGGAGCCTTTTCCTGAATAAAGTTTGCAAAGCTT
Organism: Fibrobacter sp.; assembly: GCA_045616805.1. GTDB lineage: Bacteria > Fibrobacterota > Fibrobacteria > Fibrobacterales > Fibrobacteraceae > Fibrobacter. The sequence goes on from JAZLHK010000031.1 coordinate 92,025, forward strand.
TCGGCAACGCGGTCACGGCCAAGCACGCGGCGGCAGTTGGCGTAAACGGTCTGGATGGCCTGTACCACGCGGTTCACGCGCTGGCCTTCCTTGGCACTGATGGAAAGAATGGGAACGTATTCCAGCATGGGTTCACGTTCGATGTATTCCTTCACCATGTGATCGAAAGACTTGTCGCTCTTGTTGGGGAGAATGTCCCACTTGTTCAGCACCAGCACCAGGCCCTTGCCGGCCTTGCGAATTTCGGTGATGATGCGGAAATCCTGAACTTCCAGACCGCGGGTGCAGTCCACCATAAGCACGGAAACGTCGGAACGGCGGATGCTTTCCAGGGTACGCATGTTACTGAAGACTTCCACTTCGTCTTCCACCTTGGCCTTCTTGCGGAGACCTGCGGTATCGGTAACCACGAACTTCTGGCCATCCACGATGAAGTCGCAGTCGATGGAATCGCGGGTGGTGCCCGGGATATCGCTGACCACGGCACGGTCTTCGCGAAGGAGGCGGTTCAGGAGAGTGCTCTTGCCGGCGTTAGGACGGCCAAGAATTGCAAAACGAATGGGGCGTTCTTCTACGCGTTCACCGCGCACGGGCGTGGGCAGCACGGAGATGACTTCGTCCAGAAGGCTCAGGCAGGCGTAACCGGTGAGGGCACTAATCGTGCGGGGCTGGCCAAAGCCAAGTTTCAGGAACTCGTAACTTTCCTGACGGTCGTTGGCGAGCTCGCTCTTGTTGGCCACGAGAATGACCTTCTTGTCCAGCTTGCGGACCAGACGGGCAAACTGCTGATCCAGCTTGGTGATGCCAACACGGATATCCACCATGAACAGCACCAGGTCGGATTCGTTTACGGCATTGAAAATCTGAGTACGGACGCTATCGGCCAGGACGTCGATGGAATCATCGGGCAGGAATCCACCCGTGTCGACGACAACAAATTCATGTCCCTTGTAACTGGCATTCTGGTAATGGCGATCGCGGGTCACACCATCACGGTCGCTGACCACGGCCGCACGGCGGCCGAGAATGCGGTTAAAGAGGGAGGACTTGCCCACGTTCGGGCGTCCAATGATACATACAATAGGTAACTTCATTTGCAACAAATATAATAATTGCAGGTACGGGCTCGGGTTGCCGGGACATGGACGCGGCGGAATTGAAAGCAATTAACCGCGGCGGAAATCCTCAATAAGGCAGCAACTGATGCTTACATCGGTCTCGTACTCGGGAATATCCTTCCGCTCCACCCACAGAGCTTCGGAAAGTTCCTCCGCCTGCATGTGGATGGTGTCGTCGCCGTCCAGTTCCGCAGTAAAGCCCGCAATGAGGGAATCGCTGAAGGGCCAGGGCTGACTGCCGAAATACTTCAGGTTCTTGATCTTCACGCCGGCCTCTTCCAGAACTTCGCGGTGGGCGGCCTGCTCAAGAGATTCGCCAACTTCCACAAAGCCAGAAATCAGGAAGCGTCTCGGATTCGGGTTGTCGATGTTGTGCGCCATCAGGAGCTTGTCGCCATTGTGGACCGCGACGATTACCACCGGCGAAATGCGGGGGTACACCGTATTACCGCATTTAGGACAAATGATGCTGCGTTCCTTGTCCCCGCGAATAGTCACGTTGCCGCATCGCCCACAGAACTTGTTGAGGGATTCCCAGTGGGCGATGTGCGCCGCCGTGGCCCCGCCCATACGTTCTGCAGGCGGCATGGCGCGAAACGTGCGACTGCCCGCAAATTCAAAACCCTCGGGAGCCTGCACGTTTTCGGCAACGTGCAGCAGAAAGTACCCGCGATCATCAATGCTAAAGAGATAATGCCCTTCAAAATCTGCAAGGTCCGCGCCGTTTTCGTCGGATTTCAAATCTCCAGCAAAGTCCGAGCCGTTTTCGTCGGATTTCAAATCTCCAGCAAGGCCAGCGCCATTCTTCGAAAGGTCCGCGCCATCACCGCACTTCAAATTCCCAAGCAAGCCCGTCGCAACGATTTCACCTACCGTCGGAATTTCATAGCCGGCACACTTTCCATCGGCCGCCTCCCCCACCTTTTTCAGCAGAGTCTTGCCGCCATTATACACAATCAAAAAATCGGAAAGTTTCGGGTCCTGAACCCGAAACTCAATATTCATCTTATGGGGATCGATATTGTGAATCATTCTCTTTCTATGATGCGGTTCCTGCCGCGTTCCTTCGCCAGATACAGCAAGCGGTCCACACAATGCAACAACTTGCTGTAGGTTTCAAATTCCGGGTTGCTGCAATCCACAAGGCCGCCGCTAAATGTCACACGGATTTCAGGAGCCTCTTCAAAAACCAGCTCCGATACAGCCACGCGAAAATCATTGGCACGTTTCAGAGCCTCATCCATGGAATCAGCACGAATAACCTGAATAAATTCCTCTCCGCCATAGCGCACCGCAATTTCGCCAACTTCACTTTTGCGGAACTTCTTCGCAATTTCGGCAATTTTTGACAGAACCTGGTCGCCAAATACATGACCCTTGGAATCATTCAGCTTCTTGAACTTGTCCACATCGTACATCATCAAGTAAAAACCCTTGCGGCGCTGCCACAACGTTCCGCAGATGTAGTCGATGAGATAGCGGCGATTCAGAAGGCCTGTCAGGGGATCATGGGAAGAGTAGAAATTCAGCTGGGAAATCAGCTGGTCCTTGTCGTTTCGTTCCTTATGGTAAGCCTTCAGCAAATAGGAGATGATCATGAAAATGAGCATCGCCATGAACAGGAAGGAAACCATCACGTCCAGGATAACGGCATCGGGGGCAATGGGCGGGACATATTCCGGATGGAACCACACGAAACCAAAAACAATCTCGTACAGAATCAGGGAATAGACCAGGACAATCCAGCGGGCCTTGACACTATGGATCAGCGACAAAACCAGGATGCTTGTCAGCAGGTAGAAGGGCATGCCGCTGTTGAAGCCACCGCATATAAAGAACATGGGAGGCAGAATGAAGGTATTGATGGCAATGCTTAGAACGATATAGAAGCCATTGTAGTTTTTGGCGCCACGGGCAAAGAAAGCCAACACAAGGAAAAACAGCGCAATGCCGAAACTGTAGACAACGGCAACAGTGCCAAAATTTTCAGTAGCCGTAAAGATGGCTGACGCAACCGCGGCAAGAAAACAGAAAAACAGGATACCCCAAAAAATCACGTTCTCGAAGGACGGTTTTACCGGGATCAATGATTTCAGTTTTCCTATCATCTTTTTTCTACGCTAGATATACATCCTGAAATAATATAATAAAAGCCCCTCCAGAAGGAGAGGCTCTGTTATTCCAAGTTGTAATTCGCAAGGAGGTAGATCCTTCGACTTCGTGCCTTCGGCACTCCGCTCAGGAAGACACACCAGTCATATCATTACACTTTATGTCTTGCACGTTATTCCAGGTAGGTATAGCCGTAAAGTCCGGAACGGTAGATGTTCAGGAATTCCTTGCCTTCCTTCATGGTAATCTTGCCTTCCTTCACGGAACGGGTCACCCAGTTTTCCATGTTGCGGACAAGAGCCTTGTCGCTGAAGTTCACGTAATCCAGAACGTCTTCCACGGATTCGCCGTCAATGACCTTGTCGATTTCGTAACCGCCCTTGTCGTTGCATACGATGTGGACAGCGTTGGTATCGCCAAAGAGATTGTGAAGGTCGCCGAGAATTTCCTGGTAGGCACCGACGAGGTAGACGGCGATGTAGTAAGGCTCGTCCTTCTTCAGCTTGTGCAGCGGAAGGGTATGGCTTACGTCGCCACCGCGGATAAAGAGCGCAATCTTTCCGTCGGAGTCGCAGGTCACGTCCTGAATGGTGGTTTCTACGTTGGGCTCTTCGTCCAGGCGCTGGATGGGCATCACCGGGAAAATCTGGTCGATGGCCCAGCTGTCCGGCAGGCTCTGGAAAAGGCTGAAGTTGCCGAAGTACTTGTGTGCCAGGAGACGGGGCAGTTCATCCAGTTCATAAGGCGGATGACGGAGGGTACCTGCAATCTGGTTCACTTCGCGGGCAATGCTCCAGAACAGGCGTTCGCTCATGGCGCGGGTAGGCAGGTCGTAGTCACCCACCTTGAAACCGCTGAGAACATCGTCGTTCAGCTGCATGGCATCGTGCCAGCTTTCCAGAAGGTTCTTCGGGGAAAGTCCCTTGTAGATGCCGTAAAGATCCTTCAATGCGGCAGGTGCGTCTTCGCCAATTTCATGTTCTTCTTCGTCGAAGAAAGCCTGACCTGCAGTTTCAAGAATGTTGAACACCAGAACGGAGTGATGTGCAGAAAGGGCGCGGCCGGATTCTGCAATAATGTTCGGGTGAGGAACCTTGGCTTCTTCGCAGGCTTCGAAAATGCCGTACACCACGTCGTTGGCGTATTCCTGGATGGAGTAGTTCACGGAACTTGCGTTGGTGCTGCGAGTGCCGTCGTAGTCTACGCCCAGGCCGCCGCCTACGTCCACGAATTCCAGGGCCATGCCCATCTTGCGAATCTGGATGTAGAACTGGGAAATTTCGCGAAGGCCGTTCTTGATGTTACGGATGTGGGTAATCTGGCTACCCAGGTGGAAATGGATCAGCTTCATGCAGTCTTCCATTCCCTCTTCCTTGATGTAGTCCAGGGCTTCCAGAAGTTCGGAACTGTTGAGGCCGAACTTACTGTGGTAACCACCGGATTCTTCCCACTTGCCGCTTCCGGAACTAGCAAGCTTAATGCGGATACCGATGTTGGGGCGAACGCCAATGCGACGGGACAAGTCCACCACCAGGTGGAGCTCGTTCATCTTTTCAACAACGATGAAGATCTTCTTGCCCATCTTCTGGGAAAGGAGGGCAAGTTCGATAAAGTCTTCGTCCTTGTAGCCGTTACAGATAATCAGTGCATCCGGATTATCCATGTTGGCAAGAACCGCGTGAAGTTCCGGCTTGGAACCCGCTTCCAGACCGATGTTGAACTTCTTGCCGTGGCCCACCACTTCTTCAAGAACCGCGCGCTGCTGGTTCACCTTGATGGGGAAGATGCTGTAGTAGCTACCCTTGAAACCGTATTCTTCGCGTGCCTTGTTGAAGCACTCGTTGATCTTTTCGATGCGACTGTCCAGAATATCCGGGAAGCGCAAAAGCATAGGAGTAGAAACATCGCGAAGGGACAGTTCCTGCACCAGATCGTAAAGGTCGATTTCGCAACCGCCATCCTTCAGCGGAGAAACGGTGGCATGGCCCTTGTCGTTAATATCAAAATAGTTGACACCCCAGCCCTTGACGTTGTACAAGTCGCGGGAGTCGTCGATACGCCATTTCTTCATGATCAAAATCCTTTGGATTTTGAGCCGTGAGCAATGAGTCCGTGCGCTTCGCTTACTGTGAGCTCGGGAGCTTTGCTCCCTATCAGTTAAACTATCGCGCCAAAGGCGCCTTACTAAAAAGCTCAGAGCGGACAAAGTCCGCGCGCTCATCACTCAGAACTCAATGCTAATCAACGAGAACCGGGTTGAAGTCTTCCTGCCAGGGCAGGCCGTACTTGTTCAGTGCGTCCATGTACGGATCCGGGTCGAACTCTTCCACGGTATGTACACCCGGGGTGGTCCACTTGCCGGTAAGCATCATCAGAGCGCCGCACATAGCGGGAACGCCGGTAGTGTAGGCGATAGCCTGACTGCCCAGTTCCTTGTAGCATTCCTGGTGGTCGCAAACGTTGAACAGGTAGTAAGTCTTGGGCTTGCCGTCCTTGGTGCCCTTGAAGATACAGCCGATGTTGGTCTTGCCCACGGTGCGGGGGCCAAGGCTTGCCGGATCCGGAAGGAGAGCCTTCAGGAACTGGATAGGAACGATTTCCTGACCGTTGAACATGATGGGATCGGTACGCAGCATGCCCACGTCTTCCAGGCAGCGCATGTGATCCAGGTAACTCTGGCCGAAGGTCATGAAGAAGCGGATGCGCTTCACGCCCGGAATGTTCTTGGCGAGGGATTCAATTTCTTCGTGGTGCAAAAGGTACATGTCCTTCTGGCCCACTTCCTTAAAGTTGTATTCGCGCTTGATGCTCATGGCCGGGATTTCTACCCAGTGACCCTTGCCGTTAGCGTCGGTGTCCCAGTAGCTGCCCGGAGCGGAAACTTCGCGAAGGTTGATTTCCGGGTTGAAGTTGGTGGCGAACTTGTAGCCGTGATCACCGCCGTTGCAATCCAGGATGTCGATTTCTTCGATGGTGTCGAACTGGTGCTTGAGAGCGTAGGCGCAGTATGCCTGGGTAACACCCGGGTCGAAGCCGGAACCGAGGAGTGCGGTGAGGCCCTTTTCTTCAAACTTCTTGGCGTATGCCCACTGCCAGCTGTAATCGAAGTAGGCGCTGAAGCCTGCTTCCTTGCAGCGCTTGTCGTAAACCTTGCGCCATTCCGGGTCGTCGATGTTTTCCGGTTCGTAGTTGGCGGTATCCATGTAGTTCACGCCGCATTCAAGGCATGCGTCCATGATGGCAAGATCCTGGTAGGGAAGTGCGATGTTCATCACCAGATCAGGCTTGTATTCCTTGATCAGCTTCACCACGTTCTCGGCCTTGTCGGCGTCGACAGCTGCGGTGGTAATCACCGTCTTGGAGTTCGGACGAATCTGTTCGGCCAGCTTTTCGCAGTTTTCGCGATGGCGGCTTGCGATGCAGATTTCAGAGAAAACTTCGCTGACGGTGCAGCACTTCTTGATAGCGACGGTGGCAACGGCGCCACAACCGATAATCAGAGCTCTTGCCATTTTTTTGTCTTTCCTTTTTGAAAAAATGAACGGTCAGGGGTGGCGACCCCTGAAAGAAAAATAAGTACATAATAATATAGAAAGTAGGGACGTGCTCTTTAGAAAACGGGGTAAAGAAGATGTAAAAAAACGCCTTTCAAAAAACGTAAATAACGACAAATCCGCCCCACGTCAAAATCCGTCACATTCGCCAATATCTTGAAAATAAGAACTATTAAACAGTTTCGCATCCATATTCTTTTCTTACAGCCCTCACATTTTTTTACCTTTACCCTGTCAAAATTAAATCACGGGTATATCCCCCAAAAAAAGAGGACAATATGACTGTTGTAGTCTTTATTCTTTACCTCCTGATGATGCTGGGCATCGGCGCCTACTTCTCCAGAAAGGCAAACAGCCTCAACGCCTATTACCTTGGCGACCGTGGCATGAACAAGTGGGTGGTTGCAATGTCCGCCCAGGCTTCCGATATGAGTGGCTGGATGCTCATGGGTCTCCCTGGTGCCATCTACCTCAGTGGTTTTTCCGAAGCATGGATCGGTATCGGCCTTGTGATCGGTACCTACTTCAACTGGAAGATTGTGGGCCGTCGTCTCCGTAAGTACTCTCACTTCTGCGGTGACTCCATCACCCTCCCCGACTTCCTCTCCAACCGTTTCCGCGACAACAAGGGTATCATCCGCGTTATCGCATCCTTCTTCATCCTGGCATTCTTCCTGTTCTACACCGTTTCTGGTTTCGTGGCCAGCGCCAAGCTGTTCGGCACCATCTTCGGTCTGGACTACACCACCGGCCTCATCATTGGCGCAGTCGTGGTTGTCAGCTACACCTTCATGGGCGGTTTCTTCGCTGTTTGCTGGACCGACTTCATCCAGGCTTCCATGATGCTTATTGCTGTACTTGTGATTCCCACCATCATCTGCATTTCTGGCGGTGGCTTTGCCGCTACCATGGATGCCGTGAATGTACAGAATCCCTACCTCATGAGCCTCTTCACCAACGCCTCTACCGGCAAGGCCATCGGTTTTGTGTCCCTGATTTCTAGCCTGGCCTGGGGTCTTGGCTACTTCGGCATGCCCCATATTTTGGTGCGTTTCATGTCCATCAAGAACGCTGAAGAAATCACACATTCTCGCCGAATCGCCATGACCTGGGTGATCATCTGCCTTGGTGCTGTGATCATGATCGGTCTCTTGGGCCGCTACTACGTTAGCGCCAACGGTCTCGATGTTACTGACCCCGAACGCATCTTTATGGTTCTCTGCCAGGCCCTCTGCCATCCGGCAATCGCCTCCATCCTTATGGCAGCAATCCTCGCTGCAATCATGAGCACCGCAGACTCCCAGCTCCTGGTTTCTGCATCCGCTTTCAGTAACGACATGTACAAGCACCTCTTCCGCAAGAATGCCTCCAACAAGGAACTCATGTGGGTGAGCCGCGTGGTGGTTGCAATCATCGCAATCATTGCAGTTCTCGTTGCTCTCCAGGGCGCACCCACCGCTGGCGCCGCCAAGGAAGGCAAGAGCTTCCTGGATGTGGTTATGAGCCTGGTGAGCTTTGCCTGGGGTGGCTTTGGCGCAACCTTCGGCCCGCTGGTTCTCCTCGCCCTCTTCTGGAAGCGCACTACCCTGCCCGCTGCCATTGCCGGTATGCTGGTGGGCGGCATCACCACCTTCGTCTGGAAGTTCTACCTCTCCGGTCTCAGCGGCGAAATCTTCCAAATTTACGAACTGGTTCCGGGTTTCGTATTCAGCATGATCACCATCATCGTGGTGAGCCTCCTGACCAAGCAGCCCAGCAAGGAAATCCTGGACGAATTCGACGCAGTGGAACACACCCGTCTGAGCGACATGAAGCTGTAGTTTAGCTGAAAGGATAAAGGTTAAAGCTTAAAGAGGCACAGGAAACTGCGTCTCTTTTTTTGTGTGGAGATGGCGGATCAGGTCCGCCATGACGTAGGGCTGCGCCACCATGACGTGTGGGAGGTGCTCGGGACGCACAAAAAAATGCCCCGGCTTTCGCCGAGGCATTCCCTTATGGAGTCAATTGTTTAACTGAACCGATGTTCTAGCGGACAGTCACCTTCCTGGTCAGGAGAGCCTGACCCTTCTGGTTCACCAACTTTGCTACGTAGACACCGTTCGGAATCCTATTGAGGCTTACGTTTACATTGCCATCGATAGACTTGCTCAGGATAGCCTTACCCGTAACGCTGAACAGCATAACCTTGCTGCCGCTGGGAGCGCTGATCTGCAGGTGACGACCCTGCTGGACCATGCTTGCAGAACGGGAAATGTTTGCCACCTTCAGGCCCGTTGTCACGAAGTCAGTGTCTTCAGGAGCACCAACGATAAGGCCGCGGCCTACGGTACTCATGTACACGACACCGAAGTTGTTCATATCGCCCTGAACGAATCTGCCGTTACCCGGGCCACCGTACTGGTGCTTGTCATCGTTAACGCGTTCAAAGGTCTTGCACTTGTCGGTACTGCGATAGATGCCAACATCGGAATACTTGTATTCCGTGCCGCCCCACTGCTTTTCACCAATGGAATCCCTGGTGCTACCCCAGATGAAGATGGTTTCGTAATCGGAGCCTTCCTTGGCCTTGCCGATACCCACTGCAGTTGCGGTACCTACGATATCGCAATCATTCCAGGTCTTGCCGCCATCTTCGGTGTAGGACAGACCATTGTGGGTGTAACCATCCGCCTGCCAAAGCTGATTCTGGTCGCGGGCAACCCACACATGGCCTTCACGGCCAGGAACCGTGCGGATGGGATTGCCGTCGCCAGACCAGTTTTCGTTGGTCTTGAGTGTGGAAACCTGATTGAAGGTTACGCCAGCGTCTTCGGAAACATAGAACTCACCGTTATCGCCAGCCAGGTAGAACACGTTGGGATTGACAGCATCCGGAGTCAGACGGCCGTTACCAGCTCTAAGATCTACGGCTTCCCAAGTCTTGCCGTTATCTGCAGAACGGTAGTAGGACGAGCCATTTTCGGGCTTGTGCATGATGACCTTGCCATCTGCAGACAGAGCCACGATACCCTTAGGTCCCTTAAGAAGTCCATCTACTTCAAGATCGGTCCAGGTCACGCCGTAATCGTCGGAGCGATACATCATGTTGTGGTTCTTGCTTTCGTACTGCAGGTATTCCGTTACCACGCCGGTACGGACCAGCGTACCCGACACAGGAGCATAGCCCATGCTTTCGGTAGAACCCACAATGGGGAAATGACGCTTTACAGGTGCGTTAATGTCGGTATAGACACCGCCATCGTAGTCACCGATTGCAGTGACCAGCGGGCCACCAGGAATGCTTACGATATCCAGGGGAACCGTTTCTTCAACGCCCTTGGACTGGAATTTCCACACGGGAACCTTTGCGGTAATGTCGTCGGTCTGGAAAATGCCGTTACCACTGGTAACCCAGACCTTCTTGTTGTCGAAGGGGTCAAATTCCAGGGAGCCAGCCCAGTGAATGGCGTTACCCGGAATCCAGTCGGTACCGTTGGCGTCGATGTTCGGAATGTCGCCATAATGCTGGCCGTGAACCCAGTTCTTGCCGCCGTCGGTAGTTACATAGATACGGTCACCGTAGTTGTCCTTTTCGTCCTTGGTCACGTGACGGCCGGTGTACTTGCCCAGGGTAGAAACAACGATATGATTCTTGTCTGCCGGGTCAATGGCGATACCACCGTAGGAACTTTCGTTCTTCTTGTGCTGAACGGTTCCGTTTTCATCTTCTTCATCGTCGTACGGAGTGATGTCAGTCCATTCGCCAGACTTGATGTTGTACTTGAAAACGGCGCCGCTGTTGATGGTATGGGGGCCGGGACCATCGGCGTAGGTGATAAACATTTCACCGTCAACAATCTTTGCGCGGTGGGGCATGTACTTTGCGGGACCGCCTTCAATGACTTTCCAGGTCTTGCCGCCATCCTTTGAAACCTGCAGATTATCCTTGGTGTCGGAAATACCGATGTAGATGGTAGCGGTGCTGCCATCATCAAGCGTGCCCTGGGATTCGTCAAACATGACGAAGGCAATGCCATTGACTCCATTCAGGGAAGATTCCTTGGCGTCGCTCAAGGCCACTTCGTAGAGACTGCTCCAGGTTTTACCGAAGTCTTCACTCTTGTAAAGGCCCTTGGTGCGGCTACCGCAGAGAACGATATTGGACATGTTGGGATCGACAGCCAGCTTTTCACCAGTCTGACGGCCCATGCCGTTACCGTGAGCCAGCATTTCTACATAGCTGGTGTCCCACGTTTCACCGTAGTCAGAGGAGCGGAACACTGCAGTACGGCCCCTGCTAAAGTAGCCAGTACCTGCCAACACATAGATCTTGGCAGGGTCGTTGGGGTCAAGGGCAAAAGCTTCGGTACCATAGAGGCCCCTGTCATTTTCGCTAACGAAGTCCATGAGGGGAGCCCAAGCCTGGGATTTGACATCCCAGCGATAGATGCCGCCCACGTCGGTACGGGCATAAATCAAATCCTTCTGGTAGGGGCTTGGCAAAATGGCGCTCATAAATCCACCGCCATCAAAACGGACATTGCCCCATTCGTAACTTTCTGCAGATGCAAGACCGGCCAAAGCAGCCAAGGTCGCCACACCAATCATCTTTATTTTACCAACCATACATTTCCTCTATGTGAATAAATCCATAAAGCACCAAATTTAAATCTATCCATAAAAAGGGGAAAAAATCACATTAAAAGCCATATAGCCGCAAAAGTGTTTATGAAAACACAACATCCATTTACAAATCAGCTTTTTTTATTACATTTGAACCAACGCGGAAGTAGCTCAGTTGGTAGAGCGCGACCTTCCCAAGGTCGATGTCGAGGGTTCGAGCCCCTTTTTCCGCTCTAAATGCAAAGAAGACGCCCTCAACGGCGTCTTTTTTTGTGGAAAGGGCCCAAGTGACCCATTTTCGGTCTCATTAGTTCAATTAAACCACAGAAATTAAACTTTTGAGTCCTTCGAAAAAATAACGATGCACGGTTTTCCAGATGTTTCTCCGCAGCCCTGAACCTCAGTTTTTCAAATCCAGACTTTTTGCAGCACTGTTTTTATACTAAAATTTGCCTATGCACTTTCGTCAAGCAAGCAAATTCCATTTTACAGCTGTAACCTGCGTCGTCATTTCCATGATGTTCGCTGCACAAGCTCCCGCCGCAGAAAAGTCCCTGTGGCAAAGATTCGTATCCTTCTTTGACCCCTCCCCCACTGTGGAAGGCGAAGGTCCCGAATACGACGAATTGCGCGCCCTGGACGAAAAGATCAGCAAGACTGAAGGCAAGTATTCCCGCGAAAGAAGACCCGGAAACAAGGACCGAATCAAGAAAGAACTTGAAGCCCTGCGGGAACAGAGAGACAAGCTGGCTGAAGAAATCGAGAAGAAGGAAAAGGCTGCTGCATCCGGTTCCACAGAGGAAACTGCAGCAAGCATCACCTCTTCCTCAAGCGCGGTCGCGGCCTCTTCAAATGCCTCCGCAATCACAACTGCTTCCTCAACCAAAACTGAGACAGCCGCAAGCACTACAGCAACTGAGGCCGCGGTCGCAATTTCCAGCAGGCAGGATACTGTCTTCGTTCACGACACCATCACGATCCATGACACGGTTACGGTCCACGACACGCTTTACGTGATTGTGGCAGGCCCGCAGAGCGCAACAAGCGCAGCTCCTGCTCCCGCAGCAAATCAGGACTCCACAAAAGCGAACGCACCTTAAGAGCGTCTTAAGAACAGTCACCAAAACAGTTCTCTCACGCACTCCATTAAGAGCATCCTCAAAAGCGCAGCTTTAAAATCGACTTAAAGCGGTCCTAAAATTTCAGGTAGTAAGTGGGTCTAACGCCAAGGGCCGATTCGTCTGCAGCAAGGTCCTTGGCGGGAACGTTGCGTCCCACCACTAGAGCGCTGTCAAAGCCCGCCACATAGGCGCCGTAAACGTCGGTGCCCAAAGTATCGCCAATCATCAGGACGCGAGATCCCGGCGATAGGGATTCACGAACCTTCCGCCAAATCGCCGGGAACGGTTTCCCGAAGTAATGGACGGCGGGACCTGCTGCGAGACCTGCGGAAGGTACGCCCGAGGAACCGACGGAGCAACCTGCTGCGAGACCTGCGGCAGAACTTGCCGCGGTATTTGCCGCAGAACCGACGGCGAATCCTGTCGCAGAAACGTTTGAGGAATCGTCCGCGGGACCAATAGCGTCTCGATACAGGCGTTCGCTGAGGGCTCCAGAAACAGGCTCTCTCGAGCCATCAATCTTCGGAGCCCACGCATCGGAATTCAGCACCAGCAGCATGGCGCCCGGCCTACGCAGAATCTCTACTGCATGTGCATAACTTTCGGGAGTGTCCTTTGCGGAAGAAACCGCAACAACAGGACTTTCCGGATTTTCCACCGCTTCTATACCGCACTCGCGAAGAACGTTCTTACCCGTTTCACGACCGATGTAGAAAACCTGACGCAGAGCCTGAGGTCCATTGCCCGGCTGGAGGCGGAACTCTTCCACAAATTCCTTCAGCAAACTACCCGACGAAATTGTTTCCTCTACGGTAAAACCAAAACCCCTTTTTGCAGCATCCCCCGCCAATACGGCATCTACGTCCGATGCTGCATTCGTCACCAGACGCATCTGCTTGCCCGCCTCACGCAACATCTTGAACCAATCCCTTGCGCTGGGGTAAACAAAATCACCTCGGTTATACAAGGTGCCGTAACCATCAAAACAGAAAGCATCGTACTGGTCTATAATCTCGGAAAGAAAAACGTTGCGAGGCTCATCTGCCACGCACAGGGTACGGGGACTGAGTCCAATGCGTTTCTGGTACTTTCTATAAATTTCGATTTCCAGGGAATCCATGAACGTCCTTAGCGACGGATAACACCAAATACTCGGCTGGACAATCCTGGCACTTCGTCATTGCGGTAAACAATCTTGCCATCGTATTCCACAACAAGCAGGATAGCAGCCAGGTACGCACCAGAAGCCACACGGCGACGGCGACCATCCATCAGATTCCAGCGCAGGGCAAATCTGGTTGGAGAATAGACAAAGCGCGGGTCATCGCCTCTCACGTCCATTTTTGTTCCCACCACATAGGAGCCCAGGTTCGTGTAGATTTTCACGCTGCTGGTAATCTTCAACTTTTTCATGTCAATGGGTTTCTTGTCCTCGATATTCAGGGCTTCACGCAGGGCGTTTTCAAATTCAGGGCCCATCACTTCCATGGAAACTTGCCACAGGGAATCTTCTGCAGGCTCTGCGGCATCTTCAAAAACAAGCTTGAAAATGGGAGCATCAGAAACATCCTGCTTACGGTCCACAGCCATCACAGGGAAAGTCACCTCAAAGGGATACATGCCCGTCACCGGGAAGAAAGGCGCATTTTCTAAAATAGCATTGCCGGAGGAATCCTTGACGCATTTACTGATTAAACGGATGGAATCTCGAGTTGCCAGACGTTCATCAGCATTCAGACCTCCTGGAATTTCAAAGGCTGCCTGAACACGCCAGAGTCCCCACTGGACACTGGATATGGGCAAAACACGAACCACGGAATCCTTGGCAGTCTTGAATTCCAGCAGGGTATTGCAACTGGCGTTAGCTTCTACCGATTCAGTAAAACTAACAGTCAGGGTATCAGCAGACTTTCCACGATAACTTCTCAGGTGAGCCTTCGAAATGGCGGGAGCCATAGAATCCTTCACCTTAAGCAGGAACTGCAGCGAATCTGCCACATACAAATTCATTTCGTCAAAAAGATGCCCCGCAAATCCCATATTCCTGAGACCAGTCATGGGCATAAACTGTTTTTGCAAATGTCTCAGATCCACGTTCACCTGACGCGGGTTCAGGGAATCCAGTTTCATCTGCTTGGAATCAACCACATAATGGGTTCGAACACCTGCCGTATCCAGCCAGTCAAAGGCGAGGCTATCCAGCATGGTCGCCACATAATTTTCATCAAGAACGCCCAAGAAACGCAGGGCGACATGGTCCATGCGGCCATCGCCATCGCGGTCAAGGAGGAAGTTCTGTTTGGAACTGGGCGTAATGGGACTCTGGATAAATGCAGCAAGAGCCCCGCTGCAAAGCAGAGATACCAAGGCAATTATTTTAATCCAGAGATTTTTCATAGTAGTTCCTTCACTTCGTTTAGAGCCCGCCCTGAGCCTATCGAAGGGATGACACGAACATTATGCGTCACTCCTCAAGATGCCATAGTCACGGCCTTCCACGGGAATCACCAGCTGAAGCTTGGACAAAGTCTTGATGTGCTTATCGAAAACAGACTTAAAATCCTCACCCAGGACTTCTTCATCGTCGTGATTCAAATTATAGGAAACATAGCTACCATCTGCAAAGATGGAAATGCAGCAGTCCCAGGTGATATCGCCTTCTTCCACCTTCTGGTCATCATCGCGATCCTGGCTTTCCAGCATCAGCATGGGCTGCGGTGCAGGAATTGGTTCCGCGTGGCCGTTTTCGAAAATGAAGTAGTTGCGGCTAATGAGTTCGTGCTCCAGCGCCATGGTGCTGGGAGTGCGTTCAAATTCATTGCGCAGGCGGCGGATGTTTCCAAGATCATCTTCATAGGGATCCTGGAAATCCTGCGGCAGGACAACCTGATAGTAGTCAAACTGCTTTCCGCTGGCAGCATAGTTATCCTGCCAGGACTGGGGCGGTTCCGGACGGATCGTCAGGAAGTCTTCAAAGGCATCCAGAATTTCAGACAGGCGGGAATTCCACTGAACATCCTTCTGGGACTGTACCAGTTCCATAAAATTCTTCAGGCGTTCCTCGCCTGGCACCATACTCAGTTCTTCGCTTTCCAAGCCTTCAATTTCTTCTGCCATAAAAACTCCTTCAGATCGGGCTTACCACTGCTCTTCCGTCTTTACGGTAAGGCTCATGGCAATATCCTTTTCATAATAAGCGGGTTCATTTATAAAAATGGGATGTACCGTTTCCCCATGATACAAAATATCTTCACCATCGAAGGTGCGGAACAGTTTGTCGCCATCCTTTAATTCGCAATAATCGTGGTGATCCAGGTCCGGGTGAATCATTGCCTGGATAGGGCCTCCGCCCTGAGGCTTGGGATAGCCCAAGTCCCGCAACTGGGTGTACACATCCACCTTGACGAGGGGACGCTTCTGCAGTTCACCGCGATTCCATTCTTCAGCCAGTTCCAGATAGCGCTTCACCAACTTTTCGGAACGTTCAAAGATGGCAGCATTCAAAGTACCATGATGCTGGGGCCCAATTTCAATGCAGATGTCAGCCTTTGCCACGGTTCCAAAATAGGGCGATGCAGAACGTTCTTCCGGCTGGTAATATATCCAGGCATCTTCAAATTCCTGCGTCAACACGGCACTGGCCCGCATGCAGAAAGGGTCACGTGCGGAAAGAATCAGGCACATGCCCATGTTGGAGCCCGTATTGTGCACATCCAGCAAAAGATCGGTGCGGGTGTTTTCACCCTTGGGGCCATACAGTTTGTTCAATTCGCGAGCACGGCGGAATTCGTACAGGCCGCCACCAATTTCAGAATCCAGGCAAGTCTGGGAGAAAGCTCGATTCAGGTCATGATCGCGATAGCGACGGTTCAGCCGCATGGCCTCCGGATTGCTGAGAACCAGTTCAACATTTGCACTTTTACAAAGATCCCTATAGCATTCAGGATGAGCCATCCATTTCTGGACAAGGCTCACACCAGTCCGTTCATTGCCGTGGGTTCCACCCGCAACAACGATGTTTTTTATTTCATTCATCGTCGTCATTTTCATTACCTTACTTTCCAAACACCTGATTCAATTTTGTTGCAGGCAACTTCTGGATAGCCTTGATCTGTGCCAAGCCCTCATCACGGCCAACACCCTGGGTGGATTCAGTCATCTGTCTATCCCCGCAGGCCAAAGTAATCGTCGCACGTGTTGTATAGAGGGACTTGTTGGAATTGGCCTTGGTAGTAAAATCCAGAGAGACCTTCAGTTCCGGAAGTTCCGCACTTTCAATAATAGAAATACCAGCATCACCGAGATACTTCTGCAGTGCGCCACATGCCTCAGCAGAGGCATTGCAGTTCAGGCGATAGGATTTTCCGGAAGCCGCGGTCTCATAATGCACATTCCTTGAAATCAGTGCAGACTGGCGCACATACTTGAAGTTCAAATCAGCATGAACCGTCACGTCTCCCGTGGGGCGAAGTTTCTTCACCTGCGCCATGGGGAACTTTGCAACACCATCAGCATTCGTCTTTTCGTGGGCAATATCCTTGTTGTCCTGGGTCAGTGCCAGCGGGAATAGATTTACAGGGCCTGCGGCATCGTTTACAGTCACAACAAGCGCTTCGCTAGTCAGTTTCGTTTCCATCTTCAGGGAAGACATGCTGGAAATGAGATATTCCGTCAGTTCCACAAGGGTGGTTTCCAGCTTCAGGTCTGCAGGCACAGCCTGGACACAACTGAGATTTTCAAGTCCATCGTTGTAGTCTTCAATCAGTTTTTCAAATGCCAGCATATCGGTAGCCATCTTGCGATAATTACCATCCACCATGTCAAAGCGGATAATGGAATCCTTGGACTTCAGCTGGGTACGGATTGCAGCCAAGTCCACCAGAATCTTGGAAGCCATCTGCTCTGTATCAACGGAGGCTGTAGACTGAAACATGCCATTCTGCTTGGGACCGGAGACAACCTTTGCACCCTTGATGACTATGTTGGTCATGGAACTCTTGCGGCTTTCCGTTGTCTGCGAAACATTGCCCTTGGCATCTTCCGAGGTTCGCACCTCAAATTCTGAAGAAACCTTCGTGCGAAGCTGCTTGGCCAGGCCTTCCAGAGCAAGCTGATCCGCATCCTTCTGGGACTTCTTCGACGTGGCGGAATAGGAAATCATTTCCGCAGAAGCATAGCCCGAAAGCAGGAACAGGAGAACAAGTAAAATCGTCTTCATGAGAACTCCAATTTACTGGATTTCGAGAATGATCAGCTTCTTGGTGATGTTCTGCTTGCGAACCTTGGCAAGACCATTCAAGCCTTCCACGAAGGCACCATACACCATCTGGGCATCCTCATACTGTTCCGCATCGGCAAAGACCAGCAGGTCATAGGTATTGCGGGTCATGGAAAGCACCTGCATCTTGTTGAACTTCTTTCGAATCTGGAGCGATACCATGTTTGAAATTTCTTCGGCCTGGTCATCGGTGAAATCGCCGGTCAGGCGGGCAACAACCTTGTACTGCACGCCCTTTTCCAAGTCAGCGGCAAGGCGGTCACGGACCTTATTTTCCAGCAGCACGATTGCCTGCTGTACAGCCTTCTGCACGAGAACGCGCTGGCCCTCACCCTCATCCTTCAGACGGACTGATTCGCTTGCCAGAAGATTTGCAGTGGAAGCTTCCGTTGCATTGAGGTCAATCACAATATGACCATTCTGGATGCTACCAGCATAGGAGATGTTGATGTCTGCACCAACGCTGAGGCCAGCCACATAGGCAAGGTCTTCGTCGTTACCGGCAATGTCAGCCTGCAGTTGAACAACTTCATCCAGCTGCGCCTGGCTTTCCAGGCCAACAACGCTATAGTCACGGCTTGTCATGTAGCCGTTAATAACTTCCATGGCAGTCTTTGCCAGAGGGTTGTTGCGAATAACATCAATACTAGCCATCATCTTGCCCGTCATGGCAGGAGTCACCAAAACCGTGGGGCGAGTCTTGAAGGTTGCCGTAGAAAGTACAATTGACGGAGCCGGATCTTCTGCACGAGGGTTGCCAGCCAGGGAACCATCGGCATTCTGGAGACCCGCGGGAGCCTTCACCTCTTCGGCACCGAATTCCGCAGCAAGTTCACTATCTGCATTATTGTAGCCGGCCTGGGCCTTAGCGCGTGCAGCATCGTTATTAGGAGCAGAAGCACAGCCAGCAAGAATCATTGCAGCCGTTGCGGCCACACCGCAAGCAAGACGAGTCAAATTCCTCATATCCATTTCTCCTTATTCTTCCTTCAGGTCGCCACGTTGCCTGATGGCCTCGTATTCTTCTTCAACAGTCTTGTACTGGACAAAGTTACGGGCATTACCAGCGTGGTTACGACGCAAGCAATAAACTTCATAGGTCTTGCGAGCCCTATAGACCTTGCCATCCTTGGCAGTGACGACAACCTCAAAATTGGCGATTCTATTCAAGTCGACAGAAACCGGGATCTCATAGTCAAGACTTGTAAGTTCATTTCCATTAATGGTTTCAACGACAGCACCCTTACGGCGAACTTCAATCTTTGCAATCTGATCAAGGGCTGCTCTAGTAATGCCAGCCAGATTAAACTTCAGGTTTCCTCTATAGGAATTTGCCGGCAGGTCCAGGTGAATCCGTTCGGTACGGCCACCCGACACTCTCACGGAAAGATTCTTTAAGTCTGCGGCAGACTGGGCGTTGTCAGCCTGTGCGGCAGAATCAACTGCAGCAGTGTCAGCAGGTTCCTGAGCCGGGTTCACATAGTCCGTAATCCACATGAAGCATGGAATTTCCACATCGCCTTCGCTACAGGTTGCAAGGAATCTCTTGGTACCGTAGGCATCCTCCGCCCATTCAAACACATGCTGGTATACACCATTGGCAGGAACCGTATCCCGCTCGCCCAGAACCGTCACCACAACGCCGGGGTTCACACGGGCCTGGAGCGTTACATTGGGCAGGAATACCTGTGCGGGTAGAGCTGCAGCCTGGAAGCGAAGCCTCTTTTCGAAATCCGCTCGGCGGACTGCATAACTATTATCAAACTCCTGCAAGTCCTTCTCCAGCTGTTCCTGGGGAAGTTCGGCGGGAGCCTCCGCAGTACCTGCTGCAGCCGCGATGGAATCAAGAGCCTTTGCAAGGGCTGCCGTACCGGAACTTTTCAGGTTGATCTTCTTTGCAACGCCCTTCCTGTCCAGCAATACCGTCTGATTTTCTGTAATGCTTTCCACTGCCCCATCGGAGCCAGATACTTCAACGCGGCCTTCCTTAAGGGATGCCACAGACTGACCGCCAATATCGCCCACAAAGCCAGCCGTTCCACGAATGGCTACTGCAGCGGTACCGGTCTTGAATTTGAAATCACGGCCCCTAGGCTGTTTTTGGACATCGAAATAGACTACACCCTTCTTGATGACCACCGTAATGTTACGAGACAGCGAATCGAGCATTTCTGCATTGATGGTTACATCCGTATTTTCATTCACGGCGAGGGACGATCCGTCATTAATGGCCAAAACCGCACTGGATTCCAGTCCCGTGCGCACACGGTCGTCTTCTACAATGCCCTGGCCAACGCGAAGTCTCTTCCAGGCTTCGACATTCTTTTTTTGCAAATCCGTTTCGCCAATAACACTACGGGCCTTCGCTTTTAAGATAGAGGACGCCAGCGATTCCTCGGGACCCGCATTGATTTCTGCCGGGACCTTTTTTGGAGCATCGTTCCCACCCTTGCAAGCAACCACAGCAAACAGGGCAAGACCAGCTATAACACAATTCAGAAGGGATTTACAGTAACGCATATATCACTCTATCTTATGCACAACAATGTAAAAAACAACAATCTACAGTTCTACCAATCTACCCATTGTCGGCCTCTTTAGTGCCCTATTTCATTCACCGCCACTTGACTTTACTGCATTTTTAAGATAAGTTTGTCGTAAAAAGATATTTAACATGGAGAATCTTATGAAGAAGTTGTTTGCAGCACTCGCAGTAGTCGCTCTCATGGCTGGTTGTGCCAGCACTCCGCAAGAAAAGGGCGCTAGCGCACTTATGGAAATGCAGCAGGAAAAGTCTGCCCTCCTTGAAAAGGGCGTGGTTGCCGGTTTTGGCATTGGCGAATCCCAGGATGAACAGATGGCTTACGACAAGGCCGATCTCAACGCCCGTACCGACATCAGCAAGGAACTGGAATCCAAGCTGCAGAACCTGACTCGCTCCTATGGCGAAGAAGTCGGTGGCGAACTGACCCAGCATTTCGAAGAAGTCAAGAAGAACGTTGTTTCCACCACCCTCCGTGGCGCAACCATGATCAAGATCAAGACCGAAGCCACCGACAAGACCATCAAGGTCTACGGCATCATGGCTCTGAACCCGAAGATTGTGTACGACGCTCTGGAAGCAGAACTGAAGGCTCAGCAGGCTGATGTGGAACGTTTCAAGGCATCCAAGGCTTACGCCGAAGCCAACAAGGAATTCGAAGCCTACGAAGCCGCCAAGGCAAACAAGTAAGCAACGCGTTTACTAAAAAAACGAAAGCACCCTATCCAGGGTGCTTTTCTTTTTTAGTCACTATAGACGTTCTGGCTGTTCCTTTACCTTCAGGCTCTTGCGCCAGCGCTCACGGATTAACTGCAAATCATGCTGATAAGGATTCCGTTTGAAGTCTTCAAAGGCCCAGGTCGTGGGGTGAAACAAGCCCTTGGCGTAGGTCAGGAGCATGTCCAGCCAAACGCCCTCTCCGGCGTAAAGCTTGAAAGGTCCCCGCTTATAGCTTGGAAGGACAACCTTATCCAAATCCATATAGCCAATATCGATATTCACATGACGGTGATCCGGATTTTCGCTGGAGGCCGTAGTCAATTCCAGTGCATTGCTGCGCGCCTTTTCCTGCGCTATCGTTTCAGGCGGAATGCATTTTTCAAAGGATACCACACCTCGATACAGCCCCTCGCCCATTTCAGGTGCATAGTAGGGAGTCTGATCAAAGGGAAAAAGTTTACCCTTGTAACGAAGGGGACCCCAAGCCGATTCCAGCAACTGTAAAACAGCAGGATCCCATTCCTCTCCTTTCTGCAAAACATAGGCAATGAGTTGTGCGTTCTCGGAAAAATTAGAAGCCTTCATAAAATCGAGTTCTCAAGATTAGTGAGGGAAAATCATCAGGTTCTTTCGGATGATTTCCAGTTGCTGTTCGCTAAAGCCCGTAGTTTCAACATCCACATCCGCAGGGAACATGTAGTTCGGAGCGTCGGGACAATCCTCTGTACTAAGGGGAATGCCTGCAGCCATGGTAGACACACGGCCAAAAATATTCGGTCCAGGAGCAGCAAAGTCCGTCTTCATCAAGAAGCCTTCATTTGCTGACTTATACAGATTTCCGCGAAGCAGGTTCTTGCAGTAAGGCGTATCCTCAATGCCATCTTCGTAAATGGAATAATCGTAAGTCGCCTCAAAATCTGCCGGCGTCGAAGTAGTATGGCGAAGACCGAAGAAATGTCCAGTCTCATGCAGCACAGAAAGAACCACATCTTCGCTAGACAGAGGTATTTCCTTATTTCCTCGATCAAGGACGCGATTGCCCACAATCACCGTGCTCTCGTCGCCACCGCCAAGGTTGCCACCGAACAACCTGGCATACCCCATAATGCCCTCGCTTTCTATTCGATGCATGTAGACAACATCCAGGGCGTTATAGACACTCTTTTCCGGCCAACCGCCTAGTTCTCCCAGGAACATGTCACCGGAGGATCGCCCTGCAAGCCAGGGTTCATCTGCGGGATACTTTTTTCCGTAAGTGGGATGATCGGAAGCATACCGGACATAGAGCGTATCTATGGTGACGCTGGAATAATACTTGCGGAAACCTTCAAGAACCTTTTGTCCCACTTCTTCTGCAGTGAGTCCATCGGTCGTCGGAGCCACCTTCCCCACAATCACAAAGTTAATGGAAAAGTGATCAGAATAGGCTCCTCTTCCCACCAGTTTCACATTGCGGGACAAGCCCTTGTAATAGTCGCGATTGTGAACCAGGGTGGTTGCCCAGATGGCACGTTTGTCCTCTTCGCAAGTGAAGGAGTACACATAGCGCCCATTCATTTCCTCTGGCTCCAGAGAGCGAACTCGCACCGGACGGTAACGAGTACTGTCCTCGTTAAAAATCAACCTGTAAAGTTGCAGCTTAGGAGCCGGGTAGTCCGGATCCTTGTCAAAGGAAAGTTCATAGTTTGCATTGGGATGAACAAATACGCGAACACCATGAGTCAGATTTGCCGCAGCAGAATCGTTAAAGGCCTCGTCATTGGGATAGAGCCAATAGCCTAAACCGCTGTTAGGCGGAATGGCAAGATTTTCATCTTCTTCATCATCTGAAAAAAATGAACAGCTGGAAAGGACGATGGAGAAAACCACCATCCCTACCCACGTCAACACCGGCAAAAACTTTTTTCGATAAAAAAGGCTCATAGTCATTCAAAAATCCGTCTTATAGGTAAAGGTACAAAAATGTTTTCTAAAAATTCCCTGAAAGATTTGCTGGAACCCCTTACAGGTAAACCAGCCCTTACCTGCTCCATTGTGCTGATGGCCCTTTACGGAAGCCTGGACTGCCCTGAGTTCGCCCCAATACTGCTGATTCCCGTAGCAATCTGCATTGGCGTTTTTCCGAGATCTGTACAAATTTCCATTTTAGCAACTTTGACAATTGGCTTGCTGTGCCACCACCTTTTTCAACCGGCTCCTATCGACTTTAATCGGGAGCCGCCAGCAGTTGCCTGCGGAAAAATTGACGCACTGCTTCCCCGCAGTAACGGAACCGCCTTTATCGTTCAAGGCGATTCATTCAAGGTCCGCATTACAGAAAAACGGGACTTGCCCCAGCTGCCCCTGCCTGGCGACAGTATCTGCTTTGAAGCCAGCTGGTACCCCGTCACCCCGCCGACAGTTCCCGGAGCCTTCGACACCAGAAGTTGGCTGCAGGGGCTGGAAATGAACGGTTACGGAAAACTCGTTCACTGGACATCATGGACAGGCAAGTGGATTCCCGAACGGAGTTTTTTTGAATTCCGTCAATGGATCAAGTCCAGATTCGATGACTATCTGGAACCCAGCGAAACCGGTTTTTTGCTGGGATTGCTGGCGGGGGACCGCTCAGGAATTCCCGATGCCCTTCGTAGCGACTTTCAACGGTCCGGCCTGGTGCACGTGCTTGCCATCAGCGGGTTTCATGTTGTCTTGCTTGCGGGCATGCTGATGGTGTTCCTGAAGGCTACCCGACTGCCTCACAAGGCGGTGCGGATTATTGCCGTAATTTTACTGTTCATCTACATTCCCATCACCGGAGGCTCTCCTGCCGTAAGGCGAGCTGTCCTGATGTTTACGGTTCCTCAGCTAGGCGCACTTTTCCAGCGACCAGCAAGCACAATGAACAGTCTGGGAGTCGCCCTGCTTTTCATTCTGATTCCCCACCCCAACGAACTTTGGAATCCAGGCTTTCAGCTTTCAGTGGCGGCTACGGCAGGAATTCTCATTGGCGGAAAGTACAACCCTCTAAAGCGTCTTCCCGATTTTCTAAAAAAATCCAGAATATGGAACTGGTTTCAAGGGCTTTGCGTTGAACCGACGTATGTTACGTTGTGCGCCACATTGGCAACATCGCCATTCCTCATTCATCATTTCAAGACCTTATCCCCTTTCGCCTGGTTGGGAAACATCGTGGTTGTCCCCGCAGTATCCTTGGGCATGCAGGCGGGACTCTTTGCGCTAATTTCCCCTATCGACTTTTTGCGGCAGCACTTCTGCTATGCTGCAGGATTCTTTTTACGACTGGCAAGCCTACTGACCCGGCAACTTTCCAATTCAGCCGAAGCCTCCATTACCGTGGGTCCCTTTGGCCCCGGCATTCTTCTTTTACTAGGAGGCCTGTTTATCCTTCTGCCCGTCATGAGAAAGAAATCTCTAGCTCGCGCCTATGGTTTTCTCAGTCTACTGCTGTTTGCCATGTACTTTTGCATTTCCAGTTACAGGAACATCCTCTACCCCTCCTGGACAATGACCATCATTGACATCGGCCAAGGCGACAGCATTTTACTTACCACACCCTCCGGCAACCACATTCTCGTGGATTCCGGAGACAACAGCCGCATTGATTCCGGCAAGGACATTATCGTTCCCTACCTTCATCACATCGGCGTCCTGAAACTGGACGCACTTGTCATCACCCATCCCGACAAGGACCATTTCGGCGGTTCGGAAAGCATCCTCAAAACGTTCCCTGTTTCTGAAATCTGGCTTACAAGCTGCGCCCTTCAGGAACAAAAAACGGAATGGCTTGATGTTTTGGACGAAGCAAAAGAGCGCAACATTCCCCTTCGGGAAATCCATCGGGGTTTTATCTGGAAGGAAAACTTCTTCGAACTACAGGCCATTCATCCTGCTGAACGCGCCAACAACCCCCAGGCCCCGCAGGACTGCGGCGATGCCAACGAAGGGAGCATCACCCTTCGGGCTAAGGGCCTGGGGCACTCCGCCATCCTCACCGGCGATTTAACGATTGCCGGTGAACGAAAAATCATGCAGGCAGGAACCTACCTGAAAAGCGACGTCCTAAAATTGGGACACCATGGCTCCAAGACATCCAGCGGAAGAGCTTTCCTCGAAGCCGTACGGCCAGATCTGGCGCTCATTTCCAGCGGCCGCAAAAACAAGTTCCGCCACCCGCATAAGCAGGTGACGGACAGACTTGATTCCCTCCACATTCCGTACCTGAATACGGCTAAGTCAGGGACAATTGATGTTCAGTTCATGGAGGACACAATCATGGTTCGCACCATGCTGGACTAGAGCAACTTTCGCTCTAGAAATTCTTCAGTACTTCGTCGTGAATGAGTCCATTGGTAGCGCAGCTGGTGTAGCCTTCGTAGATGGGGGCAGTGGGCTTGCCGTTGGCGTCGAAGAGTCTGGTTTCGCCATTCAGCAGGCTGAACTTGCCACCCGCTTCGGAGAACAGCAGCGGATAGGGTGCAATATCCCAGAGGGAAACAATGGGGTCCAGCATCAGTTCTGCACGACCTGCAGCAACCAGATAGTAACCATAGCAGTCGCCCCATCCGCGATGCAGTTTTGCTGCGCGACGAACCTTAGCATACTGTTCGCCATAGCCGGCAGTTTCCATGGTGTTTACGGTACCGCTAAGGACCAGGGACTCAGAAAGAGTTGCAATCCTCGAGCATTTGGAAACGCGACAATCCTGGGCGCTGCTGCCGAGGAATGCGCCGCCATCCTTCACCGCCCAAACAGCAGTGTTCATGGCAGGGATGCGAATCAAACTTGCGATAGCTTCACCGCGGCGGTACAAGGCAATCAAGGTTCCGAACAGAGGAACACCGTGGATGAATGCCTTGGTGCCGTCGATGGGGTCGATGACCCACTGGTATTCTGCGTCGGGACTTTCGATTCCGAATTCTTCGCCAATGACGCCGAAGCCCGGAGTTTCCTTGGCCCAGAATTCGCGGCAAAGTTCTTCGGTGCTCTTGTCGGCGATGGTGACGGGAGTCTTGTCAGCCTTCCATT
Organism: Fibrobacter sp.; assembly: GCA_045616805.1. Taxonomy (GTDB): domain Bacteria; phylum Fibrobacterota; class Fibrobacteria; order Fibrobacterales; family Fibrobacteraceae; genus Fibrobacter. The sequence continues at coordinate 118,100 of JAZLHK010000031.1, forward strand.
CAATGCCCACGTCATTCTGGAAATATTTCAGGATGTTCCCCTGGGCAAGTTCAGCAGCCTTCAAGGCGATGTTCAAAAGTTCTTTGTTTTCTGCGGTAGCGGTCATAAGATAATCTCTCCAGCAAAAAGGACGTAATTAAAAGCGGTAATGTTCTATCCTGCTTGCGCGTTGGGCCTTCGCACAAATCCGTAAGCCGAAATCAGCAATCAAATTTATTTGATTATTGATGAGGCTAGGATTTGGGGCTTTGCCCAACTCCGAGCTGGGCCTCCTCCCCGCATGATGTTCTTATTTGCTATAAGCATCAATACGGGGGATTGGGGTGTTACCCCTTCGCCCACTTTTCCACAAGTTCCATCAAGAACTTGTTTTCTTCAGGCTTACCCAGAGTAATGCGCACGTGTTCCGGCAAGCCAAAGCTGGTGAGGCCGCGGATAATCATGCCACGTTCTTCCAGGAACTGCACCATTTCCTTGGCCTTTTCGCCAATGTGGACGCAGATGAAGTTGCCCTGGGTGGGAAGCACCTTGAAACCGAGATTTTCGAAGAAGGGCTTCAGCACCTTGATGCCGTCTGCATTCAGCTGGCGGGTACGTTCCACGTGGTCCTTGTCGCCGAGGGCGGCAATGGCTGCAGCCTGGGCGGCCAGGTTGATGTCGAAAGGCGGCTTGATCTTCCACATGGCCTTGATGACCTGTTCGCTGGAAATGGCGTAGCCCAGGCGGATACCTGCCAGACCGTAGATCTTGCTGAAGGTGCGGTTGATAAGCAGGTTGGGGTACTTCGCAATCATTTCGAACATGCGAGGATAATCTGCGGCGGTGGCGAATTCTGCGTAGGCTTCGTCCAGGAACACCATTACGTTGGAGGGAACCTTGCTCAAAAATTCTTCAAGCTCTGCGCCGGTGTAGTAAACGCCGGTGGGGTTGTTGGGGCTGCAGATAAAGGCCACGCGGGTCTTTTCGTTGATGGCTGCGGCCAACTTGTTCAAGTCGGTCTTCTGGTCGCCTTCACCAACGCCAATGAAATCAGCACCGTTGGAGAGGGTAGTAAACTTGTATACGCTAAAGGTGGGGGTGATGCCCACGCAGTTGTCGCCCTGACGGATAAATGCCTTGCCCACCATGTCGATGATTTCGTCGGAACCGTTGCCAAGAACAATCTGGTTGGTGTTCACCTTGTAGAATTCAGCCAAGGCATTGATCAATGTAGGCGCATCACCACGAGGATACAAATGAAGCGTATCCACAATTTTCAGGTAGGCTTCCTTTGCCTTGGGAGAAGGACCCAGAGGATTTTCGTTACTTGCCAGCTTTACCACATCGGTAAGGCCATACTTGGCTCGGATTTCATCCATGGACTTTCCTGGAACATAGTCGGAAAGCTTTGACAATTCTGGACGCGGTTCAATCATATAAGACCTCTTTTATTACGCAACAAATTTAACTAACTTTGGCTTCGTATGAAACGTATTGCAGCACTGATTTTCGCCATTCTCGCCGTAAATGCATTTGCATTGGACCCTATCTGGGATATGCGATACACCCTTGGCCCCGACTCACACAAGGCCCCTAAATTTGGTGTAGGCCTGGGGCTCCGTTCCGACTTCGGCTCTAACGTTCTCTTTCCCGTGAATATTCTCGGTTCCATTTCCAATGAATTCGATATTGGCGCCAAGCTGGATGTGCAATCCTACGACGAAATGGATCACACAAAACTGTCCATCGACCTTGGTGGCCGCTATCGCCTGGGCCCCAGCAACTTCATTGAACTTGACGGCTATTTCGGTCTCAACCGCAATAACGGAAGCGCCCTGATCGTCACCTACGGAACAGAGCAGTACATAGCCAAAAGTTTTTCCAACTTCTATGAACTTCGCGCAGGCTTCCTGGACGGTGTCACAGGAAAGGATGGCTATGTAAAATTTGCAACAGCCATGACACCCACCCTCCATTTCGGGCAGACCCTGCTTGTTATGATGGAAATCAACATGTCTGAAAGCATCGGACATCTCCAGGACGACTTCATGATTGACATCATTCCTAAGCTGGAACTGAATCTGGGCGCAGCCCGTGCCCGTCTGGAATTTGACATCGGCGTCATGCAGGAAAAGAACAACGACCAGAAGAGCATCGCTCTTTACGTCATGACAGCCCTGTAATTTTTAGGATGATTTAGAATACAAAAACAGCCCCGGAAAAATCCGGGGCTGTTCTTGTGTCAGACTTTCGTCCAGCGCTTTGGGGGTTAGGAGAGTTTTCTTAAATGCTAGATCCTTCGCTCCGCTCAGGATGACACTGCACCAATCGAAGGGATGACACTGCACCAATCGAAGAGATGACACTATGTGTCACTTCACGGTGAACGTGCCGTTTTCGTAATCAATGACCACGGGCTTTGCGGCGGAAATTGTGCCAGCAAGGATTGCGTGACTCAGAGGACGTTCTACGTTGCGTTCGATGAATCGCTGAATAGGACGTGCACCGAATTCCGGCTGGTAGGCGCCATCGGCAATGGCGTCCAGAGCGGCGTCGGACAGAGTCAACTGCAGATCCTGACGGGCAGCACGCTTTGCAAGGCCAGCGAACTTCAGCTTTACAATGTCGCGGATCTGAGGCTTGGTGAGGCTCTGGAACACCAGAGTTTCATCCAGACGGTTCAGAAATTCCGGACGGAAGAAAGCATGAAGGTCCGCTTCGATGTCCGCAACCGTTACAGGCGCGACGTTCTCGCCAGAAGAGTCCGCGGCACCAGAAGTTGCGCGGGCCAAGCGTTCCCGGAACTTTTCAGAGCCCAAGTTAGAGGTCATCAAGATCAATGTATTCTTGAAGTTCACCGTACGGCCCTTACCGTCGGTCAAACGGCCATCGTCAAGAACCTGCAGCAAGGTGTTGAACACATCCGGATGAGCCTTCTCGATTTCATCCAGCAAGATGACGCAATAGGGCTTAGTTCGTACAGCTTCCGTCAGCTGGCCGCCTTCTTCGTAGCCTACGTATCCCGGAGGCGCACCAATCAAACGGCTAACCGTATGCTTTTCCATGTATTCGCTCATGTCGATACGGACCAGAGCGTTTTCGTCATCGAAAAGTTCCACAGCCAAGGCCTTGGCCAGTTCCGTCTTGCCGACGCCCGTGGGACCCAGGAACAGGAAACTTCCGATAGGCGCATTCTCGCGGCTGAGGCCACTACGATTACGCAAGATGGCTTCGGACACCGCTTCCACCGCGTCATCCTGGCCGATAACGCGAGCGTGTAAACGTTCATCCAAATGCAACAACTTGGACTTTTCACCTTCGCAAAGCTTGGTTACGGGAACGCCAGTCCAACGGCTCACCACCAGGGCGATGGTATCTTCCGTCACCTCTTCGGTGAGTTCGCCGTCACCTGCAGCCTTCGCAACAGCCGCAGTCTTTTCGGCGATTTCCTTTTCCAGGTTCACGATCTTATTGTACTTCAGTTCTGCGGCGCGGTTCAAGTCGTAGCGGGCTTCGGCCTGTTCCATTTCGTCCTTGGCCTGCTGCAAAGCTTTCTTCAAGTTCTGCAGTTCAGCACTCTGGGCGCGACGATCCTGCCAGCGTTCCTGCATAGCCTTCACCGCGGCTTCCGTCAAAGCCAATTCCTCACGCAGTTCCTTCAAGCGTTTTACGGAATTGTCATCCGTTTCCTTCGCCAGAGCCTGCTCCTCGATCTTCATCTGCAGTTCCTTACGCTGCAAGGTATCCAGAGCTTCGGGCACCGTATCCATCTGGGTCTTTACAAGGCTTGCGGCTTCATCAATCAAGTCAATAGCCTTATCCGGAAGGAAACGGTCGCTAATGTAACGGCTAGACAGCTTAACTGCAGCCACCAGCGCATTGTCGTGCAAACGCACTCCGTGGTGGGCGTCAAAGCCGTCCTTAATACCACGGAGGATGGAGATAGATTCTTCTTCGCTAGGTTCATCAACCTGCACCGGCTGGAATCGGCGTTCCAACGCGGAATCCTTTTCGATGTACTTACGGTATTCCTGGGTGGTGGTAGCACCAATGCAGTGCAGTTCGCCACGAGCCAGCTTCGGCTTCAGCATATTGCCCAAGTCCATGGAGCCCTCGGTCTTGCCGGCGCCCACGATGGTATGGATTTCATCAATGAACAGAAGAGTATTTCCGTCTTCTTCAAGAGCGTCCAGAACAGATTTCAGACGTTCCTCGAAGTCGCCGCGGTACTTTGCTCCAGCCATCAGGGCGGACAAATCCAAGGCGAAAAGTTTCTTGCCCTTCAAGGCGTCAGGCACATCGCCGCGATAGATTCGCTCGGCGAGCCCTTCGACGATAGCGGTCTTACCCACGCCAGGTTCACCAACGAGGCATGGGTTGTTTTTCGTCTTTCGGCTAAGAATCAAGATAACACGACGGATTTCCTCTTCACGGCCAATGACCGGCGAAAGCTTGCCATCGGCAGCCATTTCCACCAGTTCACGGCCATACAACTTCAGCGGAGACTGTTCCTCGGCGTTGGCAGCACCGGCAAACGGATCGGAGAGCCAAGTCTCCACCACTTCCACAGAGCCCAGGGCGTCCTCAAATACCTTGGCAATGCCGCGGTCCCCCGCAAACTTCATCAGTGCCACCAGCATGTCGCCGGGAGTCACCATACGATTCACCTGACGGGCCGCCTGCACAGCGGCACGCAAAACACGGTTCAAATCGCTATCGGGGCCCACATCCGGGTTCGCCCCTTCCACACGGGGCACCTTCTGCACAAAAGGCTCCAGACGGCCGCGCAGCTCATTGCCCTTGACACCCTTGGACTTGTACAGCTTTTTCAGGGTAGCGTCAGGACCTTCCACCAAGCCCACGGCCAAATGGGCACAACCCAGGTAGGAATGGGAATTACGGTCCATCAAACTCTGGGCCTTGGCCAAAACCTTTTCTGCATCGTTATTAAAATCAGACATATTTGCCTCTTTTGCACCAAGTGCACTTTATTTACACCCCATAAAAGCAAAGGGTATGCCAAATTATTTAACAATGGCAAAATGTGCAAAAAAAGGGTAGAAAGGCAGAAACCATCACAATTTGGAGCAGAAAATGCTCAAAAAAGAACATTTTTACGACTCATATTGAGACAATCGCTTCTCCAATGTCGCTCTGGACATTAATCCTTGATACAACGCAAGCTAAGCCCGAAAAACTTTTCGTACTTGTAATCATAGGTCTGATCTGCATAATCATAGTTGTACTTAAAGTTCGGTGTCCACAAACGGTTGTAATCGTCTTCGTTCTCTGAGGCAATCCACAAGTAGGCGGCAGAGCCCCCTTCGAGGAAATCACCTTCGATGTCACGATAACCGGCGGGGAGCAACGAGAATCCAGACATGTTATTGCCATTGCCATCCTTAAGCCAATCATTAGTGGATTTCATCAGCAAACCAGCAGTGGAGACATCTCCAATGTGAGTGTACAAGGCGTTGTACTCTACATTCGTCGGCACGTGCCAACCCTTGGGGCAAAGGCCTCGGTGCGGACTATTCGGAGTACAAGTCTTGCCGTAGCCGCACTCAGTTCCAGCATTTTCGCTAAACTGGGCCGCACTATCCATCACGGCGCTCCAGGTGTACAGGCGACCATACTTTCTGCAATTATCTGCAGCTTCTGCAGGAGATAGGTAACTTTCGCTGGAATGGTCTAGACCACCATCGCCATAACACCAGCTGGAGGAATCAGAGAATCCCATACCCAAATAATGGTGTTTCACACCAGTATAGGCGTAATTCAGATTCTCGGCCATCCAAGTCTGGCAATTTTCTTTATTTCCATCGCAGATTTCAATGGTCTTATAAACCTGGTTATCGCGTTCATCGGTAAACTCGCCATAGGTTTTGTTGCGATTCAGGTACTGCCAAGCAGGCTTCCCCTCTACAAGATCCCGAGGGACATCGGGTTCAACGCCCGGAATAATGCTTGGGAACAGCCCCTTAACACAACGAACAGAGAGAGCAATATCCTTGTCGCTGCGATAATAAGAAGCAAAATCTTTATACAAAAAAAGGTAGTAAGCGTAATAATAATCTATCTCACTGGAAGTCCAGAAACCTGCGCGGATACCAGCAGAGTGGAAAGATCCTCTTTCGTCCCTGTAGCCACCGGGAAGTGCAGAGAAGCCGGAGGCATTAGTCCCCGCCCATGAACTTGAATTATCAAGCCATCCAACGGTATTCAACTCAATCGCAGCACCATTATAATACCCGGTAGTTGAGTAAACTTCTACGCTACTTGCCAATGGTTTCACTAAAGTTCGCCATTCTTCCTTTGTAGGCAGGTGCCAGCCATCGGGGCAAATACCCTGCGAGCCTTCGTTGTCATTATTGCAAAAGTAATTGTAGTCGCAATCATCCCTGTTTATGGCTAGTTCCCAACTGTACAAGCGACCATACAAGTCACAATTTGTAACAACGCCATCTTCGATCAAATTTTCCTCTCCGGAACGACCATTGTCTCTATCACCATAACAGCCACTCCATGCGTAAGGAAACTTATCAGAAATGTCGCCCGGATCATAGTTCAAATTTTCGGCCATCCAGGTTAGACAGTTTTCGTTTTTCTTGTCGCAAATTTCAATGGTTTTGTACACCTGGCCATCGCGCTTATCTGTAAATTCTCCGTAGGTCTTGGAGGGGTCCAGGTATTGCCAAACAACTTTGCCACTAGAAGATTCCGGTTCCACGCTCGGAGTCTCGCTGGAGGAGGAGTTTGCCCCCGGAACGGGGTCGTCGCCCGGGGTGACAGCGGGGTTGGAGTCCTTGAGGCAGCGAACGGAGGACCCGCGATACTTGGCGTCGCCATTTTGGGACACATAATCGTATTTGTAGTAAAAGAACTGGCTCCACGCCTTATCGCCGTTGTCTTCGTTGGCTGTAGAACTCCAGAAGTAGACATGTTCACGCATATAGTAGTAAGTGCCGTCGTAGTTGCGGTCCCCGGCAGGAAGAACCGAGAAGCCGTATTCGTCGGCACCCGTATTGTTATCCCACAAGTCGGTATTGGCTTTCAGCATTTTACCCGCTGTAACTGTTCCACCCACATTTTCAAAAAGAGTGTTCCATTCGGCGTTACTTGGCAGGTGCCAGCCGCTTGGGCAAACACCACGAACCCTGGTCGCAGAAGTTGCCGCAGCGCAGTTCACGCCAAAACCGCAACCCTTGCCTGCTCCACTTTTATCCACAACACCAGCGCTGTCCATGGCCGCAGCCCAAGTGTACAGGCGACCGTATTTATCGCAGTTGGATTCCTTGTTGTCGTAACACCAGCTGGTGGAATCAGAGGTATAAAAGTCTTCGTAATTATACTTTACACCTTTGTAAGCGTAGTTCAGGTTCTGCGCCATCCAGGTCTGAGCCTTGTCTCCTTTACCAATGGTGATGGTCTTGTAAACCTGATCATCGCGGGTGTCGAGAATTTCGCCATACTTACCAGCCGCAAGCATTTCTTGATTCAGATACTCCGTTGTTGCAGCGTCCTTACAGTCGTGGCCATCCGGGCAGTTCGTCTTATAGTAGCCAGAGGGCATGACTTCTGCAGGCTCGTCAACCTCTTCCACGGGAGTATCACTGCTGGATTCCGGGTCGGTGCCCGGAATGGCGTCTGCAGAGGATGCCGGGGTGTCGCTAGAGGTAATGCCATCACTATGACTCGGGCAGTTCTCCGGATTTTCATACAATAGGCCATCAGCATCACATCTG
>JAZLHK010000032.1:0-7428 GCA_045616805.1 Fibrobacter sp.
ATGGCAAAAATTGCTATAACGACGGCCTGGATCATATGGAAGCCGGCAAGTGCTACACTATGAATCCGGATCGAGAAGAAAATACTCTCTGGATAAATAACGATGTCGCTCAGTCCTATTGGTGGGTGGAAACTCCGTGTGTAACTGCTTCTGATGAAGATGTTGACTCCTCCAGCAGTGAAGTCGTTGCCGGTTCTTCTAGTGATGCCGTTGTTCCGGGTTCCTCCAGCGGTGCGGAATCCACCGACTCTTCTGACAGTACAGAAAGTTCAGATTCTTCTGCAAGCGAAGATTCTTCCGATAGTGTCGAATCCTCTGATTCCTCCAGCGGTGCGGAATCCACCGACTCTTCTGACAGTACAGAAAGTTCAGATTCTTCTGCAAGCGAAGATTCCTCCAACAGCGGCGAATCCTCTGATTCCTCCGACAGTGCTGATGATTCTTCCTCTAGCGAATCCGGCGATGTTGACTCCTCTAGCAGTGAAGTCGTTGCCGGTTCTTCCAGCGACGCCGCTGTTCCTGGTTCTTCCGCTGACGGTGATGTCCCTGGCTCTTCTGCAGATGCGGTCGTTCCGGGAACCTCTTCCAGCAGCGTAACGGATCCTCTGTCTATCGCTTCTGCTGCTAAGCCTTCCTTCGGCATGGGCTTTGCTCACAACGCCCTGACGGTGTACTCTGCAAAGAGCGCCACCTTCAAGATTCAGGTATTCGACATGATGGGTAATGCCGTCATGAATACCGTTGAAAATGTTGCAGGAAGCTTCAGCCTGAATATGGACAACCTAACCAGAGGAAATTACCTGGTACGCGTGTCCACTGGCAGCATGGTTCGCACTAGCCGCGTATCCATCCGCTAGACGGAATTTTCATTCCTCAACAAATAAAGTCTCGCCTTTTAGAGGCGGGACTTTTTTAGTGTCTATTTTGGGACCTTTTGCTATATTTGACGCCATGAATTTTACGAAAGGTGTAAAAGACGGCTTGCCGATTGGAATTGGATACTTTGCAGTTTCCTTTTCTTTTGGCATTGCGGGTTCCAAGTTGTTGTCCTGGCCCCTGGTTACCCTGATTTCCATGACGAACGTGACGTCCGCAGGGCAGTTTGCCGGTCTCCAGATTATGGCGGACGCTGCAGGAACGTTCATTGAAATGGTCCTTGCGACGCTATTCATTAACCTTCGCTATTCTTTGATGGCCATTTCCCTTTCCCAAAAGGTGGCTCCCAATTTTACCACTTCAAGGCGGTTGCTTTTAGCCATGGGTATTACCGATGAAATTTATGCCGTGTCCATGGTCCAGAAAGAGCCTGTGACGCCGATTTATTTCCTTGGCCTATTTACTCTGCCTTACGCAGGCTGGTCGCTTGGAACGATGGTTGGTGCTATTTGTGGACAGGTTCTTCCAGAATTGGTGACAAATGCCTTGGGAGTTGCCCTGTATGGTATGTTTATCGCTATTGTGGTGCCCCAGATGAAAGTGCACCGCCCGACCATTGTTGCCGTGGCTATTGCAATTGCCCTGAGTCTGGCCTTTCGGTATGTCCCTGTCTTGGATAAAGTTTCAGTGGGCTTTGCCATTATTATTTGTGCAACAATTGCGTCCCTCGTGGCGGCGGCGCTTTTCCCCATTCGTGAGGAGGACGGAAACCAGGAGGCTGGCAAATGAATTTTGATCTGAAGGCCTATCTGATTTATTTAGCCATCATGGCCGGTGTTACCTACTTGGTGAGGGCGTTGCCATTCATTTTGCTAAAGAAGAAACTTCAGAATGTGTTCTGGCGTTCTTTCCTGGCTTATGTGCCTTATGCAGTTCTAAGCGCCATGACAGTTCCTGCAATTTTCTATGCAACAGAAAATAAGCTGTCCGGTATTTGTGCCCTGGTAACGGCTGTTGTGGCGGCTCTGCTTGGGCGGGGACTGGTGGGGGTCGCTATTGTTGCCTGCTGTACGGTCCTTTGCGTGGATGGAATCGGCATGCTGCTGTAGCTTCAGGATTTCTTTTGAACAGAGAAAGGCGCCCCTAGAGGCGCCTTTGCTATACCCATGTCCGGAATCGAACCGGAATAACTCCCTTCGGAGGGGAGGACACTATCCATTGTGATACACGGGCTCAAATTATTCTGCGTTTGCAGAGATAACCGATTTCGGTGAAGGACAATATAGTAATTTACTCGTCCAGCAATTTGACGATGAGTTCGTGGGGTTCTGCGTCGACTACGAGAGCCTTGCGGAATGTGCCAACCTCGCCATCTCCTTCCAGAACCTTTACGATGTCATCCGTGTCCATGGAATTGCCTTCGGTACGCCCGAAGAAATGGTATTCGCTTTCTTCGGCCACTTCATCGATAATGATGGTGATGGTCTTGCCGATCATTTCCTCGGCGCGTTCTGCGGCCAGTTCTTCCTGGAAATCGGTGATGGCGTCAAGACGGGCTCGCGCGTCGCTTTCGTCAACAGGAGCCAGTTTCTTCATGTTCATGACCGGGGTGCCTTCTTCGGGGCTAAAGACGAACCCTCCCAGGTGTTCGAACTTGATTTCCTGGAGAAGATCCATCAGGTCTTCGAAATCCTCATGGGTTTCACCGGGGAAGCCCACAAGCACCGTTGTGCGTAATGTGACGTTAGGAAGCTTGGCGCGAATCTTGCGCAGGATGTCGCGAAGTTCCTGGCGGGTATACTTGCGCAGCATGTTCTTCAACACGGAATCGCTGCTATGCTGGATGGGCATGTCGATATACTTCACCAAGCGGGGCTCCTTGGCCATTAGGTCCAGCAGTTCATCGTCGATGAATGCGGGGTACCAGTACAGCATGCGGATCCAGGGAATGTTTGTTTCGGCAAGGATTGCCTTCAGCAAGTTGGTGAGGTTCTCGCTCTTGTTCTTCTTTTCTCGTCCAAAGTAAGTTGTGTCCTGGGCGATGAGGGTGAGTTCCTTGATGCCCTGTGCTTCCAGTTCCTTGGCTTCCTTTACCAGTTCTGCAATGGATGTGGATTTCTGCAATCCGCGAATGTTGGGGATGGCACAGTAGGCGCAGCGGCGGTTGCAGCCTTCTGCAATTTTCAGGTAGGCATGGTGGGGAAAGCCGCCTAGATTCAGGCGGGAAAGTAATGCCGGGTTGCAGCCTGCGGGTTGGTCAATGCCCATCTTGGCCAGGAGTTCGCCGGGCTGATAAGTGCCTACCCAGTAGTCAACCTCAGGTATTTCACGTTCCAGTTCTTCGCCATAACGTTTGCTGAGGCAGCCTGCCACGATGAGTTTCTGTCTGGCTTTCTTGCCTTTAACTTGGGAGAGGATTGCGTTGATGGATTCTTCCTTGGCGGCTTCAATAAAACCGCAGGTGTTTACCAGAATGTAATCTGCCCTGGCAGCGGTTTCGGTTGTTTCAAAACCGGCGTTTAGCATTTCTCCAACTAGGCGTTCTGCGTCAACCTGGTTCTTGGAGCAACCCAGGTGCACAACGAAAATTCGGGGCTTTCTTGTAGGCATAAGTCAAATATAGATAAAAAGAAAGACCTCTTGTGAGGTCTTTCCCGAAGTCATTTTTTGTTGAAACTGGATTATTCCCAGTCGTCAGTCACGTCTGCAGCAGGTGCTGCCGGAGCTGCAGGGGCTTCCTGTGCGGGAGCCGGTTCGGCTGCCGGGGCAGGAGCCGGAGCGGGTTCAGCGGCGGGGGCAGGAGCGGGTTCAGCGGCAGGAGCGGGAGCTGGTTCAGTTGCCGGAGCGGGAGCTGGTTCAGCTGCCGGAGCAGGAGCGGGTTCAGCAGCAGGTGCCGGAGCCGGTTCGGGTGCAGGGGCAGGAGCCGATTCTTCTGCAACAGGTGCAGATTCCTGGGCAGGAGCTTCTTCCTGTGCGGGAGCGTAGTAAGTTGTTGTGGAGTTGCTGTAATCATTGCTTTCGCCTGCGGGCTGGCCAACTTCATCGTTCTTGCTATTGTCTACCCACCATGCAAAGTTCAGGGAAGCGAGGACCTGCTTGCCGTATTCCTGAGCAGCCTTGATGGAGGGGAAGTAACCGATACGTACGCGGTAGTAGGTGCCTTCCAGTTCGCCCGGATTTTCTACTTCAGCAACGTAGGCTTCAATTTTCTGTTCAGCCAGCTTCTTCACAATGCCGTCTGCGGCCTTCTTGGAAGGCTGAATGCTGACCTGAATGACGTATTCGCCGTGGTCAGAAGGCTGAGTTACGCCTGCGGGTGCTGCAGGAGCTTCTTCAGGAGCCTTGGCGGTGTCTGCAGAAAGGGACTGGATGGGAACCAACTGCGGTTCTTCTGCAGCGGGTGCCGCAGGAGCTGGCTTTTCTGCCTTGACAGCGGGCTTAGCCGTATTCATCTGCGGGACAACATCTTCTTCATTGCTGCCGCAGGCGACGAACAATGCACAAGTCAGGGCGAGAGCGCCCAGAGAGGAAATCGAACGCGATTTCATTAAGATCTCCTGGTAAGTCAACGTGAAACCAAAAAATTACCTTTCTTGGCTATTTACAGGGAGAAATATACATAAGTCTTTGTCATTCAGCAAGTTATAAAAATAAAAATGCTTGCGTTTTTCATCGATTTTCATGGAAACCTTGACAAAATTCCCGTAGATGAATATATTTGGCTATCCAAATTTGAATTTTTAACTTAACCAAAGGATTATCGTGATCGGCGTTATTGTTAAGTCCAACGAACCTTTCGAACGCGCTCTCAAGCGTTTCACCAAGTCTTGCGAAAAGAACGGCATCATTTCCGATGTCAAGAAGCGTCAGCGCTTCGAAAAGCCTTCTGAAGAAAAGAAGCGCATCGAAACTGCTGCTCGTCGCAAGCGCCTGAAGGAAATCGCTGACCAGAACCGTAAGCGTCTCTACTAATTGTGTTGCCCGTTGTGCGGGCTCCAATTAGACGCTTCAAGCGAAACTTTCAACTTTATGAGTCGCTAACCAATGGTTGGTGGCTCATTAGGTGTTTATACTGAAATTTTAAATCGGCGTAGATCGTTTAAATTATCAATCTCATCGCTCAGAGCGAAGCGGACTCATCGCTCATAGCTATATGGCAAGTGCATTGCTTACTCGAATTCTCGATGATGTCAAGGCCGCAATGAAGGCTCATGACTCCGAAACCCTCAGCGTTCTCCGCACCCTTCACTCCGACATCAAGAATGAAGCCATGAAGTCCGGTGCGACTCCCGCCCAGATCACTGACAGCATTACCGACGAAATGTGCGTGGATGTTCTGGCAAAGAGCGTGAAGCAGAAGCAGGAAGCCATTGATATTCTTACTAAGGGTGGCTTCATGGATAAGATCCCGGCTGAAGAAGCAGTGATCGCTATCTACAAGAAGTACATGCCTGCCGAAATGACCGAAGAAGAAGTGAAGGCCCTCATCGCCGAAATCAAGGCTGCCACTGGCGCCTCTTCTCCCAAGGACATGGGCAAGATCATGAAGGAATTGCAGCCCAAGGTCAAGGGCCGTTTCGATGGCAAGCGCGTCAGCGCCCTCGTCCAGGAAGCATTGAAGTAATTCCTTTTCGCTGTCATCCTGAGCGAAACTGAAGGACATATGCGACGTGTCATCCTGAGCGAAACTGAAGGGCGTATGCAACGTGTCATCCTGAGCGTAGCGAAGGATCTAGCATAAATTACTAGATGGAACAAATTCAGCAAAGTAAGATTCAGGAACTGGAGCTGCTCTACAAGATCAGCTCCATCTTGAACCAGAGTCTAGACTTCGAGAACGTGGCTCATCCCATTCTCGAGGTGCTGGAATCTACCATGGGTGTGCAGCATGCCACCCTAACTTTGTATAATCGCCACACCGGCGAAATTTCCATCGAAATTGCAGAAGGCCTGTCCAGCCGCCAGGCCCGCAAGGGCCGCTATAAGGTGGGCGAAGGCGTTACCGGTAAGGTGGTGGAAACCGGAAAGCCCATCATCATTCCCTCTGTGGGAAAAGACCCCAACTTCCTGGACCGTACTGGCCGCGGTAAGGACGAAAACCGCGCCTTCCTTTGCGTTCCCGTGATCATGGAACACGAGGTCATTGGCGCCTTGAGTGCAGACGTCCAGGATCCCGTAGAAACGGAACTTCCCGAAAAACTTCGTTTGTTGGAAATTATCGCCCAGATGCTTGCTGGCGCCGTGAAGTTGCGCCGTCAGGCCCGCGAAGAAAACGAAATCCTGAAGGCGGAAAACGAACGCTTGACTATGGAGCTTAAGGACCGCTTCCAGCCCGACAATATCATCGGGCGCTCCAGCGAAATGCAGCGTGTCTACGCCCAGATCGATCAGGTTTCCAAAAATCCCCTTCCCGTACTGATCGTGGGGGAGGTGGGCACCGGCAAGGGCCTTGTGGCAGAAGCCATCCATTACCGTTCCGACCGCAACACTCATCCCTACATCCGCGTCCATTGCGCTTCCATGCCGGAGTCTGTGCTGGACCGTGAACTTTTCGGAAGCGAACGTGGCGCCTTGGTAGGCGTCCTTACGGAAACCCCGGGGCGCGTAGAGCAGGCCGATGGCGGTACGCTGTTCCTGGATGAAGTGGCGGAACTTTCTCCCAACCTTCAGGTGAAACTTTTGCGCCTGCTGCAGGATGGCGAAATGGAACGTGTGGGCGCCCGCATTTCAAAGAAGGTGAACGTTCGCATCATTGCCGCTACCACAAAGAACTTGCAACAGATGGTGGCCGAAGGTACCTTCCGCGAAGACCTTTACTACCAGCTCCACATTTCGCCTATCTACGTTCCCGCCCTGCACAACCGCAAGACGGATATTGTCCTTCTGGCGGATCACTTTGTGGAACATTATTGCCGTATCGTGGGCAAGAACGTGCGCCGTCTGGCTCGCACTACCATCAACATGCTCATGAGCTACCCTTGGCCCGGCAATGTCCGCGAGCTGGAAAACGCCATCGAGCGTGCGGTCCTCGTGACCGATGAAGACGTCATCTACCCCCATCATTTCCCCACAACGCTGCAGACTGCAGAAACTTCCGGCACACAGGTGTCCGGCAACCTGAAGCTGATGGTGGAAGCCTACGAACGCGACATCATCTGCGACGCCCTCAAAAGTTCCAAAGGCAAGATGGCCGCTGCCGCCCGCAGTCTCTCCACCACACCCCGCATTCTTATGTATAAAATAAAGCAACTGGGCATCGACCTAGCTGCATTTACCCGATAGTATCGAAAAAAATACTAACTTTAAAGATAAAGTACGTTTCTTAAACGAGAATTCTTTTCCTCGCGAAAAACGAAGGGTAACTATGAAACTTCTCAACGGATTTTCTCTGGCTAGTGCAGCCCTTGGCGCACTGTCCCTCTCATTTGGCCTTTCCCTCGTTGCCTGCGGAAGTGACTCTTCCAGCAGCAATGACGACAACAAGGGCTCCAACGGCATCGCCGAGTACGAGACCCTGGACGAAATGGTCCACTGTACCAAGAGCCATTACGG
>JAZLHK010000033.1:0-6839 GCA_045616805.1 Fibrobacter sp.
AGGGGCTGCTTTCGAGATTGAACTTAATCTCTGGATGATCTGTATAGAAATTTGCCATAGCGCTTACTTGTTGTTTGCCTTGTAGTACTTGATTAACTTGGGAACCACTTCTTCAACGTTGCCGTTGATGACGTAGTCTGCAATTGCATTGATCGGAGCATCCGGGTCATTGTTCACGGAAATGATAATGCCGGAATCCTGCATGCCAGCGATGTGCTGGATCTGGCCGGAAATACCGCAAGCGATATAGAACCGTAGGCTACTTGTTGCCGTACGAGTTCTTATCCATCTATGTGGATATAGATTCTTTTATATAAAGGGGGGGGGCCTCGCTCCAGCCCCGGCCCCGCCCTTATAGTCATTCCCTTCGGGAACACGGACAAAACCCACCCCGGCCGGGTCTTACGCTACCCCTACTGCGGGTGCTCAGACGCCGCACCCGCAACGCCCGGGCTTGCGAGTTGATCAAATGAGAAGGCTATATGACGAGCTTTTCGGAAGAATGTTTTTTGTAAAAGGAAAATTGCTAAGTGAGTCAGGGTTCATTAAAATGAAATTACTTATATTTGTGCGCAATTAGTGAGGTTTTTGTATGAAGAAAATAATTGCATTCCTATTCATTTTTACTGCGCTAGATGCGTTTGCCTTAGATGATTGGGATTTTGCTGTCGCGGAAATATTGCCTGGCTCAGGTGATTTAGAGAAGCCTTCTTGGACAGAAAAAATCGTAACGCGTGGAAAAAATGCGGAAAGAGATTTGATTGTTGCTTATGAAGAGAATAATTTTGATCCGTATGTATATTGTCTTGATATAGTGGATGCTACAGGAACAAATTTTAAAGAAGGCGTTTTCCATGTCGAATCTTTAGTCGGGCAACTTAAGAAAGAAGTTGAGGATATTGATTGGAATCCTTTTGATCGCTGGAATTGGATGGCTCATTATACTATGGGTTATACTATAACTTGCGGAAACGGGATTACGTATAGAGGCGTGTTTAAGTGGCGAACGTTTTTATGGTCCTGTGTAACAAATATGGACCATGGGGGGTGCAGTGACGAAAGCGATCACGATGTGAAGACATCTCATGTTCTAGATGTTGGCTCATACAATTATACAACAAATTCCTTTGCGTCTTTTAGTGAAGCAAACGGAGATGGTAATAATGTCGCACCTATCGAAAACCTGGTTGTTGCATGGAATGGTCGAAAAGTTGAATATCCTGAATGGACTTATCAGGGGGATCCAGGAAAAAAATTGGCTCGACCTGTAATTTTTGTGCATGGTTTAAATAGTAGCTACGATACATGGGGTGTTGAGCCTCTTACAGATGTTTCGGGAGAGGCGAAAAAGGCAGAGGCATCCTTTCAAAAGGGTCTTGTAAAGAAATATCTAAGTGGCTCTGCCCCTGATATTCTTGCAAGGACGCAAAATATTGATAATTCTGAGGCTAATATAAATAAGAATGGAATTTACTTTTATCAAGCGCCAGGGAGATTTGCGGATAGTGGTGAGTGGGAAGAATTTGGTTTGGAATGGGATGAAAAAGATGCATCAAATTCACAGTCTAGAAAATTGTATCAGCAATTAATCAGTGTTCTTGATGAATTCTATGGAGCGGATGAAATCGACGGTTGGAAAAGCCACTCGGAAGAAGTCATAGACTTGGTTACGCATAGCCAGGGAGGCCTTGTTGTAAGGGAAATGTTACGGGGGTTGCGAGCACAAGGAAAAGATTTAATTGGACCTCAGAATGCTGCCAATCATATAGGAAAAATTATCACGGTGGATTCTCCGCATTTTGGTTCTGAGTTGGCTGTTGCAAATACAAGTGATATAGAAGACGAATTCCCCGGTTTGAAATTATTTATAGACGACCTTGATGCTCAAGAAAATGGAACTCCTGAAATACATGATTTGATTACCGCAAAATTGGATTTAAATTGGTATAGTTTTGCTTCTGAAGTTGGCAGTAAGTCTATAGATGGTTATCTGGACTTTGTTGGATATGATGGTCCGCAAGCTATTTTCCAGGGATTGTTTCCTGTCGTTGGTGCTTTAGGATGGTTGTATGGAGCGGCGACTGATTGGGCTACTGACGTGACTTTAACCGTAAAGGGTCCGTATGTTGGTGAATATGTTCCAGAGGTGTTTGTCGATGCTGTCGGACCTGTTAACACGACAATAAAACTTGATACTATCAAAACGATGGATTCTGTTTCACAAGAAGTACGCAGAATTAGAAGATTGGGGGCGCATCTTGACAAAAATAGCTTGTTCATGCAAAATTTAATTGATAGGTATCCTCAAAGACCGGACGGAAGCAATGTGGAAATTCTGCCCCTGTATTCCCCGTCAACAAAGAGGTTCCTTGCAGATTTGCTTTATTCTTTGGGAGAAGAAGCTAACAAAATTTGTGAAGAAAATGATGAGAGTAAAGAGTGCTTTGCAGCTGGAACCTATTTTAAAACGTATGCTATGAAAATGGCAGAAAAGCAGGGGGTCGCTGAAATAACCGATGTTGATTTTAACGATAAACTTTGGAATGCACTAGTTGATGTTCAAGATAACTGGTTGTCGCAGAGTGATGTTGCAGTAACGGAATATAGCCAAAAATTTATAAAGCGTGATGCAGGCTTTATCCCTGAAACAGAACCAAATGGTAAAAAAGGACTCAAAAATCCACGATCTTATATGTTTCATGACGCTCTTGCGCCTTGGGAAGATGTGCTGCATATGCCTGTGAAAAATATGAACGATGGTTCAACAAGGCAAGGTCTGGACATATCGTGTGCGCTTGATTTCTATTGCGATAAAATTTTGCAAAAAGACGATGCGAAATTGATTTACCTAAATGAAGGTAGCGTTGTCTTGACTGGTAATTTTGATATTTCTCCGATGTTTATGGAACGCGGTATTCAGGAAGTTAAGGTTTCTGATGGGACGAACTACCTGAAAGCCTCCTATGCACCTAATGTTGGCTCTACAGTTTCTTATACCGATGAAAAGGGAAATGTTGTACAAGATATTGTCTTGAATGCTGCAATCTCGACAACGCCTTCAATATCCCGAGATGGACAGAATATTACCGTTTCGTTTAACAACTATTCGGGTAAAATGTATGCGAAAACTTACCTGATGGCAAAATTGTCCCCAAATATTACATATTCTATTGGAAATGGAAATGTTGGTGCTTTGCCGAAAGTTGTGGCGGGTGTTGCAAATGTAACAGACCCTGCAACGCAGATGCCGCCAAGTACGCCTAAGGATAAATTCTATGCAAAATCTTCTATTTTCGCAATGCATAGAGAGGCTAGGGGCGATTATGAAGCCAACACTTCTCGTCCAAGGATTCTTGTGGCTAATGCATCTAATAATGACATCAATGGTTTTAAAGTGGCCTACTATTTTACTGCGGATCCAGCTCGAAAGCCTGTTGTAGAAGTGGATTATCCCAATATCCCCGTAACGCTCGAAAATCTGGGTGGCGATCAGTGGCGTTTTGTTTTGGATGGTACAGATTCTGTGGTAAAGGCGCATTCTGTGTTTCCTAGCATAGATGGTTGGCAAATTCGTGTGCATTATAGTGACTGGTTTGATTACAAACATCTAAACGATTGGTCTGCTGATTATAACACGGGAATCCCTACAATAAACAGAAAAATTGTCGTATATAATAGTACTGGTGAAATTCTTTGGGGTGCAGAGCCCAGAATGTTCAAGAGCACAGACGATGGCATTGTAACTTCGCCTAAGGGAACTATTTCGTGGAAAGATGCTGCTCCTTGGGAAAAGAATATGTTTAAACCGCAGGTTACTGTTTCCAATACAGGTAGTGTAAATCTTCAAAATTACCACGCTAAAATGTGGTTTAGAGTCCCTACTGGGAAAAATCTGCAGCCTCCTCCTGAAGATTGGTATACTCCTGAATCAAGACCTTCTTTGGCAAATATCGGCGGAAATGTTTGGGAATTAGATATGTATTTTGACAGGCATATTCTTTATTCCAAAGAATCTGTAACGGAGGGAGATGTCGGGTTGCATTTGACTGATTGGAGTGATTTTGATAAGACTGTCTGTGGAATAGCCTTGTTGGATTCAGACGGAAATGTAATATACGGCCAAATTCCTTCTGTCGAAAAATGCGAGGCGTATGATGGACCAAATTTAATTGCAATTCAGTATGCATGGAGTCTTTAATATGAAAAGAATCCTTACCTTGTTGTTGGCTGCTTTTGTATTCTTTGCGTGTCCTGACGATACGGGAACGAACTCTAAAAACGAGAACGCGCCTTCTAGCGTCGTCGGTTGGCGAGGTGCCGGCTTTACTCCCGTGATTTCTCTTGAACGAGGAGGTGGTCTCCAAAAAGTGATTCATTCAGGAAATTGGTTGGTCTTGATGGATGCGTGGACAAGTCCTATAGAAGGAAAATCAGGAATGTGGACTACTTTGACTTATTCTCCGCGTCTTTTCATATCCAAAATAGGGACTAACGTATGGGATACCCTTGTGCCACCGGTATCGGCAAATATCAATAATACAAGCCTTTACGCTGATTCCACTGGCATTTATATAGGAACGTCTATGACGGGACAGCTTTTGATGTATAATCCAGAAAAAGGAGAATGGAGTGAATTGAACGTGATAAAAAAAGATAATTCAGCATGGTCATCTGTCTTTGGAATCCAAAAATTTAAAGGGAAGTTGATTGTTAGTATTGGTACCTATCCAGATACCTTAAATACAAAAATTGTTGAGGCAAGTATTCTTTTGCAAAAAGATACCGGATGGTTAAACTTGCCGACACCTCCAATACGTTATGATATATATAGCGATAATACTGTACCTCTACAATTCCCGTCTTCAGTAGATATGGAGGGGACTTTATATGTAGGAACTATGGATGGAGTCTGGAAACTGGATGCGGTCACTCTTTCATGGACAGAGTTGCCGAAATTCCCGAAGATGAAATGGAACGCCAATTACCACGATGTTTATACGGTTGAAGACCTTGTTGTCTACAAGAACTCGTTGATTGCAGTTGACGGAACGAATGATCGCATCTATCAATGGGATGGTGTGAATAATTGGCTTGCCTTAGATAGCATGATTCTTCCCACTATAATAAGAAACGGGGATTCGTCTTATAATATATACAGAAGTTCGCTGCATGATATAAAGGATTTAGCTACTGATGGAAGGCATCTTTTTATTTCAGGAGATGCATCTTGCCCCAAAGTTTATATGGGGGATTATGGCGAACCCTATGGGAATATCCCTAAAGGATGGCGAGCAATGATGCTTGGTTGGTGTGCCGAAAAAGGAGGTTGTGTTTCTAAAGATGCTACATATAGTTTAGATATTGTCGGAGATACAATTTATGCTGCCGCATGGGAAGGATTATTCAAGATGCCTTTAGGCGATTTAGATTCTGCCATAGCAGGGCAGTCTGATTTTAAGGGATTTGAAAAATATCAATAAAATTTTTAAGGAAGTAATAAAAATGAATTTAATTTTGAAAAGCTTCTTGCTTACATCTTTGTTTTCAGTGCCCCTTCTAGCTTCCGAATCCTTCGGTGGCATCGGTGTGTCAATTTACCAGGTGCACGACGGCGTTAAGGTTGCAGAGGTAATTCCCGGTACTCCGGCTGCGGAAACAAAACTGCAAGCAAATGATGTTATCATTGCTGTCGATGGAGAATCGCTCAAAGGCAAGTCTATCGAAGAGTCGAAGGCGAAACTTCGCGGTCAGAAGAACAAACCGCTTGAAATTACCTTTGTAAGCAATGGTGATACGCTTTCTGCGACGCTTCGCCGTACACAAATTACGGTGAAGGATTTGGAGAGCGAACGTGTCGAGTCTTGGTATGGCGACAAGTCCGAATTTAATGCTCAGGAACTTGAAACCTACGCCAGTGCGACAGAAAGTAGCAAACAACTTGTAGCCGTGCTGCAAAACGGAACGTTGGTGAAATCTGAGTCGCCTGTTCCTGCTAAGTCGCTGAACGGAATCTATGTCGAAAAGGCAGACGAGTTTGCACCCAAGATGAAACAGCCCAATTTGAATAAAAACGCTTCTGCAACATTGAAGGGGCTTAGCCGTACTTCCGTTGGCTTTGAACTGAAATCCGCTGGCAAGGCTGTAATCACCATTATGGATGCAGATGGTGCTGTGGTTGCAACGCTTGTCAGCGAGAATGCACGGCCCGGCTACAATTACCTGAAATGGAATTCTGAAAATGTTCCGAGTGGTCGCTACATGGTGACTATCGAACACAACGGTTCTATCAGCGGGAAAAATGTTGTGCTGAAATAGTTCCAAATTAATTTGGAATAAAGGAAAAACCTCGGTTCATCACCGAGGTTCTTTTGTAAAAGGAGATTCCCGGTCATCCCCGTCAAGCGAGGACAGGCGCCGGGAATGACAATCTCGCAGACGGCATCATCAACTGTCTACAGTCTACTGTCTACCGTCTACTATGCCTGGCAAATGAGTAAACTCATTTGCTAAATGCTAGCCTCGGTCATGCCAAAGTAAACTTTGGCGCGACTCTCGGCTTACGCATTTTTATAGTCAGCGATCTGTTCTGCAGTCAGGTTCATGATGAAGTTGTAGTGCTTCATCACTTCTGCTTCAGCAAGGTTCAGGTAAACCTTGGCGCTCTTGCCGAACAGTTCTGCGTTTGCAGAAGCGTCGCGGATAAGGAGCTGAGCCATGACGCAGTTGCCGGCCATTTCGTACAGGCGGCGGCTGCAGAGGTCCAGGAACTCGTTGTTTTCAGCGGCCTTGACGTAGTCGATGGCTGCCTTGAACTTGTCGTCCATAGCCTTTGCGCGGGC
>JAZLHK010000034.1:0-3310 GCA_045616805.1 Fibrobacter sp.
ATGCAGCGCGATTGTGGTTTGGGGACAGTCCCCAATTGCAATTTGCGTCATTTGAGGCTTGACGCAAAGTTGGTTTGGGGACTGTCCCCAATTACATTTTGCGTCAACTTATTTGGGCAAACAAAAAACGAAAACTAAAACTGGGTACGAATTATGAAAGTGAAGAAGGAAACTATACGGTGGATCATTCAGATCCTGATTTCGATATTGACGTCGATAGCTACGGCGCTGGGAGCAACGTCGTGCATGGGTAATTAAATGTAAAAGGTAAAATGTAAAAGGTAAAATGTAAGCGTATCCGCAATTCCGTCTTGCCAATATAGCATATAGTCTTTATCTTTGCACCCCCAAAACATTTATATTATGAGTGCAATAGAACTGTATGAGAAAACGCTGGAGCAGTATAAAGCCCAGCTTAGGCATGGCAGAAATGTTAGTCTGACGGTATTCTGCAAAGAGCATCATGTGAATGGACGTGCCATGAACAAGTGGATGGGCAGCCATGGAATCTATGTCCACGCATTACGCAAGGAACTTCTTCCTGCAGAAGCGGCCAGACGACCGCAGGACAGACCATCCAAGTTGTTTGCCGAGATACTTCCGCCATCGATGTCCAATCCGATCAACCCAGAGAACCTTGCAGATGTAAGGATTGAAATGCCAGGCGGCATCAAAGTTGCCATCGGGAGCTGTGATGCCTTTGCCTTAGGCCTAGTTCTCAGTCATCTGAAAAACGACGGAGAGCCATGTTCACACTGAGCAACCAGTCGCGTTACTACCTGTGCCAGCGGTTTGTGGACATGCGCAATGGGGCCAATGGCCTGTATAAGCTGGTGAAGAATGAGATGGGGCTGAATCCATTGAGTGGGGATGTATTCATTTTCTTTTCCAAGAACAGGCATACGGTGAAACTGCTCCGATGGGACAGCGACGGCTTCATCCTCTATCAGAAGATCCTCGAGGCTGGCACCTATGAAGTGCCCCGCTTTGATCCGATGAGCAGGCAGATGATCCTTCCCTGGAATACATTCGTACTGATTATGCAGGGGGTGTCCATACGAAGCGCGAGGCATCGGAAAAGGTTTCATATCGACTGAATCTGCCATCTCCAGTTGATAGCGGAATCTGTAGAATGTGCGAATGGCCAGATTTCTTTTGTCGGGAGGCTATGTTCTCCTGTCAAGAAAAAAATAAATTGACTTTTTCTTGCGTGAATGCTGAATTTTAAATATATTTGCAGCATGAGCAAGGACCGGATCATAGAACTCCTGCAGGATATGGTCGAGCATCTCAGGAAAGAGATTGAAGAACAAAAGAAAGAGAATGCCGAACAGAGGGAGCAGAATGCACAGCTATTGGCGAAAGTCGATGAGCTGCTAGCCCGCATAGCATCACTTGAGGAGGCTCTTGTACAAAAGTCAGGGGAGGCGGAGAAGGAGAAGAAGGCCAGGAAGGGGCTCTCCAAACTGCTCAGAAATGAGTCCGAGCAGCAGAGACCTGCCAATCCGGAGCCCAAGCCGAGACCTAGGACCAACAACGGGGCCAGACGCAAGGATGACTATGAGCTGGAGTTAGAGGAAGTGGAGGTCAATCCATCCGATCCTGACTTCGACATCACAAAGGCAAGACTCTACCAGACCCACGATGTGGTGCGCTATGTGATGATCCCGATGAAATTCAAGAAGATCATCTATCATTGCCGTGTCTACAGCCAGGACGGCATCCTCATGGAGGGCAAGGCACCGATGGCTCCTCTGCAGAACTCCCTCTTCGACGGCTCCTTCATCGCCGGCATCGCCCAGCTGCGCTACATATACTCAATGCCGGTGGAGAGAATCATCCGTCTCTTTCAGGAGAATGGCTTTGACCTGCAGAAGCCTACAGCCCATGGCCTGCTCAGGAAGACCGCATCCCTTTTCGAGAATCTCTATAAGGCACTGAGAATGGCCGTCCTTTCAGATCCCTATATCGGCATAGATGAGACCTACAAGAACGTACTCGTGCCGGAAAAGAATTCCAAGGGTAAGGGCATACGAAAGGGATATGTATGGAATGCAACGGCACATCATCTGAAACTCACCTATTTCTTCTATCAGGATGGATCCCGAAGTGAGGATGTCGCCTACAGCTTCCTTGATGACTATGATGGCGCATTCCAGTCCGATGCCCTGAAGGCCTATCGTAAACTGGAAGGGACCCACAAGCGGCTCTCCTGCTTCCAGCACAACAAGCGGAAATTCATTGACTGCGGAGATGATCTGGATGCAAGAACCATTATCGGCTACATCAATGAACTCTATCGGAAGGATCACCTCCACCGCATCGGAGTGGATGGATGGAGCGTCGAGGACCATCTGAAGTGGAGACAGGAATATGCCCCAGCCATCCTGTCCAAACTCAAGAACAAACTGAGCCAGATTGCCAGATCAAAGACCCTGTTGCCCAAAAGCGACCTGGCCGCTGCCGTCAGCTATATGCAGACCGAGTGGAACGCCCTGGTCAATATATTCTCGGATGGGGACTATGAACTGGACAACAATCTCATTGAACGCCAGAATCGGTATATTTCCTTGTCTCGACGTAATTCTCTTTTCTTCGGATCCCATACCGGTGCCGAACGTGGTGTAATATTCTACTCGCTTGCATGCTCCTGCCGTCTCAATGGTATCAACTTCTTCGAATATATTTCCGATGTAATCAATCTGGCGGCATGTCTTCCTCCTAATGCAAAACCTCAAATCTACAGAAATTTGCTTCCCGACATGTGGAAGAAATCCTCATTATAGACGGCTGGAAAGCGGTTTGCCTTATCGCGGATATGCTTACGTTTAATCTAAATCATCATTGTCTAAAATCCATACTTAAAATCTCACAAAAAATAGGGCTTAGAGCCTGATTTGAGGTCGTCGCTACGCTCCTCAAAATCCTAACTTAAAATCTAATTCAAAAATCCTTACTAATCATTATTCACTCTGGTTTAGCGCGAAGCCAATTGATAATTGTTCATTGTTAATTGGCGAACGCCTTCGCCAGCTCATTCCCCGTCGTCGTCCCTGGCGCCAGGAAGTTATGGAATCGCACCACATCCCAGGCGCAGAACAGGGCCAGCACCTCGTCCCAGTGCCGTTCGAGCAGCTGGGCGTAGGCCGGAAAGGATGGCTGGATGAGCGGTAGCGTCTTACGCTTCAGTTCTTCGGAATAAACGTTAGGCATGATAAAGAAGACCCACCCCGCCCTCCCTGGGAGGGAGGGGGATATTTAGTTACCATTGGGGGACGGATAGTTAGTTTGGATAGTTAGTTTTGATTTT
>JAZLHK010000035.1:0-18897 GCA_045616805.1 Fibrobacter sp.
AAATTCACCGACATTTACAACAAAGTAGTCTCCATTGTCCGAAACAAGCGTTGGCGACACAGGTTGTTTTGAGGCCGTTTCAAACAAATCAAAAGCGTCGCTACTCCACAAGGTCCACTTCTTTCGTCCAAAGAAATAATCTAAATACGCGTAGGCTTCGACTTCTATATCAGCGGACGTATCGAATATCATTATGGCATTCTTTTTCAGCATCTCCGCCATTTCACCAAGGCGAATTTTTCCGTCATTATTCGGATCCTTGAAATCGAGATTTACATCCAGATTCAATCCCACATTGATGCCAGCTCGGCCAGCAATACTAGCACCAGCAATTACACCTGAATGGAACACAACTTCGGCAAGGTCCTTTCCAGCGTCATTCCAGTCAGCAATATAAAAGCCGTCAATTAAAGCGGCATAATTCTTGTAGCCACTTTCTTTCCAACGGCGTAACCCGTGTGTATCATACCCAAACTCCAAGTCAATACAGACCCCGAAATTAAAACCAATATCGGCACATAGCGGTCCCACAATCGGGTAACTATTTTTCCAGTCAAAGTCAAACCTTAGCGGTGACATGTCGTATGTCACCAAGGTAGATTCCCTACCCAGGAAAAGACCAACAATTTCAGTCAATGGGTTGGTAAGAATCGGGAAAGCAAACCCGCCGCCACCACTTGTTGAAAAAGAAACTTCTGTTGTTGAAGATTGTTGAGGATTATCATTAATAATATTGTTTATATCATCCAAAATATTTTTATATGATTGTTCATACGATGCCCAACCAAAAGAATCTGTCAATCCAGAAGAAAGTGTAAACGTTTCCTGTAACGACTGTATATAATCATCAATATTAGTTACAAATCCATTTAAAAAGTTGAGGCCAGTCTTATTTACACGGTCCCTTATGGCACTTTCAATGCTATCATATACGGTAGCATCGTGATATAAGACTAAATCGGGCAATTCTAATAATATTCCGTGATGAGAGTTCACCATCTTTGCAATTCTATTAATTGCAATTATATCATCCAAGAAACCAAAATCCATATCGTTCTTGGAACCATACATCTTGATAAGGTCAAGAACAGTAATCTTAATCTTACCGGCTGGCAGCTTGTTCAAGACGGGGATTTCGGCCTGTAAGAAATCAATTAGCGGCTGTATAGGCTCTATTACACTCTGAATCCTTTTAACCACAGATCCAAAAGTATCAGAAATAAAACTTCCTGCATCAAAAGTTGGATTACTCAAAGACAACAACTTAAGTCCATTATTTTCACCACCAATTGATGTGGACCAGTCAAGATTCAATTCAGCAGTCAACTTCGGGAATGCACTCGACCCATTCCCTACACCCATTTCTAGAGCCAAGCCTTTAATCTGAACATTGGCAAGCAGATTCGCTTCTACAGAAAGCTCTGATGCTAGGTTATAAATGTTTATCGCAGATGTTTTACCATAGTCATCTTTGCCGTCAATCTCTCCATTTACTGTTTTGTCATTTTTTCCATCATTCAAATCAACGCCAAAGTATGCAGATGCCCCTGTAAACATTTGGTTCGTTGCCTTCATCTGCAAAAAACCTAACGACCCATCTATTTTAAAACCAGAATTCGGACTAACAGTAATCCAGATCTTTAAATCATCACCGACATGATTCACCAAATTTTCTTTATATTCTTCGAAACCATCATCGGATGTCGCCCTGTTAAGAGTCTTATTTTCACCGTCTCCACTCCAAAATTCTTTTCCATTGGACAACAGGATAAAAGCCCCTGTATTTTTGTTGACTCCAAATCCAATATCCAGCATCCATTCCAAGGTAATTTTTAGACCACCTTCAGAACGGAGACCAAGTCCTGGGAAACCCAAATCAAAATCGGCATTGTTGTCCAGTTCGTACTGTCCACCTAAACGCAGGCGCCAACCGACCTCGTCTTCACTCTTATAATACTGAATTCCATTATAACAATGAGTAAATTCCTTATCAGCCCACGTTTCTTTCGCTCCATTTTCCAAATTTGCCAAAGCCCTGTCTAATTCCGTTGCCAATAGATTGTATTGACTTAAAATATCGTACAACTTCTCGGCAACCACGACTTCATCGATGTTTCGGGAACTATTCAGAAATTTACGGAACGGCTCCACAAAATCAGAATCCAATCTGGTAAGACAATCCGCAGCGGCAATGATTCGGTCACCGATAAAAGGCACATTTCTCATTGAATCTCGCAAGACTTCACAATTCAAGCCGCTAATCGCCTTACGCAAAAGTTGTGTGAGTCCTTCGCCAACCAATGCTAGGTTATCGAACAGGTTAAAATGGGAAAGAGATATATCTAATTTATGCAAATCGACATAAATGGGAGAATTGCTTTTAGTTGTATTTGCTTCTTCATCCGTTTTGCTCAAGTCAATCAATTGTGGAACTAGCGAAGAGAAATCTCCTAAATTCAGCAGATTTATGGAATTATTCCCGTAACTTGAGCCAATCTCGATCGAACCAGCGTCCGCCCCTAGCAAAGAAAGATTAAGCAAGCCATCAACATTCAGGAATGCTTCTTTACACTCAAAAAACGAATTTGTTCCAAAAAAAAGCTTGCAAGTGGCTTCAACATCAATATAGCTACCTCCAGTTATTTCAAGGAGTGATAAGGATTGAGCTCCGTCTATATTAACATTAATCTTACCAGAAAGTGGATTTTGCGCTATCGTAAAAGAAGCATCCACCAATGGATTTGTTTGATCGAAGACAATTGATACGTTTCCATTCGAGTAAACAACTTTCGCCTGCAAATTAAAATTCAAGTGACCGTTTAAAGCCACATCAATTCCGCCTCCGATAAAGGATGAAGAATCACCGAGATTTCCTAGTGTAATTTTCTTATCCTTTATGGCATAGGACCATCCAAAATTCAAAACGATGGCATATGTTTCGTTAGATTCAATCATCGACAAAACACAACCTATACCAGTTCTAGCAGACAACTGTTCCACAAAATCTTGGAGAGTAAGGGATTCAGCCTTGTTCATCAAATTATACAGTTCATACAATTTTGTATCAAGGCCAGCTAGTTCTATAAAGGAATGGTCAATGAATGGAATCTTCGAAGACAACAAACTTTCTGAAACAAGACCATCAAAAGTTGTTGAAATTTCACCTATTTTAGGTTTACCCAAGAATTTTTCACCAAATTCATTTCCCAACAAGTTCAAAACATCATGAGCAGAAGTAACTGACCAAGTATCTAAAGCCTTCTTGTTAGCAAGAACACCATTGCTCAATGAAGAAACATTATCAGAAACAAGTCCTTCAACAGAAGATAAATCACGTAAAGAAATTGTTCCCAATCCGCACGAATCAACTTCATCAAGGACTAGGGAGCCACCTTGTGTTTTCGCCACTATAACGGAAACATCTTGTTCATAATCATCCTTTATACTTTGAATCAGCGTAGTCAACGACGTATTCATCGATTCAAACACATCGGACGCATTTAAAGAATTAAGCGAAATTATAACCTGTTTAAGGATGTTTATTTGCGTTGCGACAGCTGATATATTTTCTTGTTTTTGAGGATTATTCAAAAAAGACCTAAAAACATTCAAATCAACATTTTCAAGTGTAGTGCGTATGGCAGAAAAAGATGTTATAGCCGAATTTATCGATGAATGTTGCAATTCAACAAATGAAGCATATTTTGTTTTTTTCTCTTTGCTTAAATAATTCAAAAAATCATCTTTAAGCTCATTCAAATCCGAAACAGAACGAACAAACGCATCGGCAGAATCATACAAATTAGAAAAATCATTCAATATAGAGAGATTGATTTCATTTGGATTAAACGCTAAACATAATTCTTTTAACGTCTCGTAATGTTCACTTACAGACTTTATTTTTTGAACAATCAAATCATTAGCGGCAGAGATTCTATAATCAGGCAACTCAAAAGATTCATTAGCACCCGGCTCCGCATTTATAGACAATGTAATCGTATGTTCTAAATTCACATTGTCTTTTTTAAACTGACTCCGTATAAGTCCTAGATTAGCGTCTATTTCGGCATTACCAGTCAAAGTCTGTTCAAAACTTAATTCGAAATTCCTGTATAAAATCGATTCTTCCGCATCAAGTTTCCAAACATTCACAGTGAAGTCTGCCGGTGCATCGGCGGTATTTTCGCCAGCAATCCCAAGCAACGACGCCAAAGAGAACCCATTACAATTTTTTATCAACTTTATGGTATAACCGCTTGTCCCCACAATTTTAAGTGTATTTTTATCAAAAGACAAAACATTTGATACCGTCTCTTGATTACCAACAAAAGATGCTCCACATATTTTGCTTAATAAAGCATCTACCGTCCTTTGAGACAGTCCTTCCGATGACAACCACCAATCATCAAAGCTGATATCAGCCTTAAATTCTTTATTATCATTATCTCTTTCGACAATAATTTCTAAACATGAATTATTAGATGTTAAATTTTCTACAAACCCAATCCCACTTAATTTTTCGCCGCTGACGGTAAAAGAACTTGCACAATAGGCTCCCGTTGTCCGAAACGCAACCTTACCATCCCTAAGTTCCGCCACAATTTTTTTATCATTTCCTTGAACATCATTTAGACATTGGTTCAATACACGAACCACATCCTCCTCATTTTTTGCCCCTGAAAAATTTGGATTTATCACTACATCATCTACACCACTTATACTGAGTGTTATTGTCCCAGCCGAAGGAATTGCTATAGGCATTTTTTTCGAGACTTCAACAAATACCGGTTGCGTGGAGTCTTCATTTATCATAGCCTCCTCATCATCAACTTCTAGAGATGCTACATAAAAATCTTTCGCCAGATTGGTAATAATAAGATAGTTACCGACATAGCGAACTGTTGCTTTTTTATGTTCTAGATATTTCTCGTTAGTCGCCAATTCAGCCTGAATTGCAGACGCCAATTCTTCTATGGTCCCAGAAGCATGGAAGCAAAAAGATTGTTTTACATCGGAGTCTCCGTTCTTCTTTAATATCAGTTCAATTTCCTCATCTTCATTTACTGCAGTTAAGAAATCGCTGTCAAATGTGATATATGCGTCACTATAGGCATACGCATCCTTTGGCGATGTCGATACGGTAAAATAAATTCCCTGGACATCATCCTTGGCTTTATAGGTAGAACTATCAGGGAATGCAAAACCCAGCCCATTATCAGCAATGACGCAGTTCGTTCCAAAAGTATTTTCAAAAGCATTTTCGTTCAGGAACTCTACGATTTTTGAATCTTTCGACACCTTGCTACTCGAAACATCTCCTAAATCAACAACAAGGTCAAAACTTAATATAATGTTTTTTGTAGTCAGGTCAAGTGATTTATTATCACGGACAACAAAACCACGATCGGTAAGTGCCTTTGTCGCCAACGAAACCGCTGTTTCGATTTCCGCATCAACCTGTTGCGTTTGGTCCGTCGATCCAGGCATTTGCAACTTTAATCTAAACGGAATAACTAACTTTTCCGAAGTTGAATCGTATGTTAAATAAGCGGGGAGAAATTTTTGTGCACACTGAAACAAACCTACCAATGTCGAAGGTGCTTTTTCAATAACTTCACTCAACAGTTTCGGTAGACACGCATTTTCAGAGGCGTTTTGGTTCAATATTCCATTGAAGGAATCGTATAGCAAAGGTGTCGGATTATCAGAAGTTGCAGTAGAATTTAATTGCAACCATTGAGAAAGGTCCGAAAGCTTGCGGAGCACCAGCCCCATATCAAAATTTTCTAAGGCTGCTATAGCATAATCATCCCATTTCCAGACCCCTTGCGATTCATCATATATCAATTTGACATCAATATTCGAGAAAAGATTTTCTCCATTGGGGCCTTTAAGAATCTGTGGTGTGACATCATTTACTGTCCCAGTACGGAAATTCAAATCACCAGAATGGGTCTTTGTTACTTTTTGAGAAGCGCTTCCGAGATTCATTCCCACTTTGGCAGAATAATCCGAAACATCGTCATTTGGAGAATCTGGAAATGATAAATAATTGAACACATTCCCCTGTGTTCCGTAATAAGAAGAACTCTGTTCCAGGCCGTAGTCATCCTCCAAATCTTCTAGGTCAACTTGATTGGATATAATCTGCTTAAAGGCTATTTCTGCATTGAGATTTGGTTTCGTTGTATAGGAAACACTTCCTTGCCCATCAAATTTACAGCTAAAGGAACCTGTCACATGCAAGGCTTTTTCTGAATCCAGTGGAATAAGTTTAAGGTCTACGCCCGCAAAATTCTTCAAGTCGGCAATAAGAAATTTGTCATCCGGCACCTCATAATACTTGTTGAATGTTGCGCTTACGGTAAAATCATTCGTTCCACTAGATATTGTAAATTGCCACCCATCCTTGTCGTCAAGAGTTCCATCAAGTTCGTCAAAGACATCTGCGGCAGAAACAACAGATGTGGAATCGAGATTATTATCAGCCAACACCCGATTCCATGCAGCAGCGACCCTATCCTTGACCCAGTTCATCCCTTTCTCAAGGATATTTTCATTATCCAGAAAATCCTTGATGGACGCAAAACTCATTTCACCCGAGTTTTCGTCCTTAAGTGTTACGGTGTCAATTTTAGTTGACTCCCACTTTTCATAACTATCCGAAGCAGACTCAACAACATCATAACCACTGGACAGAATTTCATTACCCCACTGGTTACCATCCATCATCAGACGAGGCTCAAGTGCTTCTATTTTGTAATTCTTTTGATTCTTGCCGTTTTGATTTTTCTTTGCCACGAGTCTGCTCCGTCATTCTTTTTATTTTACTTTACCAAAGTATTACCTTCATCCAGCACACATCGAATGCTCAAATAAGCAACCTTATCCATTCCTGTTGAGGCTGAAAAAGAGGATACACCGTCAACCAATGCAAAATCAGAGATTTTCCCTTTATTACCGTATTGTTCATGTTCCTGAGGCATCCAAAAATACGCAAACTCAGCGGCATAGCCCTCGTCTCCATTTGGTAATACAGACATTCCGTACGGGTTGTTTCCGCGTTTCTTTTTCCAAACAGCATGGGAAAACAGTGAATAACTCATATCTAGACCATTTGTGTAAGCAAAGTGCTTCCACTCGGTTTCCGTCATTACATGCCAACCCGTAGGGCATACCCCCTGAACCTTTTTGCTAAGGTCAATTTCACACTTGGGGTTTTCCGCAACACCCACGCTGTCACACACCTTGGGGAGTCCCATAGCCTCGCTCCAAGTATAAAGCGCTCCAAAGTAGTTGTCGCAATACCAGGGGTCATCCTTGTAGCAGCGTTTTTCGACCTTGTTGTCGTCAAAGACCTTCGTTGTGCTGTCAATCATTATTTCTGCGTAATTCAGGTTCTGAGCCATTACGGTAAAACTGTCTATTACAGTTCCACCATTCTGCTTGAACTTTTCATAGTATTTGGTAGTTCTGTAAACATGGTTATCACGCAAATCTTCATAAGTGCCGTATGCTTTAAACTCCGACCCAAATACGCTATCCATATTCGGGTAAACCTTGGGCTTCACATCTACATAATTACCAATGGAATCAAAATTCCATTGACCGTTTTTGCAGCTATTGTAATAGATTTTACCGGCAATAACATTCGATGAGGTATCACCGTCTTCACAAAGTTTGAAAATAAATTCGGAACTACTACTTCCGCCCTTTTGTGACGAGCTACTGTTTTTTGTGTTTTCATTTTTTGATGACGAACTATTTGATTTAGCATCACTTGAAGAATTCTCACTCAAACTATCAGAAGATTCAATCTTTTTAACAGAACTACTCGATTCGTCATAGCAATCCTTACAGACTGAAGATGAAGAATCTACGTAGGCATTTTCATCCGGTCCGTTGCTAGAGGCCGACGAAGAACCATCACACGCTGAGAACGCAAGCATTGCAATCGCAATAGAACATACTATTCCAAATTTTTTCATCATACTCTTATCCAGTTTAGTGCCTTGTAAATTCACAATTATAATCGTGCGCAGAAAAAACTTCTATTTTCGCCCCCTTGCGAATCATCGCATTTATAAAAAATTGAAAAGCCGGTTCCTCCGTATGAATTTTTATGTCACATTCTGATTGATCCATCGTATAATCATATAAAACATCTTCTAAATCCTTTGGATTCGGATGAAAATTATGTTCCGAAACAAATTGTAAAACTTTTTCAGGATAATCTTCAGGATGTTGTCCTACATCAAATTCACCTGCATCACGAGACGCTTCAACAGCTTCTTGAAACTCCTCAATCAGTTTTTTGGTTTCTGTCGCCGACTGAACATCCTTGAAATGTCCGATAAGAACCATATTAGCAGAATGTTCAGATCCAAAGCCTTTCCATATTTTCATTATGACCTCCGATAGGTTTGTAAGGAATTTATAAAGTTTTCTCCAATATCTATTGGATGCTTATCAAAAACATTGCGCATCAGTTGTTTTTTCGCATTTATATGTAAGAAATAATAATGTTGCTGTTTTAATTCAAAATTTTGTGTTGGCAAAATATCATCTTGGAGAAAACCAAGACAAGAATATGACCCACACAAAGGCAAGTAATTTTTATTTTTTTGAACCCATTGACAAACAATCTCTTGAGAAGACTTAGACAAGAGATACTCTCCATTTTTATCTAAAAATGGAATCAACAATATTTCTGAAGGATGAACAGAACTTACAACATCTTCAAATTCGCGTAATTGAAAGACAGATTCATCGGTAAGTAAGTAATTCAAACCTATACGTCCTTCACCTTTTAAGAAATATATTTTTTCAATTATATCGTTATAGTTCTGCTTTCTTCTACTCTCATAAACATCATTTAATCCATCTAAAGAAAAACGAACAACACTGGCCTTGCGCAACAGTTTACAATAGAAATCAATACTGGCCGAGCCATTCGTTGTTAATGTAACGGCCATTTTCGTCTCATTTATATAAGACACGATATCTAGACATTTATACCAAAGAGTAGGTTCTCCTCCACCCAAGCCTATGCTCAAGCACCCATTTTCGGATAAAGCATCAATCCAGGAAACAACATCTTCATAGCTCAAAGAATGACTTGAGTGGTTTATATAGCATTGATTACACTTTAAATTACAACTTTCTGTAAGAGCAATAGAAACATGACGAGGTGCCAAATCAACTTTCGAAGGTTTATTTTCATCAAGCAAAACATTTAAACCTGTTGCTTTATCAAACAGCAATACACCATCTAAATCATTCCTTACAATCATAGTTCAACTCTTATACAATTCAGATTCAACAGTTTTTTATTAGGAACAAAATCCGTTCTTGTTTTTAAGAAAAAGATAATAAAGAAAGGTGTTTTTCCAGCCACAAACACCCCAAAAGAGTGTAAAACGCCCCCGTTTTCACCCCACACCCCGCCCCGAGGTCTAACATTTTTTGTATACCGCTGGAACGTGGGCGTATTATAACCGTATTCATTTCACAACCAGCGTGAAACACGTCGCACTGCAAAGTTTTTTTTGAATAAAGTTATTGGATTTTCATCAATAAAAAGACATCTTTAGACTAGAAGTTCATTAATAGACAAGGAGTTTAAAATGAAACAAGTCAAAATAAACTACAGGAACTACGAAGATGTCACCACATGGTCTTTACACAAAAAAGGTATCGACAAATGTCTGCTTGAAGTCACGACGGCAAAGCGATCCGTTTGTTACCAAATTTCCACAGACACAAGACATCCAGACATAGGCGTTTTGATTCGTGATCTTAAGAATTTTATCAATCAGAACGACCGTATAAAAATTGAAGAATACCTAAAAAGACTCTACATTTATATCAGAGCTCCGTATGTTCAAAACACTCTGCAATACACTGCTACCAAAATCTAGATACTCCAATTAAGCACTCAAAACCCTGCCGGTAGATAGCCGGCAGGGTTTTAGCATTGCATAATTTATCTAGCGTTTACCTTGGAACAACTGCTTAAGGATATCCCAAGTCCACTTATAAATCGTATCCGATGCTAGTGCATGGTTTGGCTTCTTACAAACCTTGTCTGGGCGTCCCTTCAACAGGAAATACGGGATTTTTTCTTCCTGGGCAATGGTAAGTTCCGCAGTGACTCCGGTCGCCGTATCCGTATGCTCACCGCAAAGGACAACAACAACATCGCAACCCTTAATTCTATCGCGGGCTTTCTTTTTCCAGTTGTCGTCTATCTTTTCCTTGATAGACATATCCGTTATTTCAAACGGGCTGTCTTTTAATTTTGCTTGACCAACAAGGCTATCCTTGAGTTCCTTGTCGTGGTCGTAATCGAAACTGATGAATGTGCGTTTCTTAGTCATGGCGTTCTCCTTAGATTCTGTCTTTTTGTGCCAAATGCAGGTAATACTTACCCAAAGGGGTCAAGCGGCAACTCTTGGAATGCATCGCCGCAAAATACATGTGTTCTTCGCCGACCGGTTCAACTAACCCGACAGAAACCATTTTCTGCAAGAACTTGAATTTCTGGACATTTTCCGGCTTAGCAAACGGCTGTATCAATTCGTGATCCACTTTCGGCGTATTCGTAAACTCGAACGACGGATCCAGCGAGAATTCTTCTTCCGGCTTGCTAAAGAAATTCTTCAACTGTTTCAATTCGCTACAAGAAACGGGCGGCGAGACCTTCCTCAGGCAGACAAATTCCCGCACATTAGTCTTGAATATCGGGCGTTGGTCCCAGGCACTCAGGGCTTTGTCAACATACGCATATATCGAACCGGGCGATACATTCCCAAGCAGGTCGGCGGCCTCACCCTTCAACGCATTCACTAGTAGGCTGGTAAATACCCCGCTACCCGCCCCTTCCATAGCGCACTCGTTCTTATCGCAAGCAGACAAGAAAGTCACTCCCGAATCAAGTGCGGCCTTGTCGTTCGAAAGCAGAGGCATATTTCCGGCCCCGCCCGAAAAACAACTATCAAGGATAACCACCTTGTTATGGCATCTTGACCTTCCGATAATTTCCGTAATTTCGGTCAATTTGATACCCGGACTCATATCGGTTCCATCCGGTGTACAGATATACTCTCCAAGCGTATCCGACTTGCATCCGTGCCCCGAAAAATAAAGCAGGGCAATTTCACTTTCACCCGCGAAAAGTTGCTGGATGTCCCTTAGCAAATTGTCCTTTGGTACGGTATCCGTTCTCAATATCACATCAAAATTTTTATCGCCGTTTGCATGCGTTTTCAGCAACTCGGCGACATTGCAGGCGTCGTTTACACAACCGTGCAAAGGGCAACCGGAATAATTGTCAATTCCGACAACTAGAGCCTTTCTACTCATAATTCTCTCCTTTATATTGAATAATACCTAATAGCATCAACAACTGAATCGCTAGTCCAGCCTACAATATCGATAGCATTGTCTCGAACGATAGACGAAACCCGCTCCGCACCGCGCAGACGAACGCCGATAATAGGCTTGCCCATCTCCAGGGCAATGTCTATTTCCTCTTCAATCCAGTCAGAATAAGTGCAATAGACTCCCGCCGGAACAATCACGCAACTTGCATGGCGTATTTTCTCTTGCAAGGCGGCACGCAACGCCGCCCTGCTACGGGCGTTGTGAATAGGGTCATCCTTCGGCACAGAATAATTCCTCCAAGAGAAATACGGATGCCCGTCAAGAAACCCGGTCAGGGTCTCGTAATCATCCCCATAGCCCCAGGAATGGCTAATAAAGATGTTATAGGTCCTTGTCATAGGAACTCCTCTCCTCATAAAAAAGGTTGATTTGCTGATAATGCTGGCATTTATGCAAATACCGTGCCAAGCAGAAAATCGGCCATTAGGGGCCATATCACCGCATCCAGATGTTTCAAAATGCTTCAGAAATCCTTATGCGCCTTTAACCTGTAGCATTTCTAAACGGTGTCGGCAAACCGGCGTATTTTTACCATTATTTCCACCCAAACCACACCCTAACCGACAGTCCAATGACCGCACAGAACCAGGAAAAGCCGCAGTTCGACCAGGGCGCCATCATCAAGGCGCTGCCGAACGCGGGGCGCACCCCTTCGACGACGAGGAGTCCGCCCAGATCCACCTGGTAGCAACGCTCACTAGCGCAAGGATAGACGAACTCTACCGCAAGAGCGGCTGGTTCGGCAAGAGGTTCGCCCGGGCCGCGCGGGAGGGGTTCGCCAAGCTGCTGGGCCACGAACACACCTGGGAAAAAAAACAGTCAGACAGACTGGGCTTTTGTTGGTATGAAGAAAACCTCCCGCAGGGTGAACTAACCTTTTGGGGGAATGACATTGCTCACGCATCCCTAAAAACATTTTCCAGTTTTATAATCCATTCACAAAAATGCTTACATGATTGCTTAAGCAAATCTACGCCAATAAGTTCCAAAGTGTCCACACCTGCAACAACTTTGTCATATTCTGGAATTTCCTTGAGAATCCTCTTGGAAGGTGCAGTTTCGGGTCCGTTGTTTATCAATTCTGGGTTGCCAAATTCTTGAGCAATCTCTACGAGATTACTGATGGAGTCCTCTTTATCGATATAGGTAAAATCCAATGCTTGCGGGTCAACAAAAATCAAGGATTCAAATTCATGAAGCTGGATATATGGAATAAAGCGCCAATCTCCAATATCTGTTGCAAAAGCTTCTTCTAGGATCTTGACTTTTTCATACACGTCATTTTTCTGATTAGCTTCGTTAAATCCAGGAAAATCTACGGGCAAAGCATAATAATCAAACATTGTAGAAAAACGAACATCGCTGCCGGGACATTCCTTCAGCCATTTCTGCAAATCGTTTTTCACCTTGACATAAGAAGAAATTCCTCCCCGATGAATTTTTCCTTTTCGGCGGTCTATGCTAGTGGTTACGCACCGTGAGAAAATCATTCTATTCCGCGGATCAAGATACTGTCCCAACATTTTCTCTACAAAATTTTTCTCAGAATATCCTTCCGCTAGCACATTCAGCATTCTCATGGCTGTCCCCCAAGCACATTCTTCGCCCAAAGTTCCGAAAGAGAGTATTCATCAAGCCATTCCCTAAGAGCGCTTGTATCCAATTTTTTTATGACGGAAGTTTTCTTTGCTTCATCACGATCGATAATTGTGATTTGTTCTGCAGAAAATTCATCCACAAGGTTTGTTGACTGGGTCGAAATAATTACTTGAGCATTACGTGACGCCATCTTTATCATGGACGAAAGCACATATACAGCCTGTGGGTGTAGGCCAAGTTCTGGTTCATCCAAAACAATCACCTTGGGTTGATTTTGAGGAGGCTGCAACAGCAACGTTGCAAGGGCCATAAATCTAAGCGTGCCATCAGACAACTGATGCGGACCAAACAGATAATCAGCATTATCGGAGCTAATCCAGTTTAGACGGACTCTTTTTCCGTCAATTAAATCAATGCAGAAATCCTTGAATTGCGGCATCGCTTTTTGGATATACTTTACGATACGTTCATAGTATCTCGGTTCCGTATTTTTCATTTTGTACAAAAATGCAGCGAGGTTTCCAGCATCATTGCGCAAATATGCGGAATCATCAACATAGCAAGATTGCTTTATCCTTGCCGTGTCAGACGTGTCATGAAACTGGTACACACGTACATTCTGAAGTAGTCTCTTCACAAACGCACTTGTATCATCATTTTCCCGAGCCAGGGCAAACTCAAAATCCCCGTCCAATTGTCTTTCAAAGGGCTTTTCACAATCTTTTTTTGTATAACAGAACGATTCCGAGCTCACATAAAGTCTTTCTGGTTTGGCATAAGAAAGTGAAACCTTGTATTCATCAACAGCCTTGTCGTCCAAAAAACGAAATGAGAAGCTCATGTCCTGAGTGTTCTGAGAACCAAAGTGCAGCAATGAATTTACATCATTCTTCTTGATGTAGTCTTGCAAAGCATTTGTCATCCCATGAGCAATCAAGTTAAAGAAGGAAATCAAGTTACTCTTTCCTGCACCATTTGCACCTAGGAGAACTGTAACATCACTCAACTCAAGTTCATGCAAATCTTGATTATACGACTTAAAGCCACTGACCGTTATCTTGCTTAATTTCATATACAAAGCCCTTTCAGCATTTGTCCAAACTTTGTCAAATCTTCAACGCCTTACCTCAAGGCTTGGTCTAAATAGCCCCACCTACTTCGCTGGTTTCTGGTCTGCCGCGGGAGCTGTCGGGGCCGGGCTTGCAGCCGGGGCAGTCAAGCCGAGGTCGATCTTGCCGTACTTGTTTTCGTAGGCGCGCACGGTAGCACTGAGCATGATAGCGAGGCGCTTTGCGGTGTAGGGGTTCATCACGATGCGGTCAGAGATTGCGACATCGACCTTTTCCTGGTTCATCTGCCAGGCTTGATTTACACCGAGGATCATCATCACTTCTTCTCGACCGGCAACCACGTTCGTTGCGTTCACGTAAGTGGTGCGCATGTCCTTGTCATTCCATTCCACTGTGGGCTGCTTATTTTCGGCCATATCAAGTTCCTTTGTTTTTTTAGTTTAATTCCTTATAGATATTTAGCAAAATATAACCTATTTACTAAATTTTTTTGTCTAAACAAGGGGATTTATGAACCTGTCAAAGACCAACTCCGTTTTTTCATTGCTGATTGCCGCCATGGCTTTTGTCACGGGCTGTTCCGTTTCCGATTCCGAAGGCGACGACTACTCCAAGTGGACCTTTTCCGGTAGCGTGGTAAATGGCTCCACAGGGATCGGCCTCGACGGGGCTACAATCGAATACGTTGATGATTCCGGTAAACAAAAGACCTCGACTACCGACAAGTCTGGCGCGTTTTTTATAGACGGTCTGCCATACGGCCAGCGGACATTCACTTTCAGCCATTATGACGTTGATGATGGCGATACGCTGTTCTACGCACCGAAGGTTGTAACGGTTTCTTCTACGGGCGAATCCAGCTATATGGAGGGTGTGGTCGCAAGCAGTTCCCGTGTAATCAGGCTTTCGCCGCTTAACGCAGGCGTTTCTGGCGAACTGTTTATCCAGGAAGAGGCGACTGGCGTAAAGTCCCCGGCAGCAAAGGTGCAGCTCAGAATCGTCCATCAGGACACAAGCTTCATCAACATCGCTCCAGAGACGTTCCTTGCGACGACAGACTCCCTAGGGGCCTTCTCGTTCAAGGGGCTTCCTGCTGATTCTGGACTTACGCTTACGGCAGAATCCTTCGTTTACAAGGGCAAGACTTACCGCTTTGCGAACAAGGTCCTGCCAAGACTTCGTTCAGACGCTGTTTACGACCTTGGCAGAACGTTCCTCGCCCGTGACACCCTCATGGAAAGTACACCAGTCATAATCGCATCCAACGTGATGGATAAAAACCGCATGGGTTACAGCAACGTTTCGCCGCTTACTACGCCCTACTATGTTTTCAGCGAAGCCCTGAGCAAGGAAAATCTCTCAGTTAGTGTCGCAAGCGATTCCACCGTAATGCTCACCCCGGAAGTCAAGGGTGATACTCTCTTCCTTCATCACGCGGTTCCCTTCGAGGCAGAAAAGGGATATTCCGTAAGCATCGTGGGTTATACAAAGTCGGGCGAAAGGCTTACCGAAAATCTATCCGGCGATGCGGCATTTACGACCGGTCGCGGAATGTACGTTGTTACCAGTAACGCCTGGGCATCCAACAGCAGTTACCGCGCCACGTTCTCCGTAAACGATACACTGTGGATCAAATTCTCCGACACTCTCGCAACAGACCGAAGTGGAGTGCAATGGAGCAAGACTCCAAAGACAAAGAAGACTGTCTATGCAGGGAATGAATCACCGAATGCGGACGCATGGACAAAGGTGGATACGCTGTTCGTCAAGATGTTCGAGACCTTCGACGACTCCCTTGTTGCAGGAGATACCATCGGCATGAACCTTACGGTACACGCAAGGAATGGTCTCTACATGCAAGGGCTGACCATTCTCACCGAACTGACCAAGGCTCCGGAGTCCAGTTCTTCAGAAGTGTCTAGTTCTTCCGAGGCTTCTAGTTCATCTGTAACATCCAGTTCCTCTGCGGAAGCAAGTTCTTCCAGCGTCGCCAGTTCTTCTAGCAAGGCTGAGGAATAGCCTGTATGGTCAGGAAATTCGTATTGATCCTTGGGCTTGCCATGGGAGCATTTGCCCAGGGTACTTTCGATGGCGTTACGGAACCCATAGACCAGGCTCGCATCGGGTTCACCGTGTCGGGCAAGATTGAACGTATCTGGGTGAAGGAAGGTTCCTTTGTGCACAAGGGCGATACGCTGATAAGCCTGGAGAACAACGAGGAGCAGCTGCGGGTTCGCATTACGGCGATGGCAGAGAAGGATTCATCGGCTCTGCATTCGGCAAAGGCAAAGCTGGAGACTTACAAGAAGGACCTTGATGCAACCAAGAGTCTCTTTGAGAACAGCAACTCCGTGAGCGCAGAACAGGTCTGGGAAAAGCAGATGAACTACGATGTAGCCTCAGCCGAATACTCCGCCGCAGCAAACGATAAGGAACGGGCGAAACTGGAACATGACCTAGCCAAGGTAGAGCTGTCTAAAAGGTTCCTTATAGCCCCATTTGACGGCGAGGTGGCAACGATCTCCAAGAACAACGGCGAAAGCGTCGAGGCGCTGGAACCAATCTTGGAAATAGCGGATGTACGCACCTGCCGCATGGTCGCCTACATAATCGCAGACAAGGCTGGCAAGCTGAAAGTCGGACAGAAGGTGAGCCTTACCCTGGACGGTCGCAAGCAGAGCAGAAGCAAGAAGGGTAAAATCGAGTTCGTTTCGCCCGTGGTTGA
Source organism: Fibrobacter sp. (assembly GCA_045616805.1). Lineage (GTDB taxonomy): Bacteria > Fibrobacterota > Fibrobacteria > Fibrobacterales > Fibrobacteraceae > Fibrobacter. The sequence goes on from JAZLHK010000035.1 coordinate 16,840, forward strand.
CAAGGCCAGCATGCTCCGAACAATAAAGATTGTCTTTGACAATGCCGATAAGGCAATCGAACCTGGTGTCACGGGGAAAGTCATCCTGAAATGAAGTTCCGCGCGATATACACCGTCATTTTGCTCGCCACGGCATTCGCTTTTGCCGATGGCGACTCGCTGTTCCTTGATTTTGAGACGGCGTTGCAGACGGTGCTTGCAAACAATGCCGACGTAAACGAAGCCAAGTTTGCCTGGCTGTCGGAATCGGAGGCAGCAACCAGCGCCCTGGGCAAGTTCGAGCCAAGACTTGTCGGTCGAGCCTTCAAAGAAACTGCAGAAAGACCGGGTGCGCTTTTCACGGAGACAAAGGAAGAATACAAGCTTGGTGTGCAGGGGGCGCTCCCTACAGGCACCGAGTACAATGTGGGTTTTAACCAGGCCGCATATACACACAGCGACTACACGTCGGAGCTTTACTTTGGCGGGGAACTGCGCCAGCACTTGCTCAAGGACGGCCCTTTGTTTTTGTCACCGATGAACGAACTGGAGCAAGGAAGGCTACGGAAGGAAATTGCATACCAGAAGTTCCGCGATGCGCTGAATGAAATTCTTGAAAAATTCTGTGATGCCTACTGGAACTATTACTATGCGGACCGTTTTTTGGCTTCGGCCACGGAATCTGCGAAGGTCGCTCGCGACATTCTGGAAGATGCCGGAAAAAGACTGCAGCTGGGGCTGCTTTCAGCCATGGACTACAGCAAGGCAGAGGCGGAATACTCAGACAGGGAGTCCGCAAGACTCGACGCCCTTGACAAGTTGCGAAGTGCAAGGCTCGCGTTGTTGCTTGTTCTTTCTTCCGGAGAATACATGCACGACACACGCCCTATCGCGATGGCGCCCGGGATGGAGCCTGAACCAGCAGCGGAACAGGATTCCGTCACTTTCCTTGATTCCATGTCGCTCATGCACCCGGCGTACCTTTCACAGGGAGCGGAGCTCATGCTCCGAGAATCGGAACTTTCTGCACGAAAGGCTGACTGGCTTCCGACTGTTGACCTTGTGGGCAATTATGGCATAAGAAGCAGGAACAAGAATGCACGGGAAGCCGTGAGGAACTTCAAGACCGAGGAAAAGCGACAGACAGTACTTGCGGGCGGAATTGAAATCAACGTTCCCCTGTTTGGTGGAGTTGCCGAACGCCATAGAATTTCGGCACAGAAATACAGCGTTAGGGCGGCACGTTCAAGGCTCACCCTGTTGCAGGCTCAGATATTCGAGGAATACCGCATTTTGCAGAACAGGGCAAAGGAAATCCGCGAACAGTGGCGTTACGGCCAGATTGCCGTGGAATACCACAAGAAGGAACTGGAAGAAGAATTCAAGAAGCTCGCCCTGGGCAAGAGCAACTATCGCGAAATTTTCGAGATGGAAGAAGACCTTCGCGAGGCGGAACGCAGGCAGCTCGAAAACATGAGGGCATTGCGGATCATCGACGTAAGGCTGCAACGGGCCACTGGCAAGCTGCTGCTCCAGAATGGGCTGGAATCTTGGACTGGCGGCAAGCTCGTTTTAAGAGAGGACTTGACCGCAGAATAAAATGAAATTACCTAGACACTTTTTTTGAGAGATAATAAAGAGCACTCTTAACTCTGCTAAACGATTAGACTTCCGAATACTCACATTCAAATTCAAAACATCTTTTAGTAGCTTATTAAATTCTTCATCTTTTAAACATCACTGGGAAAATAGGTGCCACAGGTGCAGGTGTTTTCAGCTATATGGCTGCGGATTTTTTTGCTTTTTGCGTTAGGGATTGTTACCCGTATGGGCCGAGACTTTAGGCTCGGTGAGCGTAGCGAGTAAAGCCCGCCCCCGCTTGCGGGGGAACGCCCCCCAAAAAAAGTCGTTACCAAGGTTCCTCGCTTTACCTTCGAAAAGTTCCCCAAGGCAGACAGCACTCTTGGCACCCAGATGAAGTCCGTGGGCGAAGCCATGGCTATCGGCTCCAACTTCAAGCAGTCCATGCAGAAGGCCCTGCGCTCCCTGGAAACTGGTTTCGGCGGCTTCGGCGCCTGC
>JAZLHK010000036.1:0-16701 GCA_045616805.1 Fibrobacter sp.
CCGACGTTCGCCGAGCGGAAGTTCGGTGATGATTCCGCCATTCTCGTCCATCGACGAAAGCGACCAGTAGGCCAGTGTCTGCGAAGAATCCCCCTTCCGGAAAAGATAGCCGACCGCCTTTCCGTCCGCAAGCCGAAGGCGTCCGAGGAGTTCGGCGCCGTCGCCGACTTCGCCGGCCAATGTGGAGAGCGCGGAAAACGACGGTTTGACTGTCCCGTCGCGGCGCACGACGCCCCAGTCCTTGATACCGCCCTGTTCGTTGTGCGCGGCGAAAACGAACGTGTACGAGCGGGATATGCCGTTGAACAGGTTGACCAGCTGGTCAAGCGTGGGGGTGGAAGCGCCTGTGCGCCAGGTGTCGAGGGTGGACGCTTCGATGCCCATGAGCTGCGCAAGGCGGGGTGCAGGCGTGTTGGATAGCTCTATGGCTCCGTCGATGTCAAAGCAACCTTTTTTTTCATTCGTAACCTTGACAGGATTAAAACTATTGTTTAATTCACTAATTGTTTTATCGTTGTCAAGCAACCAAGGAATATCGCACCCAAGACCGCCTAGTTTTTGCAGAATTTCAAACCCAGGCTTTCTTTTTTCCGCCGTATAAGCCGCTAATTGCTGCGGCGACATGCCTAAAGCCTCGGCCAAAAGCTTATCTGATCCAAATTTTTCTTTTGCAAAGGACTTTATTTTATCACCAAACATAAAAAATTAACCTTTTGTTTAATTTTTATCTTGACAACGATAAAACTATTGTTTAAATTATGGAATGTAGTGGTAGTAAAACACTACTACAAACAAAGCTAACAAAAAGGAAATTAAACCGAATGGAAGCCAATCTTACTGTGACGAAATTCTCCTGGGCGGCAGCTGCCAGGGAAGTCTCCAAAAGGGCCGGAAAGGCCTACAGCGCCCAATATATAAGGGAAGTGGCCACTGGATACCGCACCAACAACCAGCTCCGCCCCATCCTCGAAGAACTCAAACTCATCAAGAAGGAAACAGAAAATGCTTAAGTCCCCTATCGATATCGAAGAAGAAATTACCACCGAAGGGGGGACCGATTTGGTCCACCCTTCCACCACCGAAAACGCCCTGGTGGAGGTCAAGGAAGAAGAACTTGACCAGAATACCGCCGAGGCCCTGCGCATCCGTTACCGTATGTTCAACGACGAGGATATCCGCATGAGCGTGGACGAAAACAAGAATGTCTGGTTCGTGGCCGATGATGTGGTGAAGATTCTTGGCTACACCAAGGGAACCGCATCCGTCATCAAGCAGCACTGCAACAAGGTGTACGATACCGCTGAACTTGAAGACGGCAAGGAGCTTGCCAAGAAGATTACGGTGAAGACCAACGGCGGCACCCAGAGCATGATCGCAATTTCCGAACCGGACCTCTACCGCCTCATCATGCGTTCCCACATGCCGGAAGCCCGCAGCTTCGAAAAGTGGGTGGTTGAGGATGTGCTCCCCTCCATCCGCAAGACCGGCAAGTACAAGGTGAGCCGCAAGATCGACTACAAGCCCGCTGAGCCCGCCCAGGTGGAGGCTTCCGAAGGTGTGGAGCCCGTGCAGCTGGAACTGTTCCCCTGCAATCTCCAGAGCGTGTCCTTCCCGCGTCCGCTTACCGACAAGATCAACGCCGCCAAGAAGCGACTCTACGACCAGGGCCACACCTTCCCGAACAACAAGGAGTTCGTGAAGTTTTTGGTCACAAAGGCACTCGAAACTCTGGAGGACTAGGAATATGAACTTTAGCATGAATGAAGATGTCTTGAAGAAGCTTGCAAGCGAACCGGGACACACGGTTCTCGAAAAGCAGCTCATCGTATATGCGCAGCATCTGTGCCATCGCATCCACAAGCTCAACAAGGACAATGTGGAAGCGAAGTTCCTGCTCTACTCCATCCAGGCTAAGATGCTCAAGAATATGCCCTGGATCGTTGACGAGACCTTGAAGCATCTGGAAAAGAGCTGCCTTCCGCCCAAGAGTGAACGCGAAATGGAGGATGCAAATGTCAATCCAGGCTGTTGAGAACGTAATGGTGGATATCGAGACCCTTGGCACTTCCAGCGACTGCGTGATTCTTTCGTTGGGTGCCTGCGGTTACGACCGGGGCGGCGAACTCAAGAGTTTCTACGAGCACATCGCGATTGCCGACTCCCTGGACTATGGCTGCCAGGTGGATGCCGACACCTTGATGTGGTGGTTCCGCCAGGGCGAGGGCGCCCGCATGGCTATTGTCGATGGCCAGAAGAAGTCGCTCAGGCTCGATACGGTGCTGAAGGATTTCGCCATGTGGCTTGCCACCAACTTCACCGACAAGTTTACCATCTGGAGCAACGGCGCGAGCTTCGATATCCCGATTCTTGCGAACGCGTTCAAGAAGGTTGGCATGAATGTGCCCTGGAAGTTCTGGAACGAACGCTGCTTCCGTACCGTGAAGTCCATCCACAGCGACATCAAGCCGCCTGTAACCGAGACTGCACACAATGCGCTGGACGATGCCATGAACCAGCTGCAACACTTGAACCTTATCATCAAGGCCATGGCCTAAGGAACTTGAACATGATTTATTCCACTCTTCCCAAATCTGAACAAGTGATTCCATACAAGATTGTCCGCGACAAGGTTTACCGCTGCGTCATCTGCGACGGTGTCTCCCATGTCACCGTGAACGGTGTGCGTACCTGCGGAAAGTGCATCCATAGCGGTGCGCTGCTCAATCATCTTATCAAGACCGGTGCAGTCCGCGGGTAGCCTTATGAAGCCGATTTGGATCAGTACGTCTAAGGTTTCCGAACTCCTTAAGATTTCCGAGAGGCATGTCCGTAACAGGCTTTCTCTCTGGGAATACAAGTGGGAAGAGGAGAATGGCCGCAAGGTGCTCAAGATCAATGCCAGGAGCCTTCCCAAGGAGGCTTGCGACCGCTATATCCTGGAGACGCTTCCCGAGGTGGAAGAGGTGCAGGCAGTGGCCCCTACCCAGGAGGATATCGAGTCCACAAACCGCGCCTATGAACGCGCCACAAGTCGAAGCAAGAAGAATTTCGACAAGTGGTCTGTCATCTTGTCGAAGTGCGAGGGCATCCAGGGCACGCGCGAGCTCGAAAGGTTCGTGGAGAGCTGGAACCAGAGCCACCCCGACATGAAGACTTCGGTGCAGAGTATCTACCGCCAGCGTTCCGTCGTAGCCGACTTCGGCAAGATCGCCCTTATCAACCACCGCGAGATCATGGGCAGCACCGTGAAGGACCGCTGGTTCGACGACTTCAAACAGGCATACCTTACTGCAAACAAGCTCTCGGTATTTTCCGCCCGCATGATTGCGCTTGGAATGGCTATCGACCGCGGCGAAGTGAAGGGCGACAAGGATTTCCCGAGCAAGTCCGCCTTTACCCGCAGGCTCCAGCGCGAGGTTTCCCCGGATGTGATTTACTTTGCCCGCGAGGGTAAAAAGAAGTTCTACGACAACAAGGGCTACCACCTTGACCGCGACTATTCCGACATGAACGCGGGCCAGGTGTGGGTGGGCGATACCCGTACATGGGACGTTTTCGTCAAGGTCCCCGGCCAGGAAAAGCCCGCCACCTGCTACATCACCCTTTTCATGGATTTTCGTACCTATATGCCTATGGGCTGGTGCCTGCACCATACAAGCCCGGGCACCGAGAATACCTTGCGCGCTATCCGCAACGGCATTGAACGCTATGGTCTCCCCGAAGAAATCTACGTGGATAACGGTCGCGAATACCGAAACAAGGATTTCTCCGGGCAGAGCCGTGGTCACAAGATCGTCGAAGACGAACAGTACACGGAATCCCTGGCAAGCCGTCTCGATATCAAGATGCACTTCGCCATCGTAAAGAACGCCCGTGCAAAGATTATTGAACGCCAGTTTTTGGTCATTAAAAACGGTTTTGATAGGCTGTTCAACAGCTTCAAGGGCGGTACCGTGGTCGAAAAGCCGGAGCCTTTGAAGGGTGTTCTCAAGAGTGGCGACTTCCTTACCTGGGACGAGTTCGCAAAGCTTGCCGATAGATACCTCCGCGAGGTTTTCCCCGGGCTTCCGTGCCAGGGCAAGGTTCACGAGGGTAAGACCCGCTCCGAACTCTGGAACGAGCTCATTGTAAAGCGCGAGCCTATGCGCCGTGTAAGCCGCGAGACCTTGTCTTTGCTTACGAGCAGGACTGATTCCGGGAAGATTGTCCACATGGGTTTCCACATTGCCGCTTTGGATGCCTGGTACTGGGCCGAATGGATGCCGGTGTGGAAGGGCCGCGAGGTCATGCTTCGCTACGATCCTGACGATATGCGTGTTGCCTGGGCATACGATAGCCAGAGAAAGCTCATTGGCGAATGCACCCTGCAGCAGGCCGTGGGTGCCATGGTCAAGGATGACGATGCTGTGGGCAAGGCTCAGATTGCAGCCGGTGTCGCCCGCAAGCGCCACGAGGAAAAGCTTCTCAAGGAGATTGTCCCGGAAATGACGAAGGAACAGGCTGCCGAATACATCGGGGCAATGCGCACCGCCGTTGGACCGCAGGACATCTTCATCCCGCAGGGTCCAACACACCTCACTCGCCACGACAGCGACAGCGCCGCGCTTGCAGCCGACCGAAAGATTGGAAACTCCGAGATCATCAACCTGCTTTCAGAAGAAGAAGTAGCCGAGGAACAGGTCCACAGTATATGGGACGACCTGACGGCAAACGGATAAATCACTTAAACACCACAAGGGATGCAAATCATGAATGAAGCCATCAACCAGCTCAAGTATTATATCGAATCCAAGGATGTCAGCCAGAACAAGGTTGCAAACGCAATCGGCGTAAGTGCCGCCACCATCAGCGGCATTCTCAAGGGCACCTACGAGGGCAACAATGAGTCCGTCATCGAGAAAATCAAGGACTTCCTTGCTACCGAGGCATACCGCGAAGCTGCAAAGTCCAACGATGTGACCGTCAAGACCAAGAATTTCAACACCATCCACCGTTTCTGCAACCTGGTACTTACCCACCGCGTCATGGGTATGCTCACCGGAGAAGCGGGCATCGGCAAGACCAGGGCGCTCCAGGCCTATGCCGAAGCACACCCCACCTGCATCATGATCGAGGCGGACCACGGCTACACCGCAAAGGTTTTCTTCGAGGAACTTTGCGAACTGCTGAACCTCGACAAGCGCGGTTCCCTGCACGACAAGCTGGAACGCGTCGTCAAGAAGCTGGAAGGTTCCGGCCGCCTGATCATCATCGACGAGGCAGAACACCTGCCTTACCGTGCGATTGAACTTATCCGCCGCGTGTATGACAAGGCCCATGTGGGTATTGCTCTTTGCGGTATGCCCCGCCTGGAAAAGAATGTGCAGGGCGACAAGGAACATTACGCGCAGATTTACAGCCGAATTTCGGCACCGTGCAGGGCGAAGCTTCTGGACAACGCCGACATCAAGGCATACCTCGAAAGCCGTTTCGAAAAGATCGCTGCAGGTGTCGTGGAACTCTGTGCAGGCATCAGCCGCAGGAACTTCCGTCTGCTCAGCCACCTTGCCCTTTGGAGCCGCGTGGTGATGCAGAATAACAATATCCCGGAACTCAGCGAAGAAGTCGTGAAGACCGCATCCCAGATGCTCGTGGTCGCGCAGTAGGTTCCAATGACTCCGGCAGACAAGCGAGCGGAACAGTACCGCAAGATTCACGGACTTGTGCGCCTCCTGGGAATGACTGACGATGCCTACCGCGATATGCTCCGCGACCGCTACGGGGTGCAGAGTTCCAAGGAACTCACACCGCAGAGCAGGGCGGCGCTAATAAGGCTCCTTGCCGCCCAGGTGAGCGAGAAGGCCCGAAACTTCAACGACCTGAAGGACCGGCAGAAGCACAAGGCCACCCCTGCACAGCTCCGAGCCATCGAGGCCATGTGGGCGGGGGTTTCCAGGGCAAGGACTTCGGAAGCCCGCAAGAAGGCTCTGAACGCATTCTGCGAAAGGCTCACGGGCGTGTCGGTCCTCGCATGGATAAGCAAGGCCGACGCCAAGGTGCTTATCAGGGCTATCAAGGCCATGGGGGCTGCGACCCCCGAAGAATTTAACTCAACAAAAACAACAACCAATCCCCAAAGAGGACAAGATGGCAAAGAAAGATAAACAAGGCAACTGGCTCGACGCCAAGGGAACCCCGGTTCCCGAAAAGTACGTGCCCATCATGGACAAGAAGCGCGACGCCATGGTGGAATCCGTCTTCAAGAAGGTGGAAAAACTCAGCGATCAGATGGCCAAGTGCAAGGTCGAAGTAGTCAAGGCGCTCGACAAGTACCTTGACGAGCTTGCCAAGGACAACCGCATCAAGGAAGGCTGGAAGGGCAACATTCTCCTTGCGAACTTCGCCGGTGACCAGGTGATCGAACGCAATTCCAGTGACCTCATCGCATTCGACGAAAAGCTTCAGATGGTAAAGACCCAGGTGGACAAGTGGATTTCTGAACGCATGAAGGATGCTGACAGCGACCTTGCCAAGGTAATCAGCCAGGCGTTCAACGTTGACAAGCGCGGTCGCGTGAATACCGCCATGCTGCTGAAGCTCCTGCACCTGGATATCGAGGACCCCATGTGGAAGAAGGCAATGACTCTTCTCAAGGAAAGCATCATCGTCAAGTCCACGAAGACTGCCCTCATCTTCCGCCGCAAGGTGTTGACCGATTCCGGGGAGACCTGGCAGAACATCATCCTCAACTTCAACGACATTGCCGTTACCCTGGAGGTGGAAGATGCTGCCCAGTGAAACTCTGGCCCTGTTCCAGGGCAAGGTGAAACTCGAAGCTGACCCGCAATTCGGATACAAGGCGATGGTCATGGACGATAACAGCCACTTTGCCATTGCTAAAGGCTTCGGGTCGTCTCCGCACCTGGCAATCCTCGACCTCTTGAACCAGTGGGAGAAGGGCTGATGGATCCACGGATTTTTCCGGGCATCCTCATAGCCCTGAACCTCGCGGCCTCCGTAAGCTACGCCTGCCAAGGCGACATCAAGAAGATGGTTTACTGGATTGCTGCGGCGACACTCACTTATACGGTTACCTTCTAGGCGTTTTATAGCCATTGTCGCATAGAATGTAGCCATGGGGGTTGCATAGACACGAAACGATGAGAGTGGCGTTTCGGCCAGGTGTAAGCCCTGGCACCCTCAATAAAAATCTCCCTGGGCTGGTGGCGGCAAACTCCTTAACACACCACACTACACAACACCGCCGTCGCCAGCCATTCTTTTTACCCAATCAAATCGCAGGAGCGCAAAATGACCATCAGTCAGCTTACCGACTATCTTAAAATCAGTCCAAACAGGACAAGCCCACGCAACCACAAAATCGATACGGTTACCATCCACTGCACCGCCGGTCAGTGCAGCGTCGAGAGCCTGGGCAAGATGTTCGATAACCCCGAACGCAAGGCCAGCAGCAACTACTGCGTTGACAAGGACGGCTTTATCGGCTGCTATGTGGAAGAATGCGACCGTGCCTGGAGCAGCAGCAACCGCGACAACGACAACCGTGCGGTAACCATCGAGGTGAGTAGCGACGCGAAGGCCCCCTATGCAGTGAACTCCAAGGCCATGGATAGCCTCATTGAGCTTCTGGTAGATATCTGCAAACGCAACCAGATCAAGCAGCTGCTCTGGAAGGCTGACAAGAGCCTTGTCGGCCAGGTGGATAAGCAGAACATGACGGTACACCGCTGGTTCGCAAACAAGGAGTGCCCCGGTGAATACCTCTACACCCGCATGGGCGACATCGCAGAAAAGGTGAATCAGCGACTCAAAAAGGACCGTATGTCTGTATTGTACGACCGTCTCCACAAATGTGCCGAAGAAATCAAGGACATCGAAAAGGAACTCAAGGAATTAAGGGAAGAATAATGGAACTTTACGCAAGACCAGTGCAACCCATCTGGGAAAAATACTCCAGGAAGGACGATCTCTACGAACTCCGTAGCAGATACATCGACATTCTAATCAAGAGTCAGAACATTTCGGGCATCATCAAGATCAGAATCGAGGCAGGCTACTTTACCGACTTTAGAAGCGGCAGCAACCTCTTGAATCCCATCATCCCGAAAATCGGCAACCTGCTTATCATGTATGCCTGGCTTGTTCACGACATCAACTACCATGGATTCTTGAGCCGCAAGTATGCAGACCTGCTTCTCCGCGAAATGCTGGAATATGCAGGCATGGGCAAAATCAAGCGCAACGCCGTTTACTATGCGGTAAGGGCCTTTGGAGGAAGCCACTACAACTTCCTCTATGAAGACCAGGGCGAAATCTACAACAAGAACAAGCAACGCGTACAGTTCGAATGGATTGACAGGCGTTACCTGAAGGCCTACACCAACGCAAAGCTCCATGTCACGGAACTTACCCACGACGATTTTTACAACTACCCGGTACTCATCAACAAACAAGGAGGATAAAATTTACCACTACGAAAAAAAGGATGTCGTCATTTTCTTGGCCCTCTGCATCGTCGTTATTCTCGGAGCATGGAAGGCCGCAGAACTATTCTTTCAGATCGTCCATTGGTTTGGCCTATGAATAACGATTATGGCGAAGACTGGGAGAAGCTAATCTCTCAAAAAATGAGACCAGCCGCAAAGCTTGTGAACCAGGATCAGCAGAAGAAGGAATCCAAGTCGAAAGCCTTCAATCGCTGGAAGAAGAACAACCCCGAATCCTACAAGGCCTCTCTGGAGAAGAACAAGAAGAACATCAAAAGGTGGGCAAAGGAACACCCGGAACGCATACGAGAACTAGGCAGAAAGAGCGACGCCAAACGCCGTAACACCCCGAAACGAAAGGCATGGACAAAGGAATACCTTAACCGCCCCGAAGTCAAGGAAAGAAGACGCGAAAGGGACCGTCTAAGGAACCAGACTCCAGAACGCAAGGCATACGAAAGGGAACGGTCAAAAAGGAGAAGGGAAAAGAAAAAACTCGAAAAACTTCAACAAAGGGTTATGCCCTTGGAAAATGAAACAGCCGGGTAACCGGCATTTTTTTAAGGAAAAAGATGAACGTAAAACAGCTAATCGAAAAACTGAGCCAAATTTCGCAGGAATATGAAGTCCTTGTTGGCGACAGAAATGGCGATTTCATGGACATTCAGTCCGTTGAAAAGGACGATTATTACCCGGACATCCTTATAAGTTCAGAAAGAAAAATCAAGCAACGCAACTGGAAGCCTGTCGCCACCGAAAAACCGCCCTATAACAAGAGGATACTTGTTAAGACGACCAATGGCACCATCGGCGAAGACGAACTTATCTGCGTCTGCGATCACGAGTTCTGGATAGAACACTTTTTAAATCCAGAAACAATAGTCTTTTGGACTGAAAAATTCTAGGTAGAATATGGCAGAAATACTCATGAGCATCCACGGCAAGTATGCCGACCTCATCTTCAGCGGTGAAAAGACCGTTGAACTCCGCAAGACGGCTCCAGTCTCCACGAACGATGAAATAACTGTCTATCTGTACAACACCGACACCAAGGGCGTCTCCGGAAGAATGACCGTGGCCGAAGTGCGAGAGCTTACCGAAATCACGGAATCCCTGGCAGACTGCGCCGGGCTTTCCGTCGAGGAAATCCTGGAGTACAAGGGCGAAGGCAGGCTTTACGGCTGGTTCATCGAATGCGCGGACTACTTCGACGAAGATTGGCTCCGTCTAGGTGATTTTGGCGTAAAAAGAGCGCCCCAGTCCTGGCAATACATCAGGAGATAACCACATGGAACACATCTTGAAAGTCAAGAAAAGGGAATTTGAAGCCCTTCTGAACGGCGAGCTTACCTTTGTGATCTACAAAGTGGACCGTATCTACACAACAGGTGACCGCCTCATCCTCTTTGAGCTGGACAACGGCAAGGAAACAGGCCGAAGCCTCACCGTAAGGATCACCTTCATCTGCCATTCAGAGGACTCCGATGGCATCAAGGACGATTACTGCGTTGTAAGCGTAAAGAGAAGCGGAAAGAACACCCGCACCAACTCCGGGAACAAACCAGGAACATTCGAGGAAGTTGTAGAATACGCAGCCACCCTGGGCAAGAGCCAGGAATGCGCCAAGCGATTCTTTGACTACTACTCTATGAGCGGCTGGAAAATGAAAAATGGCATTCCCCTGGCCGATTGGAAAGCAGCCCTCAGGAACTGGAAGGACTTCGGAAGCGCAGCATCCAAAGTCAGCGAAGAAGAAAAGCAACAGGTGGCTCTTTTACTGCCGCTCCTGCTCCAAGAACTAGGAAAGCTTTGCGACAAACGCGAAGAAATCCAGTTCAAGGACCCTCACGTCGGCACCGTGGTCCAGTTCTTCGGCATCGATCGCATAAAGGAGACTTTCAGCACTTACGACATCCGTGTGATGGTTGAACACTACTTTTCTTCCAGAAGCCTTGGAACAGGCATTCCAACCATCAGGACGGACTCACGGTACGGCAAAGGCTGCACGACAGTACCAACACTCCAGGAATATGCCGAAATCCTCAAGAAACGCCGCGAAAAGGCATCGCAAAACCCCGTTAAAACACCGCAAAAACCCTCTTAAAAAAGCATTATAAAAGCACATAAGCCCCGGATTTCCGGGGCTTTTTTCATCGATAGCAGACTTCTGTGTTAAAAAATTCTCGAAAAATTAACACGATAAAATTCTTGTGTTAAAAAATTCCGAAAAATTTAACACGAAGCTTTGATAAATCACATTCGTTTTTCTCTCACGAAACTGCAACGCTTAAAAAACAGTTCCCGTCGCCATTTCCCCACCCCAAAATTCAAAATAGCTTAAACAGCCTAAAAACGCCAAATCACAAAACGCACATTTCGTGAGAGAAAATTGCAACCGGAACAAAACGGCAAAAAACGCGCAAAAACGGCAATTTCGTCAAAACAAAAAAAAATCACTCTCGTGAGAGAGTGAAAACGCCCAAAAAACGCAAAAAACACAAAAAACAACCCATTTACCAAAGCATTTCCCTACCTATACTTTCTCTCATTACTTCCGCTTTGGCATACCGGCTCAGGGACCGGGATGACATCAAAAAAAACGCCCCGCATAAGCGAAGCGTTCCTTAATTTTTAGAAAATCGTTGGATTACTTGTCCAGGCAATCGTCCAGGACGGCGATAATCTTCTTCTTTTCCATGTGCTGGCCGATGAACACCAGGCGGATAATGCGGTCGCCGTATTCTTCGTCCCAGACCTTCTTCAGGTCGGGATTCTGGGCCAGGATGTATTCCTGAGTTTCCTTGCTTTCGGCTGCGAACCAACGACCGAAATTCTGGGCGGTGGCCTGCTTGCCAGCCTGTTCGAACAGGTAGCTTTCGGTACGTTCGTCAGCGAACCACAGGAGACCCTTGGTGCGGATGATTGCGTTGGGATAATCGTCCAGGAATGCTTCGAACTTCTTGCGGTTGAAGGGGCGGCGGCGTTCGTACACGAAGGTAGAAATGCCGTACTCGTCACCATGGGGATGATCCTTGTCGTGATGATGGCCGCAGTGGCAGACGCCATGTTCGTGGTCGCAGTGGCTGTGGTCTTCGTCATCGTGATGATGCTCGTGATCATCGTCTTCATCATCATCGTGGTGATGGTGGCAAACGCCATGTTCATGGTCGCAATCGCTGTGGTCTTCGTCGTCATGATGGTGGTGATGTTCGTGTTCGTCTTCATCGTCATCATCATCGTGGTCATCGTCGATCTTGTTCAGTTCGATGGCCCAGGCGGCGCCTTCGGCAACCTTGTCGAAGTCAAACTGCTTGGTGTCCAGGATTTCCTTCATTTCCACCTTGCCGAAGTTGGTTTCGATCATCTTGGCGGTGGGCTGCAGAGCCTTCACAACGGCCTTCACATGTTCCAGGTCGGACTTGCTCAGACTATCGACCTTGTTCAGAATGATGGTGTTGCAGAATTCGATCTGCTGGATCAGCAAGTTTGCAATGTCAGTTTCTTCCAGGTCCTTCTGGAGAAGCTTGTCGCCACCGGCGAATTCGTCGGCCAAACGGCAAACGTCCACCACTGCGGTAACGCTGTCCAAATGGCAGGGGAGAGGTTCGCCATTCTTGCTCTGGAGCTGGGAACCGGCCATGCAAATGGTCTGCGCGATAGGCACGGGTTCGCAAATGCCGCTGGCTTCAATAAGGATGTAGTCGAACTTGCCGGTTTCAAGAATTTCGGCAATCTGTTCCAGCATGTCCTGCTTCAGGGAGCAGCAGATGCAACCGTTGGAAAGGGGCACCAACTTGCCGGAATCTTCCTTGGTGATGTTTCCACCCTTTTCGATAAGGGTCTGGTCAATATTGACTTCGCCAATGTCGTTGACGATAACAGCTACGTGATAGCCTTCCTGATTGTTAAGAACGTAGTTGAGGAGAGTAGTTTTACCGGCTCCTAAGTAACCGGTGAGCACTGTAATAGGTACTGATTTTTTCATGGCCCATAAGATAGCAAAATGGTGGCAAAATAACAAATCCCCCGGAAGAACCGAGGGACTTGAAAACTGCGGCGTCGTGACGGGTTAGGCCTGCCTTCTACTTGCAGAGAGATTCCGGGTTAAACCCGGAATGACGTATCGGGCTAAACCCGGAAGACGCATTACAGTTCCGGCTGCTTGCCAGTGAGACGGACGAAGATTTCGATGTACTTGTCGAGGGTGTTCTTCACAACGTCTGCCGGAATTTCGGGACCCGGATAGCACTTGCCCCAGTCGAGAGTTTCCAGCCAGTCACGGATGTACTGCTTGTCGAAACTTTCCTGGTTCTTGCCGACCTGGTACTTGTCGGCGGGCCAGTAGCGGCTGGAGTCCGGAGTCAGAACTTCGTCGATAAGAACAGTTTCACCATCGATTTCACCGAATTCAAACTTGGTGTCAGCCAGGATGATGCCCTTGGATGCGGCGTAGTCGCGAGCCTTGGTGTAGATGTCGAGAGACATGTTCTTCAGGTCGGTTGCAACCTTTTCTCCGACGATGTCGAAGGTCTGTTCGAAACTGATGTTTTCGTCGTGACCTACATCCGGCTTGGTGCTGGGAGTGTAGAGGGCGTTTTCAAGCTTGTCGCAGAGCTGCAGGTTGGAGGGGAGCACATGACCGCAAATGCGACCAGTCTTCTGGTAATCCTTCCAGCCGGAACCCACGATGTAGCCGCGGACGATGCATTCCACGGAATGACGGTGAGCCTTCTTCACGATCATGGAGCGGCCGCGGAGGTAGTCGGCGTGCTTCTTCAGCACATCCGGATATTCATCCACGTTGGCGGTGATCAGGTGGTTCTTCATGCCGAGCTGCTTGAACCAGAACAGAGAGAGCTGGTTCAGGATCTTGCCCTTACCCGGAATCGGGGTGGGGAGAACCACGTCAAAGGCGGAAAGACGGTCGGATGCGACCATCAGGAAGCTGTCGCCCAGGTCGTACATGTCACGTACCTTACCCTGGTGGAACAGCGGGACTTCAGTAATCGGGGTTTCAAATTTTAAGCTCATAGTGACCACAATATAGCAACAAAATTTTCAGAAGGCTAGGTGTGTGGGGGAGGTTTCCCCCTCGCTTTCGCCACCCCCATCCGCTTCCGAAAAATGGGGGCGGCTGACGCTACCCCCTCTGCGGGGCCTCAGACGCCGGCCCCGCAACGCCCCGCTGAACGTTTTTGGAGGGAATCTTTTTGTTATATTGAACACATGAAAATTTCAAAGGTGATTGTTTTTCTTTTTGTAAGTTCTTTTGTCTCAATGACTTATGCTGCGAATGGTGCTGCCGCTGTTGTGGCGAAGGCCGCAGGCAAGGGGTACTCAGAGCCTACCCGCAACGAATTTCTAAAAAGCTGTAAGGAAGGGGTGGAAGCGCCCATCTGTGAGTGCGTCCTGAAAAAACTGGAAGCTAAATATGATGAAAATATGTTCAAGAGTCTAGAACAAAGTCTTTCCGTGGGCGTCGAAGATCCTGGTTACGTAAATTTCATCGTGAACGCCACCACGGATTGCGGGACTCTCGTGGATGGTCCTGCCACGGCTCAGATGGGTACCGCAGATTCTCAGCCGCCCCCGTCTTCTGTGAATACCATCAGTGTAGGCGGCTACGAAATTACGGATGAAGACTTGATGTTCTTCATGTCCATGCTGCAGAGCCCCCTGTTTAAGGATACCTTCGTGCAGTCCTGCACCGTGGAATCCATGGAATGGCTTGGCGCAAATCAGGCAGATAAAACCTGCAAGTGTGCCTTTGACCGCCTTATCAAGGACAAGAGCTTACTTTCCAATATGGTGAATGAATCCTCCCAAAGTGGAAACATGGGGAATTTTGATAAACTCAGTTACGGACTCATTGAACCCTGCCTGCCGAAACAGTTCCCGAAGGAAATGGACAATGCCTTCATCAAGGAATGCATGAAGGCGGGAGATGTGAACAAGGCTACCTGCGATTGTGTCCTGAAAGGTTTGAAGAAAGGTTATACTATCCGGAGTCTAATCCAGACCGCCATTGAAAATCCCAAGTCCCTGGAAGTGGACATGGCCCTCAAGGCAGCACAATGCCTTTCAAAGTAATATGTAGCCGTATCAGGGAAAGTTTTCCAGGTTGACGGAATTGAACCCTATGTCTTTTTTTTGGGTATTGACATAGGGTTTTTCATATGAATAAAAACGTTAGTTTGAAGAAAATTTCTGCAGCATCCCTGGCGGTTGTTGCTATGACGTTCTCTGCCTGTGGTGATGATATCACTAAGGTTACAGAAGTAAAGCAGGTCGGAATTCAGCAGCTTGATGCTGGGAAAAAACTTGATGAATGTACCGAAAAAAACGCCGGTGAAATGGTTTTTGTAACGGATTCCGCTGCTGTTTACTACTGTGCCGAAGGCAAATGGAATACGTTGAAGGGCAATGACGGTGCCAAGGGTGAAAAAGGCGATGATGGTAAAGCTGGCGAAAATGGAGAAAAAGGACCGGATGGAACCAGTTGTTCCGCAAAGAAGGTTAGCAATGGCATTGAAGTAAGCTGCGGTGATGTGGTGATTGACACCTTGAGAAATGGAACAGCAGGAAAGGAGGGGGAACCTGGTGAACCGGGAGATGATGGCGTTGGCTGTGAGGTTCAGAAGGATGGCCATGTTTTGACCATCAGCTGTGGCTCCACATCTGAAACAATTGACCTGGATGAATTTATTCCGGTTGAATCGTCAAGTTCCGTCAAGGAAGGTTCTTCTGACAGCAAAATTCCAGAAGTAATGCCCGCTCCAGAATTTAAGGAAGATTTCCGCGATGAATGCACTATTGGTGAGATTCCTACCAAGATCAGCAATGCAAAACTTCCGGACCCGTTTACGACTTTTGCTGGTACAAGGATTTCCACCAAGGACGAATGGAAGTGCCGTCGTGAAGAAATCGGCGCCATGTACGAAAAGATTATGTACGGCGACAAGCCTCGTAACCCCGAAAAGGTGGAAGGCAAACTTGCAGGAAGCACTTTTACAGTGACCGTGACTGACAAGGGTAAGACAGCTTCCTTCGCTGTAGCCATCAGTGGCGCAGGAACCAAGGATAGTCCTAAGCCCGCCATGATCGGTTTTGGCGGTGGCTTTATGGGCAATACCTGTGGAAGTCTGGGAGAATCACTCGATGGACTTGATATTGCCCAGATTATCTTTAACCCCGATAACGTGGCCCCCGAAAGTAATCGTGGAAGCGGCAAGTTCTACGACATTTACGGATCCAATGCCAGCGCCGGTACCATCATGGCCTGGGCCTGGGGCGTTAGCCGTTTGATCGATGCTCTTGAAAATTATCCGGAGGCCGGTATTGATGTCAAGCGTCTTGGTATTACCGGTTGTTCTCGCTTGGGAAAGGGTGCCCTGGCTGTGGGTGCTTTTGATACTCGTATCGCTCTTACCATTCCTCAGGAATCCGGTTCCGGAGGCGCCTCCCTCTGGCGTGTTGGCGCTCAGGTCAACAAACTGAAGGGTATGCAGTTTGTCCAGGGCTTGAACAGCGCCGCAATCGAAGGCAACTGGATGAAGACCACCTTCAAGGACTACGATGGTCGCGAAAACACTCTGCCCTTCGACCAGCATATGCTTGTGGCTATGGTGGCTCCCCGTCCCTTGCTGATCATTGACAACGCCGGTCAGGATTGGCTTGGCGAAGTTCCTTCCAACTATTGCGGCCAGGCTTCCAAGGAAGTGTACGACGCCCTTGGCGTAAGCGAAAACTACACCTATAGCCAGGAAGGCGATCACGCCCACTGCTCTTTGCCCAACGGCCAGTTTGACGAAGTCAAGGACTTCATCAACAAGTTCCTGGTGGGTAAGGATGGAATCAAGACCGGAAAGATCGACTACACTAAGAATACTGAACTCATCAAGTGGGATAAGTCCGAGTGGATCGACTGGGATACGCCGATTCTGAAATAATTTGGATGTAAACTCTAGATTCTACATTCGCCTTCGGCGCTACTCGAAACTGAAAAAGACCTCGGAAATAAACCCGAGGTCTTTTTTGTATAAAAGAAAACTACCGGCTAGGCCGGTAGTTCCGTAAAAGCCTTCTGGCGGTCATGAAAAAAAAGAAATCCTTTGACTAATATTGAAATGCGGTCTGCCAACTGCATCACAATAAAATCAAAGGATTTGAAATGAATGATAGAAATAAATCAACCGCACACACCACCTGGAACTGC
>JAZLHK010000037.1:0-1987 GCA_045616805.1 Fibrobacter sp.
CTTCGCAGTCATTATAGGCGGTGGTGGCACACTTCAAAGCCTTGTTGGAAACATCCAGAGCATCCTGCAACTTCTGGCATTCTGCAGTAGCGGCAGCCCTACTTTCGAAAGCAAGATCCTTCAGCTTTTCAGCGATGGACCTGTTCAGTGCCTCTATTTCCTTACCCACCGCAATATTACTGCGGTTCAGCTCCTCTTTGGCAGTGCGCAAATCTTCCAGCAGCTTTTCCAGGGCGGGAATTCCCGTTTCCTTGTTTTCAAGT
Source organism: Fibrobacter sp. (assembly GCA_045616805.1). Taxonomy (GTDB): domain Bacteria; phylum Fibrobacterota; class Fibrobacteria; order Fibrobacterales; family Fibrobacteraceae; genus Fibrobacter. The sequence continues at coordinate 264 of JAZLHK010000037.1, forward strand.
TCCTGCTTACGATTGGCCTTCTGGATTTCAACCTTCAATTCTTCATTCAAGGCCACCAGGGCATCACGATTTTTCTGGAATTCCTCGTTCCCGCGATCCTTGGCATCTTCAATGGCGCAATCCCCGAAAAGCTTGTTCAGTTCTTCCTGAAGGCGATCCTTCAGGCCGTCGCAAATTCCCTTCTGCTGAACCGCGACGCTATTCTTCTCGTTGCGTTGCGCTTCTGCAGTAGATACTTGATTCTTCAGGATTTCCAAATCGGCCTGAGTGGGGGCTTCTTCGGACTTGCATGCCTTATGGGGATGGTGGGTGGAGCCGCAAACCGGACATTCACAGCCGTCTTCCAAGTCATCCGCCAGAATTCCAGCCTGTTCATTCAGGAAGGCGCGATTCTTACATTCGTAATCATCGTGAAGAGTGGTGTAAGCCTTTTCCGCACTAACATATTCCGCTTGGGCAGTCCGCAGTTTCAGTACTTCGTCGTTGTACTTCTTCTGCTGTTTACCCACATTCTGAATATCGCCCTGACGGTTATTCAGCTTTTCGATTTCACCTTCAAGCTTCACCTTATTTTCGCCGGCATTGGAAAGAGAATCCAGTTCCTTCTTCAGCCTCTGAAGTTCAGCGGTCTTCTTTTCGAAAGAGTCGTTTACCGATTCCTGCTTGCGCTGGCCATTCTGCAAGGCTGCAATCTTTTCCTTCAGATCCTTGCGGGCCTGTTCCAGTCCATCGTACTGAGGCAGGGAATTATTGATGGTGGTAATCTGTTCCTGAAGTTTTTCACGATCAGGCTGTTCGCCTTCCAAAGCAGCCTTGGCTTCAAGCTTTTCCTTCAGTTCCACTTCCTTCTGGGGAAGTCTCTCCTTGGCTTCCTTCATGCCGTTACGATTCTTGATGGCAGCACTAGCCTTGCCTAGCTCCTTATCCTGTTCGGAAATCCTAGTCTTGAGATTTTCCAGTTCCTCTTCAGTTGCTGTTACCACAGCACAATCTTCTGCAAGCAAGTTCTTCAGCAGTTCACAGACTTCATTCCAGTCTGCAATCTGAAGGTTCCGGGCCAATTCAAGCTTAGATTCCACATCGGAAATGTAGGCCGATTCATCGGCACACTGGATTCCGGAAACATGGGTACAGGCGGTCTGCAGCAAAGTTTCGCAACTCTTGTTAAACTTTGCGTATTCTTCGCCCAGTTTCTTCTGGAGCTTTTCAAAATTTTCAGTCTTGAAAATCTTGCGAAAAGTAGCCCTACGGTCCTTCGTTTCTTCCAGGAGAATCTTCATGAAATCTCCCTGGGCAATCATGGCAATCTGGGAAAACTGATCCCTATCTAGCCCGCCCATGACGGATTTTACCGCTTCGGTAACGTCCTTTTCCTTGGACACGCTGCGGCTTGTTGCAGACACCTTTCCTGTTGCATCGGGATAATAGAAGGAAACGGCCGCGTGTTCCTTGGTGGTTCCGTCACCACGTTTTGCTGCACGTTCGTATTCCGGATTGCGGCAAATACGGTATTCCTTACCATCGTAGGCAAAGGTCAGCTCCACCTTAGTGGGAGTATCCGGCGTGGCGTTGGTGCAACGGAACAACTTGGCATCGTCGCGGTTATCGCCGCTGGCCTTGCCAAAAAGGGCGTAAGTCACCGCGTCGAAAATGGTGGTCTTGCCGGCACCGGTATCACCGCTAATCAGGTACAGGCCATGGGTTCCCAATTTTTCAAAATCAAT
>JAZLHK010000038.1:0-3835 GCA_045616805.1 Fibrobacter sp.
GCTGAGGGTTGGGCAAAGTTCGCGAATGTCCTGCTTGTTGAATCTGCCGATTTTGGTCTGAGTCGCTCTGCGAACCAGCTCAATGGCAGGAAGTTTTTCTTCAACAAGATCCATTCTCTCTTCGAAGTCGTTATATGCGGCTAGAACTGTTCCAAGAAAATACTTGATGAACGGCAATTTATTTTCGGTTCCTTCGTGCCATCCAACCTGAGATGCAGATAGTGCATCGTAATAAAGGTCCTTGTTTTTGGCGATTTTTGCTTCCAGAGAAATATATTTCCCAACATAGAAGCCATTTCTATAAAGAAGCAATGTAGTGAGCAGGCGGCTCATTCTGCCATTGCCATCATTGAACGGATGGATGCATAAAAAGTCATGGATGAAAACAGGAATGGCGATGAGCGGCTCTAATTCCATATTTCCAATAACACGATTGTACTCGTCGCAGATTCTGTCTATTGCTTCCGGGGTCTCAAAAGGTTCAAGTGGTGTGAACAGCACTTGAACATGACCGTCAGGGTAAGTGGCGCTAATGTAATTCTGTACATTTTTCGTCTGACCTTCAATCGGATTGTTCATGTGACTATAAAGGATTTTATGAAGTTGAAGAATGTAATTTCGAGTAACAGGAATTGCGTCGAAACTTTCATGGATGATGCTCAGTACATCTCTATAGCCGGCAATTTCCTGTTCATTACGGCTCCTCGGCGTAGTTTTGTCTTCGACAAGCTGACGCATTCGAGTACTTGTTGTTACAATGCCTTCAATCGCATTTGATGCTTCTGTGCTCTGTACTTTCGCAATTTCAATGAGTTTATCGAGATCTTGCGGGCGCTGCTGCAAAAACAGCTCCTGCTTGCCTGCTTTTTTGTAGATGGCAGCGATAAGTGCAAGCACTTCTGAATCCCACATCTGCTCGCTAATTTGAGAATAATTAAAGTTCCTCATTCCCTTACTCCTCCTTTCTTTCCCTTAAATATTAGGTGTTTTTAAGGGAAAAGTCAACCGCTTAAGGGGAAATGCCCTTAATTTATGGGTGAAAATAAGGGAAAGGTCGCAAAAAAACCGCACAAGCGTGGGGTTGCGGTTCATGCGGTAGGCTGTGATGGCGGGAAAGCTGCGTATGAAAGCCGGATTTTGGGATTTGTACGCAGATTTGGGGCTGCTTTGGCTGGAAAACTGCGTAATAAAGCCGGATTTTGAGATTTGTACGCAGATTTGGGGCTGCTTTGGCTGGAAAACTGCGTAATAAAGCCGGATTCTGAGATTTGTACACAGATTTGGAGCTATTTTGGCGCAAAAACCGCGTACAAAACGCAGATTCGCAAAATTTTACGCAGATTCGCCCCGTTTCAGCCACAAAAACTGCGTACAAATCATGATTTCACGGTTTTTTACGCACAGGCGCCCGTATTTTCACATGCAATTCTGCACGAATCGCGGTTTTCCAGTTTCGTGCAGAAGATTTCGTGCAGTTTTCGCGCGAAATTCTGCACGTTTTTCAAAATTCCTATTTCGTGCAGAAGATTTCGCTGATTTTGTCTGGGATTTTCTGCACGAAAATGGATTTTTCGATTTTGTGCAGAAAAAATATGCGAGCTATGGAGAAAAAGTCTGCATAAATCGCGATTTTTCAATTTTGTGCAGAACCCCACCCGATTTTGGGCAAAAAAAGTCTGCACAAATTGGAGTTTTTCCATTTTGTGCAGAAACGTGCGCGGTTTTCAGCAAAAAGTGTCTGCACAAAATACATTTTTCTCAATTCGTGCAGAAAATCGGGCTCGCAGGCGCGGGATTTCAATAATCGGGCTGGCGGCGCGTAGATTTCAATAGCAAGGGCCGGCGGCAGCGAGATCATGCCAAAAAGGGCTCGCAGGCGCGTGGATTTATTCTTCGTCCGGGGCCTGGCCGTCGTGGGCAAGCCATTTGCATTCGGTTATTTCCATGTTGGTGAAGGTTGCCTTGAAGGATGATTCCTCAGGGCTGCAGGCGTAAACGCCAACTTTTATTGCGTCTGTCGCCTTGTACATATGGCAGATACGCATCTGCTTAAAAGTTGCGCCATCTTCGGAGCATTCAATGCAGAAATCGTCCTCTCTTCTGCTGAAGCGGTACCACATGGACTTTATTCCGGCGTCTATTTCTGTGGTTGCCCAGTCCGAATATCCATTGTTTGTTGCCACACTTCCAAGGTGCTGAAAGTCCTCGTTTTCGTACTCGATAGAGGCTTTAAGCCAGTTTTCGCTGTCGAGATACATGACTACTCCGCACTGATCGAAACGGCGCTTGCTTTCAAACTCGGTCTTAACTGTAAAGGAAAAATACTTGTCAGAAGTTTCAACCTGCAAAACAGGTGCGTTGTCGTTTCTGAAGTGATAATACGTGCGCTGCCACAGGTCTGTGTGCGGCGCAGTGACGATTTCAATGCTGTCATCCGTGATTTTGTATTCTTTTGGCTCTCTGATCCATTGCCATTTTTCTTTATTTATTTGCATTTTATTGTCCTTTTTTTGCGTACTTTTTGATATAGTTTAATTGTACAGACGCTTACTTTTTGCGTCAATATGATAAAAGAGGTGCTTAAAATGAGAAATAAAATTACCGTAACCGAAGGCATTTTCCCTATGCCTGTGCTTATGGTTGCTACTTATAACGACGATGGAACAGTAAATGTGATGAACGCTGCCTGGGGCACAATGGTTGATCGCGACGTTGTCGCTCTTAACCTGACCGAGACTCATAAGACAGTTCAGAACATCAAGGCTCGCGGCGCTTTCACCGTTAGCATTGCAGATGCGGATCATGTAGTTGAAGCAGACTACTTTGGCATTGCATCCGGCAATAAAGTTGCGGACAAACTCGCTAAAGCCGGTCTCACAGCAACCAAGGCTGATGCAGTAGATGCACCAGTTATCGACCAGTTCCCTATCTGCCTTGAGTGCGAATTCATCGAATACCAGGGTGACGAATATGGCCTCGGCGTAATCGGCAAGGTTGTAAATGTAACGGCAGACGAAAGCGTAATGGCTGACGGAAAAGTTGATGTTACTCGCGTCAACGCCATCGCCTTCGACCCATACACCCACGGTTACTATAAAGTAACCGAGCGCGTAGGCGAAGCCTCCAGCGACGGAACTAAAATCAAATAAGTAAACAAATGAGCCCGAGCCACTGTGTTGTGACTCGGGCTTTTTATATGGTTATGGGATCATATATCTTTGCTGTACATACCGTGGCGGTTGCAATACGCAAAAATTGTGCCGTGCCCCGCTATTTTGAAATGACAGGCCGCTTCTGATTCCTGATACATTTTTTCAAACTGGATGTTTTTATCTGTGCGATACGCTATGAAACTGATGTAGTGATCTTTGCTCATCGGGTGATTAATATGCACATAAAATTCGTCTTCTATGCGCTCCACGATGATTTCATGAGCGGCATCCGGCTCTTCTTCCACTGCAGGTGGGATTGTAATTCCACAGCAGCTGATGACCACATCCCCCATCGAGTGTATGACATTTCCACAAGCCGGACATACGTACCAGACTGTTTTCTTCATGCTGTTCGAACGGTTACTGTTGCTGACAATGTCACCTGACATGAGCTCGATAACCGAGACGTTAAGCGCTTTCGCAAGGTCTTCTATGAGCGAAATGTCCGGAAGGCCCTTGCCATTCTCCCACTTCGAAATGGCCTTGTCGCTAACCATTAATTTTTCTGCCAGCTGGGCCTGGGTAAGATTCTCTTTCTCGCGCAGACGTCTGATGACGTCCTTTGTAATGTATGTATTCATGGTTTCAACTCCCATCCAGGAAAAGCATACCGCGCCGGAGGC
>JAZLHK010000039.1:0-31815 GCA_045616805.1 Fibrobacter sp.
CCCCGCCGACGAACCCTTGCCCCCCTCCCAAGCCACCGCATAATCGGCAACATCATCGAGCTTTTGCAGGATTGAACAACTTATGGCAAAGAAAACATCATTGACAAAAGAAGTAACCCTCAGTCTTTTCGCCCTGACCGAGACTAACGGATTAAATATTACGGACGAAATAAAGAACGAACTAAAAATCAAGAATACTGTCGAAAGCAGAATTGTAAACCTTGAAAATGAAAACGGAAAAGCGTGTGCAATGAATGTCGCTGTAATAAAGGACATTGTTATTTTGCATATAGCGAGATATGAAGAAGGTGTTCCAATCGATGTCATAAGACATGCTTCAAGTGATTTGAAAAAAGATTCCATTGAGGTTGAAGTAAGGCCGCCTGAAAAGGATTCCGATTACTTAAAGAACCAGGCTGTAGCATTGTTCTGTGGTAACGCCGCTATAGCAATGGTTTCGGATGGACGTGAATACACTCTTGTCTGGTCGTTCATTCACAAGTTTCTCGGAAAACGCAAATTTGTTCCTGTTCAAGAATTTTCCAACGCTATCAAAGAAGCGATCCAAAATCATGGAATCAAGTACGTGAGGCTGAACGGTTTTGTTCAACCAAATTCTGTGAAAAAAGCTATTCGGAGTTCTGATATGCGGGAACTTGATTTTTGCACATCCGAAAGTCGAGGCGACAACAAGAACAGCGCCGTAAAGGTTGAACTTAAGTTTACTCCAGAGAAGAATATCAGGGAAATATTCAACTCGATTTTGACGATTGGAAAGCGTGGGGAAACGGTGTTCGATTCTGACGACGGAATGTTCTCTGTTGTCGCAGAAACTAGCCAGGGAGAAAAAATAAAGAAGGATGGTTTTTGCCGTACAAAAAAAGTTAAATTTGAAAAGTATGGTTCTTTCGTTTCCAAGACTGATGCTTTTAAAGAGTTGATATATTGGCTTAACGAACTTAAAGAAAATCATGATTGGCCTTCTGAATAAATTATCTGCAAATACAAAAACCTTGTGTGTGGACGCACTTGGTTGTGGAGTGGGTTTTTTCGTATTTGAACAGAATGAATTCAAATACGTGTTCGATATCATGGATGGCTTTATTTCTTATTTTGGAATAATGTCTTCAGTTTCCTTTGCGATTCTAACAGTTCTTATGCAAAGGTTTGACGGCATGAGCCAAAGATTAAACAAAGCAAGCGATATTAAGAAAGAAGCGACCAAAGTCTCTAGAGAAATGAATGTCGAAATGTTCAGAATATTGTTTATGCTCTTACCTGTACTTGCATATTTTTTGATGTCTTTCTTTGATGAACAAAATCGTTTTGGAGCGGCGCTTCTTTCTTCTACGACGTTTGTTGCAATTGTTTTTTCCATTTTCCTTCCTTTCAAGTATGTCAACTTCATGAAATCCCATCTTATCAATGTTGTTGAAGAACGAGAAAGTGAAGAAACGAATCGGATCAAAGAATACACAAATGAGTTTCTGGAAAAAATCACGAGTGACAAATAGTTCCTTTGTTGGTGCTTGTTGATTTTTGAATTATTTTGTGCTATATTTAGGGCACAGGATGAGTAGCGTCTGGGATTCCCTTACAATTGATGACATGCCGAACGAGGACCTTAAATGGGTTGCCCGTACTATTTCCATTGATGTGGCAAAGCGCATCTGGAAGCGTTTCAGCGGCAATCATGTAGCCTGCCCAGCCAGGATGAGCCCGGATGCAGTGCGTCGCTATATTCGCGAGAACTGCACCAAGAGCGTTCACCAGCTTGCGTTCGAGACAGGCGTAAGCGAACGCACAATATACCGCTACCTTAACTTCCGCGAGAAGCCCGCAGCGGTCGTCGCCCAAAAGAATGTCCAGATAAGTTTGTTCGACCATTAGCGCCCCAGAGTGTTCCCGGTGATATGCATGACCATCATCTTTTCCATTGCCTGGATGTCTTCTTCCTGGAGAATCATGTAGGGCCTTGCAGGGATGTCTGAACCGGGGTGGTTTACCTTTTTCCTGAATATGCCTAGGAAGTGCAGGGCCTTTCGGTTCTTCGCCCTGATTTCGTGGGGCCTTGTCTTGCCGCCAAAGTGGAGAATGTGGGCGTATGGCAGCTTGCTTGTCATGATGGTGGTTCCGTCTTCGTCCACGGTGTAGTGGATTCTCTTCATGAGCGCACCGGTTCCAATCATTGTCTTGCCCTTGGCCTTCTTGGATTTTGTCCAGGCATTGGGGCGGCCTCCGTTGATAAAGTTCTGCCTTATGCTCTTTACTGCAAGGTTGCCGATGGCGGCAAGGACGGGCTTCGGGTCGATGGCCTTGTCGTGCATCTGCCTTACCAGGTGCTCGAAATTGCGTTTGTCTAGTCTTGCGTTGATGATTTCTGGCATGGGGTTGATATTCCGTTTGAAAAGAGGTATATTATGGGGAGAGGTTAAGTATGATTACGGTTGACAAAGAGACGAGAAAGTTCGAGTTTTATAAGGTTAACGAGGATGATCAAATCTGGTGGGTGGATTATATTGGTCAAATTGGATTAGAAGCCGTTTCTTTCGACAGAAAAAAAATCCTGTTTATTTTTGGAGACTATCCTAAGAATTTCACCAAGGAAGAAAAGGAATTGTTCGACAAAGAAAACCCTGAATGGAAAAAATTACGCGGTGGTTAATACAAAGCATCATTGATCCTGAGTGTTCAAGAATCCAAGTAGCTCCCTAAATTTCGGGGAGTTTTTTAATTTTTCAATATCAATTAAAACATCGGAACCCTCAATTCTACCGTTTTTCGTGTGAAATCGTCTTTTCAAAACATTTTCCGTCAATTCTTGAAAACCGTTACCATCCTTTGAAGCGTCTTGCAATTCAAGAAATTCAAACAATTTTTCCCTTTGACGAACATTCCCTTTTAAACGAACGATTGCAGCGTGCCTACCACTTGTAAAGAAATACTCTTTTCCTTTTTCAACATGTTGTAGTAATGACTCTGCATTTTTTAAACCGTTTGAACCGCTAACCTTAAAACCTCCTGATTTTGTGAATTGTTCAAGATTTGAAATGTCTCCAAACAAACTTCGGCTTCTACCGCCTCTGTAATCCTTGACATCAAATCCAAACTTGTTTGCGATGTACGCAAGAGCCTGTGATGAGCAAGCGCCTCCCGCTGTAGGGTCGTCGCCGCCAATCTTTTCGACAATCTGCTTTTCAGTAAGCGGCTTTTTAAGCGGCTTGGCTTCAATGTACTTGATTCCATTTTTACGAGCTTCCTGGATAATGGAATCAAGGTTCTTTTCTCGTTTTTCGTGTTCAGCCTGCAGCTCTTTCTTTGTCAGCTGCTTTGCCTTTACAGTCTTAATCTTGCTCAGGTCAAGTACAAACTTATCATCGTCTTTCTGACCGCCCTTTGCTGACTCCCGGTCAATAACATCGGACGGCTCTTTGTTTTTTGCTTCCGGGAACTTGCCGAGAAGCTTTGCCCTTTTCTCCTGGTACTGTTCGCCAAGCCGCTGGTTTTCTGCGTCAGCGTCACCGATGCTGTAGTCCCAGTTTTCGCCAATGTTCGTGGTGTCGTCGGGTGCAGTCGGGGCGTTGGTTTCCTTTTCCATCCCGGAATCCATTTCGTACTTGCTGATGAACTCCTTTTGACAAAGGCAACCAAATCCGTTGGGAGGGCTGTGTTTTTCCCACCAAGGGTCGTTTACCGGGAGGACTGTTCCGTTCCATGCCTTGTGTTCCTCGCGGCTCCCAGGGAGCATCATGCAGACATACTTTGCGTGCGTGAATACGTCGGGCAAGGCTCTTGCCTGGCGTTCCTGCGCAGCTGCCGCAGCCGTGATGACATTTGTCTGGTAAATGACCTTTGAACGCCAAGCTCCGTATTTTGGCCTCTGCATTTTTTCATCAAAGCTCGGGTCGGATGCACGCCACTTGCTTGCAATGTTGTAGAAATTGTCCCGGAAGTCCTGGAGGGTGTCGCCCTTTTCAATGGCCCTTTCAACGGCCTTTCGGAAATCAAGAAGGATGTCTGCACGCATGGCGCCGGCAACGGTGAAGGCACGGGTGTGCATAGCGCCTTTCAGATCGTTCCAGCGCCTTGTAGGAAGGTTGATTTTCTGCTTGATGTAGTCAACGGCTTCCTTGTATTCACCCTGCTTGAAATCCAGTTCTTTAGCCACTGATGATACCTGCTTTCTTTAAGATGGAGAATCGGCCCGCAAGGTCTGCGGCAATGAAGGCCTGTTCCATTTCCTTGGCTATGTCTTCCATGGGCATTTCGGCATAGCAGTCGATAAGCTTGTCGCGGACTTCTTCAAGGCTCTTGGCGTTTGCTACCAGTTCGCGAATGGGGGCAAGGATATCTACCTTGTCGCAGTTCTCGGCAAGCTGTTCTGCAAATGCGTTGGCCTGTTGGCGAAGCTCTGCGCTTGTGTTGCGGACTCCCGGTTTCTTCGGCTTTGGGGTGTGCTCTGCGAAGCTGCTTCCGGGTTCGTCTTCGGCCATGGTGAAATACTTGGAGTCGATACCGTAAGTGTCAACGATGTAGTCCTGGTTGAACCTTACGCCCAGTTCCTTGAGCGACTTGTCGCGTTCGATGCGGGAGCCTTGCAGGTCTTCCGGGAGGATGATCTGCATCCAGGGAATGTCTTTTTCTGTGGGCCAGTTGATTGCATAAATCCAGCGGATGAGCTGGTTGATGCTGGACTCGATCATTGCGGCGTCGTCCATGGCGAGGTTTTCTCGGACTTCGTTGTGTACGGTGGCCATTGCCTGTGTGCCGCCGGAACTTGTCTGCTCGGTGGTGAGAGTTTCGCCAAGCCAGGCCTTGCTCATTTCGGAGTCTGCCCAGTGCACAAGTTCCATGTAAGGGCTTCCTGCTGTCGCATGGGTTTCCAGGAGTTCCACGGTTCCAGTCTGCGGGATGACCGCGACGGCATCTCGAACAAGGCCGCTTAGCATCTTCAGGAAGGTGGTCTGCTCTGTTTCGGTGGCGCTTGCGGGAACCTTGCCGATGGCCTTGGGCATTCCGAATTTTTCGGCATAGATCATGAAGAACTTTAGTCCGCCTTTTTTGAAGGCCATTGGCCAGAAGCACTTGGAACATACGGGTACGCCGTAGGGGTTGCTTGCGGTGGGTCGGTTCCTTGTGACAAGGAACTTCATGTCGGGTACAAGGGTGCGGTTATTGTTCTTGTCCTGGAAGAGCAGCTTGCCTTCATCATCGAACTTGAACCATTCCTGTTGGCGGTCCTTGATTGCTGTCGGCAGAATGAGCACGCCCATTTCGGTTTCCACGGTATTCCAGACGATTTCGTGGACTGCGTATCCGTAGCCGATGGCTTCGAGCATCTGTAAGATTGTGTTTCGGAGTTCCAGGTTCCAGAGGTGGTCCTCGATGACCTTTGCCTTCTTGGCGTCGCCCTTGCTTCCGTCGATTGTCCATGGACGGCTAGATATTGCGGCGAAGCGTTTCTGCTTGACCGCATCGTGGTGGCCGTCGTTGTACTCGCGGTACACTTTGATGTTTCCGCCCTGTTCCTTGAGGATTTTGTCCGGGTTAGGGAGGTAGTCTTCGCTGGCTACGAATGTGGCTACCGCTCGGGTGGCGATTTCGGTTGCAAGACGGAGCTGCCTTACCCCGTTTTGGGTGTCGCTGGGCGTTTTTTTGTTCTTTTTGCTCATGCAGTCCTCTGTTGTTTCGGAACACCGTTTAAAAGGTGTTTAACGGCGTTCAATTTTGATTCTTTTTCGTTAAACGAGCGAATGTGTGGGTAATCGCGAAAAGGGCTAGAAGGGGCCTTTACGGGGCTTTTTCTAATACCCCCCGAAATTCATGGATTCGCGGCTGAACGGATTTGCTGTCTTGACGAATACCGGGCCGCCTTCGCCAGCCACTTTTGCGTGGTTGCAGAGTGCTGCCGCCCAGAAAAAGTCGCCATGGCCCTTGTCGGTGCTCTGCGCGTCGTAGCGCACATTGCCGGATGGCGTGACTATCTTTCGGACGGAGTGGAATGATTCCAGCTGCTTGTCGTCTTCGCGTCCGTCAATGTCCGGGAATTTTGGATTCTTGGGGAGTACGATTTTCTGGTCTTCGAAAGCCCGCAAGAGTGTGAGCGCAAGGTCTGCCTTTACGGTGCCAGTAAACAGAACGCCTTCGACCTTTACGCTTCCGAACATTTCGATGGCTTCCTCGGTGTACTGGTCGCCGCATCCGGTGCGGTCGATGCAGGCGCGAACGAGGTTCGGTAGCGCCAGGTACCTGTAGAGTCTTTGTTTCAGGTAGCTCCATTTTCTGTTCTGTATGGCTTCCACGGCTCGTGTCACAAGGCGGTCGCCAAAGTCTTCCATGACATAGATTACGAAAAGGTGACGGTGGCGTGCAACGTCGCAGCCCAGGTAGAGGTTCCCCTTTGCCTGTTCCAGGCCTAAGATTCCTTCCTGTTCGCAGCTGTGGATTAGGTCATAGCTGAGCATGGCCTTTGATTCGTCCTGCGGGTTACAGCAGTATTCCTCTTGCCAGATGGCTTCGGTCATACATCCGCGATGTTCGTTTTCGAGCCATTCCTCGCGTTCCTTCTTGGTGAGCTTTCGCCCGCAAATTCTATCGGCGACACCTTCTTCTACGGCGAGCTGGATTGGTACTCGGTGGACGCTGTAGTTGATTTCCCCCTTTAGTACCTTCTGGATGAGCTGATAGAACAGGGAGTTTACACCGTTGTGCGTTGATAGGATCCTGATGGAGTAGCCCCACATGGCGGCAGGCTTTGCCGCTGCCCACATCTTCATGTCGTTGTCATGATGTGCAGCTTCGTCCCATACGATTTTACCGCCCTTGGAGCGGAATGCCTTCGGATTACTGGATAGGACATAGATTTTTGAACCGTTGTTGAACTCGATAACCTTGGATTTAATGCCCTTGTCCTCGTCGGCAAATTCGCATTCTTCCACTTCGCCGTTGTCAATTTCGGCCAAGAGCTTTGCCAATGCGTTGAGCTTTGTTATCCAGTTTTCGCAATAGTCGATGTATTCGCCCGCGGCGGTCATGTCGGCGGAAGAGAAAAACACTTTGAGTCCAGGCTGTTCGATGCAGTCAACCACATCTTCGAAGCTCTGGACCCATGTGCCACCGATGCGGCGGGACTTTTCGAAAATTTTAACCTTGCTCTTGTCAAGGAGCCAGCGTTTCTGGTAGGGAAAAAAGAGTTCTTCTAGCTCTTTGGACATAGGCCGAACATTTCCTTTGCTTTCTTGATGGCGATTTTCTGCCGTTCTTCTGGGGATGTTTCGCTCTTTTCCTTCTTGGGTGCCTTGGATTCGTATTCACGGCACTTTTCGGCTGCACTGATGAAGCGTTCCAGGTCTGCAACACGCTGGCTGGAAACGGGAACTCCGTTGAGTTCGTCCTGCTTGATTCTCCTGGTCTTGATTTCTACGATGTCGAAAAGACTGTGGTGGCAGTAGCTTTCGCTTGTTCCAAGGCGGGTTCGTTCCAGGTCCCATTCTCCCGCAGCCTTCCAGTTCTGGAGTGTGCGGGTGGAGACTTTGAGTTCGCGGCTGATTTCTGCGAGGGTGAGCTGATGGATTACGTACAGTTCCTTTGCCTTTGGCTCTACATCCTTCTTGCTCATTGGTTCCTCCCGGAGTGTTCGATGCAGCAGGCCCTGATTGCTTCCATGGCGTGCTTCTGGTCGTCGCTGTACTTTTGCAGCAGCGCTTCCCAGCGCACTTGGTCATTGGCAGCGTTCTTTTCCCACTTTGTGTTTTCGTTCGAATAAAAGACCATTAGCATGAGCGCAAAGATGATGCCCACGCCAAACTGTTTCATGGCCTCTTTCCAGAAATTCTTGTCCATATAGTACCTCCGCCCAAACTTAATGAAAGACCTCTGACAAAGGGCATGACAGTGTCATGACCTAAGTCGGTGTGGTTCTCGTAGATTTGGGGCATGAACAAGAAGAAACTGAAATCTGATGAATTGCAGAGCTGCTGGATTGAAGCTTTCAAGACCGGCGAAGTGACCGACATGGCTGGCAATGTCCACAACTTTTCGGAGAGCGATCTTGAAGAGCTGAACGAGGGTATTCACAACCAGGTCAAGGGTGGTTACCAGCCGCCCATGGTCAAGGGCCACCCGAATGTCGATGATCCGCGCGTTGCAAGCATTGTCGATAGTCGTGTATCTGACAAGGATGGCGGCAAGGTGCTTGAAGTCAAGGTTGACGATGTTGACAGTAATTTTGCCGAAGAGGCGAAGGCTGGCAACTACAAGTACGTTTCTGCAGCCATCTACAAGAGCCTTAAGAAGGGTTTGCGACATCTTGGCGCTCTCGGGGCTGTAGCACCGGCCATGAAGGGAATGGCCCCCATCTGCTTTGGCGAGGGAAACTTTGCCGAAATTGACCAGGGGGAATCCGAGCAGGACGTGTGCGTTTTTGCCGAGTCCTACTCCTGGGACCGCCTGGTGCCGCGTTCCGTTTTTGAACGCCTTGTGTATAAGCTTTCCAGCCTTGCAGGGCTTTTCCGCTCCCAGCGCGAACTTTTGATTGAACAGAAGAGTATCGAGGAAGCTGACAAGATTTACCCGGAAAGCCTTATCAAGGATTTGGAAAGCATTCCGGACACTTTGCGCGATGATGATTCCTGGCCGAAGCAGAATCCGCCAGCACCTCCCGCAGAGTCTGCATCGAACTTTGCTGCTGAAAACCCGAATGGTGAACCTGCTGTAGAAGGCACTGACAACGGTGCCACGGCAGGGGAACCTTCGGGCAACGAAACTACCGGTCACGAACGCTCAGGCGGTGGTGATCCGAAGCCTACAACTCCCTCCCCGAGCGAACCGACTTCTAGTGGTGTAGGAGAAGGTAATTCCGACGAGACGGAGCGGCTTCGCGACGAGAATGCGTCGCTCAAGGCAGAAGTTGAATCTCTTAGGGCAGACAAGCTTGCTGCCAAGAGAACCGCTGCCAGCGCCGCGTTCTCCGAGACTTTGGATGCCGCCATTGCCGATGGACGCTGCAACCAGGATTTGAAGAACACTTTTATGAAGGTCTTCGGAATGGTACAGTCTGTGCCTGTGGATGGTGACGGTTGCTTTGGTGAAGGCGAAGAACGCGTGAACCCTGTAGATGTTTTGAGCGATGCCGTGAAGGCCTTGCCCAAGATCGTCGCTCTTGGGGAGTCCGCAATGTTCGCAGAAAAGCCTACCGTAACGGCATCTCAGCGTATTAGCCAGTACATGGCAGAACAGGAGTCGAAGGGCCGTAAGCTGACTTACGCCCAGGCCGCCTCTGAAATCTTTCACTAACAAGGAGTTCCCATGAAGGGTAACATTCTCAACTTCACTGCAGAAAATGCAGTCCCCGCCTTCCGCTTTGCCACTGTAGGCTCTGCGGATGGTAACGTAAAACTTGCAGCAGCCGGTAATGCCGTTATTGGCGTGTCTACCGATGTTGATACCGCTGTTGGCCATCCTTGCGATGTGCAGCTCGACGGCATTGCCCGCGTCGAAGCAGGCGGCGCTGTTACCTACGGCGGTATGATTGGTGCTGGCGAAAACGGCAAGGCAATTGCTGTTGCATCCGGCGAAGCTATCGGCATGGCTCTTGATAGCGGTGTCGCTGGTGACGTAATCCGCGTACTCATCGTGCGTTCCTATGTGGCCCCGGCTGCTTCCCAGGAAACTTAAACCAAAGGACAAAAAAAACATGAAGAAGATGACTAAAATCGCTCTCGTGCTTATTTCTCTTGTGTGTGCCGTTTGCGCTTTTGCTGGCACCGACACACTTACCGCCTGCGGCGTTCCGCAGATCGTTTGCGACCTCTTTGGCGCATCTTCCGGTGCCTTGACCGCTGGTACCATGCTGTTCCCTGTTACTGAACAGCAGACCGGTATCGTCATTGCCTACCAGAACAAGAAGATGATCGCCGATGAAGTGATGCCTATTGACAAGCTCGAAGGCAAGGAGCTTTCCTTCAAGTATTTCAAGCGAACCCTTGGTGATGCCTTTACCGTGCCCGATACCAAGGTGGGCCGAGCATCTGAACCGAACCTTATCCACCTATCCGGTGAAGAAGTTGCCGACTTCGTTGTTGCCCATGGTCTTGAAGACTTGATTCCCAAGGAAGACCTGGAACGCGTTGTCGATATGTCCCGTTATTCCAACACTCGCCTTGAATACATGATGAACCTCTTGCTTCTTGGCCGTGAAAAGGAAGTTGCCGATATTGTGCAGAATACCAGCAATTACGGCACCGGCTGTAGCCATACCTACGAAAATGCCGAAGGTATGGGCGCTACTGGCTTCGATATCGTGGCAACCATCATGGAATACCTTGAAAAGCCGTTTGCCCGCCCGAACATCCTTGGTATGGGTGCAGCTGCTTATCACAAGCTCCGCATGGACCCGAATGTGCTCAAGGCTATCTACCCGACCAGCAACGGTTCCGGCGTGGCTACCCGTCAGCAGCTCTGCGAACTCTTCGAAGTGGATAAGATCATCGTTGGCGAAAGCCGCGTGAACACCACCAAGAATTCCAAGACTCCGACCCTTGAACGCTGCTGGGGTTCCAACATCTGGGGTCACTACCAGGAACCGCTTTCCAGCCTCAAGGAAGGTATTGCCTGGGGCATTACCGCCCAGGTTGGCGACCGCATTGTCGAAGTCATCGACAAGCCTGAAAAGGGCCTTAAGGGTAGCGAACTGGTCAAGGTTGGCTTCTACCAGAAGCCGGTCGTAACCGCAAAGGATGCAGGCTTCCTGCTCAAGAACGTGGTCAAGACTGCCTAAGGGTAAAAAATGAACTATTGCACGCTAGAGGACATTAGGGGCCATGTGCCGGATGCTCGTTTGGTAGAAGTGACGGACGACCTCACACCAAACGCCGATGGGGAAATCAAGCAGGATATCGTGGGAAAGGCCATCGAGGAAAGTTCCACCCTGATTGATGCCTACATTGGAAAACGCTACAGGCTTCCACTTCCTAGTGTCCCTAGCGTGCTCCGTTCTGTTTGCGTTGACTTGAGTATCTACAATCTCTACGAAAGAATTACGGAAATGAACATTTCCGAAGGGATGAAGCTCAGGTATAACAATGCTATCGCTCTGTTGAAACGAATTGCCGATGGCGAAGCGTCCATTGGCCTGGAAGATGGTAATAAGGCTGAAGAAGCCGGATTTAAGGTTATGGGTACAAATGCACCCTCCATGTTCACTCTTGAATCCATGAGTTCCTTATGACCAATTCCGATATCGAAATAAAGATTCTTGAACTTTTTTGTTCTGACAAGACGGGCCCTTTCAAGGCTGTAGATGTTCAAAGGATTCTGCCTGCTCTTGTGCGCCCTGGCATGGCTGTAGCCGTTATGTCCGGTGAATATGAAGTCCCTGATAATTCCGGGATCATAAAAGAGACTGCAAAGGTTGTTGTTTCCGTTGTAGTCAAGAATGTGGCTACCGAAAGTGAACGCAGAAAGTCTATGCACCCTGCGGTTAGCTATGTGGTGCGAAAGCTGCACAATAACGACCTTGGCCTGGACATTGAACCTCTTGAAGCCAAAGGCTGGCGTGAGGTTACCGATGAAAATTACTTGTCCGAAGGCGTGATGGTGTGCGAACTTGAATTTAAAACGAGCATCGATGTTCATACCGAAGAATCTGAAAAGGAATATCGCGTGCTTGAATCCATCATGAGCAGCTTCACGGAAGGTGAAGAAACTGTTCTTGAAGGCGAAGTGGATTTTAACAAAATGGGGTAAACCATGACAATCAAAACCAACATCCCGGAAACCAAGATTCCGGGTTCCTACACCGAGTATAACTACTACGCAGGCCCTAACGGCCTCCCGGCAAACGTCCAGAAGATTCTTCTGATTGGTGACGTGTCGGAAGAAGGCTCGCTCGAAGCGAACAAGCCTACTGCGGTATATACTGAGGTGGAAGCCTTGAACCTTGCCGGTACAGGCTCCGTGCTGCATCAGATGTACCAGGCGGCAAAGAATGCCTGGAAGTATGCCCAGATCACCCTGCTTCGCCATAGCGCGGTTGCAGGCAGCAAGGCCCTCTGGAAGATTGCCGTCGAAAATCCTGAAGACAAGACCGGCGCAACCGCTGCAGGTTCTGTAAGCATTTTCTACAACAAGAGTCGCGTCTCTGTGGGTGTCGCCGTTGGTGATTCTGCCGAAACCGTCGCTGCAAACCTCGTTCTTGCCGTGAATGCTGATACTTCCGCCCCGTTTATCGCGTCTGCTGACGAAGGCGAAGTTACCCTTACCGCCAAGAGCAACGGTGCCTACATTTCTGCCGCGAAGGGTGGCGTGAAGGTTTCCGTTTCCACCAAGGGTACTGACATTGCCGTTGGTGAACCTGACCTTACCGCTGGCGTTGGCGAAGTGGATATCAAGTCTGCTCTCAAGGCAGCTTTCCCGGAACGCTACCACCTTATTGCCTTGCCTGTATGCGATGCCGATAACTTGACCCTGCTCAAGGATCATCTTATGGATGCAGCCGCCCCGCTTGAACAGCGTGGCCAGCGCGGTATTGCCGCCGTAGTGGTGGACGGTGTGAATGATGCCACCTCCATTGCGAAGGCCAAGAACTGTGAACGTCTCCATATTGCAGCCGTGAAGAACTCCATTCCGTCTGCCGCCTGGGAAATTTCCGCTGCTCTTGCCGCTGTATTTGCAAGCAACTCCCAGCCCAATGTTCCCATGAACGATGCTCCTATTTCCGGTCTTGGCATCCCTGATACCAATGACAAGTGGAGCGGCGAAGAACAGGATGGTCTTTTGAACGGTGGTGTGATTCCCCTGATCGAAGAAGAAAGCACCCTCTGCATCGTGCGTGCTGTGACCACTTGCAGCATGAAGAATGGAGTCCGCTTTGAAAAGCTGGTCGATACGGGTGTCATTGCGACCCTCGACTACTTCCGCGATTCCATCCTTGCGATGCACAAGATCAAGTACAAGAACCAGGTTATCCACGAACTTCTCCCGGATGCCCTCAACGAAGACAATATCGCGACCGCTCGCCAGCTTGAAAAGGCTCAGCTGCTCCGCTTTATTGACCGTTACGAATCTGCTTTCCGTGTGGAAGAATCTACCGACATTCCGGGCCGTCTGATCTGCCAGATTCCTGCCCCTGTCGTTCCTGGTCTCAACCAGATTTACTCCACCATTGACCTTTATCTCAACTAGGAGCTGATATATGGCTAAAATCTCCCATTGCACCGTTCTTGTCAACGGCAAAAAGTACACCGGCATTTCGAAATTCAAGGAAAAGGAAATCGAGCGCAAGGTTGAAGTCGATACCATGGATGGAACTTCCGTGGTTGATATTCCGAAGAAGTTTGGCTTCGAAATGACCTACATTCCGGACAAGGGTGCAGACTTTGACATGTTCTCCTCTGAATTTGACGGCAACGCAACCGTTATCGTTCAGTACACTGGTGGCAATAAGGTGACCTTTACCGGGTGCAGCCTTTTGAAGGCTACCCCGAATGAACTTGACGGCAAGACCGCCAAGGAATACGCCCTTGACTTCCACGCCGAAGATCGTAAGGAAAGCTGATGAACGAATTTGTGAAGAACATTCGCGAAGCTTCCGACGAAAGCGCCGATGAAATCATTGAGCAGATCAAGGCGTCCCATAAGGTGAGCCGTGTCATTGGGTGGCCGGGCCATGAGGATATCAAGGTCGAAATGCGTCTCTTGAATATGTCTGAATGCCGCCAGGCCAAAATTGACAATCAGCTGGAGTTCAAGAAGGCTGGCATTGAACCTTCCTTAGTCAACCTTGCCGATTATAGGGAACAGGAAGTAGTCCATGGCTTGTGGCGCGCTTGCTACAATCCTGCTACAGGTGAAAGGATTTTCCGTAATGCCGAAGACTTGCGTAAATCTTGCACCCCCGAAGAATTGCTGTACCTCTCTGGAGAGTTCAATGGTTTTGTTGAGGAACAGGACCCGAATATCAACAAGTTGAGCGACGAAGACTTTGAATCTTTGAAGGAACTGCTAAAAAAAACGCCGGACAAGATTCAATTGAAAGTCACAAACTTGCCTTTAGCCTGGAGGCTTCTGCATACTTTGGTTGCCCAGCAACCCAAATAACCGATGCCCAGTGGCTCCTGGTCTTTGCACTGAAGGGGCTTCTGGGCAAATCTACCACACCTAAGGACGACGGGGACTTTGCCATTGTCGACAACAAGTGAACTTACACTAAGGATTGGGGCAGACCCAGCCAAGCTTCAGAATGGCCTTTCCAGGTCAACTAAGGCTGTGGATAATTTTGCCACAAGGGCCAAGGCGAGCATTAGCAAGCTTGGCGGTGCAATAAACGGTGTTGCCGACAAGCTGGTGACCCCGTTCAATTCGCTCCTGCTTGGTGGTGGTATCGGTATGGCCATGAAGAACGTGGGAGACCTTTCTCAGTCCCTCATGTACTATGGAATGGCAGCGAAAAAGAGCGACGCGGACACAAGGGCGTTCCGCGAATCGCTTCACAATATGGCCGTGCAGACTGGTGTTGATGCAAACACCATTCTCGCGGGCGTTTCTAAAATCGGTGAAATTACCGGTGATTTTGACTTTGCAGAAAAAATGGGTGAAAACCTAGCGAAGGCGGCCAATGCGTCTGGAGCTTCCGTAGAAGACCTTGCGGCTGTTGCAAGTTCTCTTAGGGTTACTATGGGCCTTACCGCCGATGAAACGCAAAAGTTCTTTAATTCACTTATTATCCAGGGTGACCAAGGTTCCTTCACTCTGCAAAAATTCGCTGGAGAAGGTAAAGCTTTGCTTGCGGCGACATCTACTCATGGTGTCAAGACTCCGGAACAATTTGCCCGTTTTGGTTCCTATTTGCAAGTCATGAACGCTCAGATCAAGAGCGAAGCTGAACTGACTACATCTGTATCAACCCTTTTTAGTGAACTTTCAGCGAAGGCGAAAGACCTGAATAAAATCGGTGTTCATGTATTCGATAAGAATAATGAATTTAACGATTTTGATGCCATTATGCGCCAACTGATGCAGAAAACTGGCGGAGATATCCAAAAACTCCAGAAATTTTTCGGTGCTTCATCTATCAAGGCTCTTCAACCATTGATTGGTGAGTATAAGAAAAATTGGGAAAACATCGATAACATCACTCAAAGCGGTTTAGCTGGTATGACTAACACCGCTGAACTTGATCAACGAAACGAAAAAATTTCAAATGGTTTCAACAAGTCCATTGAAAAGATGAAGGCGATTGCAGAACAATTCGCTGACGTGAATCTTGTTGGTCCTGTAGATAAGCTTTCGGATGTTCTTAAATACCTTTCAGATCACCAGGGACTTGTGACGGCTGGATTCAAGGCCATGACCGTTGCAGCCCTTGCCTTGGGTGCCGTAAAGCTCGGAGGTCTGGTAAACCAGGTAAGAGCCTTTGGCGCAGAAATGAAGGGTATATGGACTGGCAAGGGGGCCAAGGGTGGTTCCGATGCCGTAGGCGGTGCAGTAAGTGCCGCTGCCGTGCAAAAGGTCTTTGTCGTCAACATGGGCCAGGGTGGCATGGGTAACCCCAACTACTACATGGACGATGACGACGTTCCGGCAAGGAATGCCGCGAATACAAAGCAGGTAGTGGCAAACACTCGGGAACAGGGACGCTTTGGCAGGGCCCTTTCCGGGGCAAGATCAGGGCTTAACAAGCTAGGTGGTTCTGCCCTTGGTATGGGTGCATTGACGGCTGCTACAGGCTGGGCTGTTGGGAAAATTTATGAGTTTGGCGATGCTTGCGTGGAGTTGTACAACACCAACAAAGAAATGAAGGCAAAGCGCGATGAAATCCAGGCTCAGGGCAACAAGACCATAGAAGATAAATATGGCTATGAAGCTGCCTATTGGGCCAAGCAGAAGGATATCGCCTTCAATGCCATGCAAGATGAATTGAACAGCCTTTTTTATGTCAATGAAGCGAAGGTGAACAGGCTCCAGAAAGAAATGGATGCCGCATCCGAAAAGATGAAGGAAGCCGTGAAAAAGAACAAGGAACGCAAGGAGACCGTAGTCGATAACAAGACTTACATGGAAATGCTTGCGCCTAAAATCGAACTTCCGCCGCAAAATCAAAGTTTCAACATCAACATCATCGGTGGCGAAAAGGCTGTTGTAGAAACATCTGGTAAGGGCGTAAAGCCGCCTACCGTCAAGGTGAAGAACACTCCAAGTTTGGGTAAATGATGGCAGAAGGCGTTGAATCTACACTCGGTCCTTGGACTTTAAGTCTCGTATCTATAGGGGATGACATTAGTCATACCCTTTCCGAGACTACATACCCGTATAAAAACGGTGCCGATATCGAGGATATGGGCGTTGATCCTGAGACGTTCAAGTTTTCCTGTGTCATCAAGAATAAGGACTACGAGGACAATTTTGTCCAGATTAGAAACTGGTTTCTGTCGTATTTCCCTAGCCCCATTGAGCTTGTTCACCCGGAACACGGTGTTGTAGAAGGATATCCGCGAAACGCATCTTTTAGCGAAGATCGCCGTAGAAAGTTTGCAGAGTTCACTTTTGAGTTCGTTGTAGCGGGAATCCAGCCGGAAACCCAAAACTACACGGACCCTTACGAATCTAACCTTGATGAAGCTACCGCCTGCAATGAAGAAGCCATGGCCGCTATTGCGGAATCCATGCAGCAGGCTGGAGTTCCCGACGTGGAAGGCGAAGACTGGTCGCTTCTTGACAAGTGGGGCGA
Organism: Fibrobacter sp.; assembly: GCA_045616805.1. GTDB lineage: Bacteria > Fibrobacterota > Fibrobacteria > Fibrobacterales > Fibrobacteraceae > Fibrobacter. The sequence continues at coordinate 16,727 of JAZLHK010000039.1, forward strand.
GCTTGGCGATGCCGCCAGGGCTTTTGCATCCGCAGTCAATCAGGGCCTTGGGCAGGTTCTTGGCGTTATCGAAAGCGTCAAGGCCCCTCTTGATGCCATTAGCGCCACTATTGATTACCTTGATACGCTTTCCGGAACCCTTACAAGAGCTTTCCAGGAATGCCTGGACTCTTTCACTGGTCTTGCAAGGCGAATTGATGATCATACCAGCTCAAAGGCATCTATAAGTACCTTGGTTACCAGCGCTACCGAAATGCTTGGCAATGTAGCCGGTATGCCTGCAACCGTTTATGGGTGCTTTGCCACGCTCGCTGCTGCTGCAATATCTACAGAGGCGGGAAGACTCATTTCTGAGGATGAAAAGCGCCTTGGCGAAAGCATGGCCCGTGAAAATGTCGTTGTCGATGATGTGGAAGGTCGAAGCCTTACCAAGCCTAGCGCCCCTGTTTTTGTGTCTCCTCAGGATATGGATGACTCCCTTGCCATGGCCCGCGAGTTCGTTCAGAAGGTGCTTCCGGTGTCTTCTAGCCCCGACCGCCTCAAGAAACAGGTTGCAACATTATCCGAAGCTGTACTCCGCATCAAGATGGAGTACATGACAACAAAGAAAATCGAGGTGACTCACGAAACCCCGCTCCACAAGATTGCCGTTGATAACGGGCTATCTTACCAGGCTGCAGAAAGACTGTGCGCCTTAAACAATGTCAAGAATCCAACATTCATGATTGGGGAGGTGCTTGTCTATGAATCGTGATGAAGTGCTTCTCACCGTCAAGAATGCCAGGGTTGACAAGTTCATCAGCTATAGCATTGAAGCGGACTTGTTTTCCCCGGAAGGTTCATTTTCATTTGAATGCGACAGTCAATACGACATTAACGAGGGCGATCTCTGTGAAATCTACGTGAATCGTGTTGTTGTGCTTACTGGAATTGTCCTTACTACCAGGAGAACTCTTTCCAAGCAGGGAGGCCCCCGATTCAGTGTCGAGGGTAAGTCCACGGCTTGGCTTTTGTCCAACACGAGCGTTACCAAATTTGGGGCATTGCCAAAGACTTTGCCTGGTTTGGCAGAAAAACTTGTCCGGGATATTCCGTTTATCAGCAAGAAGGATTTCGTGTATAATTCCGGGGCTTCCAAGGATAGGATCAAGCGGCAATATGTCGAGGTCTCTCCGGGAGATTCCGTATTCGATGTAATCAAGAAAGCGGCCAATTCCCAGGGCTACTTGTTCTGGGTTTCTCCGGAGGGCCAGTTCGTTTTTGACAAGCCCCTTGCCCGCGGTTCCGCCAATTTCCATATCCACGCCTTTGAAGATGTGTCCGAAATGGACTATATCGAGGGTTCTGTAACAAAGTCTATTGAAAACGGCCATTCCGAAATAAGAATTGTCGGGGAATCCCAATCCGATAACGATATCAAGTACACGAAATGTACCGTGAAAAACGGCGATTATCCCTTCAAGATGCCTCTTGTCGCCAACTGGAACGAGAACGAAGGCCCTGCCCAAAAGACGGCTGAGTTGCAACTTGCTACCGAAAAGGCCCAGGCTATCCAGCTGGAATACACCGTGGCAGGGCACTCCCAGAAAGGCAACAACTGGACCATCAATCAGTTCTGCGATGTGCAGGATGATTTCAATGGGGCAAATGACAATTACCTGATCGTGTCCAGGACATTCACCCTTTCCCGCCAGGAAGGAAAAAGGACCCGCCTTACGCTCCAGCCCGGAGGTGTTATATGATGAAATTTTTTACAAGCATTGTTGAAAGCTGCAAGGATGTTGCCGGAAAGCTCCGAAACCTCACGGCGAAAGCCAATGACATTGAATTTGAAGACCGTCAGCTGATGCAGCAATTCGGTTTTATCAGCATTCCTCGCAAAGGTGACCGCGTGCTGTTGCTGCAATTTGGCAATGTGGTGATTGCCGTTGCATCCGATGGTGCCGATAGGCCTTCCGTAAACGAAGGCGAAACAGCCCTTTACAGGGAAAAGGAACATTACATCATCCTTAAGGACGATGGAACCATAGCGATCAAGGCCAGTGGCGGCGTTGACATCGATGGCGACCTTCGCGTAACAGGTGATGTCCAGGATAAGTCTGGAACCCTGGACCGTTTGCGTCAGAACTACAACAAGCACACCCATGTGGGCAACCTTGGTGCGCCTACTTCACCTACAACCGATGCTCAGGATATGTAATGCTAGACCTTGATACTTTAAGTAACGAGTTTGAACGCATCGTAAAGGGGGCAGACGGCAAAAAGAATGTGGCCCCTGACCTTGCCAAGGCCTACAACAAGTATGCCAAGGGTGGGACTATTGCTGGTGCTGTTCTTACTGCCGGTGGTGATGTTTCCCTGCTTGAAAGCGCCTTTACCACGGATAATACCGAGGCAACCATAACCAACATGGCCGCTAAAATTTGCGCCTTCTGGGATGGAGTCCCGAAATCAGGAGAGCCGTCCCACGGTGGAACAGTTGTGGTCTCTGTGGCCCCGACATTCTCCTTGATGACCGTTGCCGTAGCTGATGCTATTAAAAGTTGCATCACTGACAAGACCGTTGAAAAGCCCTATAAAACGCTTTTTAAGGCCATTGAAAATGTGCTAAAAACCGCCACGGTAACCATTACAGAAACCATGCCCACGACACCGCCAAGCCCTGGCGTTTTCCCGGAGACCCTTTCATGACATTTGAAGACATCAAGCAAGAAGTCGAGCTTTCTCTTACGGTTGCAAAAGGTTCTTTCTTCAAGAAGCCGGAGTTTGGTCATAGATTCAAGGAACTTTTAAAGGCTGTCGTTTCCGAAAATACCAGGATAAGGGCAGTCAAATACGCAGAAGAAGCCCTTCAGTGGCTTCTCGATATCAAGCACCTTAAGTCTGTAGAAGCATTCGCGAGCTATGATAGCGCCGATAGGCTGCTGATAAACGTAGAATGCGTTGCATATACCGGCAAGACCATCACTTTTAGCCGATTTGTGGAGGTTGGCAATGTCCGTAACAGTTGATGAAATCCTTCAGAGGATGATTGTCGATGCCAAGAACTTTAACCCTACGATCAACATTACGCAGGGAACCGATACCTACATCCGTTTTGCGTGCGCGGCATCTGCAATCTGGGGACTCTACAAGCAGACCGATTGGACCCTCAATCAGATTTTCCCCACATCCATGAGCGTGGAAAGTCTCAAGAGATTCGCTGCAGATCGCGGTCAAAATGTCGAAGGGCTTACTCCAAGCGAACTTTTGACGTTCATTTTGTCCTATATCCGTAAGCCAGCAAGCGGTGGAAAACCTTTTGACTTTGAACGATGGGCACTCGAAGCCACCAGTGTCGGCAAGACCGTGGAACTTCAGGAATCCATGATCAGCGGCGATGTTTATGAGCTTCAAGCCTCCGAGCTGCTGAATCCCCATGTCGATACCGTAGGCTTTAAACTGAGAACATCCGATGTCGAGAAGTACATCGTTGTGGATTTGGGCGACCCGACACCCCTTATTGGTGTAGGTCTTGGCTTCAGTACATCCAGAAAAGCCGTTCTGAATGTCTATGGAGACTATGGCGAAGACGCATTCATCAAGATTGGCGAAGTGGATGTTGCGCATGGATGGTGCCAGCTTAATTTCTCGAAACTTGAGGTCTCCAAGCTGAAAATTGAGCTCCAGTATATTGATGGTCTTGAGGATTGGCAACAGGAAGCTCTTAACCACATCAAGTGTACCGGACTTGAAATTTATGGCGAAAGCGACGATGTAGAGGCAGCTGCAACAGCTAAATGCCTCAAGAATCACAATGGCGTTGGTACTGCAATGATCCTTGTGACTCCGCTCAACTTGTCCATGCGTTGTTGCGAGGCAATCCGCGCTAAATGCGAGGAAGAAGGCCCTGTAGCTCCCCGGGAAATCTATGTCAATGTCCCGGAAGAAACCACGGTTGACTTAAGGATTGCCGTGCCGAAGCTTCCGTCCTTGGATGTTGAATCCTTTACAAAATCCGTCAAGAAGTATTTTGCAGAACTCTCTCCTGGCAAAACCCTCATCCCAGCGCAAATCGTTGTGCTTGCCAATCAAAACGGCGCGACTTTTGCCCGTGTCTATGGAAGTTTCAATGGTAGTGGAGAAGAAGAACTTACCGACATCGTGACCTGCAAGGAAACCGAAGTATTTACCCTTGGCGAAATGGTTGTAGAATGATTGACCCAAACAAAAGCCCCCATTTCAAGGCTCTGAAGCAGCTATACCCGCTCCAAATGGATGCGGAGGAATATGCCGTTGCCCTGGAACTTGATAGAGCCATGGCGTATGCAGACGAAGCCTACAATGAAATTTCGCCGTCTTCAGCAGTTCGCACCCTGGCAATGTGGGAAAAGCTGTATGAACTGGACGGCTCTGGCACTATCGAGGATAGGCGGCAAGCCTTGCTTGCCAAGTATAACCTGGATTCTGGCATTGCAGAAAAACATTATAAGGCCTTGGCGCTTCTTATGGGCTACAATGTGACCATCATACCGCCGAAAAGGCTGTTCAGGTTAGGCGTCTCCCATTTAGGCGAACCAATGTACGACCCCGACGAACAGTACACCTGGACGGTTGTTTGTGGGCAGATGCTTAACGAAATCATTCCGCTTGTAGATGCTTTTGAAGAAAATAAAATCCCATTTACCACAATCCGGTGGGAAGTGACAAAGCTTGCTGCCTTCGAACTTGAAGACGGAAGTCTGCTTGAACTTGAAAATGGACGGGTTTTTGTGCTTGAAAACAGCACCGAAAACGCCTCCGCATTGATGCTTGAAGATGGCCGCGTCTTTGAACTTGAAAATGGTAAAATCTTTATCCTGGAGTAAAAAATGGAAAAAAGAGTCTGGAAATCTGGTGAATCTGTCCATCCCGAGGCGATGAATGCCCTGATGGATCTTTCCTACGAAAAAAAAGAAAATGAAATTGGGCATCTGCCTTTTCCTCCTAATTATTATGACAAGGTTGCGATTGTAAAGGTCGATGCCCGGGATAGTGTAATTAACCTTACAGGAATTAATCATGATGTAGTTGTCGTGGAAATCAATACGAACGACACTTCTTCTTCCACTGCCCCCCTAGAATTTAATACGGAAAACTTTACTGCTGCCCGTGTTGTTTTTGTCGTTCCTTACGGTCCTGCAAGAGGAATAAATATTCATATTCCTATTGGATATGGAGACAATAAAACTCTGGTTGCAATCCACCCTGGTAACTCTGCCATGATTACATGGTATCAGCCAAGATACCTTTCTTTTACCTGGTATGAATTTTGGCGTGAACCTATCGATACACCTACGGCCCACGACTTCACTGTGCATAAAGAAGATCCTGTGACTCTTGGTGCGGGAGCAGGTTTTATCGAGGTTGTACCTAGCGACAACATCAAGGTTAAAAGCGGAATTGTCGATTTTACGCTTCAGTTTGTCATTGATAGCTACAACCAAAGTTTCGGCGGCAACTTTGCGCTTCAGCTGTACGACGATACAAAAAAAGAACCGGTAATTGAAAAGCCCCTGTACAAAGTCAACATTTGGGAAGGTAGCGAAAAAAAGGTGCTTATGACATGTCGCTTTGCTTTTTCGGCTGAAAGTGCGAAGAAATACAGCATTCGAGCTCGCTTTGCCTCTCAGGGCGGCTCAGTAAGCATGGGTACCATCAACGTAACCGGAACATGGATTGAACAATAAAAAAAGAGGTAAAACATGGCAAACGAAGTAATTATTACTTCAAGAACATTCTCGCTTGGCGAGATTGATCCGATTGAAGCACGCAAGAAACGTTACAATACCATTGTAAGTATCTTGAACTCGTCCAAGCGAGTTGATCTCGGTGGTATTTCCGTTACATCTGATATTGCGGATGATTTTAGCCCGGAAAGCACGTACTCTGCTGGCGAATTTGTCTTCCACGACGGCGAACTTTACCGTGCCAAGGAAGCAAACGGCCCCGGGGAATTTGTCTCCGCATCCTGGGAAAAGAGCAATATCACCAAGGATGCTCTGCAGTGTTATTTTGCATCGGGTAGCTTGGACGAAAATCCTGATTTGACCAGGATAAAGAAGCTCTTTATCGCCAATATCGATGGTTCTGTAGCGGTATTCTGGACTGATGATGGTGTTGAAAATGTCCTTGGCGGCCAGCTCATCCCTCCGGAATTTTTCTCGGAAGAGAATGCAGGCAAGGCAGTTGTTATCAATGCCGCTGGTACTGGGTTGGAACTTGCCGGTCCCTTCGCATCCAAGGAATATGTCGATGGTATTGTCGGCGAAGTTGAAATACAGCTCTCTGAACTGTAGGGGAATATATGTCGATTCAAAATGAAATTACAAGACTTCAGGGTGTAAAATCTAACATTCTGGCCGCCATTGAAGCAAAAAACGTTATCGTTCCTCCGGGAGCAGCTCTCGCGGATTGTCCCGACCTGATTGCAGCAATCACCGGTGGCGGTGGTGGCGGCGAAGTGGGCGTGTACGCAAAGCAAATTGTCGGCGAAAGTGGAATAAAAGTTGTTGATCCTAACGGATATGTTGGACTTGTCGTCAATAAGTATTTTTCTCACAATGGTGCAGCCTACGCTGGTAATTATGCCATTGTGGTAGAAGGCGCAGACTTTTCCTCACTTGGACTTGGCCGAGTTACTTTCGTTGAATATGGAACGCTTGAAATTGGTGGACTTGAATATCGGACTGTGACCATCGGCAATCAAACATGGATGGCCGAAAATCTGCAACTCAATGTTCCAAACTCCTGGTTCTACAATAACGACGAAGCTACTTATGGACGCAATGGAAAGAACTATGGTCGTCTGTATCTTTGGGACGCTGCTATGGGCATATCTGTGGCAGGGTGGCATTTACCTACGGCTGCTGAATGGGATCAGCTTGCCAATGCCATTGGTGGTTCTGGAAGCGCAGGAACAAAGCTTAAATCAACAACAGACTGGTCTAGCGGTAACGGTACCGACAATTACGGCTTTTCTGTTTTTCCTGCTGGCTACCGATACTCGGGCTCCTTCAACTATTTAGGCAGCTACGCGTACTTCTGGACGGCTACGGAGTACTCTTCTACTTATGCCTACTACCGTTACTTCTCTACGGGCGCGTCGATGGACTCGAGCAACAACCTTAAGACTAGCTACGCCTTTTCTGTTCGTCTCGTCAAGGATTCCTAGTGAGCCTGGCGAAGCCAGAGCGAACAGGACCGGAGCGCCAACGGCGCACGGTCCTAAAAATTGCCTAAATTTATAAAGCAGCAAAGACCACCAAACCGCAAGGCTGCGAAGCAGCCTTGCGAAAAATTTTTTTTATGAATACAGAAGATATACTGAAATTTGAAAATAACGATGGAAATGAGGTCCATCTAGTGCGGGACCGCATTTTTTGGCAAGCATGGGAGCATTCTGCGTTCCTTTTTTCCAAGTATTTCCGAAAATATCAAGCGCACCATAAATTCGTTCAAAAGGTTGCAAAAGACCTTGTGTACCTGGGTTTCCCTACAAACGTTTTGAAGGATTTGCAGCTTACGTCCAAGCAAAAGGGCTTTCTTTATGAAGTTATTGATGACGGCCATATCGTAATAAAAAATGTCCCCAATGTGGAAGGATATGATGAATGGAAATCAGGTGTTTTGTCAACTCCGAAATCCACGGATCAACCTAAAAAAGAGCCTAAAAGTACCCCAAAAGAGCAGAAAAAAGAAGCCAAAACGTCGGAGTACCTTCTTTATAGACTGGTATTTGATTTTACTGTATATGCTTCTAATTTAGTCCCAAAAATCAACAGAATATATCGTTTTCCTATCGGAGAACGTCTTTTAAGCACTCTTGTTGATGTCACAGAGCATGTATATTTGTACATTAACCATATTAATAAGCTTGATTGCGATAGCCTGGTGCAGTCCCTCCTCCGAATCCGCCTAGATTTTAGGCTGCTTAACGAGCTTCACCAGGTTAGCCTAAATCAGTGGATGTTTGTAAACCAAAAAATAGAGGAAATACTTAAAATTGTATCGCCAGAATCCCTGCGTTCAAGGACTCAGGGAGCGAGCAATGAGGAATCCAGTATTCTGCCCGCCACATCTGGTAACGGATGAAGGGTTCACACCGCTTAAAAAATCCATTAAAAGCCTTTTTTTAAGCTTTATTAAATGAATACTACATCGTACAGGCTTTTCTGTTTTTCCTGCTGGCAACCGGAACTCGGGCTCCTTCAACAATTTAGGCAGCAACGCGAACTTCTGGACGGCTACGGAGAACTCTTCAACTAATGCCTACAACCGTAACTTCTCTACGGGCGCGTCGATGGACTCGAACAACAACAATAAGACTAGCAACGCCTTTTCTGTTCGTCTCGTCAAGGACTCCTCTGGGGGCACCATTACGGTGCCCTCTATTTATCCTCTATTATATAGATCGTATAGGCAGGCCCGAAAAAACAAAAGGAATACCAAAAGCCAGCTTAAATTTGAACTTGCCCTTGAAACAAACCTTCTTAAATTAGCCAATGAGCTTGTAAGCCGCTCCTATGATTTGTCTCCTTCAGTGTGTTTCATCAACGAAACCCCTGTAAAAAGAGAAGTCGTTGCCGCTGATTTTAGAGACAGGGTTGTTCACCATCTTCTTTGTTCCTGGTTGTTTCCAATATTTGAACGCCAGTTTATTCATGATTCTTATAGTTGCAGAAAAGGTAAAGGTACTCTTTTTGGTATCAACCGTGTAAGGGGCTTTTTAAGAGCCGCTAGTGTCGATTTTCACAAGGACTGCTGGGTGCTTAGGCTTGATGTCAAAGGCTTCTTCATGAGCATCGATAAAGCTCTGTTATACAATTTAATCATAGATGGTCTAAACAAAGCCAAGTGGAAAGGCGTTCCTGACATTAGCCTTTGCGAGTACCTGGTTAAAATGATAGTGTTCGCCATGCCATTGGAAACAGCAATGTTTAGAAGTCCACCAGAAGCCTGGGATGATCTGCCAAAGGATAAAACACTTAAATACGCTGGAGAATCCAAAGGACTTCCGATAGGAAACTTGACTTCACAGCTTTTTGGTAACATCTATATGAATAAACTGGATCAATATGTAAAAAGGACACTTAAAATTCGTTACTATGGCCGCTATGTAGATGATATGGTTCTTGTATCAGACAATAAGGAAACCCTTATAGACTCCATTGATAAAATACGGCAATTTCTCCAAAATGAATTAAAACTCACCCTTCACCCGCGAAAAATAAACCTACAGCCAGCTGCATACGGCTTTGATTTCCTTGGTGTTCATATATTGCCGTACCGTGTATATCCGGGGACACGTTTGCGCAAAAACTGCAAATCAGCAATCCAAAATCCTGTTCCAAACCTGGAGAAACAGAAATCAAGGGTCGGTAGCTATGAGGGAATGTTTAAACATCTTAATGGTACGCGTAAATTGCAGAAGCTTATCGATGATTCAAAGCCGATTTAACAAGCTTTAAATGTCGCGTTAATTCCCTTTAAAAACAGCAAAGGGTAAACCGTTTTGGTTTACCCTTTTGTCATTTTTCTCTCACGAAAGGTGCTTTCTTCTCTCATTCAAAGTGCGCCGTTATAGCCGGGATCTCCTTTACTTAACAGTTTCCTTGCGGAAGGGTTTTGTCAGTACGATCAGTACCGGCGTAATGGTAAAGTCCGCCACCAGGGCAGTCACAAGACCAATGCTTGCCATAAGCCCCACCCTAAAGAAGATGGTCACAGGGCTTACCATGTAGGCAAGGAACATCATGCAAAGAATGATGGTGGTGCTCACCATGCTCTTGCCCACGTCCCTGAAGGTGGCAAGAACAGATTCGCGGTAGTTCCCGCATCGTTCAAAGCAAAGCTTGGAATGATTGACAAAGTGGATGGTATCGTCCACCGCAATACCGATGGCCATGGGAATCACCATCATGGTCATCATATCCATGCTGAAATCGCAGAAGCCCATGACAGCGCCAATCACGAGAATGGGTGCCACGTTGGGAATCATGCCAATCAGTCCCGTTTTGACGCTCATGAACGATGCAATCAAAAGCAGGACTATCATCACAAAGGAAACGCACACGGACTTGATTTCGCCCTTCACCAACTTGTTATTCATGGAAGCCTGTTCCACGGCATAACCTTCTACACCCACATCGGCCTTGGGGAAATAATGGCGAACAAGAGTCTGGGCGCTGTCGATATCAACATCAATCTGCTTGGAATTCCACTCCTTCAGTTCCACATGAATGTAGGCGGTGCTGAAATCGTCGGTAACGCCACCCACCATCACACGGGCTTTTCCTTCGGTGAACTTGGTCAGAGGCAGGTTTGACAAATCCGTAACGGAGCTGTCCAAGGCGGCGAATTTTTCGGGATTCTTGAAGGACGCGGAATCAGAATCGTCGCCCAAATCAATCATCACATTGTAGGAGTATACATTAGCCAACTCGGAATCCATCAGTTCTACCAGGCGCTCCACAAAAGGCAACTTGGTACCGAACATTTCCACATATTCCATGTTTACCTTCAGCCCCATGCATCCAATGGCGCTGGCTACGGCAATGGCAACGGAAGCCAAGGCAATCGGCAGTTTCATGTTCAAAGCCTTGCCGCCAATATTCGCCAGGATTTTTTCAATTCGGCCTTCGTCGTTTGCAAGTTTCGCGACCGTTTTTTTACCCTTGCCGTCATAGCTGAACAGGATGGGCACCAGAATAATCACGTACAGGTAAACAGCAAAAACCATGGCGGCGCAAATGGAGCCCACGATTTTCATCACGGGCATTTCCACAACCAAAAACGACAACATGGAAGCAACCGTCGTCACCACCGTAAAGAAGATGGGCCAGCCAGTTTCAGTCACCGCTTCCACCAGGGCTTCATCACGATTTTTCGGGCGATTGCCAAAGCAGGTTTCCAGGCGCTGATATGCTTGCTTGAAACTGTTTATATAATGGATGGAATAGCCTACGCTTAAGGCCATGCCCAGCACCAAGGGCAAGGTAAACAAGGTAAAATCAGGTTTAACGCCCAGCCAGCCGCAAATGCCAAATACGGAAGCCATGGCAAAGGCGATGGCCATCAGGGGCACAAGCACTCCGAATTTGCTTCGGGTAAAAAAGGCCAGGCAGAAAATCATGATGAACACGCCGATGACTACGGAACGTGCCGCCTGGGGCATGGTGGAATCGTTCTTCGCCACTTCAAGATAGGGTTCGCCGCCGGCGTTCAAGTCCCACTTTTCAGACTTAAACTCCGGGCGCTTCAACATATCCGCTACCGCGCGGCCAATTTTTGCAGCATCATCAGCCGGATCCGTGTAACGTTCAAGGCTCAGGTGAAGCAGCGCCTCGGTACCTGCGGTGTTTTCGATGGCATGAATTTCCTTTGCCAGTGGAATGTTCGCCAGCATGTAGCGAGAAAGGGTGTCCCGCATTTCAAGGATTGCGGAATCACGGACACTTGGCACGGATTCTGCGGAACCGTCAGCCCCTTGCGTACCCGTTGCAGTTACCAGAACCACAACGCTGGCATCGTTTCCGAAATGCTCCCGGAACTTTTCCGCATTGACCTTGGCCGGGTCCCCCTCAAGGAACCAGCCGTCATTGGTAAAGGAAAACTCGAAGCGTAAAATTCCCACACCCGCGAGAAGCGTAAAGAGGATGACCGCTATGAGAATACCAGCACGATGATTCGTCTGGAATACGCCAAGCTTATTAAAGACCTTATTGATTTGAAGAACTTTCATGAAACGTAAACATTTGAAAGTCCAAAAATAACAAAGTTTCTAAACATCAAAAAATACTATCTTTGGCTCTGTTATTTTGGGAGGTTAGATTAATGATTTTCAAGACAAAAATGGCATGTCTAAGCATGCTCGCAATAGCGTTTATCTACGGTTGTTCAAACGATTCAAGTAGCACAGCTAACGAGCTCGACAACAGCAGCAATCAACAATCTACTGAAAGTTGGCTTACGAATCCTGCGGAAACAGGGCCACAAGTATACTCGATCCAGTTAGGTAATTCCGTAAAAGGATTCGAATGTCAGGTATACGAAGGCGACAGCGCACTTGTTTTGATAGCCAGCTTCGTTTCCATGGGTATAGAAACTTCTGTCACTTCTAAAATTGAACTTGTAAAGGACTGCGTTCTTGTTACGTCCTACATTGAATCTGATCCCGCAACCAAGGAAATAATGGACGCACTCTGTACCTCACAAAAAGAATCGTATCCGGATGCAGAATGCACTGATTCCTACGTCAAGACCATTCAAAACTCCGGTCAATACACTGCAACTTTCAATGATGCAATGGACAACCTTAAGCAACAGTCTATTGATAAATGTAAGAATGAAGAATACAAATTCAAAGCAGATTCTTCCGATGATGATGATGACATCTTTGGAGAAAACAGTTCGTCTTGTGTACCAGACACCCTTTTCAGAGCAGACGGATCCTTCACCCTGGATATCCCGGATAACTGCATCTAGTTTTCATTCCTATTCTTGGCATAAATTTTGCGACATAATCGGTTGGAGAAATCCAGCCGTTTTTCATTTTTTCTAACTTTTTGTTGTTAAAATCAATCAGAGGTAACTATGCTTTTTAATTTCGACATGATTCAGGCTACTTACGCCCGTATTCCTGGTCGCGTGGCAGAAGCTCGCAAGCAGCTTGGCCGCCCCCTCACCCTTGCAGAAAAGATTCTCTACACCCATTTGATCGACGGTGCAGAATCCAAGCAGTATGTTCGTGGTACTGATTTTGCCGAATTCCATCCGGACCGCGTGGCTATGCAGGACGCTACCGCCCAGATGGCCCTCCTCCAGTTTACAACTGCTGGAAAATCCAAGGTCGCTGTTCCAAGTTCTGTACATTGCGATCACTTGATTATCGCTAAGGAAGGTGTGGAAATTGACCTCCCGAAGGCAAAGTCCGACAGTAAGGAAGTGTACGACTTCCTCCAGTCCGTTTCCGCCAAGTACGGCATTGACTGCTGGCTTCCGGGCGCTGGCATCATCCACCAGGTGGTTCTCGAAAACTACGCCTTCCCGGGTGGTATGATGATCGGTACCGACTCCCACACTGTGAACGCTGGCGGTCTCGGCATGCTGGCTATCGGTGTTGGCGGTGCAGACGCTGTGGACGCCATGGTCGGCCTCCCCTGGGAATTGAAGTACCCGAAGATGATCGGTGTAAAGCTCACCGGCAAGCTCCAGGGCTTCGCAACTGCCAAGGACATTATCCTGAAGCTCGCCGGCATCCTCACCGTTAAGGGTGGCACCAACGCTATTATCGAATACTTCGGCGAAGGCGCTCGCAGCCTTTCTGCTACCGGCAAGGCAACCATCGCCAACATGGGTGCAGAAGTGGGTGCCACCTGCTCTACCTTCAGCTACGACGACTCCATGAGCCGCTACCTGAAGATCACTGGCCGCGCAGACGTTGCAGCAGCAGCAGACAAGATTGCTGAACACCTGAAGGCCGACCCCGAAGTGGAAGCCGAACCGGAAAAGTACTTCGACCGCGTTGTGGAAATCAACCTCTCCGAACTGGTTCCCCACTACAATGGCCCCTTCAGCCCGGACCGCGCTTTCGCTATCACCGACATGGCTGAATCCATCAAGGCAACAGACACAAAGCCGGAATCCAAGGACGAAGTTAGCGCAGCCCTCATCGGTTCCTGCACCAACTCCAGCTACGAAGACCTCTACATGGCAGCAAGCATGATCAAGCAGGCTCTCGCCAAGGGTCTCGGCCCCAAGTGCCCGCTTATCATCAACCCGGGTTCCGAACAGGTTCGCTACACCGCTGAACGCGATGGCCTCATCGACATCTTCAAGCAGTTCGGTGCTGTGATCATGACCAACGCTTGCGGTCCTTGCATTGGCCGTTGGGACCGTGCTGGTGCCGACAAGAAGGAATTGAACACCATCGTTCACTCCTTCAACCGCAACTTTGCAAAGCGCGCTGACGGCAACCCGAACACTCACGCTTTCGTCGCTTCCCCGCTGATGGCTGTGATCGCAGCTCTCTCCGGCAAGCTCACTTTCAACCCGGCAACCGACACCCTCGTCAATGGCGAAGGCAAGGCTGTGAAGCTGGATCCTCCTGAAAAGTGCGAACTCCCGGTCAACGGCTTCGAAGTGAAGGACGCAGGCTTCCAGGCTCCGGCAGAAGACGGTTCTTCCATCACCGTGACCATCAATCCGGAAAGCAAGCGCCTCCAGGCTCTGGCTCCCTTCGCAGCATGGGACGGCAAGGACATCATGGGCGCCCCGATTCTCATCAAGGCCAAGGGCAAGTGTACCACCGACCACATCTCCATGGCTGGTCCGTGGCTCAACTACCGCGGTCACTTGGAAAACATTTCCAACAACATGCTCATCGGTGCTGTGAACGCATTCAACGGCGAAACAAACAAGGTTCTCTGCCAGTGCGGTTCCTATAAGGAAGTTCCGGAACTCGCTAAGGTTTACAAGAACAAGGGCATCGGCTCCATCGTTATCGGTGACGAAAACTATGGTGAAGGCTCCAGCCGCGAACACGCCGCTATGGAACCGCGATTCCTGGGCGTCAAGGCTGTGATCGTGAAGAGCTTCGCCCGCATTCACGAAACCAACCTGAAGAAGCAGGGCATGCTGGCCCTCACCTTCGCAAATCCTGCCGACTACGACAAGATTCAGGAACAGGACGTGTTCGACATTCTCGGCCTCACCGAGTTTGCACCGGGCAAGCCCCTGACTTTGGTCGCTCATCACAAGGATGGTTCCGCCGACAGCATCACCCTGAACCACACCTACAACGAACAGCAGTGGGCATGGTTCAAGGCCGGCTCCGCCCTGAATCTGATTAAGCAAATGAACAAGTAGAATTGCGGTAATCCCGACACTCTTTTCAAGGGACCTGCGCTAAGGCGCGGGTCTCTTTTTTCGGCTCTTCATCAACATGTGTGGGTGGCTTCGCCACCCTTTTTCGTTGACTTTCGCCTAAATTAAACAAAAAATGGGCTATTTTCTAAAATTTAATCGCCAAAAAAAACAGAAGAAAAAGCCCATGTCAAAATTATACAAAT